>JBCNNW010000003.1:0-122620 GCA_039594205.1 Pseudescherichia sp. | reverse complement strand
GGAGGTGCTGGTTCGCACCGCTATCGGCCAGTTTGAAGGCTATATCAAGCTCAACAAAAAAATCCCACCGGAAGTGCTGACGTCGCTTAATAGCATTGACGATCCAGCACGTCTGGCTGACACCATCGCCGCTCATATGCCGCTGAAGCTGGCGGACAAGCAGTCCGTGCTGGAGATGTCCGACGTCAACGAACGTCTGGAGTATCTGATGGCGATGATGGAGTCGGAGATCGACCTGCTGCAGGTCGAGAAACGCATCCGTAACCGCGTTAAGAAGCAGATGGAGAAATCCCAGCGCGAGTACTATCTGAATGAGCAGATGAAGGCTATTCAGAAAGAGCTGGGCGAGATGGACGATGCGCCGGACGAAAACGAAGCGCTGAAGCGTAAGATCGACGCGGCGAAGATGCCGAAAGAGGCAAAAGAGAAAGCGGAAGCCGAGCTGCAGAAGCTGAAGATGATGTCTCCGATGTCGGCAGAAGCAACCGTGGTGCGCGGCTACATCGAGTGGATGATTCAGGTACCGTGGAACGCTCGCAGCAAGGTCAAAAAAGATCTGCGTCAGGCGCAGGAGATTCTTGATACCGATCACTACGGTCTGGAACGCGTGAAAGATCGCATCCTTGAGTACCTTGCGGTTCAGAGCCGGGTTAACAAACTGAAAGGGCCAATCCTCTGCCTGGTCGGACCGCCGGGGGTGGGTAAAACCTCTCTGGGGCAGTCCATTGCCAAAGCCACCGGACGTAAATATATCCGTATGGCGCTGGGCGGCGTGCGTGACGAAGCGGAAATTCGTGGTCACCGCCGGACCTATATCGGCTCTATGCCGGGCAAACTGATCCAGAAGATGGCGAAAGTAGGGGTGAAAAACCCGCTTTTCCTGCTGGATGAGATCGACAAGATGTCGTCGGACATGCGTGGTGACCCGGCTTCGGCACTGCTGGAAGTGCTGGATCCCGAGCAGAACGTGGCTTTCAGCGATCACTACCTTGAGGTCGACTACGATCTCAGCGACGTGATGTTTGTTGCGACGTCAAACTCGATGAACATCCCTGCACCGCTGCTGGACCGTATGGAAGTGATCCGTCTGTCGGGCTACACCGAAGATGAGAAGCTGAACATTGCCAAACGCCACCTGCTGCCGAAGCAGATTGAGCGTAACGCCCTGAAAAACGGCGAGATCACGGTTGACGATAGCGCCATCGTTGGCATTATACGCTACTACACCCGTGAAGCCGGTGTCCGTAGCCTGGAGCGTGAAATCTCCAAGCTGTGCCGGAAGGCGGTGAAACAGCTGCTGCTCGATCCGTCGCTGAAGCAGATCACCATTAACGGTGACAACCTCAACGAGTATCTGGGCGTTCAGCGCTTCGACTACGGCCGTGCGGATGATGAAAACCGCGTGGGTCAGGTGACTGGTCTGGCGTGGACGGAAGTGGGCGGCGATCTGCTGACCATCGAAACCGCCTGCGTACCAGGTAAAGGCAAGCTGACCTACACCGGCTCGCTGGGTGAGGTGATGCAGGAGTCCATCCAGGCAGCGCTGACCGTGGTACGCGCGCGTGCAGAGAAGCTGGGCATTAACGGCGACTTCTACGAAAAACGCGATATTCACGTTCACGTTCCGGAAGGGGCGACGCCTAAAGATGGCCCGAGTGCCGGTATTGCCATGTGTACGGCGCTGGTCTCCTGTCTGACCGGCAACCCGGTTCGCGCCGACGTGGCGATGACCGGTGAGATCACCCTGCGCGGTCAGGTTCTGCCGATTGGCGGCCTGAAAGAGAAGCTGCTGGCGGCGCACCGCGGCGGTATCAAAACCGTGCTGATCCCCTACGAGAACAAGCGTGACCTCGAAGAGATCCCGGAGAACGTGATTGCCGATCTCGACATTCACCCGGTGAAACGCATCGAGGAAGTGCTGACCCTGGCGCTGCAGAATGAGCCGTCAGGTATGCAGGTCGTTAGCGCAAAATAGTGACCTCGCGCAAAGAGCGTCGATAAAAACAAGGCTGGCAGCGCATTTCGGGCTTGCCAGCCTTTTTTTGTATAGCTAATTTAGATGGCTGGTTTGCTGTATCATCAACAACGGGTGTTGTAAGGGCATGACAGGCCTGATATAACTGCTGCGCGGTCGCACTTCGATGGATTAAGGTGCGATATAAATTATAAAGAGAGGAAGAGAAGAGTGAATAAATCTCAACTGATAGACAAAATTGCTGCAGGGGCTGATATCTCTAAAGCTGCGGCTGGACGTGCGTTAGATGCTTTAATTGCTTCTGTGACTGAATCTCTGCAATCCGGGGAAGAGGTAGCGCTGGTAGGTTTTGGTACTTTTGCTGTTAAAGAGCGTGCTGCCCGTACTGGTCGCAACCCGCAGACTGGCAAAGAGATCACCATCGCTGCTGCTAAAGTTCCGGGTTTCCGCGCAGGTAAGGCGCTGAAAGACGCGGTAAACTGATAGCGATCCCTCTCAGGATTGTGACAAAGTACAAGGGCGCATCACCAGATGTGCCTTTTTTATTTGCGATGCCGGAATTAATCGGACCTGTGGGCTGACAACCGCCCCGGTTTCTTGTCACAATACGGCTTTACGCGCAGTGGCCCAGGAGTGTTGGCGCTGCGTGAGACAGACAGTTACCTACAGCGGAGTGTTGTTACACCATGATGGACAATTTACGCGCGGCGGCCAACCACGTCGTGCTCAAGATCATTCTGGGTTTGATTATCGTGTCATTCATTCTGACTGGCGTTGGTAACTACCTGATTGGCGGTAACAATAATTATGCCGCAAAAGTTAATGGCCAGGAGATTAGTCGCAGCCAGTTCGAAAATGCGGTGGCGGCGGAACGTAACCGTCTGCAGCAGAGGCATGGCGAGCGATTCTCCGAGCTGGTCAGTAACGAAGCCTATATGAAGAGCATGCGCCAGCAGGTGCTGAGCCGCCTGATTGATGAAGCGCTGCTGGACCAGTACGCTCAGCATCTGGGCCTTGGCATCAGCGACGAGCAGGTGAAGAAAGCGATCTTCTCAACCCAGGCTTTCCAGAACAACGGTAAGTTCGACAACGCACGCTACAATGCGCTGGTCAATCAGATGGGCATGACCGCCGATCAGTACGCTCAGGCCCTGCGTAACCAGCTCACCTCCCAGCAGCTGATCAACGCCGTTGCCGGTACTGATTTTATGCTGAAAGGTGAAACCGACGAACTGGCCGCGCTGGTTGCGCAGCAGCGGATGGTGCGTACTGCAACCATCGACGTTAACGCCCTGGCACAGCAGCAGGCCGTCTCCGATCAGGAGATCGCCAGCTACTACGAGCAGAACAAAAACAGCTTTATGGCCCCGGAGCAGTTCCGCGTCAGCTACATCAAGCTGGATGCTGCCAGCATGCAGCAGAACGCCAGCGATGAAGAGATCCAGGCCTACTACGATCAGCATCAGGATCAGTTTACCCAGCCGCAGCGTAATCGTTACAGCGTGATCCAGACCAAAACCGAAGACGACGCGAAGGCGGTGCTGGATCAGTTAAGCAAAGGTGCTGATTTTGCCACCCTCGCCAAAGAGAAGTCGGCGGATATCATCTCTGCCCGTAACGGCGGCGATATGGGCTGGCTTGAAGATTCCACCACTCCGGACGAGCTGAAGAAGGCGGGCCTGAAAGAGAAAGGCCAGCTCTCCGGCGTGATTAAATCCTCCGTTGGCTTCCTGGTCGTGCGTCTTGATGACGTTCAGCCTGCTCAGATTAAGCCGTTTAACGACGTGCGTGACGAGCTGGCTGCAAAGGTGAAGCAGGAGAAAGGTCTTGATGCCTACTATGCCCTGCAGCAGAAAGTGAGCGATGCCGCGAGCAACGATAATGAGTCGCTGGCAGGCGCAGAGCAGGCTGCAGGCATGAAAGCGGTTGAAACCGGCTGGTTTGGCCGCGACAACCTGCCGCAGGAGCTGAACTTCAAACCGGTGTCTGACGCTATCTTCGGCGGCGCGCTGGTGGGTGAGAACGGTTCACCGGGCAACAACTCCGACATCATTACCGTCGATGGCGATCGCGCCTTTGTGCTGCGCGTGAGCGAGCATAAAGCCGAGGCCGTGAAGCCGTTGGAAGAGGTTAAAACCCAGATCGCCGATATCGTTAAGCATAATAAAGCTGAGCAGAAGGCGAAGCTGGATGCTGATAAGCTGCTGGCTGACCTGAAAGCCGGTAAAGGCGACGAGGCGCTGAAAGCCGCAGGCCTGAGCTTTGGCGAGCCGAAGGCGCTGGTACGTACCGGTCAGGATCCACTGAGCCAGGCCGCCTTTACGCTGGCCCTGCCGGCGAAGGGTAAGCCGGTCTACGGCGTAGCCAACGATATGCAGGGCAACGTAGTGCTGCTGGCGCTGGACGAAGTGAAAGCGGGCACCCTGCCGGACGCGCAGAAAAAAGCCATGGTTGAGGGGATCACTGAGAACAATGCCCAAATCTCTTTCGAAGCGCTGATGAGCAATCTGCGTAAAGACGCCAAAATCAAAACGGGCGACATCGTCGATCCGCAGCAGTAATTTCTCTGGGCGTCTCGCAGAGTTTTGCAACGCCCTGCAATAATCAAAGGCCGCTTTCGCGGCCTTTTCCATTTCTGCAATCTGCCATTTGTTTCGCGTTCCCGCTCTGTTTATCGTGCAGGGGCTGTCAACACACAAGGAGAAAGCAGCATGAAACGTGGAATCAAAATAGCGGTGATGACCCTGACATTGACCTGTGCCGCCCTGAGCCAGCAAGCGCTTGCCGCTGAAGCGCCGGTGAAATCCCCGCAGGCGCAGACGGTACACAGTAAATCCGCCGCCGCTGGGCCGGAGGCTAAGGCAAAAGCGCCGCAGGCGGTGAAGGGCGATGAGGAGCCGACCCGGGTCAGCATCAACGCAGCATCTGCGGAGGCGCTGGCACAGGCGATGAACGGCGTGGGGCTGAAGAAAGCGCAGGCGATTGTCAGCTACCGTGACGAATATGGCCCCTTCAAGACGCTGGAGGATCTGCAGCAGGTGCCGGGAATGGGGGCCTCGCTGGTGGAGCGTAACCTGGATCGTTTAACCCTGTAAGTTTTGCTTGCGTCATAGCCATTTTTTGCCATGCTAAAGAGGTCATACCAGTTATGACCTCCGACCCTACATAACATAAGAAAAAAGGCTATTGCGCTATGCAGACTGAAATTAAAGTTCGTGGTTACCATATCGATGTCTACCAGCATGTAAATAATGCCCGCTACCTGGAGTTTCTGGAGGAGGCGCGCTGGGAGGGGCTGGAAAGCAGCGAAGGCTTCCGCTGGATGACGGCTAATAACATTGCGTTTATCGTGGTCAATATCAACATCAACTATCGCCGACCGGCGGTGCTGGGCGATCTGTTGACCATTACCAGCAGCATACAGCAGCTCAACGGCAAAAGCGGCGTGCTCAGCCAGGTCGTGACGCTGTCGCCAGAGGGGGAGGTGGTGGCCGATGCGCTGATCACCTTTGTCTGCATCGATCTGCGCACTAAAAAATCGCTGGCGCTGGAAGGGGAGCTGCGGGAGAAGCTGGAGATGATGATGGCGTAAGCTCTCACGCCCGGTGGCGCTACGTTTACCGGGCCTACAAACCGCACTGTGCCACTGTAGGCCGGGTAAGGCGAAGCCGCCACCCGGCGTTAATCAAGCTTACTGCAATCCTGTTTTCCGCTTCATTGCCGCCATCACCGCAGGCTTCTCTGCCAGATAGTGATTGAGGCCGTTGGCTCGCAGGTTACAGGCGGCACACTGGCCGCAGCCGTCGCCCTTGATGCCGTTGTAGCAGGTCAGCGTCTCCTCGCGCACCAGCGTCAGCGTCTGCCAGTAGTCGGCCAGCGCCCAGGTTTCTGCTTTATCGAGCCACATCAGCGGCGTCTCAAAGCGGATATCCTTTGCCATGCCGAGGCTCACCGCATGGTTGAGCGCTTTCACAAACTCGTCGCGACAGTCCGGGTAGCCGGAGAAGTCGGTCTCACAGACGCCGGTGATCACTGCTTCGGCCTGCACCTGGTAGGCGTAGATCGCCGCAAGGGTCAAAAACAGAATATTGCGGCCCGGTACGAAGGTATTGGGAATACCGCTGGCGTCCGGCTCGTAGTCTGGCACCGGAATACTGTCGCGGGTTAAACTGCTGACCGCCAGCTCGTTAAGCAGGGTGACGTCCAGCACTTTATGCGCCCGTGCACCCAGCTTCAGCGCCAGCTCACGCGCGACGTCAATCTCGGCGCGGTGGCGCTGGCCGTAATCGAAGGTGACACAGTGGACTTCATCATAGTGATGCAGCGCCTGTACCAGACAGGTGGTGGAGTCCTGGCCTCCGCTAAAGACGACAACGGCACGTTTCATAGATTTTCCTGACAGTTTCAAAAGCAATAAAACCGCTATGGTAGCGCCTGACGGCGGGCACCACCAGTAGCCATTTGCTATCGCATCAGTCGGGCAATCTCTGCAGCCCAGGGCGCGGTATAGCCTATAGAGGCCTTAACCCACTCTGGATTGTAGTAGGTGTCGAGATAGCGCTCGCCGCTGTCGCACAGCAGGGTAACAATCGAGCCGGTACGCCCCTCGTCACGCATTCGGGCGGCAAGCTGCAACGCCCCCCACATATTGGTACCGGTGGAGGCCCCGACCTTGCGGCCCAGCTGGCTCTCCAGCCAGTGGGCGGCAGCGACGCTGGCGGCATCCGGGACGCGCAGCATCTCGTCTACCACGTCCGGAATGAACGACGGCTCCACGCGGGGACGACCAATGCCCTCGATCTTACTGCCGACCGGGCTACGCAGGCTGGCATCCCGCTGATGCCAGTAGTCAAGGAAGACGGAATTTTGCGGATCGACCACCGTGAGCCGGGTGTCGTATCCCTGGTAGCGAATATAGCGACCAATAGTTGCCGACGTGCCACCGGTTCCGGCGCTCATCACGATATGGGTTGGGATCGGGTGCGGCTCATAGCGCATCTGGCGATAGATACTGTCGGCAATATTGTTGTTGCCGCGCCAGTCGGTGGCGCGCTCGGCATAGGTAAACTGATCCATGTAGTGGCCACGTAGCTCCTGCGCCAGCGTCTCCGAGGCGGCGTAGATCTCGCAGGCGCTTTCAACGAAGTGGCAACGTCCGCCGTAAAACGCAATCTGCTCAATTTTGCGCTTAGCGGTGCAGGCGGGCATCACTGCGATAAAGGGCAGACCCAGCAGCCGGGCAAACCAGGCCTCCGATACTGCCGTTGAGCCGGAAGAGGCCTCAATAATCGGCGTGCCTTCCTGGATCCAGCCGTTGCACAGCCCGTAAAGGAACAGCGAGCGCGCCAGACGATGCTTCAGGCTACCGGTTGGGTGCGTGCTCTCATCCTTCAGGTAGATATAAATCCCCGGAAAGGCGGGCAGGGGAAGGCGAATCAGATGTGTATCCGCCGAGCGCTGGGCATCGGCATTGATTTCACTGATGGCATATTTAGTCCAGGCGTTGTTCATCCGGGGCGATCCTGTTTGTCAATTTGTGCCTAGCTTAACGGATTACGCCTAAAAAATTGTTGCCATTCTGCCTTTGAAATAGAATGCACAGAGAAAAAATTTCTCCCGGAGGCCGGTGATGCTAGATAAAATTGACAAAAAGCTGCTTACCCTGCTGCAACGAGACAGCACCCTCTCTTTGCAGGCGTTAGCCGATGCCGTTAATCTGACTACTACCCCCTGCTGGAAACGGCTCAAGCGGCTCGAGGATGAAGGCATTCTGCTGGCGCGCGTAGCGCTGCTGGATGCTGAAAAGCTGGGCCTCGGCCTGACGGCGTTTGTACTCATTAAAACCCAGCAGCACTGCAGCGAGTGGTATCATCAGTTTGTCAGCGTCGTCTCTGCCATGCCGGAGGTGCTGGGCTTCTGGCGCATGGCCGGTGAGTATGACTACTTAATGCGCGTTCAGGTCGCCGATATGAAGCGCTACGATGATTTTTATAAACGTCTGGTCAATAGCGTGCCAGGCTTGTCCGATGTGACATCGAGTTTTGCGATGGAACAGATAAAATATACGACAGAGTTACCCATTGAATAACGCTTCTGGTCCCGGCATCAGGGACCGAATAAAGACCTTCAGGATATAACCGCGTGCGATTATTTGCTCAACTAGGCTGGTACTTTCGCCGGGAGTGGCGACGCTATCTCGGTGCCGTTGCCCTGCTCATCATCATTGCTATTCTGCAGCTGATCCCGCCGAAGGTGGTGGGATACGTGGTCGATGGCGTTACTCAGGGCCACTATCGCCCGCGGGATGTCATGATGTGGGTTGGTCTGCTGGTGCTGGTGGCGGTGGTCATCTACCTGCTGCGCTACGTCTGGCGCGTGCTGCTGTTCGGCGCATCTTACCAGCTAGCCGTCGAGCTGCGGGAGGACTTCTACCACCAGCTTAGCCGTCAACACCCGGAGTTCTATCTGCGCCACCGCACCGGTGACCTGATGGCCCGCGCCACTAACGACGTCGATCGCGTGGTCTTTGCCGCAGGGGAGGGAGTGCTGACCCTGGTGGACTCGCTGGTGATGGGCTGCGTGGTGCTGATCGTCATGTCGACCCAGATTAGCTGGCAGCTTACCCTGCTGGCGCTGCTGCCGATGCCAATTATGGCGCTGGTGATCAAGCGCTATGGCGATCAGCTGCATAATCGGTTCAAGCTGGCACAGGCGGCGTTCTCATCGCTAAACGACCGTACCCAGGAGAGCCTGACCAGCATCCGCATGATCAAAGCCTTTGGCCTTGAAGATCGGCAGTCCGGGCTGTTTGCCGAAGATGCCGCCGATACCGGCAGAAAAAACATGAAGGTTGCGCGGGTTGATGCCCGCTTCGATCCTACGATCTATATCGCTATCGGCATGGCAAACCTGCTGGCGATCGGCGGCGGTAGCTGGATGGTGGTTAACGGCAGCCTGACGCTGGGGGAACTCACCAGCTTTACCATGTATCTGGGGCTGATGATCTGGCCAATGCTCGCCCTCGCGTGGATGTTTAATATCGTTGAGCGCGGCAGCGCCGCCTACAGCCGCATCCGGGACATGCTGGCGGAAGCGCCGGTAGTGGATGACGGCAGCGAGCCGCTGCCGGAAGGGCGCGGCAACCTTAACGTGGCGATCCGCGAGTTCAGCTATCCGCAAGCAGCGCATCCCACTCTGGAGAACATCAGCTTTACGCTGACGCCGGGGCAGATGTTGGGTATCTGCGGGCCGACCGGGGCGGGTAAAAGCACCCTGCTGTCGCTGATCCAGCGCCATTTTGACGTCACCCGAGGGGAGATCCGCTTTCATGATCGGCCTCTGCCGAGCCTGAAGCTGGACGCATGGCGCGGGCGGCTGGCGGTTGTCAATCAGACGCCGTTCCTCTTCTCTGACACCGTAGGCAATAACATCGCCCTCGGTCACCCCGGCGCGACCCAGCAGGAGATTGAGCACGTCGCCCGACTGGCCAGCGTCCATGAGGATATCCTGCGTCTGCCGCAGGGGTATGATACCGAGGTAGGCGAGCGTGGGGTGATGCTCTCCGGCGGGCAGAAGCAGCGTATCTCCATTGCCCGGGCGCTGCTGCTTAATGCCGAAATCCTGATCCTCGACGATGCCCTGTCGGCGGTGGATGGCCGTACCGAGCATCAGATCCTGCATAACCTGCGTCAGTGGGGGGAAGGGCGGACGGTAATTATTAGTGCGCACCGGCTTTCGGCTCTCGCCGAAGCGAGCGAGATTCTGGTGATGCAGCATGGGCACATTGTTCAGCGCGGGCAGCACGAAACCTTATCCCATCAGCCGGGCTGGTACCGGGATATGCACCGCTACCAGCAGCTGGAAGCCGCGCTGGATGACGAAGAGAAGGAGAGTGCTGATGCGTAGTTTTGGACAGCTTTGGCCAACCCTTAAACGCCTGTTAGCCTACGGTAAACCGTGGAAAAAACCGCTTACCCGAGCGGTCGTTATGCTGTGGGTTGCCGCAGCGGCTGAGGTCGCCGGCCCGGCGCTGATCAGCTATTTTATCGATAATATGGTGGCGAAAAGCTATCTGCCGCTCGGCCTTCTGGTGGGGCTAACCGTGGCTTACATCGGACTACAGCTGCTGGCTGCCGGGCTGCACTATGCCCAGTCGCTGCTGTTTAACGAGGCTGCCGTCGGCGTAGTACAGCAGCTGCGTACCGACGTGATGGATGCCGCTCTGCGTCAGCCGCTGAACGCCTTTGATACCCAGCCGGTAGGGCAGCTCATCTCCCGCGTTACTAACGATACGGAAGTGATCCGCGATCTCTATGTGATGGTGGTCTCAACCGTGCTGCGCAGCGCGGCGCTGGTGGGGGCAATGCTGGTGGCGATGTTCAGCCTCGACTGGCGGATGGCGCTGGTGGCGCTGGCGATCTTCCCGGCGGTGCTCTGCGTAATGGCACTCTACCAGCGCTACAGCACGCCTATTGTTCGCCGCGTCCGCACCTACCTGGCGGATATCAACGATGGCTTCAATGAAGTGATCAATGGGATGAACGTGATCCAGCAGTTTCGCCAGCAGGCGCGCTTCGGCGAGCGGATGGGCGAGGCCAGCCGCTCCCACTATACGGCGCGCATGCAAACGCTGCGGCTTGATGGCTTTCTGCTGCGGCCGCTGCTGAGTCTCTTCTCGGCGCTGGTGCTCTGCGGCCTGCTGATGCTGTTTGGCTTTACCTCGGTGGGCACCATTGAGGTCGGGGTGCTCTACGCCTTTATCAGCTATCTTGGTCGTCTTAACGAGCCACTGATTGAGCTGACCACCCAGCAGTCGATGCTGCAGCAGGCGGTGGTGGCGGGTGAACGCGTGTTTGAGCTGATGGACCGACCGCGCCAGACCTACGGTGACGATGAGCGTCCGCTGGCCAGCGGTGCAATCGACATCGAAAATCTGTCATTCGCCTATCGCGACGATAATCTGGTCTTACAGGACATCAACCTCACCGTGCCGCCGCGCAGCTTCATCGCGCTGGTGGGCCATACCGGTAGCGGCAAGAGTACCCTTGCCAGCCTGCTGATGGGCTACTATCCGCTGACCAAAGGGGAGATCCGCCTTGATGGCCGATCGCTCTCGACTCTCAGCCACGATGTGCTGCGCCAGGGCGTCGCGATGGTCCAGCAGGATCCGGTGGTACTGGCGGACTCCTTCTTTGCTAACGTCACCCTCGGGCGTGATATCAGCGAAGCGCAGGTCTGGCAGGCGCTGGAGACCGTTCAGCTGGCAGAGTTGGCGCGTGGCATGCCCGATGGCATCCACACCAGTCTCGGGGAGCAGGGGAATAACCTGTCGGTAGGGCAGAAGCAGCTGCTGGCGCTGGCGCGCGTACTGGTTGCTACCCCGCAGATACTGATCCTTGATGAGGCCACGGCCAATATCGACTCCGGCACCGAGCAGGCGATTCAGCAGGCGCTGGCAGCCGTACGGCAGCAGACAACGCTGGTGGTGATTGCCCATCGTCTCTCTACAATCGTTGAGGCTGACACCATTCTGGTGCTGCATCGTGGTCAGGCGGTAGAGCGCGGCAATCATCAGGAACTGCTGGCTGCCGAAGGGCGTTACTGGCAGATGTATCAGCTGCAGCTGGCGGGCGAGGAGCTGGCAGCCAGTGCGCAAGAAGAGTCGCTAATTGCCTGATGCACCATAATCAGGCAAGCTACTAACAGAATCGTCTGTTGGTGCAAAAATGCCGCGCACCATGCACTGCCATGGTGCGTTTTTCTTTCCCAGGAACAATCTGAATCCCTGTCACACTTTTTTACCAAACCTGCTGCCCTGTCCTGACGGCTCAAGCTGCTGAATTTTTCCCTTTTTTCAATTCTGGCACACCGCTTGCAATATTTATCGCATGTTAGCTGCGGCCATTACCGATTTACGACTGAGGGGGATTTATGAAGCTGGTTACCGTGGTCATTAAGCCATTTAAACTCGAGGACGTCCGCGAAGCGCTGTCGTCTATTGGTATTCAGGGGCTGACCGTTACTGAAGTGAAAGGCTTTGGGCGTCAGAAGGGCCATGCTGAACTCTACCGCGGAGCGGAATACAGCGTTAACTTCCTGCCGAAGGTAAAGATTGATGTGGCCATTGCTGACGATCAGCTTGAAGAAGTGATCGATATCATTAGCAAAGCCGCCTACACCGGAAAAATTGGCGACGGCAAAATTTTCGTTGCCGAACTGCAACGCGTTATCCGTATTCGTACCGGCGAAGCCGACGAAGCGGCACTGTAACGTCAGACACACAGTGATTGGGATGGTAAAAATGAAAAAAGTAACCTTAAAAACGGCGATGGCCGCACTGGCAGCGTTACCGGGTCTGGCGATGGCGGCTCCGGCCGTGGCCGACAAGGCCGATAACGCCTTTATGATGATCTGCACCGCGCTGGTGCTGTTTATGACCATTCCAGGGATTGCGCTGTTCTACGGCGGCCTGATCCGTGGCAAAAACGTGCTGTCGATGCTGACCCAGGTCACCGTGACCTTTGCGCTGGTGTGCGTGCTGTGGGTGGTTTACGGCTACTCGCTGGCGTTCGGCACCGGCAATAACTTCTTCGGCGACTTCAACTGGGCGATGCTGAAAAATATCGAGCTGACCGCCGTGATGGGCAGCTTCTACCAGTATATCCATGTTGCGTTCCAGGGCTCGTTTGCCTGCATCACTGTTGGGCTGATCGTCGGTGCGCTGGCTGAGCGTATCCGCTTCTCAGCGGTACTGATCTTCGTGGTGGTGTGGATGACCCTCTCCTACGTACCTATTGCGCATATGGTCTGGGGCGGCGGTCTGCTGGCTTCCCACGGCGCGCTGGACTTTGCCGGCGGCACGGTGGTGCACATCAACGCCGCGATTGCCGGCCTGGTAGGTGCTTACCTGATTGGCAAACGCGTTGGCTTCGGCAAAGAGGCGTTTAAACCGCACAACCTGCCGATGGTGTTTATTGGTACGGCAATCCTCTACATTGGCTGGTTCGGCTTTAACGCAGGCTCTGCCGGTGCCGCTAACGAAATCGCAGCTCTGGCGTTTGTGAACACCGTTGTCGCCACCGCCGCCGCCATCCTCGCCTGGGTCTTCGGCGAGTGGGCAACCCGCGGTAAGCCATCGCTGCTGGGCGCATGCTCCGGGGCGATTGCGGGTCTGGTGGCCGTGACGCCAGCCTGTGGCTACATCGGCGTGGGTGGCTCGTTGATTGTGGGCATCGTGGCAGGCCTGGCCGGTCTGTGGGGCGTTACCATGCTGAAACGCTGGCTGCGCGTTGACGACCCGTGTGACGTGTTCGGTGTGCATGGCGTCTGCGGTATCGTAGGCTGTATCCTGACGGGCGTGTTTGCCTCTACCTCCCTGGGCGGCGTCGGCTATGCCGAAGGCGTGACCATGGGGCATCAGGTGCTGGTGCAGCTGGAAAGTATCGCCATTACCATCGTCTGGTCAGGCGTAGTGGCCTTCATCGGCTACAAACTGGCTGACATGATTGTTGGCCTGCGCGTACCGGAAGAGCAGGAGCGCGAAGGGCTGGATGTGAACAGCCACGGCGAGAACGCTTACAACGCCTAATCGACTGTCATCCTCTAAAAAGCCTCCCGCCTGCGGGAGGCTTTTTTGTTTATTCGTTGCGGTTACGCATGACGCCTTCCTGCACGCTGGATGCCACCAGCACGCCATCCTGAGTGTAGAACTCACCGCGTACAAACCCGCGTGCGCTGGAGGCAGAGGTGCTCTCTACGCTATAGAGCAGCCACTCGTTCATATCAAACGGGCGGTGGAACCACATTGAGTGATCGATCGTGGCGACCTGCATGCCTCGCTCCAGAAAACCGACCCCGTGCGGCTGCAGCGCTACTGGCAGGAAGTTAAAGTCAGAGGCATAGCCCAGCAGATACTGATGGGTGCGGAGATCCGCTGGCATGGTGCCGTTGGCGCGGATCCATACCTGACGGGCAGGCTCCGCTACGTGACCCTTCATCGGGTTATGGAACTCTACCGGGCGGATCTCCAACGGCTTCTCGCAGAGAAACTTCTCTTTTACCTGCGGCGGCAGAAGGTGGGCCAGCGAACGGGCAATATCCGTCTCTGACGGCAGATTATCCGGGGCAGGGGCGGCGGGCATGGTTTTCTGATGCTCATAGCCCGGCTCGGGAGCCTGGAACGACGCCGTCATATAGAATATGGGCTTACCGTTCTGGATGGCGGCGACCCGGCGGGCGCTAAAGCTGTTGCCGTCGCGCAGCACCTCAACGTCATAGATAATCGGCTTCTGGCTGTCGCCGGGGCGTAAAAAGTAGCTGTGGAATGAGTGGACAAGGCGATCCGTTGGCACGGTCTCTTTTGCGGCATAGAGCGCCTGACCGACAACCTGGCCGCCAAAGACCTGGCGGAGGCCTAAATCCTCGCTTTGACCGCGAAACAGACCCTCTTCAATTTTTTCCAGATTAAGCAACGTCAGCAGATTATTCAGCGCTTGACTCATAGGTGTCCTCAATAAAATAAAAGCGACCGGGGCGGATACAGGCAGAGTATAACCCAGAAATGCAAGTGGTCCGATGGGTGCAAAAATCTGAATACATGGCTGTTTCCAGGCAAAAATCAGTGATGTGTGCCACACTTACTGGCGTTCGATACGATTTAAGTATTAACCACTAATTCTGGCGGGCGTCATACCTGCTGGTGCATTGAAGATAAGGAGAACTCAATGAAACTCGTGCACATGTTAAGTGGTTTAGCGGTTGCCGTCTCTCTGGCTGCCTGTGCCGATAAAAGCGCAGATATCCAGACGCCCGCCCCAAACCCGAATACCTCTATTGCTTCAACGCAGTCTGTGATTAAGCAGCCTAACGTCTCTGGTACGATCTGGATCCGCCAGAAGGTGGCTCTGCCGCCGGATGCGGTACTGACCGTTACCCTGGCCGATGCCTCCCAGGCTGACGTACCGTCCAAAGTCATCGCTCAGCGTGCCGTTCGTACCGAAGGCAAACAGGCTCCGTTCAGCTATGAACTGCCGTTTGACCCGGCGCTGGTGCAGCCAGACGCGCGTATCCTGTTAAGCGCAGCGATCACGGTTGATAATAAACTGGTGTTTATTACCGACGGCATCAAACCTGCGGTTAACCAGGGCGGTACCCGTATCGACCTGAACCTGGTCCCGGTTCAGCAGACGGCAGTCCCGATGCAGCAGGGCGGCGGGGCGGCAACTACCGTACCATCTACCTCGCCAACGCAGGTTAGCCCCTCTTCGGCAACCCCTGCTCCGACGCAGCTGTAATCATAAAACCCTCTCCCCTGGAGAGGGTTTTTTAATATCTCCAGCGATACCGCGCTAAATCTATCTGTCCACTGCCTGATACCTGAACGCCGTCGGCGAGCAGAGCCTGACGCTGGCGCTGCAGATCTGGCCCGGTGAGGGAGATCTGCCCCTGACGATTCACCACCCGATGCCACGGCAGCGTGCTGCCCTCCGGCAGGCGTCTGAGCACGCCGCCTACCTGGCGTGCCGCACGAGGTGAACCGGCCAGCCGCGCTACCTCGCCGTAGGTGGTCACCGAGCCGGGCGGTATCGCGGCGACGATTTGCCACACCCGCTGGGGAAAAGAGTCGTTGTCTGCCATCATGGTTTCCTGAAGAGTATTTCACCAGCATAATCAGCGCGTGCTGGCCTGTGAAGAGGCGGCTGCGCAATAAACCAGCATCCAGCAGTCCGCGGCTTGCAATTGCCGGGCCATACGGTAATAATGCGTCCGCGCGTTGGTTAACAACGCTCTCAATGGGGGCCCTGTTGGTTCTCCCGCAACGCTACTCTGTTTACCAGGTCAGATCCGGAAGGAAGCAGCCAGAGCAGATGACGTGTGTGCCGGGATGTAGCTGGCAGGGCCCCCACCCATTTCTGCTCTCCACTTTCCTGCTGTCATTTTTATCCTGCTACTCGTATATTTTTTCAGTTGAAAATCTGGAGAAGGAACGACAATGACAACTAAAACGACGCGTATCGTTTGCGGTTTTTCACTCTTAATGATGGCATTTTCATCGTATGCCACAGCGCTACAGTCTGGCATGTACGAAGGTCTGCTGCTGGCCGTTTCACCGACGGGAAATATCACGGGGTACTACTCAGAATCGGCTGGAGATAGCGTGAAGCGTACCTGCACCTTCTTTCTGACAGGCCATGTTTCAGCGCAGCAGCCGGACAAGATCACCTCCTGGTCTTCCTCTGTTCTTCCGGGCTATATCGCGGCTAATTCAACGGGGGTCACATTAACCATTCCCGATGGGCAAAATCATGCGGGTTGTATGAGTGTGATGATGCCTGAAATTGCCACAGGCCTGGAGCTGGAGACGACACAGCAGACACGCTGGCAAACGCTGATGCAGGTGAGCAGCCCGCGCGCTTATCTGAGCGCCACGCCTGCTGCCGCGACCCGACGTAAAGCCTGGATCGTTAAAGGCGATGTGGTGGGCGTAATAGAGAAGCAGGCGGGTTGGACAAAAGTTGAGTTTGTTAACGGCAGTGGAGAGACGACGCCCGGCTGGGTGAGCAGCAACGATCTTCAGCCGTTAACGCCTCCGGCTTCCTGATCGGTTTACTTCTTGCCTGAACCCTGTATTGCCGGGTGCGGCTTCCGCATCGGCAATCTTTAGCCTTATCTGAAATCACGCCTCTGTCGTATTGTCTGACATCTATTTGTCATTAAACTGAAATGGTGTTGTCATTTTTATGTCATATATTCCTGCCACAGTAATATTGCAGTAATGTGATCGACGGCGCTTCAGAAAAATTATTTCTGGATCAACGTATAAAGCTGGTGTATTAATTACTCGTCTCATTTATACCGAAAGGGATAATCATGGTCAGCGCAGTGTTAAATGTAAAAATTGACGAAGCAGTAAAAGAGAAACTTCGCCAGTATGCAGAGGCGAATAATGAGAACTTAAGCACCGCAACTGAGAAGTTGCTCATGCTGGCCTTTGAGTCTCATGACGATGCTGTCTCAGAGGAAGATATCGACAGCCAGCATACGGAAGAAGAGAACGCATCGGCCCTCAGTGTTAAAGAGATCAAGGCGTTACGTAAACTGCTGAAGAAGAAAAAATGAAGCCGCTACAGTCTACCGCCAGCAACTATGCTGAAGCCTGCGAGCAGCTGCGCTCCGGCTACGTGAAGCAGGTTCGTCTGAACTGGAACGTCGGGACCGATGAATTTTTTCGTATTGCATCAGAGTGGTGTGATGCGGGCGCAAAAATAAAAAAGCAGGGCGAAAGTTTTATTATTGCGCTGAAAGGTTTTCCTATTCCCCGGCAGTAACGATACTGCGATCGGCTAACCGATCGCGGTCACATTATATATATTTCCGCTGCCGTATAATTGGCGGCTGGTTAATTAATGAAGACCATATTGGCTGTAGGGCCATATATGCCTCCTGTAACACTGCCTCCGGCTGGGTGAACGGCATCCGCAAATAACGTTCAAACGCGCCCGCCAGACCAAAGCGCGTTCCCGCGCCCAGATGAATACCCACGCTCTCCGCGCCGGTGGCAAATCGCGTTGCCAGCGCTTCCGGCAGTTCTACCCAGAAAGAGAGTCCACCCTGCGGGAGTTGCGTCTGCCACGCCGGAAAAATGTCCTGCATCAGGCGCAGGCAGTCGTCGCGGCGTCCAGCAAGCATTTTTCGATGAGCAGGCAAAAACGACTCCCCATTTTCAATCAGCCAGCGGGCAGCGAGCTGCTCCAGCACCGGCGTACCCAGATCAAGGGTGTCACGCATCTGAACCAGCGAGGCGATAGTGCGGGCCGGGGCGCGGATCCAGCCCAGCCGCAGGCCGCCCCAGAAACTTTTGGCAGCAGAGCCGAGAGAGATTACCGACGCATCCGGGCTGAAAGCAGCCAGCGGGGGCGGGGGCGGGGCGTCATACCAGAGATCGGTCATGGTTTCGTCCACTACCAGCGTGGTGCGCGTGCGGGCCGCAATCTCCGCTACGGTTTGCCGGGTTGCAGCGTCCATACAGCGGCCGGTGGGATTATGAAAGTCCGGCATCAGGTAGGCGAGCCTCGGCGAGGTCTGGCCGATGGTCGCTGCCAGCCCGTCGGTATCCCAGCCCTGCGCTGGCAGCGCGACACCAACCGGTCGGCAGGATGCCCCCTCAATCGCCGCTATCGCCAGTGGGTAGGTGGGGTGATCCACCACCACCCGATCCCCCGGTCCGGTCAGCAGGCGCAGGATCAGCGCGAATCCGCTGAGTGCTCCGTTAACAATCATGATCTCATCAGGTCGGGTTGGCAGACCACGTGCGCCGTAGCGGCTGGCAATCGCTTCGCGTAATGTCAGCAGCCCCTGCTGATCGTAGCCAGTAGAGCCGAAGTGCTGCGGCATGGCGGTCAGTGCCTGCTGGTACGCCTGATGAATCTCCGGGCTGGCCCCCAGCGAGGCGGTGGAGAGATCCAGCGCGCTGCCTGCATTGGTGCGAGTTGGCACCGTGCGGCTGCTTTCAGGCAGCATTACAATAGAGCCGCTGCCGTGGCGGCTAAAAAGAAATCCCTCGTCACGCAGCTGTGCCAGCGCGCTGGCCACGGTGGTACGACTAATACCGAGCGCCGCAGCCAGCTCGCGCTCCCCCGGCAGGCGAGTCTCCAGTGCCAGCCGACCGTCAAGGATCAGCATCCGTAGCGCCTGGGCAAGCTGCTGCCAGAGCGGCGTGCGCGAGGGGGTATGTTGCCACTGGCCCAGCAGACGCACCAGCGACTGGCTTCCAAAACGACGTGATGACATAGGCAGTCCACTTTTTCAAAACTGGTCATTAATGATAATGCCAGTAAGAGAGAGGATGTCACTCTCTTTGATTGAATGAGGTGAACTATGCTGCGGCGACTCCTGCAACTCTATATCGGCCTGACGCTCTACGGCGTCTCTACCGCCATGTTTGTCCGGGCGGATCTCGGCGCCGACCCGTGGAACGTGTTTCATCTCGGCGTAGCGAAGCTCCTTTCACTCAATATTGGTCTCGTGATGATCGCCGTCGGCGCGCTGGTACTGCTGCTGTGGATCCCTCTGCGCCAGCGTCCGGGCCTGGGCACCATCAGTAACGTGGTGATGATTGGATTAGCTGCAGACGCCGCGCTGGCCCTGATGCCCCCGCTGGCGTCGCTGCCAGCCCGCAGTCTACTGCTGGCTGCTGCGGTGGTGGTCAACGCGCTGGCGACCGGAATGTACATTGGTGCCGGGTTCGGTGCCGGTCCGCGCGACGGCCTGATGACCGGCATCAACGCCCGCACCGGCTGGTCGGTGCGCGTGGTACGTACCGCCATTGAGGTAAGCGTCCTGCTGCTGGGCTGCGCAATGGGCGGCACCTTTGGCGTCGGAACGGTGCTCTACGCGCTGGCGATTGGCCCGCTGATCCAGCTCTGCCTGCCGTGGTTTCGCCAGCCATCCCCGATTACGTCCGCCCCCCAGCCGCAGGAGAGCGCGTTGTAAACCCGCGAAGCGCTCACAGCAACGGTAAGTAGTTTGGGTTACACTGGCGGCACGCCAGCTGCCAGGTAACGCCATGAAACCCATTACGCTTTATGATGTCGCCCGTTACGCGGGCGTCTCCTACCAGACCGTCTCCCGCGTCATTAACCAGGCGGAGCACGTCTCAGCGCGTACCCGCGAGAAAGTACTCTTCGCCATGCGCGAGCTGAACTACGTTCCCAACCGGGGTGCGCAGCAGCTGGCGGGCAAGCGTAGCCGCACTCTCGGGCTGCTCACCAGCGATCTGGCTCTCCATGCGCCGTCGCAGATCGCCTCGGCGGTGAAAAACCGCGCCGCGCAGGCCGGGGCTGGGGTGATCATCGCTATGCCCGAGCAGGCGACGCAGGTAGCCTGTGTGCTGGCGTTGCAGGAGCTGCTGGCTCAGCGGGTTACCGGGCTGCTGATCAACCTGCCGCTGGAGGACGATCAGGCCGAAGCGCTGGCTGCGCTGGCGCATCCGACGCCAACGCTGTTTCTCGACGTCAGCCCGACGGCGCAGGTGAATAGCCTGGTATTTGATGCCGCAGAAGGGGCAAGGCTGGGGGCAGAGCACCTGTTGACCCTGGGCCATCGTGTTATTGCCCTGCTCGCCGGGCCACCCAGCTCGGTATCGGCACGCGCGCGTCTTGCGGGCTGGCTGGAGACGCTGGCACAGTCAAACGTCACCCCAGCGGCCAGCGCGCACGGCGACTGGAGTGCGGCCTCAGGGTATGAACAGGCCAGCCAGCTGCTGGCCTCCCGGCCGCTGCCCGAGGCTATTCTGGTGGCCAACGATCAGATGGCCCTTGGTGTACTGCGCGCCTGTGCGGAAAAGGGTATCGCCGTACCCGGTCAGATCTCGGTTATCGGCTATGACGATACCGCCGACAGCGCATGGTATACGCCGCCGCTGACCACGATACGTCAGGCTTTTAAAGAGGCAGGAGAGCGCAGCGTTGACTGGCTGCTTCAGCCACCCGCAGAGGATGCGCTAAGCCAGACGCTGCTGTCGGTAACGCTGATCGTTCGCAGCTCGGCCTGAAAACCTCCCCGCTTTTGTGATCGACCCCGCTTATGGCGAGGACGATCCTTTACCTTTTTTCCTTGTCCGGGCATCGTACAGAAAATTGTGAGCGCTTCGCAAAAATAATGAGGTCGATATGTCCACTGCTGCACTGAACACCCTGCTTGCCCGCCGCGACTGGGAAAACCCGGTTGTGACCCAATGGAATCGCCTGCCAATGCATGTCCCGCTGCGCAGCTGGCGTAACGCCGAAGCGGCGGCCCGGGACAGCGGCTCGCCCTCATGGCGACTGCTCAACGGCGAGTGGCGGTTTAGCTTCTACTCCGCCCCGGAAGCGGTGCCGGCAACATGGATAGAAGAGGATTGCGCCAGCGCCGTCGCGATGCCGGTTCCCTCTAACTGGCAGATGCAGGGCTTTGATACGCCGATCTACACCAACGTCACCTACCCGATCCCGGTCACGCCGCCGCATGTCCCGGCGGAGAATCCCACCGGCTGCTACTCGCTGACGTTTGACGTGGATGCGGCATGGCTGACCAGCGGTCAGACGCGGATTATCTTTGAAGGGGTCAACTCTGCCTTCTATCTCTGGTGTAACGGAGAGTGGATTGGCTATTCCCAGGACAGTCGCCTGCCCGCAGAGTTCGACCTCAGCGCGGTGCTGCGACCGGGGGCAAACCGCCTGGCGGTGATGGTGCTGCGCTGGTGCGACGGTAGCTATCTGGAGGATCAGGATATGTGGCGCATGAGCGGTATCTTCCGCGACGTGGTGCTGCTGCATAAGCCCGCAACGCACATCAGCGATTTTCAGGTCGAGACCACGCTCAATGCGGATTTTAACCATGCCCGAATAAATACCACCGTGCAGCTTGCCGGTGAGCTGACCGACTGTCGGGTGGCCGTAACCCTGTGGCGCGGTGAGGAGCAGATCGCCAGCGCAGCGCAGCGCCCCGGCAGCGCAATTGTGGACGAGCGCGGGGCATGGGCGGAGCGGTTGAGCGTCGATCTCTCTCTGGAGAAGCCGGATCTCTGGAGCGCCGAGACACCGCATCTCTACCGGCTCACCGTCGCGCTGCTGGATGCCGGGGGCAGGCTGCTGGAGGTCGAAGCCTGCGACGTAGGCGTGCGCAAGGTGGAGATTAGTCACGGTCAGCTGAAAGTCAACGGCAAGGCGCTGCTGATCCGCGGGGTCAACCGTCATGAGCACCACCCGGAAAACGGCCAGGCGGTGGACGAGGCCACCATGCGTCGGGATATCGAGCTGATGAAGCAGCATAACTTTAACGCTGTGCGCTGCTCTCACTACCCGAACCATCCTCTCTGGTATCGGCTGTGCAATCGCTATGGCCTCTACGTCGTTGACGAAGCCAATATTGAAACTCACGGCATGGTGCCGATGAGCCGGCTGGCGGACGATCCGCAGTGGTTCCCTGCGATGAGCGAGCGCGTCACCCGCATGGTGCAGCGCGACCGCAACCATCCCTCCATTATTATCTGGTCGCTGGGGAACGAGTCCGGCCACGGCGCAAGCCACGACGCGCTCTACCGCTGGGTGAAGTCCAGCGATCCGACGCGTCCGGTACAGTATGAGGGCGGCGGAGCGAACACGGCCGCCACCGATATCATCTGCCCGATGTATGCCCGTGTCGATATGGACCAGCCATTCCCCGCCGTTCCGAAGTGGTCGATTAAGAAGTGGATCGCGCTGCCGGATGAGACCCGGCCGCTGATCCTCTGCGAGTACGCCCATGCAATGGGCAACAGCTTCGGCGGCTTTGCCAAATACTGGCAGGCGTTTCGTGATAATCCCCGCCTGCAGGGCGGCTTTGTCTGGGACTGGGTCGACCAGGCGCTGACGAAGCGGGATGAAAACGGCAACGCCTTCTGGGCCTACGGCGGTGATTTTGGCGATACGCCGAACGATCGCCAGTTCTGCATGAACGGGCTGGTCTTCCCGGATCGTACCCCGCACCCGGCCCTCTATGAGGCCCAGCGCGCGCAGCAGTTTTTCCAGTTCCACCTGCTCAGCACCGCGCCGCTGGTGGTTGAGATCCACAGCGATTACCTCTTCCGCCAGACGGATAACGACGTGCTGCGCTGGAACATTGCCCGCGACGGCGAGGTGCTTGCCGAGGGGGAGCAGCCGCTGACGATCCTGCCTCAGGGCGTGCAGCGGCTGGAGATTGACGCCCCTGCGCTGTCGGCCATAGCGGGGGAGGTATGGCTTAACGTTGAGGTTTACCAGCTGCAGGCTACCGCATGGTCGCCGGAGAACCATCGCTGCGCGTGGGATCAGTGGCGGTTGCCAGCGCCGCTGGCGATTACGCCTCAGGAGGAGAAGGGCACCGGCGCGACGCTGGCTATCAGCGACGAGGCCTATAGCATTAGCTGGCAGGATCGGCGCTGGCACTTCTCACGCCGTAGCGGCGATCTGGAGCAGTGGTGGTGCGGCGAGACGCCGACGCTGCTGACGCCGGTGCGGGATCAGTTCACCCGCGCGCCGCTTGATAATGATATCGGCATTAGCGAGGTGACGCGTATCGATCCCAACGCCTGGGTTGAACGCTGGAAGGCGGCGGGCATGTATGCCATGACGCCGCGTCTGTTGCACTGCGCGGCGCAGGAGAGCGCTGGAGAAGTGGTTATTACCACCCGGCACGCCTGGGCGCACGGGGATAAGGTGCTGTTTATCAGCGATAAGCGCTGGCGCATCGACGGTCACGGCGTGCTGCACGGTGAGGTTGAGGTGCAGATCGCGACTGACGCTCCCCCGCCGGCGAGAGTCGGTCTCAGCTGCCAGCTGGCTGCGGTAGAGGAGTCCGCCAGTTGGCTGGGCCTGGGGCCACATGAGAACTACCCGGACCGTAGGCTGGCGGCGAGCCAGGGACGCTGGACGCTGCCGCTGAGCGCGCTGCATACGCCCTACATTTTCCCCAGCGATAACGGGCTGCGCTGCGATACGCGTCAGCTGGAGTACGGCGGGCACCGGATTAACGGGCGCTTTCACTTCTCTCTGAGTCGCTACGGCCAGCGTCAGCTCCATGAGACGACGCATCACCATCTGCTGCAGGAAGAGGAGGGCTGCTGGCTTAACCTCGATGCGTTTCATATGGGCGTAGGCGGCGACGACTCGTGGAGTCCGAGCGTATCGCCGGAGTTTATTCTGGCTGAAGAGCGCGTGCGCTACGCCTTTAGCTGGCGTCAGGCGTAACATGCCTGGGCCGGAGGTTCTCTTCGGCCCAGGCCATAAACGCCTCTTTCGGCAGCGCCTTGCTGTAGAACCAGCCCTGGGCAAACTGCACCCCGTGATTACGCAGCCACTCAAGCTGGCCCTGGGTCTCAACGCCCTCTGCGACCATCGCCAGCCCCAGCGCTTTTGCCATCTCGATAATGTGTGGGGTGACGTTTTTATACTCCAGCGCATCAACGAAGGATTTGTCGATCTTCAGGATATCGACCTCCAGGTTTTGCAGATAGCTCAGGCTGGAGTAGCCGGTACCAAAATCGTCGATATAGATGGCATGCCCGGCACGGCGAAGCCCGGCAATGGCCGGGGAGCTGACCTTAGGATCGGCAAAGCCGCGCTCGGTGATCTCAAGGGCAATTTGCGAGGCGCTGAGTCGCCAGCGGGCCAGCTGCGTGCTGAGCAGATCGGGAAGGGTTTTCGATACCAGATCGCCAGGATCGAGATTGATCGAGACGTGTAGCTCAGGGTGACGCTGTAGCCACGGTCCCAGATCGCTAAATACCGTCTCAATAATCAGCTGCGTAAGCTGCGGCATCAGGCCCGACTGCTCCGCCAGCGGAATAAAGATATCCGGCGTGAGTAAGCGTCCGTCAGCCTGCGGCCAGCGGGCCAGCGCCTCGGCCCCGACCACTTTTCCACTGCCCAGAGCGATAATCGGCTGATAGTAGACCTCAATATCGCGGGCATTAATCGCATCCAGAATACGATAGTGGGGTGACTGCAGGCGGCGCAGCACCCGCAACAGGAAGAACGCGATCAGCAGGCTCAGGAGGACGCCGATCGGAAGCCAGATCAGTAGCTGTCGGTGCCAGCCCTTTTCCAGCGGCGCGAGGGAGGATTGGGTAACGACGGCGATCCCCAGTTCGGGAAAACGCCTGATATCATACAGCTCACCTTGAAACGTAAGCTGGTTCTCCGTGGTGTGCTGCAGCTGCTGCCAGATGGCGGGGGTAAAATTGCCGCTACTGACAATAATCCGCTCCGTTTTCAGACCGACCAGCGACACACGTACAGGCGAGGAGCCGAATGGCAGCACATCAATAAACGACAGAGGATCGATCATCACCACATGGCGCTCGCTACCCAACGCTGCCATAACCCGTTTTATACCCACATCGTTTTGAGTGGTGAGCCAGGCGTAGTAGCCGTCCGGGGTGACTCTTTCCGCTGGCGGTAGCGCAACTTCGCGGCTGGTGTTCTCCAGCGATGAGCAGAGAGGGCGGAGGCGCTCGACATAAAGCACCTCCTGAATATAGTGATTAGAGAAGGCGACTCTGCGCATCGCCTGCAGGTGCTCAGGGCTACAGGTGGTACCGGTAAAGTGGTCGATCTCATTCAGGGCAGCTTTGGCCTGTTGAAGTACCTTTTGCGTACGTATGACGACCCGATCAGAGTAAGCATCCAGCTCGCGCCTGAAGGTCTCATGCGCCTGGAGATGCGCCAGCCAGACGCTAATTCCCATTGGAACCAGCACTGCAAGAACCAGCACAACGGTGACAACCCTTACCAGCCGTCGGTTTGTCATCATCAAACATTCCTTTTTGATATATGGCGAAAGAGAGTGGGCTTATAGCTATCCCATGTTTATACCACTCTCTGCACTCCTCCTCTGCTATTTCACGCTAAAATTCCTTAATGCAAACACCTGGTCTTAGCGGCGGTGTGCCAGCCGACGTACCAGACGATCGCCGGTCATCTGCACTCCCTGTACCAGCGCCACAAGAATAACCACCGTACCTACCATCACCTGGTCGTTAAAACGCTGGTAACCGTAGCGAATGGCGAGATCTCCCAGCCCGCCACCGCCAATGACGCCCGCCATTGACGAGAAGCCAATCAGCATCACCACGGTAAGAGTGATCCCCGCCAGCAGCGTCGGCAGCGCCTCCGGCAGCAGCGCTTTGGCGATCACATGCCAGACGCTGCCGCCCATCGACAGGATGGCTTCGATGCGCCCGGCGTCCACCTCGTCCAGTGCGCTCTCTGTTAGGCGGGCAAAGAAGGGAAACGCGCCGATAGTAATAGGCACCACGGCGGCGGTACTGCCGAGTGTGGTGCCTATCAGCAGCCGCGTAAAAGGGATCAGCGCAATGAGCAGCACGATAAACGGCAGCGAGCGGCCCAGGTTAATCATGGCCCCCAGCACGGCGTGGGTTTTAGGCAGCGGCAGCAGGCCGTTTGCCCGTGAGATATAGAGTAATACGCCGATGGGCAGGCCAATCAGCACGGTAAACAGGGCGGCCAGCACCACCATGTAGACAGTCTCCAGCGTACCGTTCAGCAGCATTGGCCACAGCTCGTCCCAGCTCATGCTACGCATAGGGGCCTCCCGTTTACGCCATGGCGCTCCAGGAAGAGACGTTCTGCCTGTGGGTCGGGCAGCAGCGCCTGGCGCAGGCGCGACCACGGTGTAACCAACAGGTCAGCGATCTTCCCGCTTTCAATCAGCTCGCCATTCTCCAGTAACGCTGCGTGATCGCAGAGGTTTTTGACCACCTCCAGCTGGTGGGTGATCAGCACAATCGTCAGGCCAAGCTGGCGGTTGATATCCGCCAGCAGGCTGAGCACCGACTGCGTGGTCTCAGGGTCCAGCGCGCTGGTCGCTTCGTCGCAGAGCAGCACCTGCGGGCGTGCCGCCAGCGCACGGGCGATACCGACACGCTGCTTCTGCCCGCCGGAGAGCTGGGAGGGGAAGGCCTGCGCCTTGTCACTCAGGCCCACCAGGTGCAGCAGCTCCTCGACCCGCGCCCGACGCTGTGCTTTAGCAAGGCCTGCAATCTCCAGCGGCACGGCGACGTTGTCCGCCACGCTACGGGCATGCAGCAGATTGAAGTGCTGAAAAATCATGCCGGTTTGCAGACGGTGCGCGCGCAGGGCCGCTTTATCGAAGCCGGTGATGTCGCGTCCGTTGACCAGAATGCAGCCGTGGGTCGGTCGCTCCAGCAGGTTCAGGCAGCGGATCAGCGTGCTTTTGCCCGCACCGCTGCGTCCAAGAATGCCGTAAATGGCACCTTCGGGAACGGTGAGCGAGATATCGTTCAGCGCCGGTCGGCCTGCTCCGGCATAGGTTTTACTCAGCCCTTCAATCACAATCATGACTGCGGTACGACCGGAATAACCGATCCGTTGTAGTTTTTACGGATAAATTCAGCCACCTGCGGCGAGGTGAGATCCTTTGCCAGCTCCTTGATGCGCGGATCGTTAGCCAGCGCCGGGTTGGTCACCAGAATATTGGCGTAGGGGTTATGCTCGGCGCTCTCCAGCCCCAGCGCATCTTTAGCTGGCGTGAGGCCTGCCTCCAGCGCGTAGTTGCCATTGATCACTGCCAGATCGACATCGTCCAGCGAGCGCGGGATCTGCGGGGACTCAATCTCAAGGATCTTAATATGCTTCGGATTGTCAGCAATGTCCTTTGGCGTGGCGAGGGTAGTGGCCGGATCGGTAAATTTCGCGTTGAGCTTAATCAACCCCTGACTTTGCAGCAGGAACAGCGAGCGGCTCAGGTTGGTGGTGTTGTTTGGTACCGCCACCTTAGCGTTGTCTGGAATCGACTTAAGATCTTTATATTTGCGCGAGTAGATGCCCAGCGGTTCAATGTGCACCGTCGCCGCCACGGCAAAGGTTTTGCCCAGCGCTTTCTCCTGATCTTTGAGATAGGGAACGTGCTGGAAGTAGTTGGCATCAACGTCGCCGTTAGCCAACAGCTCGTTGGCATTAACACCGCTGGTCAGCTCCACCACCTTGATGTCCAGCTTTGGATCAAAGGTTTTGATGTAGTTGAGGATTTCCGCGTGCGGCACGGCGTCGGCAGCGATGCGTAACGCTTGTGCATGGGCAGTACCCCATGCCAGAGACAGAGAGAGTGCCAGCCCGGCCAGTTTCAATGCTGCAGGTTTCATCATTTTTATCCTTATCGTTATGTCAGTGGGGTTAGTCAGGCAATCAGTTGCTCACTGCGCTCGCGCAGCACGTCCCGGTAGTAACGCTCCGCCACGTCCGGATGGGAGCGCAGCCGTCCTTTCAGATAGTTCCAGCCTACGTCGCGCAGCAGCGGGTTTTGCGGATCGCTCTCTGGCCCGCGCGCCTCCTGTGCCAGCTGTGTCGGCAGGGCATAGACTGGAACCACCGCGTCCAGCTGTGCGCCAAGGAAGAAGGCGATCGACAGCCGCTCCTGCCCGGCAGCGGGGGAAACGACCCGGTGCACCGTGGCACGCAGATAGCCGTTGGTGGCCAGCTCCAGCAGCTCCCCGATGTTCACCACAAAGCTCCCCGCCAGCGGGGCGGCATCCAGCCAGCGGCCCGGCGCGACCTCCACCTGCAGGCCTCGCTGCTCATCCTGCAGCAGAAAGCTAAGGAAACCGGAGTCCTTGTGCGCGCCGACGCCCTGTTGGCTCTCGGTTGCTGGCTGGCCAGGGTAGCGGATCAGCTTGATATGCTCATTAGGCTTATCGCCATACAGCGCATCAAAGGCGTCAGGAGGAAGATCCAGAGCCTGGGCAAAGGCGCGTAGCAGGTTGAGTGCCATGCTGGTCATCGCTTTCTGCCAGGCGAGGAGGGCCGGCTTCAGCGTCGGCTGCGTCTCCGGCCACAGGTTCGGTCCCTGCAAACGCTGCCAGCGGGGATCGTCCCCGGCCACGTTCAGGGCCGGACGTTCAGCGCCAATATCAAACTGCTCCCGCCAGTCCGGCTGGCCGCGGGTCAGCTCAGAGGCCGCACGGTTATAGCCGCGAAAGTGGGGCGAGTGGATCATGGCGACCTGCTGCTTCTCTGCATCAGAAAGGGTAAAGAAGCGGCGGGCCTCCTGCTGAACGGCGCGCTGCAGGGCGTCGTCTATGCCATGATTCACCAGATAGAAGAAACCGATATCCCGCGCAGCAGTACGCAGTTGTTCCAGAAAGGCGGGACGCTCGTCAGGATCGGAAAAGTGCGACAGGTCAAGAACGGGCAGACGGGTAGCGGTCATGGCTGACTCCTCACAGTGGCTTTCTGGCAGAGTGCCCTAACGCCCTGGTTTCAACCAATAACCTTCTTTTCTAATATATGACCGGGCAGGATCACGTGCTTTTGCGAAAAACGCATAAGGCAGATGCGATGTGGGAGCGGGCTTGCGGCGGGCCAAAATGATAAGAGCCCTGACTTAGGAAGCCAGGGCTCTTAGGGTACTGCTGATATTGCATTTAACATTAAGGAACTTAACTACATGATACTGCTTATGATACTGCTTTAAATGTACACGTTTAAGGTCTTAGACCTCGGTACTCAAGTACACACCCTTCGCGATATATACTCTTTGATGCGTGGCCTTACTACCATTGCGATTTAAAACATGACGCTTTAATTCGCAACCCATACGACATACAACGGGGCCTTACATCATCGCGATTTCGTTCACACCCTGCGATTGTAGAAACTGACTACGTGGCCTTAAAGCGTCATCGGGTAGGCTTGCAACTGATTTACGCTACGCCGACTCTCCCATACAACAAGACTTCGTGGCCTTTATCGCATTCATACACTATATCTTACTGCCTGACAGCGCTCTCAGTAAGCAACGCTGTTACCTTAAATCTAATACTTTTCTTCGCTATGTCAATACGGGACGAGAGAGACTCTGCTGGCTCAGGAGGCGACCTGCGGCTGAGCGTGCGGCGCGGTTTTCGGTTTCGTCAGGGAGTAGACGTCATAGAACGAAAGCTCACCTTTTTTCTGTACCATCTGCTGCAGCTGGCTCTTTTGTGCAGCCTCGACCTTAGGCGACTGCATAATAGCGTCAATCAGCGCCTGCGGTACAAATCGTGTGTTGTACCACTCGCCGTTATAGCAGACGCGGAAATCGAGCACGTCGATATCCTCATAGCGGTAGCGTGGGTAAACATCGAAAAAGAAGAAACCGTTCAGCAGGGCGAAAAGCACCACCAGCAGCCAGACGGAGCCTGCTAAGGTTTCAGACTGCAGCATCACCGCCAGGGTAGCAAACCAGCCAACGTACATGCCGATAAACAGCCAGGGATGGTTGCGGATAAAGCTAATGCTGAAGCGTGGCCGATTGTCACGCTTCTCGCGAATATTTAGCTCGTTGATCGTTTGGGTAAGCAGTCGCTCTATTTCTGTCATTTTTTACCTTTGGAGATCGGACAAAACGCAGGTGAAACAGCCTATTCTACGATCCCCGCCAGTAAAAAAAAGTAACAGCCAGGCAACAAAAAAGCATAACAGTTATGCCGCTGATAGCTTCTTAATAATTCGCGCGGGGTTACCCGCAACCACTACGTCGTCAGGAATATCACGGATCACCACGCTCCCGGAGCCGATCACAACGTTATTGCCAATGGTTACACCGGGGTTTATTACGGCCCGACCGCCAACCCAAACGTTATTACCCAGGGTCACCGGCGCGCCAAACTCTAGTCCACTGTTACGTTCGGTCGCATCCAGCGGATGGGTAGCAGTATAGATATGCACTCCTGGGGCAAACATGCAGTTATCGCCAATATGTATCGGACAAACATCGAGCATCACGCAGTCAAAGTTGGCGTAAAAATCGTTGCCGAGATAGATATTGTAGCCGTAGTCGCAGCGAAAGCTTGGCTCAATGTAGGCGTTGCCGCTTTTACCCAGCAGCTCTGCCAGCAGGCCGTGCCGTTCGCTCTTCTCGGTCGGGCCGGAGTGATTATACTTATGCAGCAGTTCCCTGGCACGCAGGCGATCTGCTCGTAATGTGTCATCGCCAGATCGATAGAGTTGACCGGCAATCATTTTTTGCTTTTCTGTACTCATAGCTATCTCACTGTTAAACATAACAGGAGCATCCTGAAGCGAGATAGCCTGAAAGAGTATAGCGTTGGCTATAGTATGTGAAATAGATCACACTACTTTAGGAGACAAAAGCCCAGTCCTGAAATCTACCAAAACGCGTCTGATAAAGGCGGCGGGGAGTCGCTATAAGCTGTACGAGCTAGCGAACAAATTTCCACACGGAGGAGGGGATTTTGTCGTAAAGCTTATTCATTGTCAGTTCTGCCAGACGGTGATCGGCTGCGGAATAAAAGACGGTTAGCTCATTGTCAGAAAGTTCGTATTTATTTTTCTCAATGACGCGTTCAAGCGTGTCAATTGTCTGACAGCGCCGCAGGCGCATCAAATAATCTACTTTTGTTAATGGTTTATCAGACATAAATTCACCTATGTATTTGTAATAGTTTTAACAGGACAAGCTAACAGGGTTAGCTTTGCTCACATTAACGAAACAGCGAAACAGCCGGTTGCCGGATTTCCGCCATTTCTGCAAGTCTTCTGTACTAATGCCATAGCTACTGAACAGCATAAACGTGTCGTCCAGGTATTCGTCAATCTGGGCAATCAGTTTATTATCTTCATTATACTTAATTTTATAATTAAGTGCGAAGGTCGCAATATGCTCAATCAGCTCGTTCAACTGCAAATTGATTGCGGACGTGGGATCGTTAACCCAGCCATGATGGCTTTCTTCAAGGTTAGAGAGGCAATCATGGTACAACGTTTCGCAAAGAAATTTCAGTTGCGCGACATCATGCCTTTTTGGCGAGTATTCGTCCATAACGTATCCCCTTCTAAGTGGCTTTTTTTTAACATGGAACACCGTTTCGGGATGGATACCTCCTTGGGGGCGGCGTGTAAGCTGCTCTTGCGCCTCAATTTAACTATAAGTCACTCTTAAAAAGATTTCATGGCGCGATTACGAAAAATTACAATTATCATGTTTTGCTTTCGTTTGCCCTCGGCCAAAGGGGTGAACATCTACCCTCTCTCTGTCGTCTACTAAGAAAGTTCTTACAGAGAAGTTCGGTAACTATTAATTAAGAATATCTTTACTTCTTAAGATAATCCTTTAAGCCTTAAGAATTATACGACTTATATTTGTTACAGAAAATAACCCAATAAACAATAAGCCGTCGTGATGATTTTCCAGCATCAAATGAAAAAGGCCGCTTGCGCGGCCTTTGCTTCATAACGCTCTGACAATCAGAGCAGATTAGTGCCGTTCAACGGCGTGGCTGTGTTCAACATCTTCTGATTTACGGCTAAAGCGGCGGCGTACCACCACAAAGAAGACCGGAACAAAGAAGACGGCCAGCACGGTTGCCGTTACCATCCCGCCCATAACGCCCGTACCTACGGCGTTCTGAGCACCGGAGCCTGCGCCAGTACTGATAACCAGCGGCATAACACCGAGGATAAACGCCAGCGAGGTCATCAGGATAGGACGCAGACGCATACGTACCGCCTCCAGCGTCGCCTCAATCAGCCCTTTGCCCTCTTTCTCCATCAAGTCCTTGGCGAATTCTACGATCAGTATCGCGTTCTTCGCCGACAGGCCAATGGTGGTCAGCAGGCCTACCTGGAAGTAGACGTCGTTACCCAGCCCGCGGAAGGTCGCCGCCAGCAGCGCACCGATAACCCCCAGCGGAACAACCAGCATGACCGAGAATGGAATTGACCAGCTCTCGTACAGCGCTGCCAGGCAGAGGAAGACCACGATCAGCGAGATAGCGTACAGGGCAGGGGCCTGGTTACCAGAGAGGCGCTCCTGATAGGACATACCCGTCCAGTCGTAGCCTACGCCCGCAGGCAGCGTGCCCGCCAGCTGCTCCATCATATCCATCGCTTCACCGGTACTCTTACCGGGACCCGCTTCACCAAGGATCTCCATTGACGGCAGGCCGTTGTAGCGCTCCAGACGCGGGGAGCCATACTCCCAGTGCGAGGTGGAGAACGCCGAGAACGGTACCATCTGACCATCGCTGCCGCGTACGTACCAGTTATTGATATCGTCCGGCAGCATACGGTATTTAGCCTGTGACATAACGTAGACCTTCTTCACGCGACCGCGGTCGATAAAGTCGTTTACGTAGCTGCCACCCCAGGCGGTACCCAGCGTTGTGTTGATATCGCTAATGGAAACACCCAGCGCCTGCGCTTTCTCCTGATCGATATCGATCTTGAACTGCGGCGTATCTTCCAGGCCGTTAGGGCGTACGCCCACCAGCAGATCAGGGTGCTTGGCGACCTCGCCGAGCAGCTGGTTACGCGCCTGCATCAACTTGTCGTGGCCAAGGTTGCCCTGATCGATCAGCTGGAAGTCGAAGCCGGTTGCCGTACCCAGCTCAACAATTGCCGGCAGGTTAAAGGCGAAGACCATCGCATCTTTAATCTGTGAGAAGCGAGCGCTGGCGCGACCAGCAATGGCCGGAACCTTGTTCTCTTCCCCTGCACGCTCTTCCCAGTTTTTCAGCGAGACGAACGCGATGCCGGTGTTCTGACCGCGACCCGAGAAGCCGAAGCCGTTAACGCTAAATACCGAGTTGACGTTCGCTTTTTCGTCTTTCAGGTAGTAGTCGGTGACCTCATCGAGCACCTTCTGCGTACGCTCCTGCGTCGCTCCTGCTGGCAGCTGGGCCATGGTCAGGAATACACCCTGGTCTTCATCTGGCAGGAACGAGCTTGGCAGACGAACAAACAGGAACGCCATGCCGGCAACGATGATGATATAGAGCAGCAGATAACGACCGGTGCTGCGCAGAATGTTGCCTACGCTGTCGGTGTAGTGATGCGTGCTCTTATCGAACATGCGGTTAAACCAGCCGAAGAAGCCTTTTTTGCCTTCGCCGTGGTCGCCTTTGGCGATCGGCTTCAGCATAGTGGCGCAGAGCGCTGGCGTCAGGATCAGCGCGACAATGACCGACAGCACCATCGCCGACACGATAGTAATGGAGAACTGGCGATAGATCGCCCCGGTAGAGCCGCCGAAGAAGGCCATCGGGATAAATACCGCTGACAGCACCAGGGCAATACCTACCAGCGCGCCCTGAATCTGTCCCATCGATTTCCGCGTTGCCTCTTTGGGAGAGAGTCCCTCTTCGGCCATAACACGTTCGACGTTCTCTACCACCACGATGGCGTCATCCACCAGCAGGCCGATGGCCAGCACCATACCAAACATGGTCAGGGTGTTTATCGAGTAGCCAAAGGCCGCGAGGATCGCAAAAGTACCCAGCAATACCACCGGAACGGCGATCGTTGGGATCAGCGTTGCACGGAAGTTTTGCAGGAACAGGTACATGACCAGGAATACCAGCACGATCGCTTCGACCAGCGTTTTCACCACTTCGTTAATCGAGATTTTAACGAACGGAGTGGTATCGTACGGATAAACCACCTCAAGGCCTGCCGGGAAGGTCGGTTTCAGGGACTCAATGGTGGCGCGTACTGCCTCAGCGGTATCCAGCGCGTTCGCACCGGTTGCCAGTTTGATCCCCAGACCCGACGCAGGCTGACCGTTGTACTTAGCGATAACGTCATAGTTCTCACCGCCCAGCTCAATCTCTGCCACGTCGCGCAGGCGAACCTGGGAGCCATCCTGGTTCACTTTCAACAGAATTTTACCGAACTCTTCCGTTGAGGTGAGACGGGTCTGAGCAATGATAGAGGCGTTTAGCTGCTGCCCTTTCACCGGCGGCGTACCGCCGAGCTGGCCTGCCGCGACCTGGGCGTTCTGCGCTTTAATCGCATTGATCACATCAACTGGCGTAAGCTGGAAGTTGTTCAGCTTGTTCGGATCCATCCAGATACGCATCGCGTACTGCGCACCAAACAGCTGTACGTCACCCACACCTGCGGTACGGCTTACCGGATCTTTCACCGTTGCGCCCACGTAGTCGGCGATATCTTCCTGGGTCATGGACCCATCGGTGTTGATCATCCCCAGCACCATCAGGAAGCTGCTGGATGACTTCTCAACGCTGACGCCCTGCTGCTGTACTTCCTGCGGCAGCAGCGGCATGGCCAGCTGCAGCTTGTTCTGCACCTGAACCTGCGCGATATCCGCATCGGTACCAGAGTTAAAGGTCAGCGTAATCTGCACCGTACCCGACGAGTCGCTGGTGGAGGACATGTAGAGCAGGCCATCGATACCGTTCATATTCTGTTCGATAACCTGCGTCACGGTATCCTGCACCGTTTTCGCATCTGCGCCAGGGTAGGTAGCTGAGACCGTCACTGCCGGTGGCGCAATCGAAGGATATTGCGCTATCGGCAAGTTGAGGATCGAGAGCGCCCCCGCCAGCATGATAATGATCGCGATAACCCAGGCAAAAATGGGGCGATCGATAAAAAACTTAGACATGTCTTAACGGCTCCTGTTTAAGTTAAGACTTCGTTTGTTCTGACTGCGCGCCAGCTGCAGCTTGCTCTTTCTTGTCAGAAGCCTGTTCAGGTTTAACTTCCTGAACTTTTACCTGCGCACCCGGACGGACTTTCTGCAGGCCGGTAACGATTACGCGATCGCCCTCTTTCAGACCGCCGGTGACCAGCCACTTATCGCCAATCGCCTGTGAGGTCTGTACCTGACGGGTTTCAACCTTATCGCCTTCACCCACGACCATCGCAGACGCTTCACCGCGCGGTGTACGGGTAATACCCTGCTGTGGAACCAGCAGCGCGTTCGGGTTCAGACCCTCTTCCAGTCGGGCGCGGACGAACATGCCCGGCAGCAGGGTCTGGTTCGGGTTAGGAACAATAGCGCGCAGGGTGATCGAGCCAGTGGTTTCATCCACGGTCACGTCAGAGAACTCCAGCGTACCGGTCTGCGGGTAGGTAGAACCATCGTTAGTGAGCAGCTCTACTTTGGCCTTGCCGTTCTCCTGCTTCAGGGTGCCTTTTTCCAGCTCCTGTTTCAGGCGCAGATAGTCGTTGCTAGACTGGGTCACATCAACGTAGATTGGATCGAGCTGCTGAACGGTCGCCAGGGCATTAGCCTGCCCGGTCTGCACCAGCGCGCCTTCGGTGACGGACGATTTACCAATGCGACCACTAATAGGTGAGGTCACCTTGGTATAGGCCAGGTTAATACGCGCGGTCTCCACGGCGGCTTTCGCGGCCACGACCGAAGCGTTAGCCTGCTGCGCTTCCGCCTGGGCGTTATCGAAATCCTGCTGGCTGATGTACTTGGTGCCAATCAGGCTCTGATAGCGCTTCAGGGTAACCTGCGCAATGTTCGCGGCGGCCTGAGCGCGGGCTAAATCGCCTTTTGCACTCTCATAAGAGGCCTGGTAAGGGGCTGGATCGATTTGATAGAGCGAGACACCCGCTTCGACATCGCTGCCCTCGGTGAAGTTACGTTTCAAAATGATGCCGCTGACCTGCGGTCTGACTTCAGCCACGCGATAGGCGCTGGTGCGGCCTGGCAGTTCAGTGGTCATCTGCAGAGGTGCGGATTTGAGTGTCACAATCCCAACTTCTGGCGCTTGCTGTGCTCCTTGTTGAGCCGGTTTATCATCACATCCTGTTAGCGCTAAGCTGCCCGAAAGCATCAGAACGGCCGCCAGAGGGGTAAATCCTCTGTTTTTGTTCATAGGTAAACCTCGAGTGTCCGATTTCAAATTGTTCAGTGGATCAAGCGCCCACAAACCCATTGCTGCGTTTATATTATCGTCATGCTATGGTACATACATTCATAAATGTATGTAAATCTGACTCCCATAAAATCACCAACATATGGCACGAAAAACCAAACAACAGGCCCTTGAGACGCGTCAGCATATTTTAGATGTTGCTATACGGCTGTTTTCAGCCCACGGCGTATCTAAAACGTCTCTCGCAGACATTGCGCAGGCAGCCGGTGTAACGCGTGGCGCAATCTACTGGCACTTTAAAAATAAGTCAGATTTATTTGGTGAAATTTGGCAGCTGTCAGAGTCCAGTCTTGGCGATCTCGAGCTTGAGTATCAGGCAAAATTTCCTGATGATCCACTCTCCGTTTTGCGCGAAATGTTGGTCTATATTCTTGAAGCAACGGTAGTCGAAGAGCGCCGCCGTTTAATGATGGAAATTATTTTCCACAAGTGTGAGTTTGTCGGCGAAATGACCATTGTGCAACAGGCGCAGCGTAATTTATGCCTCGAAAGTTACGATCGTATTGAACAGACCCTCAGCCACTGCATTAAAGCAAAAATGTTGCCCGCTAATCTGCTTACCCGGCGGGCGGCTATCCTGATGCGCAGCTTTATCTCCGGCATCATGGAAAACTGGCTCTTCTCGCCACAAACATTTGATCTTAAAAAGGAAGCCCGCGACTACGTGGCTATCCTGCTGGAGATGTTCCAGCTCTGCCCAACCATGCGTGCAGCGCCAGGCCTGCTCAATGCCTGATTTTACTTGATAATGCCAGGAAATATCCTGGAGGCTATGCGCATTGCTATGTTGTCCCTGATGGGCGTGATATTCTCTGCGCGTGGTCAGTCCCGGCCCGCTTTCCCGTAAAGAAACCATTCATCTAAAAATTATGCTGCACTCCATACGCTCGCAAAATCCGCTCGCTGCTTTTGCCCTGGTGCTGGTGCTTGTCGCAAGCCTGTTTTCAACGGCTGCGCATGCCCGCGCCAGTTCCGATCTGCCCGGTCGGGCAGAGGTACAAAGCCAGCTTGATGCGCTAAATAAGCAAAAAGATCATACTCCGCAGGATAAGCTCGTCATTGACGATCTGACTCAAACGCTGGACACCCTCGACAAGCTCGAGCGGGTTAAGCAGGAGACGACCCAGCTTCGTCAGAAGGTTGCCCAGGCGCCGGATAAGATGCGTGAGGCGACGGACGGGCTAAATGCGCTGAGCGATAAAGACAACGATGATGAAACCCGTAAAACGCTGGCGACGCTGTCGCTACGTCAGCTGGAGTCGCGGGTCTCGCAGCTGCTGGACGATCTCCAGACCGCGCAGAACGATCTGGCGACCTATAACAGTCAGCTGGTGGCGCTGCAAACCCAGCCGGAGCGGGTGCAGAATGCCATGTATACCGCCTCACAGCAGCTGCAGCAGATCCGTAACCGTCTGAACGGCACCGGAGCAGGGGAGGGCGCGCTGCGACCAACCCAGCAGACGCTGCTGCTGGCCCAGCAGGCGCTGCTGAATGCCGAGATCGACCAACAGCGTAAAAGCCTTGAAGGCAATACGACCCTGCAGGATACCCTGCAGAAGCAGCGTGACTACGTGACGGCCAACAGCAACCGTCTTGAGCATCAGCTCCAGTTGTTGCAGGAGGCGGTCAACAGCAAACGCCTGACGCTGACCGAAAAAACGGCCCAGGAGGCGGTGACGCCGGATGAGACAGCGCGTATTCAGGCCAATCCGCTGGTGAAACAGGAGCTGGAGCTTAACCACCAGCTCAGCCAACGGCTGATCGATGCCACGGAAAACGGTAACGCGCTGGTTCAGCAGAACATTAAAGTAAAAAACTGGCTCGATCGTGCCCTGCAGTCCGAGCGCAATATCAAAGAGCAGATCTCGGTGCTGAAGGGGAGCCTGCTGCTGTCGCGCATCCTCTACCAGCAGCAGCAGACGCTGCCCTCCGCCGACGAGCTGGCGGATATGACCAACCGCATCGCCGACCTGCGTCTTGAGCAGTTTGAGATCAACCAGCAGCGCGATGCCCTGTTCCAGAGCGATACCTTTGTCGGCAAGCTGGAGGAGGGGCACGAGAGCGAAGTAAACAGTGAGGTGCATGATGCGCTGCTGCAGGTCGTCGATATGCGCCGTGAGCTGCTCGATCAGCTCAACAAGCAGCTTGGTAACCAGCTGATGATGGCCATCAATCTGCAGGTCAACCAGCAGCAGCTGATGAGCGTTTCAACGAGCTTACAAGAGGTGCTGACCCAGCAGATCTTCTGGGTGAACAGCAACAAACCGATGGACTGGGAGTGGATTAAGGCCTTCCCGCAGGCGGTTAAAGAGCAGTTCCGCACCATGAAGATCACCGTAAACTGGGAGAAAGCCTGGCCTGCGGTAGCCATTGCGTTTCTGGCCGGACTGCCGCTGCTGCTGATCGCCGGTGTGATCCGCTGGCGTCTGCGCTGGCTGAAGCAGTACCAGGCCCGGCTGGCGGACGAGGTGGGTCAGCTGCGTAACGACAGCCAGGGACACACGCCGAAAGCGATCCTCATCGACCTGATCCGCGCTCTGCCGGTCTGCCTGCTGATCCTCGCGGCGGGGCTAATCCTGCTCACCATGCAGCTTAACATCAGTGAGCTGCTGTGGGCCTTCAGTAAAAAGCTGGCGCTCTTCTGGCTGATATTCGGCCTGTGCTGGAAGGTGCTAGAGAAAGACGGCGTCGCGGTGACCCACTTCTCCATGCCACCGCAGTTAACCAGCCACTGGCGTCGGCAGATCGTCCGCGTCAGTCTGGCGCTGCTGCCGCTGCACTTCTGGTCGGTGGTCTCCGAACTGTCGCCGCTGCATCTTATGGACGATGTCACCGGGCAGATTGTGATTTTCCTCAACCTGCTGGTGATTAGCATCCTGATGTGGCCGATGTGCCGCGACAGCTGGCGCGATAAGGAGTCACACGCCCTGCGCCTGCTGACCGTTACCGTGCTCTCTATCGTACCGCTGGCGCTAATGGTGTTAACCGCTACAGGCTACTTCTACACCACGCTGCGCCTCTCCGGTCGCTGGATTGAGACCGTCTACCTGGTGATTATCTGGAACCTGCTCTACCAGACGGTACTGCGTGGATTGAGCGTGGCGGCGCGACGCATCGCCTACCGCCGGGCGCTGGCCCGTCGACAGAACCTGGTAAAAGAGGGGGCCGAGGGTGCGGAGCCGCAGGAGGAGCCAACCATTGCCCTTGAGCAGGTCAACCAGCAGACGCTGCGTATTACCATGCTGGTAATGGTGGCGCTGTTTGGCGTCGTCTTCTGGGCAATCTGGTCCGATCTAATTACCGTTTTTGCCTACCTCGACAGCATTACGCTCTGGCACTATAACGGCATGGAGGCGGGGGCCAGCGTGGTGAAAAGCGTCACCATGGGTAGCCTGCTGTTTGCGATAATCGCGGCGATGGTAGCCTGGGCGCTGATCCGCAACCTGCCGGGGCTGCTGGAGGTGCTGGTGCTCTCACGCCTGAAGATGCGCCAGGGAGCCTCCTATGCTATCACCACCATTCTCAACTATGTGATTATCGCTGCCGGAGCGATGACGGTATTCGGTTCGCTGGGCGTTTCGTGGGATAAACTCCAGTGGCTGGCGGCCGCGCTGTCGGTCGGTCTCGGTTTCGGCCTGCAGGAGATTTTCGGTAACTTTGTCGCCGGTATTATCATCCTGTTTGAGCGCCCGGTGCGCATCGGGGATACAGTGACCATCGGTACCTTCTCCGGAACGGTCAACAAGATTCGCATCCGTGCGACAACCATTACCGACTTCGATCGCAAAGAGGTGATTATCCCGAACAAGGCCTTTGTGACCGAGCGCCTGATCAACTGGTCGCTCTCCGATACCATTACCCGCGTGGTGGTGCGTATCGGGGTCGCCTACGGCTCCGATCTCGACAAAGTGAAAGCGGTGCTGTTGAAGGCGGCGATGGAACATCCGAAGGTGATGCACGATCCGGAGCCGTCGGTCTTCTTTACGACGTTTGGCCCGAGCACGCTGGATCACGAGCTGCGTCTCTACGTGCGTGAGCTGCGCGATCGCAGCTACACGGTAGATGAGTTGAACCGCACCATCGACCGGCTATGCCGTGAAAATGGTATTAACATCGCCTTTAATCAGCTGGAAGTGCACCTGCGTAATGCGAAGGGTGAAGAGCTGACCGAGGTAAAACGCGATCTGAACGACGATAATGGCGCGCCTTCCATCGCCTGATAACGTTTAAGAGCGCGTATCCTGCAGCGGGACTTTTTTCTCGAAGTCCCGCTTTACTATCTCCAGCGCCTTCAGCACCGTCTCCGGTGCGATAGCGTGCTCCTCCAGCAGCATAATCAGATCTACCGCCAGCTTGACCTCTTCCGGCGCATTTTCCAGCGACATATTTACTCCTGATGATTTCTTAGCGGGTTAACCGGGCCAGTACATTCTCAATCCGCGTCAGCGCATGGCGGCAGCGTGCCAGTCTGCCCTCCAGCGCCACGACGTCGCGCTGTAGCGTTTGCTGCTCCTCAAAGCCGGTAGCTCTGGCGAGCAGCAGCTCGCGCGCCCGTTTCATCTCCTGCAGGCGGCGCTCGTACTGCTGATGCTGTAGTCGCTTGCGCTGCCATTTGGTCACCCCCGGCGAGGCGCTGTCCCACTCCCGTAGCGACCAGGTGGCCGTTTCCCGGGTAAGGGCGGCAAGCTGTGACGAGAGATGTTCCGCCAGCCAGGCCACCTGCGGCAGCTGTCCGGCATCCACCGCGTGGCGCAGCGCGGCGAGATTATGGTCAACCTCGTCCAGACAGGCGCGCATTAACGTGCTGCGGGTTTGAAACAGATGGCGATCAAAGCGTGCGCTGACGGTAGCGTGGTGTGCCAGCGGTGCAGCCCGCTCACGCAGGGAAGCGAGCTGTTTTTCCAGTGAATCTAAAAGCAAAGCCGTTTTCAACAATCTCTCCCCTGTATTCATCAGGGCTATGTTACATTAGCCAAAAAGCCCGATAACGATCCTATTATGCAACGTACTCTGTTAATTATCATCGGCTGGCTGGCGGTGGCGCTCGGCACGCTCGGTGTAGTGCTGCCGGTGTTGCCCACCACGCCCTTTATTCTGTTAGCCGCCTGGTGCTTTGCCCGATCCTCGCCCCGTTTTCACGCCTGGCTGCTCTATCGCTCCTGGTTTGGCAGCTATCTTCGCCACTGGCAGCAGTACCGCGCGATGCCCCCCGGCGCCAAACCCCGGGCTATCGCGCTCATTCTGCTGACGTTCGCAATTTCACTCTGGCTGGTTAAGCTGCTGTGGGTCCGTTTTCTGCTGCTGGCGATCCTCGCCTGCCTGCTGATATTTATGTGGCGCATCCCGGTGGTTGCAAAGGGCGTTGATGAAAAGCAACAAAAGCAGTAAAGCGCACTCAAGCTTATTGCATTTGTCCCGTTCTGCCAGTACATTCGACCGTTTTCGAGCACGGGCACCTTTGGTTAAATGTTAAACAATAGTTACATTAACCACCAAAGCGTGCAGTGAGTATGACCGTTTCTAGCAGGCAAAAAATCCATGACAGCAACTGCGCAGCAGCTTGAGTATTTAAAAGACAGCATTAAAAGCATTCAGGACTATCCGAAACCGGGGATCCTTTTCCGGGATGTCACCAGTTTGCTGGAAGATCCGAAAGCGTATGCTCTCAGCATTGAACTGCTGGTCGCGCGTTTCAAAGACGCAGGCATTACCAAAGTGGTCGGTACCGAAGCCCGTGGCTTCCTGTTTGGCGCGCCAGTCGCCCTGGCGCTGGGCGTCGGCTTTGTGCCGGTGCGTAAGCCGCGCAAGCTTCCGCGTGAAACCATCGCCGAGAGCTATGAGCTGGAGTACGGCACCGATCAGTTAGAGATCCACGTTGATGCCATCAAGCCGGGCGATAAGGTGCTGGTGGTGGACGATCTGCTGGCCACCGGCGGCACCATTGAGGCCACCGTGAAGCTGATCCGCCGTCTGGGTGGGGAAGTGACCGACGCCGCCTTTATTATCAATCTGTTTGATATCGGTGGCGAAGAGCGTCTCGCGAAGCAGGGCATCACCTGCTACAGCCTGGTGTCGTTCCCCGGCCACTGATTGCCATCCGTCAGTACACAGTCTCGCTGTTAGGGCGAGGCTGTGGTAGCATTGCCCCTCGTATATCCACCTTCCAGCGTTCCAGAGCCTGCCCATGAGTTATCAGGTCTTAGCCCGTAAGTGGCGACCACAAACTTTTGCTGACGTCGTCGGTCAGGAGCATGTGCTGACTGCACTGGCGAACGGCTTATCGTTAGGACGCATTCACCATGCGTACCTCTTTTCCGGCACCCGCGGCGTCGGAAAAACCTCTATTGCCCGTTTGCTGGCGAAGGGGCTGAACTGCGAGACCGGTATCACCGCAACGCCGTGCGGCGTGTGCGATAACTGCCGCGAAATTGAGCAAGGGCGCTTTGTCGATCTGATTGAGATCGACGCCGCCTCGCGTACCAAAGTTGAGGATACCCGCGATCTGCTGGATAACGTCCAGTACGCGCCAGCCCGTGGCCGCTTCAAAGTCTATCTGATAGACGAAGTGCATATGCTGTCGCGCCACAGCTTTAACGCCCTGCTGAAGACCCTTGAGGAGCCGCCGGCGCACGTCAAGTTCCTGCTGGCGACCACCGATCCGCAGAAGCTACCGGTGACCATCCTCTCCCGCTGCCTGCAGTTTCATCTCAAGGCGCTGGACGTGGAGCAGATCCGTCAGCAGCTTGAGCATATTCTCGACGAAGAGAAGATCCATCACGAGCCGCGTGCTCTACAGCTGCTGGCCCGCGCCGCCGACGGTAGCCTGCGCGACGCTCTCAGCCTGACCGATCAGGCGATTGCCAGCGGTGACGGTCAGCTTACTGCCCAGGCGGTGAGCCAGATGCTCGGCACGCTGGATGACGACCAGGCGCTGTCGCTGATTGAGGCGCTGGTAGAGGCCAACGGCGAACGCGTAATGTCGCTGGTTAACGAGGCCGCTACCCGCGGGGTGGAGTGGGAGGCGCTGCTGGTTGAGATGCAGACCCTGCTGCACCGCATCGCGATGGTACAGCTCTCGCCCTCCGCGCTCGGCAGCGATATGGCCGCTATTGAGCAGCGCCTGCGCGAACTGGCACGTACCGTGCCGCCGGGCGACGTCCAGCTCTACTACCAGACCATGCTGATTGGCCGTAAAGAGCTGCCGTTTGCGCCTGACAGGCGGATGGGCATTGAGATGACCCTGCTGCGTGCGCTGGCGTTCCATCCGCGTATGCCGCTGCCGGAGCCGAGCGTGCCGGCACAGGACTTCTCTCCTGTGGCACCCACGGCGGTGCTAACCCCCGAGCAGGTGCCGCCATCGCCACCCCCTGCTGTGCCGCGTAGCGATGCGCCGCTGTCGGACACCACCAGCCAGGTGCTGGCCGCCCGCAGTCAGCTGCAGCGTGCTCAGGGAGCGACCAAAGCAAAAAAGAGTGAACCGGCAGCGGCAACCCGCACGCGGCCGGTGAATAACGCTGCGCTTGAGCGGCTGGCATCGGTCACCGAGCGCGTGCAGACGCGTCCGGCCGCCGCAGCCCAGCAGCAGGCGCCGGTAAAAAAAGAGGCCTACCGCTGGAAAACCACCCTGGTTACCGAAGAGGTAAAAGAGGAGGTGGCCACGCCGAAGGCGCTGAAGAAGGCCCTGGAGCATGAGCGGACGCCGGAGCTGGCGCAAAAGCTCGCCGAAGAGGCCATCAAGCGTGACCCGTGGGCGGCAGAGGTGAGTCGGCTCAGCCTGCCCAAGCTGGTTGAACAGGTGGCGCTAAACGCGTGGCGAGAGCAGGAGGATAACCGTATCTGCCTGCATCTGCGCACTACTCAGCGGCACCTTAATTCGGCCGGGACGTTAAGAGTTTTAGGTGAAGCACTTAACACCCTGTACGGTTCAGCGGTTGAAGTGTCTATCATTGAAGATGATAATCCCGCGATGCGCACTCCGCTGGAGTGGCGTCAGGCGATTTACGAAGAGATGCTTGCGCAGGCGCGCGAGTCGATTATTGCGGATAGCAACATCCAGACTCTGCAACGGTTTTTCGATGCGGATCTGGATGAAGAGAGCATTCGCCCTATTTGATCGTAAGTTTGACTTACGATTGTCATTTTTAACGTGAATGAAGAGAGAAGCCTATGTTTGGTGGTAAAGGCGGTCTGGGTAACCTGATGAAACAGGCCCAGCAGATGCAAGAAAAGATGCAGCAGATGCAGGAAGAGATTGCGAAGCTGGAAGTCACCGGTGAATCCGGCGCAGGTCTGGTGAAGGTCACCATCAACGGCGCACACAACTGCCGTCGCGTGGAGATTGACCCAAGCCTGCTGGAAGACGACAAAGATATGCTGGAAGATCTCGTTGCGGCGGCCTTCAACGATGCGGCGCGCCGTATTGAAGAGACTCAGAAAGAGAAGATGGCGGGCGTCTCCTCCGGTATGCAGCTGCCGCCAGGCTTTAAGATGCCGTTCTAATGGCTTTGTGTAGTTAGCCATTATTAGCGCTACGCGATCTTAAAAAGTCCTGTCAGCCAGACAGGACTCAAGAGTGAGCGTAGCGCATCATAAGTCAATCAAAATCACCCAATTTTAACTACCCTACCTCCACTCATTTCCAGTGTTCTCTTAGTCCCATGATGGGATAATATTTGCTAAAGTCCCATCATGGGACTAGAGTGGTGCTATGAAAATCATATCCGTTAAAACGCTGAAGGAGTTTTGGGCGGTATACCCTGATGCAGAGCAGTCGCTTAAAGCGTGGCATGATGAAGTTTTGCAGGCTGAATGGAAAACACCAGCCGACATCAAGGCTCAGTACCGAAATGCCAGCATCCTTAAAAACAGGCGGGTGGTTTTTAACATTAAGGGAAACGATTACCGCTTAATCGTCTCCATTGCCTATCTGCGAGGATGGGTATACGTGAAATTTATTGGAACACATAAAGAGTACGATGCCATCAATGCAGAAAGTGTTGAACGGGGGTAAGTAAGATGCAAATTAAACTCATCAAAAACGAACAGGATTACGAAGCTGCTTTAAAAGCTGTCGCACCCATGTTCGATGACGAACCCTTAATAAATACACCGGAAGGGGATTTTTTTGAAGTGATGTGCCTTCTTATAGAAGAGTATGAGAAGAAGCACCACCCTATCGCTCCGCCCGATCCCATTGAAGCGATTAAATTCAGAATGGAACAGCAGGGGTTAAGCGTAGGCGATCTGGAGTCTGCAATAGGTAAATCTAATCGCGTCTATGAAATTCTTAATCGTAAACGTAATTTAACGTTGCCTATGATTAGAAAGCTTCATGCTCAATTTGGTATTCCCCTCGAAAGTTTGGTGGGGCAATAAACATCGGGACTTTCAGTAAGCCGTTAGGCTCCATTAAATCCGATGCTGCATAAATTAATATAAGTGGTTGATATGTTTAATTTTAAATTTTGTAAGGGGCCGTTCTGATGCAGACCAGTCCGCTGCTGACGCAGCTTATGGAAGCCCTGCGCTGCCTGCCGGGCGTTGGCCCGAAATCGGCGCAGCGCATGGCCTTTACGCTTCTGCAGCGCGATCGCAGCGGCGGGATGCGCCTTGCCCAGGCCCTGACGCGGGCGATGTCGGAGATTGGCCACTGTGCCGACTGCCGTACCTTCACCGAGCAGGAGGTGTGTAACATCTGCTCGAATCCGCGTCGCCAGGAGAACGGCCAGATCTGCGTGGTGGAGAGTCCTGCGGACATCTACGCCATCGAGCAGACCGGGCAGTTCTCTGGCCGCTACTTCGTGCTGATGGGGCACCTGTCGCCGCTGGACGGCATTGGCCCGAACGATATCGGCCTTGACCGGCTGGAGCAGCGGCTGGAGCGTGAGCAGTTGAAAGAGGTGATCCTCGCCACTAACCCCACGGTGGAAGGGGAGGCGACCGCCAACTACATCGCCGAGCTGTGCGGGCAGTATGGCGTTGATGCCAGCCGCATCGCCCACGGCGTGCCGGTGGGCGGCGAGCTGGAGATGGTTGATGGCACCACGCTCTCTCACTCTTTAGCCGGACGCCACAAGATCCGCATTTCGTGAAAAAAACGGGGGCAATTTTCTGCCCCCGCTTGAAATCCTTGCGTCATATCCCCATCTTCCCCTCAACACCAAATGGCATTGTTGAGGTATTTTTTCGATGAAAGGACAAGAAACACGCGGCTTCCAGTCAGAAGTAAAACAGCTTCTGCATCTGATGATCCATTCTCTCTACTCCAACAAAGAGATCTTCCTGCGTGAGCTTATCTCTAACGCCTCGGATGCGGCAGACAAGCTGCGCTTCCGTGCGTTGTCAAAACCCGAGCTGTACGAGGGTGACGGTGAGCTACGCGTACGCGTCTCTTTTGATAAAGAGCAGCGTACCCTGACCATCGCCGACAACGGTATTGGTATGAACCGTGATGAGGTTATTGACCATCTGGGTACCATTGCCAAGTCCGGTACGAAAGCCTTTTTACAATCAATGGGCTCCGACCAGGCGAAAGATAGCCAGCTGATCGGCCAGTTCGGCGTTGGTTTCTATTCGGCGTTTATCGTTGCCGATAAAGTGACCGTGCGCACCCGCGCGGCGGGCGACAGCGCAGAGAATGGCGTATTCTGGGAGTCTGCAGGCGAGGGCGACTACACCGTTGCCGATATCACCAAAGAGGATCGCGGGACCGAGATCACCCTGCACCTGCGCGAAGGCGAAGATGACTTCCTCAATGACTGGCGCGTACGCTCGATCATCAGCAAATACTCCGATCATATCGCACTGCCGGTAGAGATTGAGAAGCACGACGAGCAGGATGGCGAGACCGTCATCAGCTGGGAGAAGATCAACAAAGCCCAGGCGCTCTGGACGCGCAGCAAGTCTGAAATCAGTGACGACGAATACAAAGAGTTCTACAAGCACATCGCCCATGACTTCACCGATCCGCTGGCCTGGAGCCATAACCGCGTGGAGGGCAAGCAGGAGTACACCAGCCTGCTCTATATTCCGGCGCAGGCACCGTGGGATATGTGGAACCGCGATCATAAACATGGCCTGAAGCTCTACGTTCAGCGCGTCTTCATCATGGATGAAGCCGAGCAGTTCATGCCGAACTACCTGCGCTTTGTGCGCGGCCTGATCGACTCCAACGATCTGCCGCTGAACGTCTCCCGTGAGATCCTGCAGGACAGCTCTGTCACCCGCAACCTGCGTAGTGCGCTGACTAAACGTGCGCTGCAGATGCTCGACAAGCTGGCGAAGGATGACGCCGAGAAGTACCAGGGCTTCTGGAAACAGTTTGGTCTGGCGCTGAAAGAGGGTCCGGCGGAAGATAGCGCCAACATGGAAGCGATTGCAAAACTGCTGCGCTTCGCCTCTACCCATACCGACTCTTCCGAGCAGACGGTGGCGCTGGCGGACTATGTCTCCCGCATGAAAGAGGGCCAGGAGAAGATCTACTACATCACCGCCGACAGCTACGCCGCTGCGAAGAGCAGCCCGCACCTTGAGCTGCTGCGTAAGAAAGGCATCGAAGTGCTGCTGCTCTCCGATCGCATCGACGAGTGGATGATGAGCTACCTCACTGAGTTTGACGGCAAATCCTTCCAGTCCGTGGCGAAAGCCGATGAGTCGCTGGAGAAGCTGAACGACGAGGTAGACGAGAGTGCGAAAGAGGCTGAAAAAGCCCTTGAGCCGTTCGTTGAGCGCGTAAAAACCCTGCTGGGCGACCGCGTGAAAGAGGTGCGCTTCACCCATCGCCTGACCGATACGCCAGCGATTGTCACTACCGACAACGACGAGATGAGCACCCAGATGGCGAAGCTGTTTGCCGCTGCGGGCCAGGCCGTACCGGAAGTGAAGTACATCTTTGAACTTAACCCGGAGCACGTACTGGTGAAACGTACCGCGGATATTCAGGATGAAGCACAGTTTAAGGCGTGGATCGAACTGCTGCTGGATCAGGCCCTGTTTGCCGAGCGCGGCACGCTGGAGGATCCTAACCAGTTTATCCGTCGCATGAACCAGCTGCTGGTTTCTTAATCGCTCATCGCACCGTTCCCTCTTGCCCCCCGGCAGGAGGGAACGATTCAGCTGCTCAACTTCCCGCCGAACCCGCCTGCATAAGCCTCGCTTCCTTGTGGTGATACTGACTTTAGTGGTATGGTTTTCGCTTCAAACAACGTTGTATACCTGTCATTAATTATCTGGGTATAAAAATTTAAACGTAGAGGAATTACGCAATGCGTATCATTTTGCTCGGCGCTCCGGGCGCAGGTAAAGGCACTCAGGCTCAGTTCATCATGGAGAAATACGGTATTCCGCAGATCTCCACCGGTGACATGCTGCGCGCCGCGGTTAAATCTGGCAGCGAGCTGGGCAAACAGGCAAAAGACATCATGGATGCCGGTAAACTGGTGACTGACGAGCTGGTAATCGCGCTGGTAAAAGAGCGTATCGCCCAGGAAGATTGCCGTAACGGCTTCCTGCTGGACGGTTTCCCGCGCACTATTCCTCAGGCTGATGCAATGAAGGAAGCGGGTATCAACGTTGACTACGTGCTGGAGTTCGATGTGCCGGACGATCTGATCGTCGATCGCATCGTAGGCCGTCGCGTGCACGCTGCCTCTGGCCGCGTCTACCACATCAAATACAATCCGCCGAAGGTGGAAGGTAAAGACGACGTGACCGGTGAAGCGCTGAGCACCCGTAAAGACGATCAGGAAGAGACCGTGCGTAAGCGCCTGGTGGAGTACCATCAGCTGACTGCGCCGCTGATCGGCTACTACCAGAAAGAAGCCGAAGCTGGCAACACCAAATATGCGAAGGTTGATGGCACCCAGGCCGTCAGCGCCGTTCGTGCCGAACTGGAAAAGATCCTCGGTTAATCCTGCTTTTCCCCGGTGCCTGCGCCGGGGACATTTCTCTCTCATCCTCCTCCAAGCTTTTCCCTTTCGCAGCAATGGGTTTCGTTTACGCCCGTTTCAGTTACAATTCTCACAGGTACTATTCTCACAAGTAATATTTTCTCAAGCTTAAATGAAAATGAGGCGCGAATGAGTCAGGCGAAAACCGGCATCCTGCTGGCGAATCTGGGCACCCCCGATGCTCCCACCCCCGCAGCGGTCAAACGCTATCTTCGCCAGTTTTTAAGCGATCGGCGCGTAGTGGATGCCCCGCGCCTGCTCTGGTGGCCCCTGCTGCGCGGCGCGATCCTGCCGATTCGTTCGCCGCGTGTGGCGAAGCTCTATCAATCCGTATGGATGGAAGAGGGCTCACCGCTGATGGTCTATAGCCGCCGTCAGCAGCAGGCGCTGGCCGCCCGGCTGGCCGACGTGCCGGTGTCGCTGGGCATGAGCTATGGTTCACCCTCGCTGGAGAGCGCGGTGGACGATCTGCTCTCCCAGGGCGTGGAGCATATCGTGGTCCTGCCGCTCTACCCGCAATACTCCTGCTCAACCGTAGCCGCGGTCTGGGACGAGCTGGGACGTATTCTGCAACGCAAACGTAGTATCCCCGGCATCTCACTGATCCGTGACTATGCCGATAACCCGGCCTACATCAACGCGCTGGCCAACAGCGTACGCGCCTCTTTCGCCCGCCACGGCGAGCCAGATCTGCTTCTGCTCTCCTATCACGGCATCCCCCAGCGCTATGCGGAAGAGGGGGATGTCTATCCGCAGCGCTGCCGCGATACTACCCGTGAGCTGGTCTCCGCCCTCGGTGTGCCGCCGGAGAAGGTAATGATGACCTTCCAGTCGCGCTTTGGCCGCGAGCCATGGCTGACGCCTTATACCGATGAGACGCTAAAGATGCTCGGTGAGAAGGGGGTAAAGCACATTCAGGTTATCTGTCCGGGCTTTTCCGCCGACTGCCTGGAGACCCTGGAGGAGATCGCGGTACAGAACCGGGAATTTTTCCTTGAAGCAGGCGGCGAGAAATATGAATACATTCCTGCGCTTAATGATTCCGCCGATCATATCGACATGATGCTTGACCTGACAGCCCCTTACCGCTAATCGCGTCCGGTGCCGGGAGTGTGCTACCATTCCCGGCCCAATTGGTTATTCATAATTAACGCGAATGAAATTCCCCGGTAAACGCAAGTCCAAACACTATTTCCCCGTTAACGCCCGCGATCCGCTGTTGCAGCAGATCCAGCCGGAGAGCGACGCCAGCGCCTCATGGGTGGTCGGCATCGATCAAACGCTGGTGGATATTGAAGCGAAGGTGAACGACGCGTTTATCGAGCGCTATGCCCTCAGCGCCGGGCACTCGCTGATCATCAGCGACGAGGCCGCCGACGCGCTCTATAAAGAGCTGGTCCGCGACAACCTCATCACCCACCAGTTTGCCGGCGGCACCATCGGTAATACCATGCACAACTACTCCGTGCTGGCAGACGACCGCTCGGTACTATTGGGCGTGATGTGCAGTAACGTTGAAATCGGCGGCTACGCCTATCGCTACCTGTGTAACACCTCCAGCCGTACCGACCTCAACTACCTGCAGGGCGTTGATGGTCCCATTGGTCGCTGCTTTACACTGATTGGCGAGGCGGGGGAGCGCACCTTTGCTATAAGCCCTGGCTATATGAACCAGCTGCGTCCGGAGAGCATCCCCGAGTCGGTGATTGCTGGATCCTCCGCGCTGGTACTCTCCTCCTACCTGGTGCGCTGTAAGCCGGGCGAACCGATGCGTGAGGCGACCATGAAAGCGGTGGAGTACGCCAAAAAGCATAACGTACCGGTGGTGCTGACCCTCGGCACTAAATACGTGATCGCCGATAATCCGACGTGGTGGCGCGACTTCCTTAAGGAGAACGTCTCAATCCTGGCGATGAATGAGGAGGAGGCCGAGGCGCTGACCGGAGTGAGCGATCCGCTGCTGGCCTGCGATAAGGCGCTGGACTGGGTTGACCTTGTGCTCTGCACCGCCGGTCCGGTGGGGCTGTATATGGCTGGCTTTACCGAGGAGTCGGCGAAGCGTAAAACCCAGCATCCGCTGCTGCCGGGGGCCATCGCCGAGTTTAACCAGTATGAGTTTAGCCGGGCCATGCGTCACCAGGACTGTGAGCAGCCGCTGCGTATCTTCTCCCACATTGCGCCGTACATGGGCGGGCCAGAGAAGATCATGAACACCAACGGCGCAGGCGATGGTGCGCTGGCCGCGCTGCTGCATGATATTACGGCCAATAACTTCCACCGCAGCAATGTGCCGAACTCCAGCAAGCATAACTATGTCTGGCTGACCTACTCGTCGCTGGCGCAGGTGTGTAAATATGCTAACCGCGTCAGCTACCAGGTACTGAACCAGCACTCACCGCGCCTGACGCGCGGACTGCCGGAGCGGGAAGATAGCCTTGAAGAGGCCTACTGGGAGCGTTAATCGCAAGCCCGCCGCTGGCGGGCTTAAATTTCTCTGTTAAACACGTACACCTTATTTACAGGCAACGTAAAGAAATGAAAAAATCCCGATAAATAGAGTGGGATTATGCCAGAATAAGGCCGTGTTTAACTACCGAGGACAATTTTCAATCCACACTGAGGAAAAGCAACAACGTGGATAAGTTGTAAAATTATGAACAAGATGTTCGCAACCATGATGATATTCCACTCCTTTTTTGACCTGCTATCCCGCTGTTCCATTCGCGATCGGCACTGGCGTTCTGCGCTATAGATCCGTTCTCTCCTTGTCTCTGAAAATTTAATTTAACTCTGCCAGCGCGCTTATTTTGCGTGGCGGCTATCTGTTTCTCATCAGGAGAGAAATTATGCGCTATTGGTTATTATTAATTATGGCAATTGCGGCCGAAATAGTTGGTACGCTGTCGATGAAATGGGCAAGCGTCAATGATGACAAGGCCGGATTCATTTTTATGCTGATGATGATCGCGCTTTCCTACATTTTCTTATCGTTTGCTGTAAAACGTATCGCCCTGGGCGTGGCGTATGCCATCTGGGAAGGGCTGGGTATTCTGTTTATTACCCTGTTCAGCGTGCTGCTGTTCGGTGAATCCTTATCGGCGATGAAAATCGCGGGCCTGATCACCCTTGTTACCGGCGTTGCGCTGATTAAATCCGGTACGCTGACGCGTAAGGAGCAGCAGCATGACTACGCTTAATACAGTGCATGTTGCCTGGCTGGCACTGGCGATAGGTCTTGAAATCGTCGCGAACATTTTTCTTAAATATTCTAATGGGTTTCGTCGGCCGCTACACGGCGTGCTGTCGCTGATCGCCGTGCTGGCAGCGTTTAGTGCGCTGTCACAGGCGGTAAAAGGGATCGACCTGTCGGTTGCCTATGCGCTGTGGGGCAGCTTCGGTCTGGTTGCCACCGTCGTAGCAGGTTGGATCCTGTTTGGCCAAAGGCTGAATCGTATTGGCTGGCTGGGCGTGGCTCTGCTGACTACCGGCGTGGTGCTTATCAAGCTTGCCTGAGAAAAATACACACGTTTGCAGACGATCATGAAGGTTCTTCATGTTGAATGAAATTAAATCACTTTTATTCACGCCATGACTCAGGCATAAAGTGATCATGCTATTAACAATTGATCATAAAGATGACGATGAATAAAGCGATTACATTTAACGTGAAGAGCCTCCGCTTTGACGAGAATTATAACCCATCCGAGAGCACGCGTATCACCACCAACTTTGCTAATTTAGCGAGGGGGGAAAAGCGTCAGGAGAATCTGCGCAATGCCTTAACCATGATTAACAATCGGTTTAATTCGCTGGCGCATTGGGATAATCCTAAAGGCGATCGCTATGCGGTGGGGCTGGAGATTATCTCCGTCGAAATGAATATTGCTGTCGAAGGCAAAAACAATGCTTTTCCAGTGATTGAAGTATTAAAAACCCATATTGTCGATCGTAAAACCGACGAGCGCATTGAGGGCATCGTCGGCAATAACTTTTCGTCTTATGTTCGCGACTACGATTTTAGCGTGCTGCTGTCCGAACATAACAAAAGTAGCACTGGCTTTAGCACGCCGGAGAATTTTGGCGATCTGCATGGCAACATATTTAAGCGGTTTGTTGAGTCAGATTGCTATAAAGAGCAGTTTAATAAAGCGCCTGTCATCTGCCTGAGCGTATCAAGTAAAAACGTCTACCACCGGACGGGTAACGAGCATCCCGTATTGGGCATCGAATATCAGCAGGATAGCGCCTCTCTGACGGATCGCTACTTTGCAAAAATGGGTCTGCAGGTGCGCTACTTTATGCCGCAGGGTAGCGTTGCGCCACTCGCTTTCTACTTTGCTGGCGATCTCCTGCGTGACTACAGCGATCTGGAGCTTATCAGCACCATCAGCACCATGGAGACGTTCCAGAAGATCTACCGGCCTGAGATCTACAATGCTAACTCAGCGGCGGGAAAAATCTATCAGCCGAGCCTCAACTACCGGGACTATTCATTAACACAAATTGTTTACGATCGCGAAGAGCGCAGCAGGTTAGCTATTGAGCAGGGAAGGTTTACCGAAGAGCACTTTATCAAACCTTACCAGGCCATCCTTGAGCAATGGTCAACGCATTCCGTTCTTTGATTAACTAAAAATATAAGGTCACCTGCTATGAAGAAATTATTACCAACGTCCACCGCGGGCAGCTTACCGAAACCGGCCTGGCTTGCTCAGCCTGAGACCCTGTGGTCCCCCTGGAAATTGCAGGGTGACGAACTGATGGAGGGCAAGCAGGATGCGCTCCGCCTGGGGCTACAGGAGCAAGAGCAGGCGGGTATTGATATCGTCAGCGATGGCGAGCAGACGCGCCAGCATTTTGTCACGACCTTTATTGAGCACCTGAGCGGCGTTGATTTTGAGAAGCGTGAAGTCGTCAGGATCCGTAATCGCTACGATGCAAGCGTACCGTCCGTGGTGGGGGAGGTGAGCCGTCAAAAGCCGGTGTTTGTTGAGGATGCCAAATTCTTACGTCAGCAAACCGATCGGCCGATTAAGTGGGCCTTGCCGGGGCCAATGACAATGATCGATACGCTCTACGATGGACACTATAAAAGTCGCGAAAAACTGGCATGGGAATTTGCCAAAATTCTCAATCAGGAAGCGAAAGAGCTGGAGGCTGCCGGGGTGGATATTATCCAGTTTGATGAGCCGGCGTTTAACGTCTTTTTTGACGAGGTCAACGACTGGGGAATTGCTGCACTAGAGAGAGCCATTGAGGGGCTTCAGTGCGAAACGGCCGTGCACATCTGCTATGGTTACGGTATCAAAGCCAATACCGACTGGAAGAAGACGCTGGGTTCCGAATGGCGTCAATATGAAGAGATCTTCCCTAAGCTGCAAAAATCTACTATCGATATTGTCTCTCTGGAGTGTCAAAACTCCCATGTACCTATGGAGCTTATTGAGCTTATTCGCGGTAAGAAAGTGATGGTTGGCGCTATTGATGTGGCAACCAATACCATTGAGACGCCGGAGGAGGTGGCCGATACGCTGCGCAAAGCACTTCAGTTTGTCGATGCCGATAAGCTCTACCCCTGCACCAACTGCGGCATGACGCCGCTGTCACGCCGGGTAGCAAGAGGCAAGCTTAACGCGCTGAGCGCAGGCGCAGAGATTGTGCGCAAAGAGCTACTGGGTCAGTGATGGTACAACGGCATAGTTAATCTCAGGATTCTCTATGCCTGTTTCGGGAGCCAGCGATTAAAATAGCGATCTATTGGTGACCAGCATCAGCGCCTCGCGCAAAATTGCCTGCTGCAGCTGTCCAGATGACAGCTTCATTCTGACGATCAATACCAGCTGAATCTCTTTAAATGTCAAGCTTTTACCAGACATAAGCAGATCTCTTGAGATGGCGCCAATCGCCTCTTCCGGCGTGGCATACTCGGGCTGTAGAACAATTGCTGAAGCGCTATGCTCTGCTTCGACAACGATTCGGCGAGTGATTGTATCCCCAGCATTTTCATGGGTTATCTTATTCATAATATGCCTTTACTGCATTGGCAAGCGGGCCATTCGTCCTCGAATAAAGCTGCTCAAATTTGCTATCTATGTGGCTAATGCCGTGAGAAATCCTTGCGAACCATCGCACACAAGCGCTATCGAGCGCGCCGCATCAGACTGGATAAAAATACTGGAGAGCTGCTTAATCAGCTCATTGAAGTTGAATGCACCCGCATCGATTCGGGGGCATCAAAATGGGACAGGTCAGGGACTAAGTCATAGCCAGATACCATCACTTTAACACCTTTTACTGCTGACAGGTAACTCTTTACATTTTGTTTAAAATCTAGGCTATCGATGCAAAGCACACTGTACTAACCAGCCGATGTGCGGGCAAAGCGATAAGCAGCAGCCACCCTATGACGGAACAGGCTCCAGAAGAGGTTACGGCCGAACTCCGGCATTTCCTGCTGCCCTAAGTTGCGGGTGATAGCTCAAAAACCTGTGTCTAATTGATGATCCACTATACTGACCAGTGACGCTGTAATTTATTAGCGAGGTTGAGTACGGTTAATGACCTCACGCTGACCCTACCCATGACCATCAGGAGAACAAAATGCAAAAGAGTGAAACCTTGAAAAAACTACTCGCTGCGTCAGCAGTAGCGGCTATGTTCGTCTCTGTCGGTGTTCAAGCCCAGAAGCCAGCGAGCACCACGCAGAGCGAGGCAGCAGGCCAGACCGGAGCCAACGCCAGGCTTAGCGCTGGTGACGAAAAAGCCTTGATGGATATGGCGCAGGCCAATATTAATGAAATTGCCGCGGCTAAGATTGCGCTAAATAAGGCCCAGAGCAGTGAAGTTAAAGCCTTCGCTCAGAAGATGGTCGACGATCATGGCGCGGCTTTGACCAAAGTACAGACCACCGCCCAGCAAAAAGGGGTAACGCTGCCCACTGAGCCGGACGCCATGCACAAAACTATGGCCGCTGAACTGGAAAAGCAGAGCGGTGATGCGTTTGACAAAATGTATATGGAGAACGCCGGTACGAAAGATCATGAGATGGTGCTATCGAAGCTGAAAAGCGACGCCACTATGATCAAAGATCCAGATGTGAAGGCCCTGGCCGACGCGCATACGCCGGTCGTGGAGCAGCATCTGAAATCCGCCCAGCAGCTCAACAAATAGGATCTTTGCGGAGCAGGTGTTTAAGGAGTGGGGCGCGAAGCCCCACGATCTCTGTATTGATATCAAGCCAGACGGCTAGTGGCGGGGCAAGAGCTTAACCCGTGACCGCCTCTTCAACCGGACGCTTCTCAATCAGCGCTGCGATATCCTTTGGAGTAGTCCGGCAGCATCCACCGATAAGCCGCGCACCGGCCTCTAACCACTGCGGTAAATAATCTACTAAGGAGCCGCATGAATCAGCGTGCGTATGCCACTCCTTGGTTGTCGCGTCGTAGGTTTCACCTGAGTTAGGGTAGACAACCAGAGGCAGCGTAGTCAGGCTATGCAGGTGGGTTAGCGCCGCGATCGTTTTACCCAGCGCAATACAGTTAACTCCCAGCGCAACGATTTGCGGATATTTTGCCAGCGTCTCTACAACCTTGGCGAGAGGGGTACCGTCACTTAGATGCCTGTCATCACGTAAGGTAAATGAGAACCACGCCTGCGCCTGCGGATATTCCAACAGCAGATCTGCTAATGCCTCTATCTCTGCAAACGAGGGTAAGGTTTCACAGGCCAGCAGATCTGCGCCTGCATTAAGCAACGCTTCTATCCGCGGACGATGAAACGCCTGAAATTCTTCAGCGCTACGCACGTAGTCACCGCGATACTCAGAGCCATCGGCCAGACAGGCACCGTATGGCCCAACGGAGCCAGCCACAAGCAGCTGGCCCGCGCTGGCATTTTCTGCCTGATGAATCTCACGCGCCTCTTTCGCCAGCTTCACACTGTGTTCAATAAGCGCTCTTGATTGCCGTTCACTCAGACCGCGAGCCGCAAAACCAGCAGGCGTGGCCTGGTAACTGGCGGTAATCGCTACCTGAGCGCCCGCGCGAAAGTAGTCCAGATGCACATCGCGAATAAGCTGTGGATTTTCCATCAATACTTTAGCGGACCAGAGATTATCGGCAAGATTGCATCCCCGCGCCTCCAGTTCGGTGGCCAGAGCGCCATCAAGAACTATAAAACCGTGGCTTTCAAGCAGAGCGGTAAGGGGGTTAATCTGCGGCATATTCAGCCTCCTTCGATGCTGTTCTGTGAGTAAGAAAATAGGTCGCGTAGCAAAGGGCAACAAAAGGCACTCCGCAGTAAAGCGCGATGCGCTGATCCGGGTCGAATGCAAGGCCAACGCAGGCCAGCAAACAGAGCGCGAACCCCAGCACGGGAACCAGCGGGTACCAGGGCGCTCTGTATTTCAGATCGGCTAACGGTTTGCCCGACTGTAGATGACGGCGACGAAAGATAAAGTGTGCTGCGCAGATACTGAGCCATACGGCCACAACGGCAAAACCAGAGATAGCGCTGAGGGCAACGAATACGGTATCAGGCGCGACCACGCTCGATAAAAGCGCCAGCAGACCGCCAAGCATGGAGACGGAAAGCGCGACCAGCGGCACGCCATTTTTATTGACGCGGGCAAAACAGCCCGGCAGCGTTTTTTCATTAGAGAGCGACCATAGCATGCGTCCCGAGGCATAAAGTCCGGAATTCGCTGCTGAGAGAATTGCGGTAAGAATGACGAAGTTAAAAATATCCGCCGCATAGGGAATACCTATTTTCTCAAAGACCAGCACAAACGGACTCTTCTCGACGCCTGCCACCTGCATCGGAATCAGTGCCGCCACGACAAAAACGGTGCCGATAAAGAATATAATCAACCGGGCGATGGTGGTACGGATCGCGACCGGGATAGCGTGATGTGGATTTTCCGTCTCGCCTGCTGCGATGCCGATAAGCTCAGTGCCAGAAAAGGCAAAATTGACCGCGACCATTGTCATCAAAATAGGCAAGCCGCCATGGGGAAACCAGCCCCCGCTGGTGAGATTGGACAGTCCCGGCGAAGGTGAACCGTCTTTCAGCGCGATAAAACCAAAAATCGCCCCGCAGCCTAAGATGATGAAAACGATAATGGTCGCGACCTTAACCAGTGAGAACCAAAACTCGCCTTCGGCAAAAAAGCGCGTTGAAATCGCGTTAAGGGAAAAAATCACTACACAAAACAGCGCGCTCCATATCCAGACGGGAATATGCGGGAACCAGTACTGCATACAGAACCCGGCGGCAGTAAAGCTGGATCCCAACGCAACTGTCCAGGTGAGCCAGTAGAGCCATGCCACGGTATATCCCGTTGCCGGGCCAATATAGCGCGCCGCATAAACATGAAAAGCACCCGTTACCGGCATCGCCACGGAAAGCTCGCCAAGACACTGCATGACCAGCCAGACAACCAGCGCCCCAATCAGATAAGCCAGCAGCGTTCCCGCTGCGCCCGTCGTTGAGATGATGTATCCCGTATTAAAAAACAACCCCGTGCCAATCACGCCACCTAATGACAGCATAATTAAATGGCGGGTTTTCATGGTGCGCTTAAGCTGCCCGTTCTCTTGCTGCGTGTGCATATCACCTTCTAAACGTATAGATGTCTAAATGTCCGCTTGAAGGGTCTTTATAGCGTGATTGTTAACAAAATGCCAGTAGTAGCCGACAACGGGATAAATGCAACTTACGTTAGCAGGGGGAGGGAAAGATGAAAAATACACGCTTCTGCGAAAACACCCCGGCAGGGCAGCATCTGCCGGGGCTGTGGATCATCCCGTGACTGCCTCTTCAACCGGACGCTTCTCAATCAGCGTCAGCATAGTATTGGCAATCTCACGTTCGCCCATCACGACCTGGTTTGCCCCGCGCTCAGTGATGTAATCCACCTCATCGTCATAGTGCGCCCGGGCAATGATCTCAATGTGTGGGCATTTCTGCCGGGCAGTCGCCACCACTTCACCAGCCTCGTAGCCGTTAGGGATGGTCAGCAGCAGCCAGCGGGCGCAGTCGAGGTGTGCCAGGTTCATGATCTCTTCATTGGCTGCATTGCCCAGCACCGCGCGAATACCACGTTCACGCAGCTCGTCTACCCGGGTACGCGAGGTTTCGATCACCACCAGCGGAATACCCTGAGCCATCAGCTTCTCGCCCAGCAGGCTACCTACGCGGCCAAACCCTACCAGCAGAGCATGATTACAGATATCCACCGGGATCTGCTTCTCATCTTCGGTCGCCTCTTCCAGCGTCTGCTCCTCCAGGGTTTCGGTCTTATCGAGGTACTTCTCCAGCAGGGCAAAAAGAATTGGGTTAAGCATAATCGAAAGGATCGCCCCGGCCAGGACCAGGTTCTGGCCGGTCTGCGGCAGCAGATCCAGCGCCATACCAAGACCTGCCAGAATAAAGGCAAATTCACCAATCTGCGCCAGGCTGGCGGCGATGGTTAATGCAGTGCGCGGCGAGTGGCCGAACATGCGTACCAGGAAGAAGGCAGCAATGGATTTACCAAAGATTATGATGGCCAGCGTACCGGCAACGGCCAGCGGCTCATCGATCAAAATTTTCGGGTCGAACAGCATCCCAACGGAGACAAAGAAGAGAACCGCAAAGGCGTCGCGCAGAGGCAGGGTGTCGTGCGCGGCGCGATGACTTAACTCGGACTCGTTCAGCACCATCCCGGCAAAGAAAGCGCCGAGGGCAAAGGAGACGTCAAACAGCTCAACCGCACCAAAGGCGATGCCCAGCGCCAGGGCCAGCACCGAGAGGGTAAACAGCTCCCGGGAACCGGTGGCCGCGCTGCGGGCCATGATCCACGGCACAAGACGGCGACCTACCAGCATCATAATAGCGATAAACGCCACAACCTTGCCGATGGTGATCCCCATATCCAGCGACAGCGTCGCCAGTCCCACGTTACCCTTTTCAATCATGCCTGCGACGGCGGGCAGCAGGACCAGCGTCAGGACCATCACCAGATCTTCTACAATCAGCCAGCCGATAGCGATCTGCCCGCGCTGGCTGTCGATCAGCTGCCGCTCCTCAAGGGCGCGCAGCAGCACCACGGTACTGGCGGTGGAGAGACAGAGTCCAAAGACAAGACCGGTCATCAATGACCAGTCCATCATGGCGGAGAGCGCCATACCCAGCAGCGTCGCGACAGCAATCTGTGCGATAGCGCCGGGAATGGCGATGGACTTTACCGCCATCAAATCCTTCAGCGAAAAGTGGAGACCGACGCCAAACATCAGCAGGATCACCCCCAGCTCTGCCAGCTCAGGTGCCAGCTTGGTATCGGCGACAAAGCCTGGGGTGAAAGGACCAGAGAGTACGCCCGCTAACAGATAACCCACCAGCGGAGAGATACGCAGCTTGTTGGCAATCATGCCGAGGATAAAGGCGAGCACAAGGCCGCCAACAATGGTGGTGATAAGCGGTGTGGCGTGATGCATTCCGTCTCCTTTCGCGGTAGTGGATCCATTTCTGGCTAAAAAACCAGAAGCCCGAGTTACAGTCTATGACAATTTCAATGATTATGTTGATGAATAATTGTTGAATATTGAAGAAAAGCACGCTCTGACATAAAAAAAGCGATTGAGAGGGGATTAGCGCAGTGAACGTCGGATAAGTGTTATGGCATGGGCAACGCAGGCGGCCAAAGTTTGCCTTTGGCCGCCCTGGAATCAGGCTTTCTGGCGGTTATCGGGCAGGAATATAGTTAACATCCCCAAAAGCGGTAGAAAAGCACAGATTTTATAGACTACGAAGATATTGGTATGGTCGGCAACCAGCCCCAGCACGGCTGCGCCAAGCCCGCCCATGCCAAAAGCGAAGCCAAAAAAGAGACCAGAAACCATGCCGATACGTCCTGGCAGCAGCTCCTGAGCATAAACGAGGATGGCAGAAAAGGCCGAGGCGAGGATAAAACCGATGATTGCGGTTAAAATGCCGGTCCAGTAGAGGGATGCGTAGGGCAAAACGAGCGTAAAGGGGGCAACGCCGAGGATAGAGCCCCAAATAACATATTTACGCCCAACCTTATCGCCTACAGGGCCGCCAATGACGGTACCCGCCGCAACGGCGAGCAGAAACGCAAAGAGATGAAACTGGGCGTTTTGCACCGACAGGTGGAATTTTTCCATTAAATAAAAGGTGTAATAGCTGCTGATACTCGCCATATAGAAATATTTCGAGAAAATAAGCATAAGCAGGATGCTTACCGCCAGGATCACCTTCTTGCGTGGGAGCGGGCTGCGCTCAATAACCGCTTTTCGTCCCTTGTTGACCCGGTGCTGGGCAGCGTACCAGCGGCTAACCTGGGCCAGCACCACAATAGCCAGCAGCGCGGCCAGCACAAACCAGCCCACGTTACCCTTGCCGTAGGGGGCGATGATCAGCGCCGCCAGCAGCGGTCCAAGGGCGCTGCCAAAGTTGCCCCCGACCTGGAAAATAGACTGCGCCAGACCATGTCGGCCGCCGGAGGCCATGCGCGCCACGCGGGAGGACTCAGGATGGAACACGGAGGATCCGGTGCCGACCAGCCCCGCGGCCAGCAGCACCATGCCGAAGCTGCCCGCCAGTGCCAGCAGCACCAGGCCGCAGAGGGTAAAGCACATGCCGATGGGCAGCGACCATGGCATCGGGTGTTTATCCGTGTAGTAGCCTACCACCGGCTGCAGCAGCGAGGAGGCCAGCTGGAAGGTGAGGGTGATCATCCCGATCTGTACAAAGCTCAGCGAGAAGTCAGCCTGCAACAGGGGGTAGAGGGCGAGGATCAGCGACTGCAGCATATCGTTGAGCAGATGAGAGACGCTGATCGCCCCCAGAATGCCAAAGGCGGTACGCGCCGGCGGCGGCGATGTGTTAGCGCCAGCAAGGGCGTCGGCGGATTGATCTATTGCCATAAAATGTCACTTTTTGTCTTTTATTGGAGTGCGGGAGGTGTGCACGCGTTCTGATTATTAGCAAACTAAGATACGCGTCCCGACTCTTTGAGGGAAGTCGCAGACATAAAATCCTATTTGTTTATTCTCTGTCCCCGCGCTACTTTTGCGTGTGTTATGTCATCAGGGAGAGAGAAATGAATATGTTAAAGCAGGGCATTGCGCTGGCGCTTGTCGCCGCGTGGGGGTTTACCAGTCTGCCCGCCCAGGCCTGGGAAAAAGATAAAACCTATAAAATTACTATCCTGCATACGAACGATCACCACGGCCACTTCTGGCGCAGCGACGACCGCGAGTATGGTCTGGCGGCGCAGAAAACGCTGGTGGACAGCGTCCGTAAAGAGGTGGCTGCCGACGGCGGCAGCGTACTGGTGCTTTCCGGCGGCGACATTAACACCGGCGTGCCGGAGTCCGATCTGCTGGACGCCGAGCCGGACTTTCGCGGCATGAATCTCATCGGCTACGACGCAATGGCGGTGGGCAATCACGAGTTCGATAATCCTATGGAGGTGCTGCGCCAGCAGGAGAAGTGGGCTAAATTTCCCTTCCTGTCCGCTAACATCTACCAGAAGAGCACCGGCGAGCGTCTCTTTAAGCCCTGGGCTATCTTCAAACGCCAGGATCTGAAAATCGGCGTGATCGGCCTGACTACCGATGACACGGCCAAAATTGGCAATCCAGAGTTTTTCACCGACATCGAGTTCCGTAAGCCCGCCGACGAGGCGAAGCTGGTCATTCAGGAGCTAAATGGTCTGGATGAAAAAGAGCGGCCCGATATTCTGATCGCCACCACCCATATGGGACACTACGATAATGGCGAGCACGGCTCCAACGCACCGGGCGATGTTGAAATGGCACGCAGCCTGCCTGCGGGGTCGCTGGCGATGATCGTCGGCGGTCATTCGCAGAATCCGGTCTGCATGGCGTCAGAGAATAAAAAGCAGGTAGATTATGTGCCGGGCACGCCCTGTGCACCGGACCGGCAGAACGGCATCTGGATCGTTCAGGCGCACGAGTGGGGCAAGTATGTCGGTCGCGCCGACTTTGAGTTCCGTAACGGCGAGATGAAGCTGGTGCACTATCAGCTGATCCCCATTAACCTGAAGAAGAAGGTCGTCTATGACAATGGCGAGAGTGAACGTGTGCTCTATGCGCCAGAGATCCCTGAAAACGCGCAGATGCTCTCGCTGCTGACGCCGTTCCAGAATAAAGGCAAGGCGCAGCTGGCGGTAAAAATTGGCTCGGTTAATGCGCCCCTTGAGGGCGATCGCAGCAAGGTGCGCTTTGTGCAGACCAATCTCGGGCACCTGATCCTGGCCGCGCAGATGGCACGTACCGGCGCGAGCTTTGCAGTGATGAGCGGAGGTGGGATCCGCGACAGCATTGCGGCAGGGGATATCACCTATAAAGACGTGCTGAAGGTACAGCCGTTCGGCAACGTTGTAGTCTATGCCGATATGACCGGAAAAGAGGTGGTGGACTACCTTACCGCCGTGGCGCAGATGAAGCCTAACTCCGGGGCCTACCCGCAGTTTAGCCACGTCAGCTTTACGATGGCGGACGGCAAGCTTAACGATCTGAAGATCAACGGTGAGCCGGTCGACCCTGCGAAAACCTACCGTATGGCGACCCTTAGCTTCAACGCCACCGGCGGCGACGGCTACCCGCGTCTGGACGATAAACCTGGCTACGTTAATACCGGCTTTATCGACGCCGAGGTGCTGAAGCAGTACATCCAGCAGAATTCACCGCTGGATGCAGCAACCCTTGAGCCGCAGGGCGAAGTGAACTGGCAGTAACGCTAATTGCAACGGAGATGCCTGGGTGTGCACTTTGTAGGTCTGATAAGGCGTTAGCCGTCATCAGGCGTTTGTAAGAGTCTGAACGCCGGATGGCGACGCCAGGGCGTTTTATCCGGCCTACGGGTTCGGGCAGGTTTGTTAATCCCGGCGGGCGATATCGGCGAATTTTGCGTCCAGCATCTTTGCCAGATCGCCTGCCGCCAGCTCAATATCCAGCCCGCGTTTGCCGCCGGAGATGTAGATCGTTGTGAACGCCTCAGCGGGAGCATCGATCAGCGTCGGCAGACGCTTTTTTTGCCCCAGCGGGCTGATACCACCCACCAGATAACCGGTGGTGCGCTGAGCAATAGCCGGATCGGCCATATCAACCTTCTTCGCCCCCAGCGCTTTCGCTACCTTTTTCAGATCCAGCTGACCTGCCACCGGCGTTACCGCCACCGCCAGCTGCTTCATATCACCGTTTACCGCCACCAGCAGTGTCTTGTAGACCTGGTCAGGGTTGAGGCCAAGCTTACGCACTACCTCGTCGCCAAAGTTTGTTTCATTGGGATCGTGATCGTAGCTATGCAGCTGAAAAGGGATCTTATTCTTTTCGAGTAACTTTACGGCGGGCGTCATAAAAATCCTTCTTACCTCGGATGATCGAGCAATCAGCATACGCCTGACGGCGTTCGCAAAAATAGTACCATCTTGCCGTTCAGGCGCTAATTTTCTGCCGCAGCAGGGTGGGTAAATTTCCCTCGCCGTAGAGATGTAGCGCACCTGCCGCTACCACATAGTGACCCGGCGGCAGCGCCAGCAGCCGTTTGCACCAGGCCTGGTTACGCTGGTGCATCAGCACGTCGTAGAGCGGCTGACTAAAAGTAGAGGGCAGGGACTGTGACGCCTCGGCAGGGGGGCTATTGAGCCACCAGCTTAACATCACCTGTAGCAGTCGGGCATTGGTATGCCAGTGGGTAAGGGTATCCAGCAGCAGCGCTTTACCATCTTCCGGTAGCTGACAGAGCAGGTTAACCTGATCCGCTGTCCCCTCCAGCTCAATCACCTGCATCTGCCTGTCATGGGCGGCCTGTAGCATCTGGTAGTCGATACCGTAGTCGGGGCGCAGGCCGAGGCGCTGGGCCTGGGTCGCCTGCAACACCAAAGCGATTTTCCAGGCCGGCTGCTGGTCAAAGGTCTCCAGCGGCAGGGAAAGCTCGTTTAGCACACGGGATAGATCGGCCAGCTGGGCGGGATCCAGCCGCTCGGCCAGCGGCGGGCGCGGAGGAAGTTCAGAAAAAGGCGAGCCGCTCACCGAGACGTCGGCCTCGACGATCAGCGCGTCGGCCTGTTTGAGTTTGCGCAGTAGCCCCTCCGGCAGGGGAGACATGTCGCAGGTACCCATATGGATGCTGCCGACCAGGTGCAGGTAGCGTCCGCCCGGCAGGGTGACGTCCAGCGCGGGCCACGAATAGGTGCGGGTATACAGCGCGCCCAACAGCATTTTTAAACGGCTAAACAGGCCCATAGGCTCTCCCGGCTGAAAAGTGCATGCTAGCGCGAGCCGGGAGAAGGTGCAAATCGCTACTCTTTAGGCGTAAAGCGCAGCAGGCGGTTGGCGTTGCTCACCACCGTAATGGAGGAGAGCGCCATTGCCGCCCCGGCGACCACCGGGTTTAGCAGCGTGCCGGTCAGCGGCCAGAGGATCCCGGCGGCAATCGGAATGCCCAGTGAGTTATAGATAAACGCCCCCACCAGGTTCTGCTTCATGTTGCGCAGCGTGGCGCGGGAGACAGCCAGCGCATCCGCCACGCCCATCAGGCTGTGGCGCATCAGGGTGATAGCGGCGGTCTCAATCGCCACATCGCTGCCGCCGCCCATGGCGATACCCACCTCGGCCTGAGCCAGTGCCGGAGCATCGTTGATACCATCGCCCACCATGGCGACCTGACGGCCCTGGCGTTGCAGCGTCTGAATCGCGGCGGCTTTGCCATCGGGGAGCACTCCGGCGATCACCTCGTCGATCCCGGCCTCTTTAGCAATAGCGTTGGCAGTAACGGCGTTGTCACCGGTAAGCATTACCAGACGATAGCCAGCCTGATGCAGGCGCTGCAGTGCCGCTACGCTATCTTCACGCAGCGGATCGCGAATGGCAAACAGCGCTGCCGCCTTGCCGTCCACCGCCAGCAGCACCGGCGTCGCGCCCGTGGCCGCCTGTGCGGCGATATCGCTCTCCAGCACGGCGGTATCAATACCCTGTTCATTCAGCAAAGCCTGGTTGCCCAACAGCAGACGTCGACCCTCGCTCTCTCCGCTCAAGCCCAGCCCGCGCAGGGTACGAAAGTTATTCACCGCAGGCAAAGCCTCCGTTCCGGCCTTGTCGATAATGGCGCGGGCCAGCGGATGGCTCGAACCCTGCTCCAGCGCAGCGGCCAGGCACAGCGCCTGCTGGCTTGATAGCTCGCCATAGGTCAGCACGGCGGTAACCTGCGGGCGGCCCTCGGTAAGGGTGCCGGTCTTATCAAACACCAGCGTATCGAGCTGGCTGGCACGCTGTAGTGCATCGGCATCACGCACCAGCACGCCGAACTCGGCGGCGCGACCGACGCCAGAGATAATCGACATTGGCGTCGCCAGACCCAGCGCACAGGGGCAGGCGATAATCAGCACCGTGGTGGCGATCACCAGGGTATAGACAATCTGCGGCGCAGGCCCAAAAACGTACCAGATCGCGCCGCTAATCAGCGCGATGGCGACCACAACCGGCACGAAGACCGCGGAGATCCTGTCCGCCAGCTGACCAATTTCCGGCTTGCTGCTCTGGGCCTGACGCACCAGGCGGACGATCCGCGAGAGGGTGGTGTGGCTGCCGGTACGGCTGGCACGAAACAGCACGCTGCCGTCGGAGACCACCGTCCCGGCGTGGATCGTATCGTCCCGCTGCTTCTGCTGCGGAACGGGTTCGCCGGTCAGCATCGCCTCATCAAGCCAGGCTTCACCGTGAACGATCTCGCCATCAACCGGAACCCGATCGCCGGTGGTCAGGCGCAGGGTCATGCCCGGCTGGACCTCGGCAAGGGGAACGATCTCCTCTCCTGCATCGGTCACCACCCTGGCGGTGGGCGGGGTGAGATCGAGCAGACGCTCCAGCGCTTTCGATGAACGCTGGCGCGCGCGCGCCTCCAGCATATGGCCAAGGTTGATCAGGCCGATAATCATCGCGCTGGCTTCATAGTAGAGATGGCGCGCCTCCATCGGGAACCATGCCGGCCAGAGGTTGACGCTCATTGAGTAGAGCCATGCCGCCCCGGTACCCAGTGCGACCAGCGTATCCATGGTCGCGGTACGGTTGAGCAGGCTTTTCCACGCGCTGCGGTAGAAGTGGCCCCCGGCAAAGACCATCACCGCAAGGGTGATCAGGCCGATAGCCAGCCACAGGCTGCGGTTGGCGTCAGTGACCATCATATTGTCACCCGCCATCCCCCAGACCATCACCGGGATACCCACCAGCAGAGCAACAATCGCCTGCCAGCGGAAGCGTTTCATGGTAGCAACGGCGGTCTCCTGCTGGCGTTCGCGGCGGGTGGCGTCGTCGTCAATCGCCTCCGCACCGTAGCCTGCTTTCTCCACCGCGTTAACTAATTCAGCGGCGGAGGCACTGCCCATCACCAGCGCAGAGCGCTCCGCCAGGTTGACCCGTGCCTGGGTTACGCCGGGTACCGCCTGCAAGGCTTTCTGCACTCGGGTAACGCAGCTGGCGCAGCTCATGCCACTCAACAACAGCTGCTGGCTGTCGTTGGCGTCATCCGCTGCCGGAAGCTCAGTTTCGGCCGCTGTCAGTGCTTCCGACGGAGATGATGACTCTGCCAGCGGATCAGCCTTTGGGTGGCTAAGCGTCGCCCCGTATCCGGCCTGTTTAACGGTATCGATCAGCGCATCCGCATCGGCGCTACCGATGACTTCCGCGCGCTCAATGGTCACCTCGGCGCGCTCAACGTCGGGCCGCTGTTCAAGACTCTCTTTAACCCGTTTGACGCAGTGGCCGCAGGAGAGACCCTCCAGCGCCAGTTCAATTGTGTGGGACATCATCATACTCCTGTGCATGTAGTAGGATTGTCTGAGCCGCTATTTTAGCTAACTCTCTATAAGCTTAAACCTTCCATTAAGGGGAAGGTCAAGTAAGGAATCTCTGCTGCATAGAGTGCTGTAGAAAATTACAGACGTATTTGCAGCAGAGAGAATGGCTTAAAGGCCTAAAATGCCCTCTTTGGAAATGTTTTGGGCACGGAGGATGCAAGAGTAAGGTTGTGCCGTTTCGATATTATCGATCCACGATATTACGGAGAAAGTATCGTCCGTATTGACTGTTCCAGCCGCATACAATGCCTGAGTTGCACTGGTTTTCACATCTACATACCCCGTATCCCATATATATTCGCCACGAGAGTCAATCAGTGACGTTCGGATAGGAGCATTGTATGTCTGAGTGGCGGCAACAGGCGGCATCCATACGGCCATGGCTGACCCATCATAGGCAAGCATTGCAATCGGGTCGCTATAAATCCCTTCCGGCGTTGTGTAATCGTCAAGGGTAATACCATTCACACCCCACTGCTTGTTGCCTTCCTGATCAAAATACTGAGCTACGACAGCGGTATAAAGCTGTGCTGGAATGCCGTGGCTTACACTTACTCTATATAGAATATAAAGACCTTGAGCTTCGTAATCGAGGCTTAGCACAGGCTCAGATTGTGAGTTAGTATTCTCATTCGTAACTTTTACACCATTTTGTGTATATTTAAGTAGGCCATCAGCATTGATTCTTTGCAGGTAAATAATCTGATTATTATTCTCTTCTTCAAATCCGGGGGTGGCGAAGTAAAAACCGCCAAGGTTATCAGGTAATACTGCGGGACTAACGCCATTGGTTATCCCTTTTGCATTGCCATAATGGGTATAAATATATACTGAGCCATCATCAGTCATATCCCATAAGGAAGAACCATCGTCCCCACTCAATTTTTTAGCTTTTAAATCACGAGTAAACGATCGACCAGCATCAGTTGGCGAAGTATAGAGGTAGGAAAAGACGACGCTACCCTCATTTGAAGGCTGAAGTGAGTTAATGGTTAAATAATCCCCTGCGGGAAGTGGTCCCGTTTTGCTCCTCCAGATGATATCTCCCTGCGTGTCTGTTTTTACCGTTTCTATAATATCTGGATACCCGGTCAGATTTGATATGCCCCAGCTAAATGAAATATTGCCATCTGATGCGGTCGTCGCCAATACAGGAGGGGATATAATGTCGTCGGCATCAGAAATTGTTATTCCGGCAGCGCCAAAAAGTAGCTCTCCGTCAGGTGATACCTTACATGCTACCGCCTTACCACCGATAGTAGGTTCGCCTGTAGATGAAATGAAACCACTATCAATACCGACATAAACATTATTCTCCTTATCAATCGTGACGGAGTAATCAGTACTCTGCTTTACTTTTCTGGCGTAAACCAGAACACCCTCGATCGAGGGTGAATCTACAGGCCATAATATATTGCCGTTAATGTCGACTTTCTGCATGTACAGTGAGTAGCCCCAAAATTCAGACTTCTGCCATGTAATGTAAAAACAGTTATCCGCTGACGGCGTTATTTTTTGCTCAGTTACGCTTACTTCTGCAATTATTAAACTATTTCCTGCATCATTTGACCACATAGATACTCCATTTTGTTAATGTATTGATTTTCTATTAAGTTGCCGCAGCCATTGTCATTACGCATATTTGTAATGCAGGCAAGTTAATGTCCTCATTAGCTAAGCGGCAGGGTGTAGGTGTCAAAAATAGTACTTTTTATAGATTGTTTTTTTTGATCTAAGTCATAATAAGGCGGGGGCAACAGCCGAAGCGTCGCCAAAATTAAATCAATTAAATCTAAATAATGACCACATTAGTTATATTTTTGGTTTACGGGTGTTTATTTATTAAAGCGGTTAGTCCATGAATAAATAGTGAGCAGTCTGGTGAAACGTAACCTTCCAGTAAGGTGAAGGTCAAGTGAAAGGGAGGTAGAGCTATTGGCTGCGGGTAAACGGTTAATTTTCTGAAGGGTTGGGGATAATCATCCTGATTTCATTCATTCTTTGGTTGTTTAAGTTTATCGTGCAAGCGGTAATGGCGTTCGCAAAACCATGGGTGTTTTGGGTTGCAGTGGTGGCTAATCCGCAATAATCGTATCGCCAGGTGAGCCAGTTTTTCTGGTTTTTCTTGAAGAGGCTAAGCATGTTATCTTTTTGCTCTCTGGTGCCTATCCACCACTGGTTATAGTCGAAGTTCTCTAGCTCTTTAAGCTTGGCACTGTATGCCTCCCTCAGCTTTTCCTCTGACTTGTCAGATATGTCTTCCAGACACTCACTGTTTTCATCCTTATATTTTTGGATACAGAGGTCTACCTCATGGTTGTTTATTATGCTTTGGGAAAAGGAAACCTGGGGTATAAGAAGTAGCAATATAAATAGTATCTTATATTTTTTCATTATGTGTCCCATTTTTACCTTACCGAATCAACAGAGATCATGTTTATCTCAGCGACCCTTTTACGGTTCATGTTTATAAAACAGCTTGATAACGTATCACCATATCCATGCGTGTTTTCATAGGGTGCTGCTGCTGATTTACAGTAGGTGATTTTGTACTGCTCCCATGCTTTCTGGCTGTTAGCAAAGTTTACGCTCATGGTTTTCCGCTGCTCCTCACTCCCCATCCACCATTGCGAATAATTAGCTGATTCAATTTCTTTAACTTTCTTTTTAAAGCTATCCTGTAAGCTGTTATCTGAGTTTTGTATCAATTTATCAGAACAATCATAGCTTTCCTCATCTGGTTTGGCGGCGCACTTCTCCACGTCCTGGTTAGATAATAGGTCGTCATGATAAATTGCCTTTGAAAAAGTAGGCCAAGAAATTGATGATAAAGTGAACATTAGGAATGATAGGGTTATTAGTTTATTTTGTCTCATTTAAATACGGTTTTCTTATGTTGTATTTTTTAAATATATCAAGCAGTATTGTTAATGTTTTTATATTGACCTTAGTAAAGTCACGTTTCTAACTTTAGAATTTACTCATCGACCTCATTATATACTCTGTCCATTTCCTGAACAGAGTATTATGGTAAATATAGCCGGTAATTATCTATTAAATGCCTATTTTTCTGAAGGGCTGGGAATAATCATCCTGATTTCATTCATCCTTTGGTTGTTTAGATTTATCGTGCAAGCGGTAATGGCGTTAGCAAAACCATGGGTGTTTTGGGTTGCAGTAGTGGCTAATCCGCAATAATCATATCGATAGGTGAGCCAGTTTTGCTGGTTTTTTTTGAAGAGATTAAGCATGTTATCTTTTTGCTCTCTGGTGCCCATCCACCACTGGTTATAGTCGAAGTTTTTTAACTCTTTAAGTTTCGCACTATATGCCTCTCTCAGCTTTTCCTCTGACTTGTCAGATATATTTTCCAGACACTCGCTGTTTTCGTCATTGAATTTTTGAACACAGAGGTCCACTTCATGATTATCAATTATACTTTGGGAGAAGCCTGTCATAGGAAAAATAGCGAGAAATAAAAAAATATTTTTTTTCATTTTAGATACCTTAGCCTTATATCCATTCGTCTTATATCAAGTTTCTCATCAGGATCAGATATTATAAAATCATAAACGTCTTTTCTGCTACCCCTGGAGGAAATTATTTTCACTAAACCTTTTGCCGTTTTTGTGCCTACATAAAGTGTATCTACAAAAACGTCTTTTATAATAGGATCTATTTTATCCCATGGTAAAGAGTTTTCGAGTTCTTTTGATTGTCGAAGGTATAGACCTCTGGCGTAGTCGGATTTTACTCTATAGGAAATTTCAAATAGTCTTACCTGTTGTAGATGTGTAATTTCTCCCACTAATGGGCCATAACCTTTGATAAAGTTCATTACTGCTTTTAGCCCCACCAAACCACTTGCTTTTGAACAAATCACCGCTTTATATTCCTCTATGCCGGCCTGCCTGAGTTCGGTAAGGATCTGCCCTGGGCTACGTTTTTTCATATCATACCCACGCCCAAGAGTGACGCCTGAATTTTTACCCGGCCAGTATAATATTCTTGAGAAATGCGGCATATTTTCCGGCTGTCTGAATGGTTCAACGGCAGTGAGGTAATCCACGCCTTCAGCATCAAACGTAATCTGTCCCATACGGACATGCAGTGGCCCTATATCGCGGGGTCGCCAGTGTGGGGCCATCGCCTTGTTGAACATTGAAAAAAACCAGGTTTGTTGCGGATGAACCAAACCGGACGGTGACATATTCAGCAAGCGCTGATACCAGATAATCGCCGAGTTAGTTTCTGGATCGCAGTTTCCAGTAGCGCGAAGGTGATGCCCATTAATGTGATTGTAACCTGCGTTAATCATCATTTTCTGTAGAGTAGTCACTTCTTCCGGCGTGTTAACGCCAAAAATACCAATTGAGCCCTTAGGCCTGAAAATACGAGGAGAATGGTAAGTCATTATATTATCCCTTAAGCTTTCCACACAGTAATACGTGAAATATTCCTTAGCTTTTACAGCTTCGTTTAATAACGCCGTCTGCCGATAGATACTGGTTAGCGAGAAAACAATGCTTATTTTGGAGAGCGGCAATAAACAGGTTATGCCTCTGTTTGATGGGTTAATTTGACTTAAGTCAAATCATTCTCCGATCCATTAGCCTGCACGCATTTTTCGGACACCTAAAGAGGTTGACCTTTGAGCAGAGAGTGAATAGCGTGGAGGACGTAAACCTTCCATTAAGGGGAAGGTCAGGGGGCAACCATGAACATCAGCGACGTAGCAAAAAAGACAGGTTTAACCAGCAAGGCGATCCGCTTTTATGAAGAGAAGGGGCTGGTGACGCCGCCGCTGCGCAGCGAAAACGGCTATCGCAGCTACACGCAGCAGCATCTGGATGAGCTGACCCTGCTGCGTCAGGCGCGGCTGGTGGGGTTTAATCTGGAGGAGTGCGGCGAGCTGATCACCCTGTTTAACGATCCGGCCCGCCACAGCGCCGACGTGAAAGCCTATACCCTGCAAAAGGTGGCAGAGATTGAGCGGCATATTGTGGAGCTACAAGCGATGCGCGACCAGCTGCTGGATTTAGCGAACGCCTGTCCGGGCGACGACAGTGCCGACTGCCCGATTATCGATAACCTCTCCGGCTGCTGCCACCGGCACTCGGCTAAAGAGAGCTAGCGCGCCTTGATGCGCAGAGTAATGCCCTCAACCGCCACCACTTCAACCGGCGTTCCGGCGGGCAGATCGTCCTCGGCGCTCACCGGCCAGGTGCTGTCGCCGACGCGCATATGACCGCGGCCGTTGACCAGAGCCGTGTCGAGAGTAAAGTGTTTGCCCACCAGCTGAACACCGCGCTGGTTAAGCGCCGCGTCGGCGGGCTTCTGCTCGCGCACCCGGCGGGCCAGCCAGCGCCACCACAGCCATGCCGCCAGCAGGGTGAGCAGGGCAAACAGCGCCCCCTGCCACTCCCAGCCAAACGGCAGCAGCCAGACCAGCAAGCCTGTTACCACCGCCGCCACGCCGCTCCACAACAGGTAACCGTTGCCGCCCAGCATTTCAGCGGCCAGCAGCAGGCCGCCGAGGCTGAGCCAGAGGAGGTGAGGGTGCTGAAGCAGGCTGTCGATCATAGGCCTTTCCGTTCGCTGGCGCTCTCTTTCACCAGCTCGGCGATCCCAGCGATAGATCCCATCAGGCTGCTGGCCTCCAGTGGCATCAGCACTACCTTACTGTTACTGGATGAGCCGATATGCTGTAGCGCCTCGGTGTATTTCTGTGCCACGAAGTAGTTCACCGCCTGAATATCCCCGGCGGCAATCGCCTCGGAGACCATCTGGGTTGCACGGGCTTCTGCCTCTGCCGAACGCTCACGCGCTTCGGCCTGCAAAAACGCCGACTGCCGCTCACCTTCAGCCTTGAGGATCTTCGACTGCTTCTCACCCTCGGCTTTAACAATCTGCGCCTGGCGGATCCCTTCCGCTTCCAGAATGTAGGCGCGCTTGGTTCGCTCGGCCTTCATCTGGGCGTTCATGGAGGAGATAAGCTCGGCGGGCGGGCGCACGTCGCGGATCTCAATGCGCGTAACCTTGATGCCCCAGGGGTTGGTCGCCTCATCAACGATGTGCAGCAGACGAGTGTTGATGTTATCGCGCTGGGAGAGCATCTCGTCCAGCTCCATCGACCCTAAAACAGTACGGATGTTAGTCATCGTCAGGTTGATGATGGCCAGCTCCAGGTTGCTTACCTCGTAGGCCGCTTTCGGGGCGTCGATCACCTGGATAAAGCACACCGCATCGATGGTGACGTTGGCGTTATCCTTGGAGATCACCTCTTGAGAAGGGATATCCAGCACCTGCTCCATCATATTTATCTTGCGACCAATCCGATCCATAAACGGCACAACCAGGCTCAGGCCTGGCTGTAACGATTTGGTATAACGACCGAAGCGTTCCACTGTCCATTGATAGCCCTGCGGCACAATCTTGACGCCCGCGCCGACAATCACCAGCGCGACGAAAATAAGTACCGGGATCACGATAAGCATTTACACCCTCCCTGCCGCCATAGCGGTCTATCAATAAAGCAGTGAATAGAGCTTGCGGCGATAGGACGTGGCCAGCGCATCGCCGGTGCCCAGTGCGGCAAGGATCTCCTGCAGCATCTTACGCGCTTCGCCGTTGGCAGCGGAGAGATCCTTGCGCAGGTGGCTAAACAGCAGCTCCAGCGCCTCTTCGTTGCGCCCAACCTGATGCAGCTGCAGCGCCAGCTGCGTTGCCAGCTCGGCATTCTCCGGGGAGAGTTCAACCTGCTGTTGCAGGAGCTGGATCTCCGGGGTATCCGCCGCCTTTTTCAGCAGCTCGATCTGCGCCACCAGCCCCTGGTAGCGGGTATCCTGATCCTGCAATGGAATAGTTTTCAGCACCGCTTCCGCTTCGTCGGCGCGGTTAAGAACGATCAGCGTCTCGGCCAGCAGCAGACCGAACTCGCCGTTCTGGTTTGAGAGCTGCCAGGCCTCTTTCGCCAGCGGCAGCGCCTCGGCATAGTTGCCTTCCTGAGCCAGGGCCATCGCCTGCTGGGCTTTCAGCTCCTCGGGGCGGGGCAGAACCTTCTCCAGCAGGGCGCGGATCGCCTCTTCCGGCTGCGGGCCCTGGAAGCCGTCCACCGGCTGGCCGTTCTGGAACAGATAGACGGTCGGGATCGCCCGCAGGCCAAACTGCGAGGCCACCATCTGCTCGGCGTCGCAGTCTACCTTCGCCAGAATAAACTGCCCGCTATACTGCGCGGCCAGCGACTCCAGCACCGGGGTCAGCTGCAGGCAGTGCTGGCTGCGTTCTGACCAGAAGTAGAAGAGCACCGGCGTCTTGACCGACTGCTCCAGCGTCTGTTGGAGGTTCGCTTCGGTAATAGTGACAATATTCTGTACGGACATAGCTAATTCTCTGTTTTCACGTTTATCTTTACATGGGGTTGAGAGGCAGGGCCTTCAACTCACCCGCGCAAAATTTTATCCATCGCTCGTCCCGGTAGCAGGCGTTTTAACCAGCAGACGGCATGAGTGACCAGCGTCACCGGATAGCGCAGCTTTGGACGCTTGCTCTCAAAAGCATGGCGCACTTTTGCCACCACCGCCTCCGGGCCGAGGGTAAACCGTGCGGCAATGCCAGGATTTTCTACCGGGTTATCCTGCTGGGTTTGGTTAACGTTTTTGGTAAAGCGCGTGCGGATGGGACCCGGCTCAATCAGGCTTACCTGAATGCCGCTATGGCGCAGCTCCATGCGCAGGGCATCCGACCACGCCTCAAGGGCATATTTACTCGCCGCATAGGCCCCGCGGCCCGCCGTGGAGATCAGCCCCATCACCGAGGAGGTCATTACGATGCGCCCCTCGCCGTGGGGGATCATCGCAGGTAGCAGGCGCATGGTCAGCTGATGCGCGCCAAAGAAGTTGGCGGAGAACTGCTGCTCCATCTGCTCACGGCTGATGGTCGCCAGCGGACCGTAGACCCCGTAGCCCGCGTTATTAAAGATGCCGTAGAGGCGGTTGTCGGTGCGCGCGATAACCTCTTCTGCCGCGCGGTCGACGCTCTCCGGTGAGTCGAGATCCAGCAGGATGCCGGTAAAACCCATCCCGTTCATGCGTGAGACGTCATCAGGCTTGCGGCAGGCGGCGAGGATATGAAAACCCTGGCGCTTTAGCTCTACCGCTGCTTCCAGACCGATTCCGCTGGAACATCCTGTTATTAAGACCGATTTTTGCATAACTTTACCCGTAGGCGTCCCCGATTATTTATGAGTCATGGTTAACTGTCATGGTTAACTAAAGGCGCGAGGCGCGTGGCCATCCAGTCGGCGATAAACGGCTGGGCATCCAGATTGGGGTGAATGCCATCGTCCTGCATCCACTGTGGCTTGAGATAGACCTCCTCCATAAAGAAGGGGAGCAGCGGCACGTCGAACTCTTTCGCCAGCGCGGGGTAGATGGCACTAAAGGTCTCGGTATAGCGACGGCCAAAGTTGGGCGGCAGGCGGATCTGCATCAGCAGCGGCTGCGCGTTGGCGTCCTTAATTATTTGTAAAATTTTACGCAGGGTCTGCTCTGTCTGCTGCGGCGCAAAGCCCCGCAGGCCGTCGTTGCCCCCCAGCTCCACCAGCACCCAGCGCGGCTGATGCTGTTTCAGCAGTGCAGGCAGGCGAGAAAGACCCTGTTGCGAAGTATCGCCACTTATACTGGCATTAACCACCGACGGCGTCTGCTGCCACTTAGCGTTAAGCAGCGCAGGCCAGGCCGAATTGGCCGCCATGCGGTACCCGGCGCTCAGGCTGTCACCCAGCACCAACAGCGTGTCAGCGGCTGCGGCACGGAAGGTAAACAGAAGCATAAACAGGAAGGGCAAATGCCAGCGGAAAACATTGTTGAAGTTCATTATCTTAAGAAGTCCGTCGGTCAGGGGGAACATGAGCTTTCCATCCTCACCGGAGTTGAGCTGGTTGTCAAACCGGCGCAGACGATTGCCCTGATCGGCGAGTCCGGTTCCGGCAAGTCTACCCTGCTGGCGATCCTCGCCGGGCTGGACGACGGCAGCAGCGGCGAGGTCAACCTGCTGGGCCAGCCTCTGCACAACATGGATGAAGAGGCGCGGGCGGCACTGCGGGCGCAAAACGTCGGCTTTGTCTTCCAGTCTTTTATGCTGATCCCCACCCTAAACGCGCTGGAGAACGTCGAGCTACCGGCGCTGCTGCGCGGTGAGAACGGTCGTCAGAGCCGGGAGAATGCTAAAGCGTTGCTGACCGATCTTGGTCTTGGTAAGCGGCTGGATCATCTTCCCGCCCAGCTCTCCGGCGGCGAGCAGCAGCGCGTGGCGCTGGCCCGCGCCTTCAACGGTCGCCCCGGCGTGCTGTTTGCCGACGAGCCGACCGGCAACCTCGACCGGCAGACCGGGGATAAGATCGCCGATCTGCTCTTCTCCATGAACCAGCAGTATGGCACCACGCTGATTCTGGTTACCCACGATCCGCAGCTGGCGGCCCGCTGTGACCGTCGCCTGCGGCTGGTCAACGGCGAACTGCGGGAGGAAGCATGATTGCCCGCTGGTTCTGGCGCGAATGGCGTTCGCCGTCGCTGCTGATCGTCTGGCTCGCCCTTAGCCTGGCCGTGGCCTGCGTGCTGGCGCTGGGCAATATCAGCGATCGCATGGAGAAGGGGCTGAGTCAGCAGAGCCGCGACTTTATGGCAGGCGACCGGGCGCTGCGCAGCTCACGCGAGATCCCACCGGCGTGGCTGGAGGAGGCGCGTAAGCGAGGCCTGAAGGTGGGAGAGCAGCTTACCTTCGCGACCATGACCTTTGCGGGCGATACGCCGCAGCTGGCTAACGTCAAGGCGGTGGACGCTGTTTATCCGATGTATGGCGAGCTGCAAACTAATCCGCCGGGTCTCAAGCCGCAACAGGGCACGGTATTGCTCGCCCCGCGCCTGATGGCGTTGCTGAGTCTTAAGCCTGGCGACTACATCGACGTTGGCGACGCCCGGCTGCGCATTGCCGGAGAGGTGGTGCAGGAGCCAGATGCCGGGTTTAACCCCTTCCAGATGGCTCCCCGGCTGATGATGAACATTGCCGACGTAGAGGCGACCGACGCGGTCCAGCCTGGCAGTCGCGTGATGTGGCGCATTAAGTTTGGCGGCACGCCGCAGCAGCTTGAAGAGTATGAAAAATGGCTCCTGCCGCAGCTTAAGCCGGAGCAGCGCTGGTATGGCCTGGAGCAGGACGAGGGCGCACTGGGGAAATCGCTTGAGCGCTCGCAGCAGTTCCTGCTGCTTTCGGCCCTGCTGACCCTGCTGCTGGCGATCGCCGCCGTAGCGGTGGCGATGAACCACTACTGCCGTAGCCGCTACGATCTGGTCGCCATTCTGAAAACGCTGGGAGCAGGGCGCGCCCAGCTGCAAAAGCTGATTGTTAGCCAGTGGCTGCTGGTGCTGGCTCTCGCCACCGTCACCGGGGGGGCTATCGGCCTGCTGTTTGAGCAGGTGCTGATGATCCTTCTCAAGCCGGTACTGCCCGCTGCGCTGCCGCCTGCCAGCCTCTGGCCGTGGCTATGGGCGACGGGAGCGATGCTGGTCATCTCCCTGCTGGTGGGGCTGCGGCCCTGGCGTCTGCTGCTGGCGACCGCGCCGATCCGCGTCCTGCGTCGTGATGCGGTGGCTAACGTCTGGCCGCTGAAGCTTTATCTGCCGATTGTTGCCGTCGTGGCGATTGCGCTGCTGGCCTGGCTAATGGGGGGCAGCATGCTGCTGTGGGCCGTATTAGCAGGCGCGGTGGTGCTGGCCCTGCTCTGCGGGATGCTCGGCTGGATGCTGCTCAACGTTCTCAAGCGGCTGACCCTGAAGTCACTGGCGCTGCGGCTGGCGGTCAACCGGCTGCTGCGCCAGCCCTGGTCGACCCTGAGCCAGCTCTCAGCGTTCTCTCTGTCGTTCATGCTGCTGGCGATGCTGCTGGTGCTGCGTGGCGATCTGCTCGATCGCTGGCAGCAGCAGCTTCCTGCCGAAAGTCCTAACTACTTCCTGATCAATATCGCGCCCGAGCAGGTGACGCCGCTGAAGACGTTTCTTGCCGGGCACCAGATCGTTCCGGAGTCGTTCTATCCCATCGTGCGGGCGCGCCTGACGCAGATTAACGGCCAGACCACCGAGGGAAACAAAGACGAGGCGCTGAACCGGGAGCTGAACCTCACCTGGCAGGCGAATCAGCCGGATCACAACCCGCTCACCGCAGGCAGCTGGCCGCCAAAGGCGGGAGAGGTATCGATGGAGGCGGGGTTGGCGCAGCGACTCAATATTCGGCTGGGAGATAGCGTCACCTTTATGGGCGATACCCAGGACTTCACCGCCAAAGTGACCAGCCTGCGTAAGGTGGACTGGGAGAGCCTGCGGCCGAACTTCTTCTTCATCTTCCCGCCAGGCGCGCTGGATAACCAGCCCCAGAGCTGGCTGACCAGCTTCCGCTGGGAGAGCGGCAACGGCATGCTGACCCAGCTTAATCGGGAGTTTCCTACCGTCAGCCTGCTGGATATTGGAGCGATCCTCAAGCAGGTCGGCCAGGTGCTGGGGCAGGTGAGCCGGGCGCTGGAGGTGATGGTGGTGCTGGTTACCCTCTGCGGTATCCTGCTGCTGCTGGCCCAGGTGCAGGTCGGCATGCGCCAGCGGCATCAGGAGCTGGTGGTCTACCGTACCCTGGGTGCTGGCAAACGCCTGCTGCGCACGACCCTGTGGTGCGAGTTTGCGCTGCTGGGCTTTGTCGCCGGGCTGGTAGCGGCCATCGGCGCGGAGACGGCGCTGGCGGTGCTTCAGACCCGGGTATTTGACTTCCCGTGGCAGCCCGACTGGCGGCTGTGGCTGACGCTACCGCTCTGCGGCGCGCTGCTGCTCTCGATCTGCGGCGGCTGGCTGGGCACCCGGTTACTGAAAGGGAAAGCGCTGTTCCGCCAGTTTGCCGGGTAAGGTACTCTTTTATGCGCGCCGTGATTTATTCCGGTGCGCAACTTTTTCCCACGATGATTATTCAGCAAATCCATGTTTTAGCAGCACAAAACCATAAAAAAGCCTCACCACGCGCCGATTAATAAACGATATTATTTGCTTGCTAAATAGTTAGCTGTCTATTCATCAAGGAAATAGTCTTATGGCTATAAAAATAAAAGCGCTGGCAATCACGATCGGCGCAGCAGTGGCAGTCACCTCTTTTACTACTCAGGCAGAGATTACCCTCTTAAAGCAGGACCCGGCAGCGGGTGATGCGCTGAGCCGCCTCAATTTTACCGTGGGCGGCAGCATTCGTCCGCAGTTCAACAGCATGACTGGCGATGGCGATAAAGGCTCTTACAAACGTAACGGTTTTGACGGTGGTACGCGTTTCCGTTTCGCAGCTGATTACTACCTGTTTGATGACATCAACTGGACCAACTACTACGAAGTGGGCGTTAATATTCCGGCCGTGTTTGACTGGGATAACCACTACGCCAAAGGAGCAGATGATACCAGCCGCCGAATGCTCTATACCGGCTTTAAAAGTAAAACCTGGGGCGTGCTGACCTTTGGCCAGCAGAACAGCGTCTACTACGACGTGATCGGGGCCAAAACTGATATCTGGGATTACGACATGATTGGCCAGGCGCCGGGCAACGGTATCAACGGCGATTATGATGGCTCCTACCGTTCACGCAAGATGCTGAAGTATAAGAAGACCGTGGGCGATGCGGATATCTACGCCTCTTATCTGTTTAACGACAACTATAACCCGATGAACGGCCTGCGCTATGAGCGCACCGGCGGCGGCGCGCTGGGTCTCGACTATCGTCTGACCTCCGAACTCACCTGGGGTACGGCATGGAACTATACGCGGGCAAAAATCTACAATCCGCATAACAGCGACAGCAAAACCTGGGATCAAAACATCGTCGGTACGGCGCTAAGCTGGTCGCCGGATCGCTGGACCCTCTCGGTGGGGGGCGGCTGGTATCAGAACTTTATGACCACTAAAAAAGTCTCCATCGACCACTACTTCGCCGGGGATGCCTGGGGGATTGAGTACTTCGCGGGCTACAAAATCCCGGTGGGCCAGTATGCGCTTAAATCTGTCCAGCCGTATGTAATGGGCGATCGTATTGAATACCTCAATGGCCGCGACTACCTGCGCACCGATAACGGGGTTGGGGTTACCTTCCAGCTGGATTACGGTTTCCGCGTTGATTACGAGCACGTCTTTACCTCCAGCACTGACGATCTGGGCGATATGAATCTGGTGCGTCTGCGCTACGACTTCTAGTCCGAGTGGCTCCGGCGGCACATGCGTTTGCCGGGGCTTAACTATCTATATGAAATATTTTCAATTACCGCCGCGTCAGGTTTATGCCATCTTAGCGCTCTGCGTTATGCATAAATTGTCAAAAAAGCGCGCTGCTTAGTCCGGCGCGTCATACAGCAAACACAATACACTTTGGGAGAATCTATGGGACGTCGTCTCAGCTTTCGTGCCAGCGTTGCTGCACTGCTCTTGGCCTGTGGTCTACCGTTTGCCCACGCCAGCGATCCGCACACCATCACCTTCGGCGTCGCGCCGGGTCCCTACGGCGATATGGTCAAACAGGCCATTGCCCCTTCGCTGAAGGAGAAGGGCTATAAGGTCGTGGTACGCGAGTTCAGCGACTACGTTCAGCCGAACATGGCGCTCTCTAACGGCAGCATCGATGCCAACCTGTTCCAGCACTCGCTCTATTTAGACAAGTTCGCTGCCGACAAAGGGCTGAAGCTTACAAAACTGATTGTCGTTCCCACGGCGGGCATGGGCCTCTACTCCCACAAGGTTACCAGCGTCGATCAGCTGAAGAAGGGCGATATCGTTACCCTGTCCAACGATCCCACTAACCTGGCGCGCGGCCTGCGTTTCCTTCAGGCGATGCAGCTGATTACCATCAAAGAGAATATCGATCCGACCAAAGCCTCCGAGCGCGATATCGCCAGCAATCCGAAAGGGCTGGTGTTTAAACCGCTGGAAGCGGCGCAGCTGCCGCGTACGCTGGATAGCGCCAGCGCCGCGCTGGTAAACGGTAACTTTGCCATTGCCGCTGGCCTGAAGCTCTCTTCCGCCCTGAAGCAGGAGCAGTTGGACGAGAACCTGAAAAACGTCATCGCGGTGCGCACCGAAGATGCCGATAAGCCGTTTGCCAAAGACATTGTGGCTGCGGTGCAGTCTCCGGCCTACCGGGCGGTGATTGACGATCCGCAGAACATCTTCAACGCCTTCCAGAAACCAGAGTGGATGCATGATTGAGCTAAATAACGTCTGCGTTGATTTTCCCGCAGGCAAAGGGCCCACGACCCGGGCGGTGGACGATGTCAGCCTGCACATTACGGCAGGGGAGATTTTTGGCATCGTTGGCACCAGCGGCGCAGGGAAAAGTACCCTGCTGCGCACCCTGAATGCCCTCCAGCGCCCGAGCCAGGGGGAGGTGAAGGTTAACGGCGTGGCAATCTCCGCGCTGGAAGGCATCACGCTGCGCAAGGCTCGCCAGCGCATCGGCATGATCTTTCAGCACTTTAATCTAATGCACACCCGCACCGTGGCGCAGAACGTGGCGTTCAGCCTGAAGGCTGCGGGTTGGGCCAGCGGTGAGATTGCGCCTCGGGTTAAAGAGATCCTGGAGCTGGTGGGCCTTGCCGATAAAGCAGGCCGCTTTCCAGCGCAGCTGAGCGGTGGGCAGAAGCAGCGGGTGGGTATCGCCCGCGCGATTGCTAATCATCCTGACGTGCTGCTCTGCGACGAGCCGACCTCGGCGCTGGATCTGGAGACCTCCGCGACGATCCTCGCCCTGCTGAAAGAGATCAACGTCCGGTTAGGGATCACCATCGTACTGATCACCCATGAGATGAACGTGATCAAATCGATCTGCGACCGGGTGGCGGTGATGTCCGCCGGCAAGGTGGTTGAGCTGGGCGAGGTGTTTGATATCTTCGCCCACCCGCAGCATCCCTTTACCCAGCAGCTGGTCTCGCACACCCTGAACCTGACTCTGCCGGCGCGGCTGCAGCAGGATCTGCCGGGGCAGCTGGTGAAAATTCTCTTCATAGGCGATTCAGCCGAGCAGCCGGTGCTCTCTGAAGTGGCGGTGATGTTTGGCGTGGCGGTGAATATTCTGCACGGCAAAATTGAGTATCTTGGTGAGCGGGCGCTGGGGATCCTGGTGGTTCGCTTAACCGCCGCCAATAATCCGGCTGCGGTTGAGGCTGCCGTCGACCATATCCGTCAGCGTACAGCCCAGGTGGAGGTGCTTTATGGATGATTTACTGGCCGATCTGAGCCTGGCCTTTGGCGAAACCTTCCAGATGCTGAGTATCTCCACGGTGCTGGCTATTGTCGGCGGCCTGCCGCTTGGCTTTCTGATCTTCGTCACCGATCGGCACCTCTTCTGGCAGAACCGCGCAGTCTATCTCATCAGCTCTGTGCTGGTGAACATTATCCGCTCCGTGCCTTTTGTGATCCTGCTGGTGCTGCTCCTGCCGCTCACGCAGCTCCTGCTCGGCAACACCATCGGGCCGATTGCGGCCTCGGTACCGCTCTCGGTTGCCGCTATCGCTTTCTATGCCCGGCTGGTAGACAGCGCGCTGCGCGAGGTGGATAAAGGGATCATCGAGGCTGCCGAAGCTTTTGGTGCCAGCCCGCTGCGTATCATCTGCACCGTGCTGCTGCCGGAGGCCAGCGCGGGTCTGCTGCGCGGCCTGACCATCACCCTGGTCAGCCTGATCGGCTACTCGGCGATGGCGGGGATCGTCGGCGGCGGCGGGGTAGGGGATCTGGCGATCCGCTACGGTTACTACCGCTATGAGACGCAGGTGATGGTGGTCACCGTCGTGGCGCTGATTATTCTCGTGCAGGTGGTGCAGATGCTGGGGGACTGGCTGGCGAAGCGCGCCGACAAGCGCGATCGCCATTGATATCGTAGATACGGTACATTTTGTAGGCCCGGCAAGCTTGCGCCGCCGGGCATTTACCGTTTTACAGCTTCGCGCGTGCCCACGTAATTCCGCTGGCATACTCCGGCGGTAATAGCGGGACGATCGCTTCCAGGGTTGCGCTCAGGCGGTCGGTATCGCTGTCGTTGAGGTTCAGGTGGCCTACCTTACGACCAGGGCGTACCTCTTTGTCGTACCAGTGCAGATGCACCAGCGGCAGCTTCAGCCAGTCGTAGTTGAGATCGCTGCCAATCAGGTTGATCATCACCGACGGGGCAATGACTACCGGCTTCGGCAGCGGCAGGTCGGTAATAGCGCGCAGGTGCAGTTCAAACTGGCTGATCGACGCGCCATTTTGCGTCCAGTGGCCGCTGTTGTGCACCCGTGGAGCCAGCTCGTTGATCAGCAGGCCGCTGGGCGTCACAAAGCACTCCATCGCCATCACGCCAACGTAGCCCAGCTCTGCCATGATCGCGCCCAGCATCGCTTCGGCCTGTGCCTGTTGCTCAGCGTCGGCTAACGGGAAAGCGACGCTGGTGCGCAGGATCCCGTCCTGATGCAGGTTATGGGTCAGCGGATAGAACACGGTGCTGCCGTCGTGTCCGCGCGCGCCCACCAGCGACACTTCGCCGCTAAAGTTAATCCCCTGCTCGACGATACACTCCCCGTAGCACTCCGCTGGCAGCGTTTCGGTTTCACCGGCGCGCAGGCGCCACTGGCCGCGGCCATCGTAGCCGCCGACCCGGCGCTTAACAATCGCCAGCTCACCCAGGGAGTCAAACACCGCTGGCCACTCGTCGGCGCTGGCCAGCAGCTGCCACGGCGCGGTTGCCAGTGAGAGACGATCAAAGAGCTGCTTCTGGGTCAGACGGTCGGCAATAATCGGAAAGACGTCGCGATTAACAAACGCCGGGTGACGTGCCAGCTCGCGGGTCAACGCCGTTTCCGGCCAGCGCTCAATCTCAGCGGTGATTACGCTCTGCGCAAAGGGTACAGCTTCCGGCTCGTCGTCCAGCCCCACTGGCCAGACGGCAATGCCCAGCGGCTCACCCGCCTGACGCAGCATTCGGCCCAGCTGGCCGTTACCAAGGACGCATACCTGCTTCATGCTGCACCTCGCGGATCCGGATTATCCAGCACCTCGTCGGTCTGGGCTTTACGCCACTCTGCCAGACGCTGATGCAGATCCCGGTCGTGGGTAGCAAGGATCTGCGCTGCCAGCAGCGCCGCGTTGGCGGCACCGGCTTTACCAATCGCCAGCGTTCCGACGGGAATACCACGCGGCATCTGAACGATAGAGTAGAGGCTATCGACGCCGCTGAGCGCCGCGCTCTGCACCGGTACGCCCAGCACCGGCACCAGGGTTTTGGCTGCAATCATGCCCGGCAGATGCGCCGCGCCGCCTGCACCGGCAATAATCACCTGATAGCCATTCTGCTCTGCGCCTTCGGCGAAGCTGAACAGTTTATCCGGAGTGCGGTGGGCGGAAACGACTTCAACATGGTGGGGAACGTGCAGGATATCGAGGACTTCAGCAGCAAACTGCATGGTTGCCCAGTCGCTTTTGGACCCCATCACGATGGCGATACGTACCGGATTATTGCTCGAAGACATGCGTCTAAAAACTCCTGTGGATGTGCGGCATAGCGCGTAACAGGGCACAGAGAATAGCACGGAAATCTGGCAAGGAAAACGGTTGCGTCTGCTTGCCAGCAGCGATTTTCACTAGAATTAAAATAAGTTTTGCTGGAAGATCGTTGGCTCTAGAAAACGTGGATCGATGTTGTCAGCGTTGCCTACCAAAAAAGGACTGTCCGGATCGTGTTTTTTGAAATTTTTGTTAGCTTGAGTGCTATTGAACGTAGCATAACAGTACTTACAGCCATGCAGGCAGGTGTTATAAACCCCGATATCAATGCTTTTTACGCAGCCACAGGCTTCACGTTGGCCTGGATCCTTTCCGCCAGCCAGCTGTAATCCAAACAGAGAATTAATCAAGGCCTCATCAATACATTTGCCATGCTGGACGCCTTTCTGTGCCAGCTCAATATTTTCTGCACAGCTAAATATTGACAGTCCATGCTGGGAGGCAATAGTTGCTAACTTTTCAGCCAGCAGCATGCAGAGATCCTGGTTTTGTGTAATATCGCTATAGATGAGCGAGTCTACAGTATTTAAGTTTTTTTCTGTCTTCTGATAAAAATCGGCAAAGCTAATAACCGCTCTTTCCGTATGGCCTTCTAATTCGCGAGCCAGCTTGCTAAAGAGGCGGATATGTTCCTTAAACGGGAGTAGATTGGAGAACAGGATGGGATCGTAGCGCCAGATAACCTTATCTTTACCAATTGTAGCAGTTAGCTGTTTGAATACATCAAGTGCCTTATGCGGGTTAAGCGTTTTAGGATCCAGGGCGCGTGGATAGCCAGTGATCGTAAACTGGAAATAAAAACGATATCCTAACTGCGTTAGCTCATCTATGTGAGGTAGCAGCTTCGTCGGATTACGCGTCCAGAAAACAATCGCATCGACATCTTCAGGCAGTAGTGAGACGCGTGAAATCTGATTATAGTTAAAAGGATTCCTGGTCAGTAAAAAACCAGCCCGAATACGGTTTATAAACCATTCACTGTAGAAAGCTGGAATGTCGGTTCTACGACTGGCACTGATAATCATCGTTTATATTCCAAAAATTGGAACCCCATATTTTTGTTAGTAAGTATGGGCGAGTAACGTACCGCACAATTAGTTGAGCATTGTGTTTTATTTAAAGTACATAATGCAAACCCAGAGGGGTATTGGTAATTATTATTAATTAACCAGAGTGCTGAACCTGCTGCGCCTTTGTGCTTCGTTTGCTCATGATTATCATTAGTCATAAATCCCTTGCTCAGTAACTTTCCATGCAACTTGGAAAATAAGGCAACCTCATTTTCATTATTAATATTATCTTTGATAATGAATGAGTTGAGAAAGAAAAGTCTATTTTTTTTAGTGTTTCCAATTTTTTCTGCAAAAACATCCAAGTTAGATGTACTGCCGATATCACCAATCGATTTAGGAAAAATAAAGACGTCAAACAGGCCCAGCGTAGCTTCATTAATATCATCAATGGGTTGATTGCTTAAAATTAGCGGTAGCCTGGCGTCAGGCATGAGCTTACGCGTTTGCCAATCGCTAGAGTCATAACCAACATAGGTAAAATGAGTATGTGTTAAATTGTGCTCAAGAGCGAAGTAGTCAGGATAAAGCCCGCAGCCAAATGAGGCAATATTAAGAGAATCGTATTCTCCCTGTCTAATCCGACAGCTAAGTATGTTCGCCAAAACAGCATACTCGAAATAATAAGCAGGGAGATATCTTAGCGCATAGATCCCCTGATAGGTACTATCAGAATAATTTCCATTGAGTGGCGTCCAGTTTGCATAGGAACAGAGTGACTGGTTGCTTATATTCGCATGAATGCGTGAAACAACTTCTTGGATAAAATTTCCGTTTATAATCATTAAGCACTACTCTTTCAAAGGCAGATCCTCTTTTTAATTTTTATGTGAGAATATGTAATTGATCTGCATCATAGAAATCAACAATAGTCTCGAAAATCAAAATATTCTAGTACCACACCTTCTGGTGATACGCAGATCATCGAGCCTTCGCTATGCCAGGCCCCTAATACGCAGCGAAAAGCCGGTTCACCGTTGGCGGTCAGCTCGTGCACTGCCGGGCGGTGAGTATGACCATGGATAAGCCACTGTACCTTGTGACGTTCCAGCGCATGGCTCACCGCCTGCGGGTTCACATCCATAATGGTAAGCGATTTGCTGCTGTTGGCCGCTTTGCTGTCGGCGCGCATCTTCGCGGCCACCTTATGGCGGATAAACAGCGGCAGGGCGAGAAACAGCGTTTGCAGCCAGGGCTGGTGAACCTTCGCGCGAAACGCCTGATAGCCCGCGTCGTCGGTGCAGAGGGTATCGCCGTGCATAATCAGCACCCGGCGACCGTAGAGGTCGAGCACCACCTCTTCCGGCAGCAGCGTCATGCCGCTCTCGCGAGCGAAGCGCTTGCCCAGCAGGAAGTCACGATTGCCGTGAATAAAGTAGCAGGGGACGCCGCTGTCGCTTAGCGCCTTGAGAGCGGCCGCGATCTGCTGATGCAGGGGATTGGGATCGTCGTCGCCAATCCAGGCTTCAAAGAGATCGCCAAGAATATAGAGTGCGTCGGCATCACGCGCCGTACCGGCCAGAAAACGCAGAAAACCGGCGGTGATCGCCGGTTCTTCTGTACACAGATGGAGATCTGCGATGAAAAGCGTCGCCACGATTACTCGCTGACGGTCACGTTTTCGATGAGCACGTCTTCTTTAGGAACGTCCTGGTGCATGCCGCTGCGACCGGTAGAGACCGCTTTGATTTTGTCAACTACGTCCATGCCTTCAACCACTTCGGCGAATACGCAGTAGCCCCAGCCCTGCATGTTTTCACCGCTGAAGTTCAGGAAGTCGTTGTCAGCCACGTTGATGAAGAACTGCGCGGTTGCAGAGTGCGGGGCCTGGGTACGGGCCATCGCCAGCGTGCCACGGGTGTTTTTCAGACCGTTGTTCGCTTCGTTTTTGATCGCGTCTTTGGTTGCTTTCTGATTCATGCCCGGCTCAAAGCCGCCGCCCTGGATCATAAAGCCGTTGATAACACGGTGGAAAATGGTGTTGTTGTAGAAACCTTCGCGGCAGTAGTCCAGGAAGTTCTTAACAGTTTCAGGCGCTTTGTCATCGAAAGTCTTGATTACAATATCGCCGTGATTAGTGTGGAAAGTAACCATTTTTGCATCCTGTTCCGGTAGTGTAGAGCATCGACCCAGCTGTGGGTCACGTATAGTCGCCTGTTATAGCATAACCGCAAGGTTCGATCACCTTGCAAAGGGTGCTGCTTCGGTTATCAATTATGGGTATCATACTGAGTTCATTCTCCACACACGTCTTAACGGAACCTTTGATGCTAAAAATTTTTAATACGCTGACGCGCCAAAAAGAGGAATTCAAACCTATTCATGCCGGGAAAGTGGGCATGTACGTGTGTGGTATCACCGTTTACGATCTCTGTCATATCGGCCACGGCCGGACCTTCGTCTCCTTTGACGTGGTCGCACGCTACCTGCGTTTCCTCGGCTATGAGCTGAAATACGTGCGTAACATCACCGATATCGACGACAAGATCATCAAACGCGCTAACGAAAATGGCGAGAGCTTTGTCGCGCTGGTGGATCGCATGATCGGCGAGATGCACGCTGATTTCGACGCCCTGAACATTCTGCGCCCGGACAGCGAGCCGCGCGCTACTCACCATATTCACGAAATCATCGAGATCACTGAGCGCCTGATCGAGCGCGGCCACGCCTACGTGGCCGACAACGGCGACGTAATGTTCTCCGTACCCACCGATCCCAACTACGGCAAGCTGTCGCGCCAGGATCTGGAACAGCTGCAGGCCGGGGCACGCGTCGAAGTGGCCGAGATCAAACGCAACCCGATGGATTTCGTACTGTGGAAGATGTCCAAGCCGGGCGAGCCGAGCTGGCCGTCACCGTGGGGCGAAGGGCGTCCGGGCTGGCACATCGAGTGCTCGGCGATGAACTGCAAGCAGCTGGGTCACCATTTCGACATTCACGGCGGCGGATCGGATCTGATGTTCCCCCACCATGAAAACGAAATTGCCCAGTCTACCTGCGCGCACGACGGCGAGTACGTGAACTACTGGATGCACTCCGGCATGGTGATGGTTGACCGCGAGAAGATGTCCAAGTCGCTGGGCAACTTCTTTACCGTGCGCGACGTGCTGAAGTATTACGATGCGGAGACCATCCGTTACTTCCTGATGTCCGGTCACTACCGTAGCCAGCTCAACTATAGCGAAGAGAACCTCAAGCAGGCGCGTTCGGCGCTGGAGCGCCTCTACACCGCCCTGCGCGGCACCGACACATCCGTTGCCGCAGCGGGCGGCGATGCCTTTGAAGCGCGCTTTGTTGAGGCGATGGACGATGACTTCAACACTCCGGAAGCGTACTCGGTGCTGTTCGATATGGCCCGCGAGGTTAACCGTCTGAAGAGTGAAGATTCACAGGCGGCGAACGCAATGGCATCCCATCTGCGCAAGCTGGCTGCCGTACTCGGTCTGCTGGAGCAGGCGCCGGAAGCGTTCCTGCAGAGCGGTGCGCAGGCGGATGACGGTGAAGTCGCGGAGATAGAGTCCCTGATCCAGCAGCGTCTGGATGCCCGTAAAGCGAAAGATTGGGCAGCAGCGGATGCGGCGCGTGACCGTCTGAACGAGATGGGGATCGTGCTGGAAGATGGCCCGCAGGGGACCACCTGGCGCCGGAAGTAAAACGCACGGGTTTTGTAGGCCGGGTAAGCGAAGCGCCACCCGGCAATGCCCTGTTAAGCTGACTCGCGCGTCACCAGCTGTCCGGAAAGGGTGATGCGCTGGGTCAGCAGATCCGGCTCTTTAATTTTGCGGATCATCAGCGACGCCGCCTGGCGTCCGGTCTCTTCGCTTGCCGACGATACGTAGGTGAACGAGGGCGACGTTAAGTTCACGTGCAGCATATCTTCGAAACCGACCAGCGCCACCTGCTGGGTCAGAAACACATCTTTCCCTACCGTACGTCCTACCTGGTGAATGCCGGAGAGCGAGCCGATCATCGCATCAGGCGAATGGCAGAGCAGGGCGGTAATAGTATTGTTCTTCTCCAGCAGCTGGCGGGTCGCGTGGCTCGCTGCGTGGGTTCCCTCCATGCAGGCCGGCGTCGACTCCTCCCGATTGACCAGCCCGTACTGGGTCAGCGCGCTGCGAAACCCGGCCAGCCGCTGCTGACGGATCAGACTGTTTTCCGTGCCGCCAATATAGGCAATACTGCGGTGGCCGCGCTCGATCAAATAGCGGGTGGCGAGGCTGGCGGCCTGGCGATTATCGCGCATCACCAGATTGCACTCCTCCTCCAGCAGTGATTGCGAGACCACAACCAACGGCAGGGGACAGGCGCGGATGAGGTTCGGCAGACGTGAGGTGGTGGCATCGGAGGCCAGATAGATTACACCCGCCACGCCCTGCTGCTTAAACGAGAGTAGGCAGCGTTCAAGGCTGTCATGATCGTTGAGAGGCTGGCTGAGAAAGACCATGTAGCCCTGCTTCTCCAGCTCCAGCACCGTGCTGGCCATTACCTTCACCGAGAAGCTGTCGCTAAAGTCACGCAGGATCAGGCCTATCAGGTTAGAGGTACTGGCGCGAAGATTGGCCGCCGCCACGTTGTGAACGTAGCCGAGCGAGTCGATCGCCTGCTGCACCTTTTCAATCGTGGCGGTCGAAATTTTTCCTTTTTGGCGAAGCACCAGCGAAACGGTCGAGACGGAGACCTCCGCCAGCTTCGCGACATCAATAATGCTGACCTTCTTCAAATCCACTCCCTGAACTTAACGGCTATGCAGTCAACGATGAAAAGTCTCCTGTACGATACAGGAGACCTTATCACCTTAACAGCGTCAGGTTACTTACCGATCATGCCCGACATGGTCTGAGCGATAAACTGCGCGCGTGCGCCGAAAATGACCTGAATACCGTTATCGCCAACGAACACCACGCCGCGTGCACCGACGCCGTTCAGGCCGTCTTTGTCCACCAGATCGCTCTTCGCTACCTCAAGACGCAGACGGGTGATGCACGAGCCTACTGAGCTAATATTTTGCGCGCCGCCCAGCAGAGCAACAATCTCGGTCGCCAGCTCGTCATCGGTTTTGTCGTTAACGTTAGCGGTTACCTCCGTGCGGCCCGGCGTTTTAACATCGAAGCGGCGGATCACAAAGCGGAAGGTGAAGTAGTAGATTAACGCCATCGGAATACCGACCATAATCGCGCTCAGGAAGTTGGTCTGGTAGCCGTTAAACGACGGCAGAATACCGAACGAGATGTAGTCGATCAGGCCCGCCGAGAAGGATTTCGCAATGTGCGCATGAAGCAGATACATGCACATGTACGACAGCCCGGCCATGATGGCGTTGAAGACGTAGAGCACCGGCGCAACGAAGATAAAGGTAAACTCTACCGGCTCGGTGATCCCGGTCAGGAAGCAGGTTAGCGCGGCGGAGAAGAGAATACCGGACGCAATCTTTTTGTTACGGGTATGCGCCTCATGATACATCGCCAGACAGGCCGCAGGCAGTGCAAACAGCATCAGCGGGAACTCGCCCTGCATGAACTTACCGGCGTTCTGGTAGGTGTCGCTGCTGAACGATTTAGCGCCTTCTTCCAGCATTTTGAACCAGATGGTCTGGTCGCCGTGGATCACCTGACCCGCCTGGGTGGTGTAGTCGCCAAATGAGTACCAGAACGACGGATACCAGATATGGTGCAGGCCAAGCGGGATCAGCGCACGTTCCACCAACCCGAAGATAAAGGTCGACGCGGCCTGGTTATCGCCGTTCACCACTACCGACAGCGCATCGATACCCGCCTGGATATGCTGCCAGACGTAGGGCAGCAGCAGGCCGAGCAGGAACGACAGGAACGCGGTGGCAATCGCCACAAAACGTTTCCCGGAGAAGAAGCCGAGAAATTCCGGCAGCTGCATGGTATGGAAGCGGTTGTAGCACCATGCGGCCAGGATGCCGCAGATCAGGCCGCCAAAGACGCCCATCTGCAACGTCGGGATGCCGACTACCATGGCATACTTGCCGCCCTGGGAGGCCATCTCCGGGGTAATTGACAGCACCGTGCCGATGGTCATGTTAGTGATAAACACCGAGACCGCCGCCGACAGCGCGGCAATGCCGGACTCCGACGCCAGGCCTACCGCAGAGCCGATAGCAAACAGCAGCGGCAGGTTATCAAAGATAACCCCACCGGCGTTCATCATCAGCGGCAGGTGAAACTTATCGCCAAACGCCAGCAGCAAACCTGCGGCAGGCAACAGTGAGATTGGCAGCATCAATGCGCGGCCAATCATTGATAACTTCGAGAGCGATTTTACGAACCCCGACAGCAGACTCATGCGGTTTTCCCCCAATTATAGAAACCCTGGTGATGGCGTAATTGTTGTTAGTAGAATTGTAAGTAGAACGTTTTAGTAGAACGTTTTACTTATCGTGATTTAAGCCATGGCGGGCCGCAACAGAAATCTGCTGGGAAGTCAGACGAATTTGTTATTCTTTGACGTGGATCGAGCAATGGCCCTTATGAATTAAGGGCCATTAAGGCGGAATTAATCAGTTACAGTGATACTTTGACCGTCGAACGTAACAGTTTGTCCTGCCACGATCTTGCAGCGCTTACGGGTTTCTACCACGCCATCGACGCTGACCAGGCCATCGGCGATAAAGTTTTTCGCCTGAGCACCGCTTTCGCTCCAGCCTTCCAGCTTCAGCAGATCGCACAGCTCAACGTGCGGATGTTTACCTAAAGAGAACGTTGCCATCTTATGCTTCCTTTACGTCGTGATACTCTTCGCACGCCTGCAACGTATTCTGAATCAGCGTTGCGACGGTCATCGGGCCTACGCCGCCCGGAACGGGGGTGATCCAGCCGGCACGCGAGGCGGCGTCTTCAAACACTACGTCGCCGACCACTTTGCCGCTCTCAAGGCGGTTGATGCCCACGTCAATGACGATTGCCCCCTCTTTGATCCACTCCCCAGGAATAAAGCCCGGCTTGCCCACGGCGACGATCAGCAGATCGGCGTTCTCAACGTGCTGGCGCAGGTTTTTGGTGAAGCGGTGGGTGACGGTGGTGGTGCAGCCTGCCAGCAGCAGCTCCATGCTCATCGGTCGGCCAACGATATTGGATGCGCCAATCACCACGGCGTTCAGGCCGTAGGTATCGATGTTGTAGCGTTCCAGCAGGGTCACGATACCACGCGGGGTACAGGGACGCAGACGCGGCGCACGCTGGCACAGGCGGCCAACGTTGTAGGGGTGGAAGCCATCAACGTCTTTATCCGGCGCGATACGCTCCAGGACCTTCACGTTATCGATGCCTGCTGGCAGCGGCAGCTGAACCAGAATGCCGTCAATCTCGCCGTCGGCGTTAAGCGTGTCGATCAGAGTCAGCAGTTCGGCTTCGCTGGTGGTTTCCGGCAGATCGTAAGAGCGGGAGATAAAGCCCACCTCTTCACAGGCTTTGCGTTTACTGCCAACATAGATCTGCGACGCAGGGTTGCTGCCTACCAGCACAACGGCCAGCCCTGGGGCGCGAAATCCTGCCGCAATGCGGGCCTTCACTTTTTCCGCAACCTCAGAGCGCACCTGCTGCGCAATCGTTTTACCATCAATAATCTTTGCTACCATCAGAGAGAAGATTCCATCTGTAAATTGAAGGAGAGGGGATTGTGTATAGTTTGTCAGAAGCGCGCCGCGCTGTCAGTTAACGTTTGCATTATTCGCACGGGAAGGGGACGTAAAGTGCGGCTCGATGCTCATTTCACCAGCATCTGACGCCAAAGCCATTGACTCAACGGGCGTTGACCGTATAATCCCAGGCGTTTCCACCGTTTAGGTGGGGCATCTCGCGCAATGCGCCCTTAGCTCAGCTGGATAGAGCAACGGCCTTCTAAGCCGTAGGTCACAGGTTCGAATCCTGTAGGGCGTGCCATCTAGCTTCAATGCGTTAACCCTTCTGCAAACTGAATGATTTGTCATAGCGCTTAGCTCACAGTTTTGGTGACGATATGAATGCTTTCGAAATGGAAAAAAATCTGCATGAAAGCGGATTCACAGGCAAAGATATTACTGCTTTACGTCATTATATTGAAAAAGAGGGTTCATCGTATCCAGGGCTATTAAGTGAGCTTAATATAAGATTTATTGCTGCTATGATACTCGTCCTAATCATGACAGGTGTTTGGATCTATACGGTTGCGTATAAAGATCAGGTTACTATCATTGCTTATTCAATAACAATGCTGATAGTTGCTCCAATATTTTATTTTCTCACCCCGCTTAAGTTAGGCTATAAAGCATTCCGTTACATGCGTAAAAGATAAGTTATTGCTTATTTGCTTATATGGATTGCCATTGAGTTGTTGTATGTTTTAATTTTTTATATTTGGATATTCTTTCTCCTCGGTAACTTCATAATGCGTTAAAGTTTTCAGCTTTTATTTTGTGGTTTTTATGAACTGGCCATTTTTTAATTCATAGCGCTTATCTGTTAATAAGCTAATCTGCCCATCTTTGTTACTGACTATTTCCATTAGCTTATTCTTATCGATGCAGTTCGCATTCACCTTAAAATCTTCGAAGCATAATCTATCGTATTTACCGATGGGTTTGTAACCCTCATTGAAATCCCAAAAGCTAATATGGTATTGACCATTCCCCGAGGCGGAAGGAATGTTAAAATACTCTCTCATCATTGAGCTGTTATTCTGCCACCATGTTATTTTACCTTGATCGGTATAGGGGAAGTTCTCAACCAAGACATCTATATAACTCCCATCTCTATGAATGCCAACAATCTTTGTAGGTAGAAAAAGTACGAAGGCAGTATAGGCAGCTACTAATAATAGTAAGCCAGCTGAGATTGCGGTTCCGTATCGCATTGTTTTTACATTATCCTGTTATAAGTCGTATCCCCTTGAACTATAAGAGAAGACTAATCCTTGTTTGAATCAGGATCAATAGGGGGGCCTTTGTTGATGATTTTATTACCTTTACTTACCACTTACGACATTAAATAGACGTACGGACGCTAACAATGACTGACCAACCCTACTGGAACCGCATGGTTCCTGAACTGACCGTAACGGATTTCCCTGTCTCGCTGCACTTTTACGTCGAGATCCTTGGATTTTCTGTCATGATCAGACGTCACGATCCGGAGTTTGCCTACGTTTGTATAGGCGAGGCGCAGCTGATGCTTGAGCAGTACCACGATAGCGGTTGGAATACGGCTAAACTTGTCCGGCCGCTGGGACGGGGCGTAAATTTTCAAATTGAAGTAGATGATGTCGCGCCGATTGTCGCCCGCCTGCAGGCCAATGGCGTTGCGCTATACCGCCCCCTTCGCGACAACGTCTACAGCACGGGCGACACGCAGGCGTGCCAGCGGGAGTTTCTGGTGCAGGATCCTGACGGCTATCTTCTGCGCTTCAGCCAGTACCTCGACTAGCTGTTCATCCTGGCCAGCAGCAGGTTGGAACAGCTCTCCGGCGCGTTTATTGCGCGCTGCTTCTCGGCAGCACTAAGCTGCTCCCAGCCGTGAAGCATCTCCTTGCCCAGCGATGAAGAGAAATGGGTTTTCTTCAACGCATAATCCGAATTGCCGCCCTCGATCATCTGCTCCATCTCGCTCAGTCCTGCCTCTGGCGAGCTGCTTTTCACCGTGCAGAGTACGGAGGCATAGTAGGCCTTATCCTCATCGCTATAGTGCGGAACCCGCCACCAGGCCAGCAGCGCAGCGACAGCAACAAGGAGAATAACAGTGCGGGGTTTAACTCTTTTCATATCAGTAACGGCAGCCTTAAAAAATGTGCCGATAGTATAGCGTCTTTGCTTAAACAGAAGGACTACGGCAACGCCTGCTAAACTCCTATGAGATTACCTTATGGAGGACACATGAAATTAGGCTTCGCTTGTAAGTTTCTGGACCCGGATTTAAAGCAGCGCTTTCCCTTTAAAGCCACCACCCGTACGCGATTTTTGAGTCTGGAGAGTGAAGCACGATCAACGCTGATCTATACGCTGTCAGCGACCAACCTGACCAACCTCTATCTGCTTTTTCAGGAGCTGGCGCAGCTGCCGCCTGACCTGCGGATGATGCGCATCGGCAGCGATCTGCTGCCGCTCTACACCGTACCCGAAGCCACGGCGCTGTATAAAGAGTTCCTGCCGGAACTCTATCCGCTCTTCACTAAGTGCGGTGATTTCGCCCGCGCGAATGACATCCGCCTCTCGTTTCACCCTGGGCAGTACTCGGTGCTCGCCTCGGATAATGTGCTGGTGGTGGAGCGCGCGCTGGAGGATGTGGAATACCATACGCTCTGCGCCACGCTGATGGGCTATGGCAAAACCTTCCAGGATTTCAAAATCAACATCCATATGAATGGTAAGGCGGGCTTTGCCGGGTTCAAAAGCGCATTCGGCAGGCTTAGCCCGGAGGCCCGCCGAATGCTGACCGTCGAGAACGACGAGATCTCCTGCTCGCTGGATGATGTTCTCCAGGCGAAAGACCTCTGCCCAATCGTGGTGGATATTCACCATCACTGGGTGAAAGAGGCAGAGTTTATCCAGCCCAACGACCCACGCATTGACCAGGTTAAGGCGTCGTGGCAGGGTGTCAGGCCGGTGATGCACTACTCCATTTCGCAGGAGGGGATCATCCCCGAGCAGGGCTTCCCGGAGCAGAGTAGCCTTGGCGTGCCAAAAACCAAACTCAGGGCGCACTCTGACTTCTTTTTCAATCCGACGTTGAACGACTGGGCGCTGTCGTTTGCGGATTTTGACATCATGTGTGAAGTGAAGATGAAAAACCTCGCCCGCGACCGGCTCTATCAGTATGCGCAGTCCGGGGCGGAATAGTGCTATGAGGGGCGATCACTCCCCCTCCATCCCTTCGCCGCTTTCACCCTTCTCCCAGGCCACCCGACGGTGGAACATTCTTTTCAGCGCGCGGCCGACGGTGTTAAACCAGCCTGTCGGACGCGGATCAGCGAGCATACTCAGGGCGCGGGCATAGTCGAGCACCAGTCCAGGTGTCCAGGCCATCGTCTCCGCGCGCTTGCGCAGCTGGAGGGCCACCCACAGCTCCGGGGTAGACATCAGCTTACCCATCGCCATCCAGAATCCGCGCGCCTGCCACAGCCTGCCGACCGAGCCTTCCAGCGCGGCCTCCAGCGCCCGCGCCACGGTGCTGGAACAGTTCCGGTGCGTCAGGTTATAGGACTCATTCTGACGATAATGCGCCCAGAATGCCGCCAGCCGGGTCTCGCTGTAGTTGCGAATGCGCACCTTACGCGTCGATGGACACCACTGCACGGACTCCGTGGCATAGTCCGGCTGAAACTGTCCTGGTACGTCGTTCTCTGCGGTGGCGTGTAGCGTGCGGGCAAAGGCATCCGGTGAGCGGTCGATCTGCACGGCCGGGTAGAGGCTGATATAGATACCGCCGGGAGACTCCAGCGCAGCATGTCCGGTGGAGATAACGCCGTTGCGATCGACGGCAGCAATATAGCGGCTGATAACCGGACGCGGAACGGCCTCGCTTGCTGCGGAGCCTACCGGCGTCCAGACGTGAACGGTCAGGGCTTTTTCATCGTCGTCCGGCGGGCCATCCCACTCTACAACCGCAGGGGGAGGTACATCCGTCTCCTCCATAAACTCCTCGCCTTTCAGACCGGGATTAGCCGCGGCTCGCCTGACACGATTCGCAAGGATAAACAGATTCCAGCCAGCAAAGGCCAGCACCAGGCCAAGACAGTAGGGAACGGTGCCGGCATAGTTTGAGGGCCAGGGCTGGAAGAAAAACAGGGCCAGCACGATCTCGACGATCCCGCCCCACAACGCAGGCCGCCAGCGTTGATAGCGGACGACAACCGCGGAGGCGATCTGCAGCGCGCCGTCAAACAGGAAGAGCAGACCAAAGATCATCGACAGCAGGAAATTGCCATCGTGGTTCCCGGCGAGGATCAGTACCGCAGCAAGCGAGAACGCCGCGCCCTTTACATAGCGCAAAATACGCTGGCCACCCATGCCGCTGTGAGCCACCATCAGCGTCGCGCAGCCTTCGAACAGCAGCAGCGAAGCGAATAGCTCGATAGGGAAGAACAGCGCACCGTCCAGCGCATCGATAAACAGCACCACGCCAGCAATGAGCGTAAGCCAGCCGAAGCGGCGCAATCCGCGCCAGTGTGAGCGCAGAAAATCTATACCCAGCAGGATCATGGTTAGCCGCATCATAGGAGAATATCCGCAACGATCTTTCCCTATTTATAACCTGGCCGCTGGCAGCATGCGCGATGAATTGACTATTTTATAGCCGTCTCTGGAGCCTGCATCACGCTCCCGCCACCCGCTGCGGAAAGCGCTCTAACAGCCAGTCGATAAACACGCGCAGCCGATGCGTGACGTGACGGCTCTGCGGATAGACCACGTGAAAAGGATAGGGCGCCGGGCGCCACGCTTTAAGGATCTCTACCAGCGTGCCGTTGCGCAGCGCCTCAGCCGTCGAATAGCTGAAGGTCTGGATAACCCCCAGCCCCGCCAGGCCTGCTGCCAGATGGGCGTTACTCTCGTTGACCCCGATACGGTGATCGATCTTAATATCCGTTTTCTCGCCGTTGTGCTCGAAGCGAAAAGGGAAGGCTCTGCCGTTTTGCGGAGAGAGATAGCTCACCAGCCGGTGGCCGTTTTTTAGCTCGTCCGGATAGGCAGGCGTGCCGAAGGCTTTCAGGTACTCCGGTGTCGCACAGGTAATCAGCGTTGCCGAGCCGATGTGGCGGGCGATAAGCGATGAACTCTCCAGTGGGCCGCCGCGGATCACGCAGTCCACGTTATCGCTGATCAGATCCACCGTGCGATCGGATACGCCCAGATCGATGTGGATATCCGGATAGCGCGTCATGAACTCGGGAAGAATAGGGATGAGCACGTCGCGGGCGGTAGAGCCGCCGATATCGATCCGCAGCAGCCCACGCGGCTTGCTGCGGACCGCGTTAAAGGAGGTGTCTATATCCTCCAGATCGCGCAGAATGCGGGCGCTCTTTTCGTAGTAGTCGCGTCCTTCGGGGGTGACCGTCACGCGGCGGGTGGTACGCTGAAGCAGGCGCACGCCAAGGTGCGCCTCCAGCTCCTGAATCAGCTTGCTGACGGTGGCATTCGGCATCTCCAGCGAATCCGCTGCCCGGGTAAAGTTACCTGCCTCTACTACCCGGGCAAAGGCCCGTATCGCCACCAGCTGATCCATCTATAACCCCCGTTTGTCATATTACGGCTGATTATATACGTTCTTTTGCGTGATCCTCATCGGCAATCAAAACAACCTTGCCGATATGCGTTCCCTCATCCAGTAACCGGTGGGCATCGGCCGCCTCCGCGAGCGGGAACGTTTTGTAGATTTGCGGTTTAAGCTTCCCGGCCTCAATCAGCGGCCAGACGTGGTCGTTAAGCTCTTCAATGATTTCAGCTTTAGCGGCGGGCGAACGCGAGCGCAGGGTAGAGCCGATATGCATCAGCTGTTTGGACAGCATCGGGAACAGGTTTAGCTCTTTGGCGGGACCGGCGAGTACGCTTATCTGCACGATGCGCCCGTGCATCGCCGCGGCCTCATAGTTTCGCGCAACATAATCACCCGCGATGATATCGAGGATAATATCTGCTCCGTGGCCGTCGGTTGCCTCTTTAACAATCTCGACAAAGTCTTCCTCTTTGTAGAGCACGGCGACGTCTGCGCCGAGCTTCAGGCTGGCCTCGCGATGCTCGGTGGAACCCACGGTAGTGATGATTTTGGCTGCGCCAAAGGCCTTCGCCAGCATGGTTGCCGTGGTGCCAATACCGGACGCGCCGCCGTGGATCAAAATAATATCACCGGCTTTAAACTGGCCGCGCTGGAACATGTTAAGCCAGACCGTCATAAAGGTCTCCGGCAACGCCGCCGCTTCGACAAAGTTCAGTCCGGGTGGTAGCGGCAGGGTGTTGCTCTCATGGGCGGTGCAATACTCAGCATAGCCGCCGCCGGTAATCAGGGCTGCAACGCGATCCCCCGGCACAAAGTTCTGCACCTCAGCGCCCACGGCGACCACCACACCGGATACCTCCAGGCCTGGGATATCAGAGGCCCCCGGCGGTGGTGCATACTGCCCCTTACGCTGCAACACGTCCGGACCGTTTACCCCAGCGGCGACGGTACGAATCAGCACCTCGTTCGCCTGAGGAGAGGGCACCGGGCGCGTTGTCGCCTGCAGAACCTCCGGCCCGCCGGGCTGGGTAATGTCAATCGCGGTCATGGTGTCAGGAATGGTATAGGCTTGTTCGGACATCTTATTCTCCTGTGGTCTTTTACCTCATTATGGTTCAAGAACCACAGGTGAGTTTGTTATCGCTTGCTCTTAATCATAATCCACAACGACTTTGACCTTGCTTTGGACCTTGCCAGCAAACACCTTATTACCATAGCGGGCATAGCGGAGTTGGAGATTGAGCGGATAAATTGTGTTGTTCAGCAAGGCGCTCCCCCGGTCGGCGAGCGTAAATTGCTCACTGGAGGGAAAATTAATGGCTTTGTTGTTATTCATTAGTTGGAATCCTACTTCTCCTGCGCTTCCCTGCAGCGTTTCTAAATCGTTTTTTAAGATATTGCCCTGGGTCGCGCTGATGGACTCAAAATGATAATGGATATTGCTGGTCGCCACGCCGGTAATACTGCTGCACTGAAGCTCTGGCTGCTGGGATTTCGGTACAGCAAAGCCGTTGCTATCAATTTCGTGATAGCTAATATCCGGGGCTGAGATCGCCTGATTTTTGAAGGTGCAGGTGGTGGGGGTGTATTTAACAACTATCGGTACTTCATTGACATATTGCTGCCCAGTGTTATTGTTACCATAAATACATCCAATGAAACTACAGGAAGATGGTTTTAAAATTAATTTATCTTCGAGTATAACCGCCTGGTTGACATCCAGAATGTTATTAACACTGCCCGCGTGGTTAAATTTCAGGCTGTATTTTAGCTTGTATTGTAGTTGGTCATCAATGTGTGTTGCCGCATAGGCTTTGCCGCCAGAAGAGGATTCTCCAGTAAAGTTAGATGTTGATGACTTTGTACTCACCAATGATATTCCAATCACTACGTTATGAATATTGTTTTTTATCGAATAGAATTGCTCTTTACCATTAGCCAGGGTCGATAAACTAAAGGTGTTTCCGCTAAGAAAGTTAGCGTAGCATTTGAACTCAGGAGTTCCGCTAATAAAAGTAATGGGTATCTCTTGGTTGCTGTTGGCTGTATCAAGATTAATTTCGACAGGATTGGCTTTTCTTATTGGGGTCTTATCAGTGCCGGTAATATAACAATAAGCCTGCGCCTGAAAAACAGCAAAAACCGTAATAAGTGCCAGTAAAATACGCATAGTGATCCCTTCTAGCGGCAAGTATAAATTTTGCTTTCGTCAATTGTTTTACCGAACGTGATAATACAGGAGAGACCCTGCTGCTTATCTGTCGCGACATGTACAGAGTGCGGCACGTTATCGGTACGAATGAATAGCTGGCTGCCCTGGGCAACTACGCCCACATTCTGGCCCGCCTCATCTTCCACTTCATAGCCAAAGGTCAGCGGTGAACCGTCCGGGCGTCTGGCTGTGAAAAGATGCGGCTTCCGACTGTCAGTATCAAACTTAGCCAGCACAACCGCGCCACGATAAGGTACAGCGCCTTTGCGGTTGCCGTTTAATGCGACGTCGCTTTGGGTATGGGACGTATCCAGCAGCAGCGTATTTTCACGATAAGGGGTTAAGCCGCTATAGATTGCTCTGCCTTTGCTGCTGGTGGTGTTGTACCTGTTTCCCTGTACTACAGCGCCTTCCAGCCCCGGCGCATCAATGATGGCAAAGGTTTCGGTGAGTGAATGGGTAAAATTCACTCCGCCGCCCCAGGCAACTACGCCACCCTGAATGCTGCCGCTTGCCTGGTGGTACTGGTTAGACTGGCTATAGCTGCCGTCCAGCGTCGCAAAGGGAGCATGCCAGGCAAGATTTGCCCCGGCGGTGGTTTCATTATCCTGGCGCTGATGGCTCAGGTTCACACCATAGTTAAACTGATCCCTGGCGCCAGCGATGCCGTTAATATTGGTGTTATTCGACTGGTAGCCATCATTATCGAAGGTAGTGCTGTTAGAGACGTACAGGTCACGCCGTGGCGTGGAGATATCATCACCCCACGAGAAAGGAATCGAGAAGTAGATGTTAAACCGTTTATCCTCCCGGTCATCCTCATCGTAGGACTGGCTGGCAGAGAGGGTATAAGTAACGCGTGACCAGCTGTTTGAATAGCTTAACTGGACATCATTGCGGGTTCCTCCTCGCTGCCAGTAGTCACGCCACAGGGCGCTACCAGAGAGCGAGCCCCAGCCCGCGGGCAGCGCCTGGTTAACGGCAAGCGAAAAGCTATTTTTTCGGCCAAAATCGTTTTGGTAGTAGTCGGCAATGTCATACACATCGTCATCGTCGTGATGGTAGCTATTTTTATTGTTTGCCCAGACGTGATCGTTAAAGGTTCGGTAGTTCTTAGAGGAGTAGCGCCAGGCTGCCATCGATAGCTGTGTACCGGTGGATGACAAATATTTACTCCATGCAATCTGATAGCTCTGTCCATCATAGGTTGCGCCATCATCCTGGCTGCTGTGGGAGCGGGTAATGTCCAGCGAGAAGGCTCCAGGACCGGTATTCCAGCCGGTACCCAGCAGAAAAGCGTTGTAATCGTTCGACAGCATCGTACCGGTATAGAGCGTCAGCAAATTATTAACGCCATACTGCCAGCTTCCCTGCATAAAGTCGGCCTGATCGCTGGCACCCTCAATATGGCTACGCCCGGCGGCAACGTCATATTTTACCACGCCTGGCTGGAGCATTTTAGGCACGCTGGAGAAGGGCACAAGGTAGTGTGTCGTGGTGCCATCCGCCTCTTTCACGGTAACGTCCAGGTCAGCGCCGCCGCCCGCCAGCTGTAAGTCATCGATAGCAAACGGGCCGGGGGGAACTTCACTCTGATAGACCACAAAACCGTTCTGCTCCACGGTAACCAGAGCATTACTCTGGGCTATCCCTCTTACTACAGGCGTGAAATTTTGCTTTGAGTCAGGCAGCATCTGCATATCGCGCCAGAGTCTGACGCCGTTGAAACGTACTGAATCAAACAGCTCGCCATCGGTATACATATCCCCGGCGCGCGCAGTGCTAAGGATCTCGGGAATACCGCGCTCCAGATAGAGCGTATTGCTCTTCCATTTTCCCCGATCGTCGTCGGATTGGGTATAGTTAGAACTGGAGTGAAGCTGGAAACCCAGCAGGTTCAGACCGCTATTGAAATTCACATAGCTATTCTTACTGGTGCCGTTTTGTTTGTAGTCGCTATAGTACTGGCTGGCGTAGTAAGAGGTATAGAAGGCATTAACTCCCCGATCCCAGGTTTCCGGCGGCATATAGCCACGTTCGTGGGTGGTAACCCAGGCCTGAGGAACGGTGAGCCTGAGCGCCAGCTGGCTCATATCATAGTTAACGCTGCCCCCCTGGACGGCGTCATGTAGCGCAAGACACGCTTCTGCATTAAGATTTTTAAAGGTCTCTGTTTTAATACCTATCTGCTGTAGCTGGGAGAGCGATAAGCAGGTTTTATCCGGATCGTCAGCAACAATCAGGCTATAGCGCCCACGCCATTCATCATTAAGATAAATATCTAAATCGTAGGTGCCGGGCAGGGGGGCATCGCCGTCAAGCTGTAGATTAGACGCCTTTGTTCCTTTTAATCCACCGTGTAAAAATTGGGTGTCGAATGTCTCAGCCCTGGCAGACACAATGTGCAAAAGCAAAGAGGAGACTATCCCTAAAGTAATTAGGTTAAGTTTATACATGGTAGCTTCCTTGACTATTAATTACTTTTGATGTTTTCGCGTAGATAGTTTCCGTAATCATCGATAAGCGTGACGGCATAATGATTGGCAGCCGGTGCGCCAGGCAGATTGATATTGGCATGCGGTGCCACCATCAATGTCTCTTTATTAGCTTTCACCGTGCTTTTAATTTCAGTTATGGTCAGCCAGTTTGCAGAGCTGTTCTCAACGGTGAGGCCATTGTTATTGTGCTTAATATGTATTTTAGAAAATGTCTCTTTATTAACGCCAGCTACGTTAGTTGGTCGGTAAATAAGTTTGACTCGGTTCTGCAGGGCAAACTTTAACGTGTTTGTTCCAGCCTCGTTGTCAGCATTAGGGGGAATATCCAGCACGTTAAGATAGTAAAGCGACTCCCGGTCCTGCGGTAAGTTTGCCTTGAGAAATTTAATTTTAAGTTGCTGTCCGGTATTGCCGTTGACCTTAATCACGGGGGGACTCAGAAGAAAGGGAACCTGCAATTTTTCCGGTGGCGTTTGCATATCGCCATCGTCAATCCAGGCCTGAACCAGTGCGCTGCGATCGCCCTGATTCATGAGCTGAACGGTGACCTCTCTCTTTGCCGCCGGATAGATGACGCGGGTGCCATAGATGTAAACCCCGCCCCAGGCAGGTAGCGCCGCAACGGCTAACAGAGCCGCAAAAATCCGTTTCATTATCCTCTCTCCGCAAGAGAAATCCGGCAGCGTGCTGCCGGAAAATAGCCTTAGTCTGCGATAACCATGAGGGTAACGCTGGAATTTACAGTGCCTGCTTTGACTGTATCAACTGGCAGCCTGGCGTACTGCGCAGAGATATCAAATGTATATTTACCATCTGGACTTGGAGTACTGGCGATAGTGTTTTGACCATCAGTATTAACACGATTGTTATTAACAAAAAGTGCATAGCCCACACCCTCTGCGTCACCTGAGGTATTATTAGTGACGCTGTCTTCACCCTGTACGCCAAATTGCTCGCTAACAAACTTTATTTTTGGAACGGTAGTAGCGTTGTCACATACGACTTTAAAAGGAGTAGAGGTTTTGTTGGTATAGCCAGCATAGGCGTTGCCCGCCGATAGAGTTTGTAATGAGTTAGTGCCAATCTGCTGCATCTGAATATGTGCCGTTTGTCCACCGGATTCAAAGTGGCAGGTTGTGCCTTTTATAACACCGTTGATTGTTAAAGTACCGGAGTCGTTGGACTCGGCAGCAAAAACAGAGGGTGCAGCAAAAGATACAGTTAAAACTGCTGCGGCAATAAGTGATTTTTTCATTCTATTTCCTTGGCAAGTTAAGATCGAACAAAGATGAGCTTTGATTTGTTGAGCTTACAATTGCACACAGATTTGCATGCATCAATAAAAAAGACGTATTTTATTGATGCAAAGCAATTTGCGATGCTTATTATATTTGACGTGATTATATTAATGAAAATACATTCATTCATTTAATAAATAACAGAAATTAACCGATTAATATATTTGACGGGCTGACTGGATGCAGCCCGGAAGACAGGTTGCCTGGGATTACAGGGTTTTAATCCCAGGCGGTAATGACCACTTTTCGGCGATCGTCGCCGGGCAACGTAACGACCTGGATAGAGGTGCCACGCTGAATAGCGCCTTGACCATCAGGCGTGACGGTAGCCATGAACCCTGACTCGACCACTTGACCAGAAATAGAGAGGCTACCGTTCTCTCCAGCATACGACCCCGGCGAGGCTGTCAGGCATACGAGTACAAAAGGAGCAAGAGCAATTTTCACAGATTGAGCACCAGAATAAGGAGGGCAGAATTTAAAGGTAGCGGTTATTTTTTTAGAGTGCAAATGCGAGAAAGTTTATCGTGGTAAATGAGTGAGGTTAACTTAACCTACAGTATGCCGCTACCGATGAGTGTATCTGACGTTGAGGCCAACTACGTTAACAATGAATTTATTATCCAACTTCTTGAGGAGAACTTGTATGGGAAATATTAATAACCATGAAACTTCCGCAGACACAGACGCTCATCAGCTGGGATTGACAGCCCAGAACACGCTGAGCGTTATGGACTTCGTAGGCGTGGTGGGTGATGGGGTAAATGATGACTCTGACGGCCTGCAGGCAGCAATTAATGCCACTCCCTGGGGAGGCGTACTGGAGTTAACCACGCCCAGCAAAAACTACCTTATCACCAGGGAACTGATCGTCGATAAGCCTATCACTATCAGGGGAAATGGCGGAACAGCTACCACGTCAAAAGCCTTTCCAATGATTAAAGTGCAGGGCTATGTTAACGCTTTCAAGATTCGGGCATCGTTGGATGGCTATCTTTTTGGATTATATGGTATTTCGGGGGTGCATATACAGGACATTATGCTGGAGGGACCCTCATTAGCCGTTCATGCTAAATGTGGCATTTGCAGTGACGAAACCATTAATAATGGCGTATTTCATATTCGTGGCTGCACCTTTACCAATGTACATATACGCTACTTTGATTATGGCTGGAATCTTAGGGGTATTGTTTATCTTAACAACTGGTTTGCCTGCCGGGCACTATGGTGCGCAACGGGCTGCCGGGTAGATAAGGTCTCAGGCGCAAATGAAGGCGCTTCCGACCAGAATCGCTGGTATGGCTGTGAGTTTGTCTTATGCGATCGTGGGGCGAGCGTAAGCGAAGAGGGTTACAGTGGTTCAAACTCCTTTTTTGGCTGCACTTTATCAGAGGGCTTAGTGGGGCTTATCGCTGGCTTCAATACCACGCTCTATGTGGCTGGCGGGCAGATAGAAAATAATCAATATTCGGGTATTAATATCGCGCTGCCTGAAGGCGTCTCAAACCCTAACTCTGAAGCAGGAAAGGTTATTGTCGGCAACTGTTTTATTTTGAATAATATTGATATCTGGATCGATAAAAAATCCACTACCCTGCAGGGAGGATTTGCGTTTCCCGTTTTGATCAGCGGCAATACATTTTCGCAAACTAAGACAAAGGTTTTATACATTGTTGCACCTACGGGACCACAAGAGTTTGACTCCCGCCAGTTTATCTTTGAAAGCAGCAACTGCTATTCAGGAATAGATGGTAAAATTGGCCCGGTACCCATGAATATGATTCAGGAGGGGTGGCGAGGTTATAACGGCTATAAAGAGGACGGTAAGGTTAGCTTGAGCGCAAGGGTAACGGGTAACGTATATAAAAACGTTATGCATATCAGCCTTCCCTATGGTAAACAGTGTTACATCAAGTATCGTATCGTTTCTATACCGGATAATGCAGCAGCCGGTACCCTCCGTTTACCGGCAGGCATAAATTTTACCAATGCGGATACCGGCGTACTGATTAAAAATGATTTTACCAGAGAGGGCGAATTATTTATTTCCCGTGAAGACGTTGGTTTTGGCAAGGAGATAATTATCTCACTTGCTGCTAACGCAGCGGAAAATGTTGCTATTGCAGAAGTCGATTACTGCCTTATCTAACGTGGTGGGCTGCTTCTGCAGCCCACATATTATGCCACCGTTGCATTATACTGTTTTTCGCAGCCCAGGGATCTTCGAAAAAGTGATGCAAATGAGTGTTGATATAGCCATGCTTACGCAAAAGGCTAGCGGTATAAGGATAATGTTTAATGCTGAATTAAAATACTCAGGTTTAAAAATGAACCTCACCGAGATCTGCTGCATAACAATAATATGTACAAAGTATATGCCGAATGAGTAAGTCGAAACAGGTTCGAGGATCGCTGGTAGTTTTACTCTGGCGTTCATACACAACAGGAATAGCGCTATAGCCGCGGTAATAACAAGCGGGGAGTGATACTGGAACCACGCTTCGTTAGCCACGCCGGTTTGCTGCGATATTTTGTAAGTAAGAATAATTGTTAACAGTGTGGATATAAAAAATACCACGAGCAGAGCCTGTTTTTTAAGCATGTAGCGGTTGCTGACAAGATATTCACCTAGCAATACAAAGCCAAAGAAACGGCTGACAAAACCCAAATCTATGCCCGTGTATAAATTCCATCCGATAATTGCGGCAAATGGCTGAATGCTTTGTGAAAAAAACCAGAAGGCTAAAATCAAAAGTTTAACGTGGTTGGTAGCATTAATAGCATAATACCGCAGCATCGGAATAAACAGATAGACAGCAATAATAGAATAGAGAAACCACAGGTGATAATAGACTGGGCCATTAAGAAGCATTAAGGGTGATAAAGAAAGCTCAGACTCCCCAACATAATATTTTCGATAGAGTAGATAGACATATGACCAGAATATGAGGGGGATGAGGATCTTAGCCACTCTTTTTTTGTAAAAGAGGGCGGCAGGTTCACTTTTTTGTAGTAATAATGCGCCGGAAAGCATAAAGAATAGCGGCACGCATGCTCGCGTCAGCGAGTCATAGGTAAGTGAAACCCACCAGTTGTCGCCATATGAGGCAAATGAGTTAGCTGACATATGCAGCATAACTACCATGGCAATGGCTACAGCCCGGGTCAGACTCGCATTTAACGGTTGCACAAGATTCTCCTGAAATATCGCATGACATCATCCAAAAAAAATCGCATATTATTTATTTGCATCCAGGTGTGATTTTATTTTAAACAGGATGAACATGATTATTGATATATAAACTACAGTATAATATTCATCCCCAACGTTTAAGCTATGTCCGGCAATACCAATGAAAGCAATAAATGAGGTTTTTGCTATTGCTTCATAACCACACAGGAACAGCGTATTGCTTCCCAGATATCGCACCGCCTTTATGTTCGCTAGCTGTTTTGCTAATGGGATACAGGCAATAAACAAGATGAGAGTTGGCAGTGTCCATACCAATACATAGGCTTTACCGCCAATAATTTCGGTTAGGGCGTTTGCATAATGTTGATGAAGGCCAAAGAAGCACATAATCGCAAATAAGCCACATAGCGCAGTGATTGTCTTTTGTACGCACCCGTTATGGTTGAAATATGAGATGAATTTACCTTTTATACAAAATCCCAGCGCGAACCATAATATATAATATAGTGCACTATCAAACCCATAAGGTAGATTTGGACTATAGGATACCGGGGTTTGCGGGATAAATATTGTGAGCGCCATTGAGGCTACTACTGTAAGCATAATCACAAGTGGCTTTTTTACTACGCGATGCAGTATTGAAAAAATAGTGATGACAAGGAACAGGCAGGGCAAAAACCAGAGCTGAGGGGCATATTCAATAACATTTCTTTTAGCCTCCAGCAGTTGTAGTAGCAGCGCTGGCAAGGTGCTTATGTCTTTTTGTAAAAAAAGAACGTAAACAGCCAGGGAGAGTAAAGAGTAGTAGAAATATGGAATAATTAACTTAATAAAGCTGTTTTTAATGGTTTCCGTTATTTTAACACTCTGCTTATAAAAGAGTCCGGAGATAAAGAAGAACAGGGGGACATGAAAGAGATAGACAAAACCATAAATCCGTCCTGCGGCAGGACCTAAATGCCCTATGTAGACCAGGAACATAGCAATAAAGCGAAGCGCATCAACCCAATAGATGCGTTCAGTTTGTTTCAGATGTGTGTTACCCATAAGATTTTGTATTGATTATTAAAATTTTGTAAAACTTAACATTTGTAGCCTGATATGTCATCAGATAATGATAGAAATTTTGTATGTGTTTAGAGGTAATTAAGCAGGGCGGGGTAGGAGTCAGTGGTGTTGTATATGTATGGCGGGTCGAAATGACGGCCAGGCTAGCCTGGCCGTCGCGTACGGTTAAGACTCAGGCGGCTGTCGCCCCTCCTCGATAAACTCATCGTCCAGTTCGTCGGCGTTGCCCTGATGATCTTTCCCCGAGAGCAAATTCCAGCAGGCCAGGAACAGGGCGGCAATCAGCGGCCCGATCACAAAGCCGTTAATACCGTAGATCTCAAGGCCACCAAGGGTAGAGATGAGCACCAGATAGTCGGGCATTTTAGTGTCTTTGCCAACCAGCACCGGGCGCAGGAGGTTATCCACCAGCCCGACGATAATCACAAAGAAACCAACAATGAAAAAGCCTTGCCACATCTGGTGGGTGGCAAAGAGGAAGATGGCCGCTGGCACCCAGATAATGGCTGAGCCTACCGCTGGGATCAGCGACAGGAAGGCCATCAGCGCGCCCCACAGCACGCTACCGTCGATGCCGACAATCCAGAAGCCGATACCGCCAAGTATCCCCTGTATCACGCCAATCACCACCGTACCCTTCACGGTCGCACGGGAAACGCCGGCGAATTTTGCAAACAGATGATGCTTCACATAGCGCGACAGGGGCAGCGACTCCAGCGCCTGGTTTACGATATAGGGTCCATCTTTCAGCAGGAAAAAGAGCAGGTAGAGCATGACGCCAAAGCTAATGGTAAAGCTGAAGGTGCTCTTACTAATTAGAAACGCGCTGCCGGCAAGGTACTGTCCACTTTTCAGCGCCACCTGAGAAAGCTGCTGCTGGATCTGTGTAGCGTTATTCAGATCGTGATCGGCCAGGAACTGCTGAGCCCAGCCTGGCAGATGTGCTATCAGATCGGCAACTACCGCTGGGAACTGGGTGTTGTTGTCCTGGAGCTTGCTGTAAACCGTATTGGCCTCAAACGCCAGCGAAGAGAGAATGATCGCTAATGGTGTAAAGACAATAAGGCAGATAATCAGCACCGTCAGCAGAGAGGCAATCCCGTTGCGCCCGGCAATCCTGTCCCGCAGGCGGTTTTTGAGCGGCTGGAATATCACCGCCAGTATCGCTGCCCATAGAATAGCCGAGTAGTAGGGCGTCATAATGTCAAAAAATGCCAGCGTAACAACCAGCAGTATCAGGATAAAAAAGCCTTTGGTTAATCCCTTAAATCTCATATTTACCTCTCCGGTATGTGATGCACTTCTCGAAATATAGAAGGTCGTGCCAAGATTACCATCTTCACCGCTGGAAAGAGGAGATTACGCCAGGTGCTGACGTGCTTCTGGCATCGAATGCAGAAGTAGCTACGCTAAAATAACCACTACTTTTCTGGAGGAGAGACGATGGCGGACGCAACCGACTCAACTTCTGTTCTGTTACTGACCGCGAACGGTTGGGTGCCTAATAACCCACAGCTACCCGTTATTCTTTACCGCCAGGCTTTTACCCCTGATGAAAATGCGGTTGCCACGGCGCAGCAGATGTTTGAAAAAAACGGCTGACCTGCACAGTGGGTGGATGGCATTTACCCCTATCATCACTACCACAGCAATGCTCATGAAGTGCTGGCCTTTGTTCGTGGTGAAGCTCTGCTTATGCTCGGCGGCCCGAAGGGGCAGCAGACGATGGTGCGGGCTGGGGACGTGGCGTTACTGCCTGCGGGGACGGGCCACTGTAATATTCGTAGCAGCGATGACTTTACCGTGGTAGGAGCATACCCGCCAGACCAGCAGTTCGATCTCTGTCGCGGTGCACCCACCCCGGAGATGTTAAACGCTATTGCCAAAGCCCCTTTTCCGCATCGCGATCCGGTTTATGGGGAGCGCGGGCCGCTGATTAATTTTTGGATATAACATTAAGCGGCACTACAGTAAATTTAAGAGAGATTTTATTATCTTAAATTTGGCCAGGCTGCTGTATGATATTTTTGCCGACAGCGTCACAAAAATTCTCTCAGTAATTAATATTCAACGCTTTACAAATGTAAATTTGTGTAATTATCAGTCGGTTGAATTCGATATAATCTGAAAACAATACCGTTTGCTGTTTAATACGCTATAACATGTAGGTGATATATAAGTTCTCATAACAAAGTATGATAGCCAGAGGCATGTATGCAAATAATCTATTTCAAAGTGGAATGCCTGTTCCCGGAACTATTACCATCCTCAAAAGTGACGCTTAAAGAGGTAGTATTAACAAGAGAGAACGAAGTTATATCAACTTTTTCTAACTTAAAAATTAATAGCTTACCCTTTTATAGCTTCCATTTAGTCCCTGTGGGGTTCAGGAAAATTGAACATCATATAAAGGGTGAGCCGGGTAAGCATTTACAGTTCTCTTCGGGCTACCTGCCGTCCGGAGAGTACCGGGTAGAGACGCCTGCAGGCGAAAAAAACCTGGGCTATGATGCGCTTACGGCGCTCTGGCGATGGGTTGATGAAAAGGATGAAGAGCGCTATTTGACGACGAATGAATTTGTTTCACGCGATTTTACGATTATTCGTCCCGTAAAATTAGTCTATCGCAACCGTCGGGATATTATTTGCTAAGTGAGAACGGCGTCCTTTAAAATATAATATATCCTGCGCGCGGCTTATACCGCACGCAGGCTTTCAGCGAAAGGGGAAACAGCGGCTGATTTAAGTTCAGAGTGAAATAGTGACTCATGTAAAGCAACCTGATTACGTCCGCGTTTTTTTGCCGAATAAAGCGCGACGTCGGCCGCGCTATATAAGGCTTCGAAATCGCTGTGCCGGTTTCCAAGGCTAACGCCAAAGCTGGCCGTGACGTATTGCTGAGGCAGACAGTCCAGCGGCGAAGCATTAAGCGACGCATGAATATATCTTGCAATAATTATCACCTCTTCGAGGCGGGCATCAGGCAGCAGAATTGTAAACTCTTCGCCACCAACCCGACCAATGGATGCCTGCGATGGCAGGGCGTGACGTATGCGGGAGACCAGCGAGCAAATTACTTTGTCGCCCATCGGGTGACCGTACTCATCGTTGATACGTTTAAAGTGATCGATATCCAGTAGGATCAGCGCCACGTTGCCCTGGGTCAGAGAGCGATTGATTTGATTTATGATCGCGCTGCGGTTGTAGACGGCGGTAAGCGGATCGTGGGTGGCTTCATACTCAAGGCGGGCCGCCAGCTTCTGCAGCTCATCGTTCATGCGCGTTAATTCACGCTCGGCGCGATCGCTGCGGGAGATAAGGCGGTAGGACTGGCGAATAAGCCGCTGATAATGTTTTGCCACCGTCCACAGCTTTTCACGGCACTCTTCAGCAGGCAGCCGCGCATCGGCGGCGGCTACCCGGGCGTCTTCCAGGACGGCATACTCCTCCTGGAAAAGCTCATTAATATCTAGCATGCGTTAAGATCCGGCGTTAAAAAGACGGCAAGCGCCGGGAAATCGAGGCTGACCTCCTGGCCAAACTCTTCGGAGATATCGTCCTCAGCATCGTAGTACCAATGTAGCTCGCAGGCTTTACCGCGTTTTGCAAACCCGTTCAGGGATTCAAAAAACTCAAACAGCAGCTTGGTGCTTGAGCTATTGAAGTAACTTAGCGCCACGTGCAGCTGCAGCGGGGCGGAACCCGCAGGCAGATCCTGCAGCCAGCTCTCAGTGGCCTGCAGCAGCGGGCGAAAGAAAGCAGCAGCGTTCTCCGGGTAGGCTTCACCTTTTAACACCAGATGATGCGCCGTAAAGTCAAAGTTCACTTCCGGTGTGGCAGAGGTTGCTGCCAGCATGATCGCGGTGGGCAGTGTGGTATCAGTCATGGCAAAAGGTGGCCTTTAAGTGGAAAGCGGACAGTGAACTGGCCGCCAGAGGATGAATGCGATACTCCAGCGGTTCGCTGGTATCTCGCGCCATGGTCAATAGCCCGATATTAGCCCCTTTGCTGGTGGCTGGCGCTTCACTGCGTAAGTTCTGTTTCCAGGCCTGCTTGATTTCGGCCTGGGTCATTGCGCGCAACACGTCGAGATTGTTCTGCAGCAGAGAGGACTCTTCATAACCCACCAGATTAGCGGCCTCGAGATAGTAGTTGGCATGATCGGTATGCAGACAGAGCGATCCAAAGCGCAGCTCCTCTTTGTCCGTGCCGATGTAGCGCTCGTCGCTGGAGTAGCGCACAATGTTCTGGCCCATTTCAATAAATACAGAGAAGAGCCGACGGCGCAGCGGCAGCGAGGATTCATGCTTATCGAGCCATGCCCGCACCACGTCACCCATCGCCACGATATGCTGCTGCGAGAAATAGCCGGTATAAAACAGCTCTACCGCGCTCTGCCTCTGTAGCGTAATCAGCGGTAGCAGGACCGCTTCCTTGACCTGCAGGTCACTTAATTTCATGTTGTGTCTCACCAGCGAAAACCAAACCACGTCATATCATCACGCGACGCTTCCTGACCTTGCCAGGCCTGAAGCCCAGCCAGCAGCGCGCCGGAGAGGGCATGCATCGGCAGGGTACGGTGCTGTAATAACAATGACTGAATACGTTTTTTACCAAACATAATGCCGCGCTCGCCGCCGATCTGATCCGTCACGCCGTCGGTAACAATCATTAACTGGTCGCCGGATCGCAGCGGGCGCTGATAGCGTCGCCACTGCTGATCTGCAGGCGTGTCGGTATAGCCGAGGCCTTTTCTGTCGGACTCCAGCACGCTCACCTCGTCATCTTCTGTGCCCAGCATAAAGGCGTGCATCCGGGCGTTGGCCCAGATAAGCTGCCCATTGACGCTGTCGGCATACATCGCGATGGCATCGCAGCCGTCATTAGATTGATTGAGATCGGCGCTGGGGTGGAGCTGGCTCAGCGTCTGCTTAATGTGGCGATTAACGATGGCCAGCAGCCGTTCCGGTTCATGCGCTGGAGCCTGGGAGAGTGCCTTCTCCAGCGCCGAGGCGAAGATAAAAGTCATAAACGCGCCGGGAACGCCGTGGCCGGTGCAGTCGGCAATCACGACCAGCCAGCCGTTCTCGTCGCGCTGAAAAGCGTAAATATCGCCGCCCACGCAGTCCCGAGGCTGCCAGTAGAGACACCAGTCCTTCAGACTCTCTTCAATGCCCTGTCGCGAGCGGCTCAGCATCGACTCCTGGATCACTCGCGCATACTCTATGCTCTGCATGATCTGAAAATGCTGCCTGGCCTGTAGGTCAGAGACCGTTTTAATCAGGTCGATGCCCAGACCCATTCCCAGGTACTGTCCCTCATCGGTGAGAATGAACCCCTCGGTCACCGCTTTGTCACCGGTTTCGACTACCCGTTCAGCAAGATACTCCAGCCCGGCGCGGGCTTCGACGATCAGCGGCGTCTTATCCATAAAGGCAATGCAGCTCTTTTGATCGTAGAGTTCGTGGAAAAAGGGGCGACTCATCTGGGAGAGAAAGATATGCCGGTTAATCATGCCGAGCGGACGGTTATTTTCCAGTACCGGCAGGCCGATCAGCGTCTTGTGGTCGCTAAAGAGCGCCATCACCTGCTGATTATTGCAGTCGGGCGTCACGTGCGGTACTGCTATGCGCAACATGCCGGCATTTAACTGGCGCGAGGAGAGAGGTATTTCCATAATGACCAGTGCTGTTCCAGTAAGTAAGATTTATCCTAGAATAAGTCCGTAATATGACGCTTTTATTTCAATCACTTACTTAAGGTTACAACGCTATTTTATCCAGCTTAAAGGCAAACTGTAACCATAACGCACGTCCGTATGCAGGCGAAAAAAAAGCCCGCGCAGGGCGGGCAGTAAATACTGGAAGCAATGTGAGCAATGTCGTACTGAATACCTGAGTTATTTACTCAACTATTCAGTAATGAGAAAGATAATCTTTATCATCTTAACTTGCAACCCCATCTTTACTGGGGTCGCTACCTATAGGGTGCGAGACTCGATATACTCTGTGCCTGTTTACCTTACCGCCTCGCCGTTTTAATAAAGGGATGTGAAATGAAACAGGACAGGATTTTAAACAGCACGAAGCGTTTTTCTCTGTTTTTGGTCATCGCTATATCTACACTGGTGTCGACTCACTCGCTAGCAAAAAGCAGCCAGGAAAACGTCTTTTTCTCGCATGGTGATTGGGAGTTGGGCTGTGACAATACGTTGAGCTGCCGGGCTGCAGGCTACACTGAAAATGCCATGAGTAGTGAAAACGTCGCCATGGTGATGCTCAGCCGCCAGGCTGGCCCGGCGACAAAAGTGGAAAACTGGGTTCTGCTAACCAACAATGACCCCTCGACGCATTCTGAACAGAAGTCCACGCCAGAAATTATCATCAATAAAACCTCTCTTGGTCCTCTTGAAAAGGGTGGTGACGTTAGCTGGAAGATGAACGAAAGCCAATACGGCGCCTTTATGGCGGCACTCTCCAGCAAAGGAAAAATTACCTTCAGGGATAGCGTTAGCACATATACATTTTCATCAGCGGGTTCAAACGCGGTTCTTTTGAAAATGGATGAGTTTCAGGGGCGAGTCGGCACGCAGGGGGCCATACTCAGCAAAGGGGCGCGGGATGAAAGCAAGGTTCCTCTCCCCAGAGCCGTACCGGTATTGCAAAAGGTGCCTGTCCTTGATGCCGAAGGGCATCAACTCAGCGCCGACCAGCTTAATACCTTCAAAAAACAGTTACTGCCGACCATATTGCAAGGGAAGGGGAGCGACTGTTCGGAGGATATTGAGCAGGAAGAGTGGTTCGCAGCAAGACTGGATGCAGGCCACACCTTGATCTATGCATCCTGCTGGAAAGGGGCCTATAACGCCGGAAACCTCTGGTATATCGTCTCACCGGACCTGAAAAAAATTATCCAGTGGGTAGATAACAGCAACGACACCTATCACGATGGAATGATAGAGGGGTTCTTCCTCGGTAACTCATCCGGCGTAAGTGAGACAAAGAGTCAATTTTTATGGAACGGTAGCCAGTTTGTCGATGCCTTCGAGGATTACCGCGGGCATTGTGCAGGCTATACCGATTTTGCTCCCTGCCGAATGCCACTTCTTCTGACCAAACAGTAGCAGCCCTCCTTACATTTTATTACTCCTGCCTGCTGGCGCACCGCGCTGGCAGGTTATCGCTTTTACAAGGTAATTATTCTTGATTGCATACTCATAATGAGTATAGTTCTCATTCTCTTTAGCGTTTGATCGGGCCGCATTGGCCTGCGCGCTGCCTTCCTGATGAATGACTTTGAACGGTTAAGGATGCTCCTGATGAAAATGAAAACCTCTGCCCTGGCCCTCTGCATGGCAATGGCGCTGAGCGGCTGTAATACCACCCCGTCTGCCAGCGCAAAACCGGCCGTCGAGGCGCAAAAAACGCAGGCAGCGGCTGCTCAGCAGAGTAACGTTGTGAAGCGCGATCTGGCGGAGGGGGTATATGAGCTGGCGTTAAGCCCGGCGGGCGACGCGTTATACGTTGCCAGCGCGGAAGGGTTCAAAGACGTGCAGGGCGGGGTGGTCTACAAGCTCGATCCTAAAACCTTAAAAACGATCGGATCAACCCATACCGATCTGAAAAACTTCGGCATGGATATCGCCCCGGACGGTAAAACACTTTACGTCACCAATTCGCTGGATGCAGGTATCAGCGCCATCAGCACCACCGACGGCAAAGTGCTGGCGCGGGCCATCTTCCCGGAGCGCAATAAAGAGGGCTTCCCGTACGGTGCGCGCCAGGTGCTGCTGCACAACGGTCTGCTCTACATCGGCGCGGTAGCCGATCCGGCCCTGATCTGGGTGGTAGACGCGAAAACCATGAAGCTGAAGACCCGCATCAAGAACACCGGTAAATGGATGACCGGCCTGCACTACTCCGAGCAAACCCAACGTATCTATGCTGCCAACGGTGGCGGTGAAATCCTGGTCATCAACCCGCGTACCAACCGCGTGGAAAAGCGCTGGAAGCCGCTGGGGGAAAAAGAGGCGCTGCTGCTTAACTTCGCGGAAGACAGCGCCACCGGTCGCCTGTTCGTGACCGATAACTCAAAAGCAAAAACCACCCTGGTGCTGGATATCCACACCGGCAAGGTGATCAAGCAGCTCGAGGTAGGCGACTCGCTGTCGGTGAAGTTCAACCCGAAACGCAACGAGATCTACATCAGCCAGCGTGAGTCCGGCAAGCTCCTGAGCCTCGACGGCACCACCTATGCAGTGAAGCAGTCGTGGGATCTGCCGCCGAACCCGAACAGCCTGCTGGTCTCCGCCGACGGCCAGACGCTCTATGTCACCGTTAAGCAGGCCTTCAATAAAGATCACTCGACTAACGGTCCGGACAGCGTTGTCCGTATCGCGTTAGATCGGTAATGCAATCGGCCCGGCAACGGGCCATTTTTTTAATCCACGCTCTTGTATGAGTTAATGATGCGAAACATAAAAACGAATGCTCTCACATTGCGCAAGTCCTTACTTGCGCTGGCTATCGGCGCGGTAGCCCATTCGGCGCAGGCAGCAGCCGCTGACACCAGTAAACCCAATCAGGAAGATACGATCGTTGTGCAGGCGACGCCGGCCAGCGAGTTTACCCCCGGCGGCGACGTGCCGGTTCCGGCCTATCTGGATGGTCAGGTTGCGCACGGCGGCCGTCTGGGGATGCTCGGTGAGCAGAAGGCGATGGACGTTCCCTTTAACGTCATCGGCTACACCGCCAAAGCGGTACAGGATCTGCAGGCCAAAACCATTGCCGACGTGGTGCGCAATGACGCGGGCGTCCAGCCGGTGCAGGGCTACGGCAACTCGGCTGAAACCTATCGCATTCGTGGCTTTAAGCTCGACGGTGACGACATGACCATGAGTGGCCTGCCGGGCGTGGTGCCGCGTCAGGTGGTGGATACTCAGATGATCGAGCGTGTCGAGATCTTTAAAGGGGCCAACGGCCTGCTGAACGGCGCGGCGGGCAGCGGCGTGGGCGGTATGATCAACCTTGAGCCTAAGCATGCGGAAGAGACGCCAACGACCCGTGTCGGCGTCGACTACACCAGTCAGGCGATGGTTGGCGGCTCGCTGGATCTGGGGCGTCGCTTCGGCGATAACAACCAGTTTGGCACCCGCATTAACCTGCTGCACCGCGAGGGTGAAGCGCCGCTGGATCACGATCGTCGCCGCACTACGCTGGCCTCTGTCGGACTCGACTACCGGGGCGATCGCCTGCGTACCTCTCTGGATGCGGCTTATCAGAAAAAGACCTTCCACGGCAGCGGCATGGGGGTCAATATTACCGGCGTCAATTTCATTCCCGACGTGCCGGATCCCAGCACCAACTTCAGCCAGACGTGGAGCTACAACGACATCGACAACCAGTTCGGGGTGGCGCGTGCTGAGTATGACCTGACCGACGCCTGGACCGCCTATGCCGCCACGGGTGCGCAGCAGGCCCATGAAATTGGTACCTACAGCTCGCCGAAGCTGCTCAACGCCAACGGTGATGCGACGGCAAGCCGTCTGGATACCAACCGTTATATCGATGCTAACAGCGGCATGCTGGGCCTGCGCGGCAATGTCGATACTGGCTTTGTCTCACATAAAATTAACGTTGGCTATTCGGCGCTAATTAAACGCGACAGAACCGCATGGCGGATGTCCTCCGCGGCTGCCAATCCGACCATCAACATCTACCATCCGAGCGATGTGGCAATGCCGCCTGTTACCAGCTTTGGCGGTAACTATGGCGATCCGCGTACCACCAGCCGGAGCCGCACCCAGGGCTGGCTGCTGAGCGATACCCTGGGCGTGCTGGATGACAGCCTGCTCTTCACCGTTGGCGCACGTAACCAGAAAGTGGTGGTGCGTAACTACAACAACGCCACGGGAGCGGAACAGAGTGACTCGCGCTATGAAGAGAGCCGCTGGATGCCAACCTATGGCGTGGTCTATAAGCCATGGGAGGAGCTGTCGCTCTACGCCAACCATACCGAAGCGCTGCAACCGGGCACCGTGGCGCCAAGAAGCGCCTCGAACTTTGGTCAGAGCACCGGCATCGCCCACTCGAAGCAGAATGAGATAGGGGTCAAGATCGACTACGGTCGCATCGGTGGTACCCTGGCGCTGTTTGAGATCAAAAAACCCTCTGCCATTCAATATGGTACCGACGGTCCCTACAAGCTTGACGGTGAGCAGCGTAACCGCGGCGTGGAGCTGAACGTCTTTGGTGAGCCGGTGCTCGGCCTGCGCCTTAACGGCAGCGCCACCTGGGTCGATGCCGAGATGACCAAAACGCAGAACGGTATCAACGACGGCAAGGATGCTATTGGTGTTCCTGGCGTCTTTATGGTGTTTGGCGCCGAGTACGATATCAAGCCGGTAGAGGGCCTGACGGCCACGGCGCGCGTGAACCATTCTGGCTCACAGTATGCCAACGCTGCCAATACCAAAAAGCTGGATGACTACACCACGCTGGATCTGGGTGTCCGCTACCGAATGCCGCTGAACCAGGATGCTAACGAGATGGTGTGGCGCGTGGGCGTGGATAACGTGACCAATGAGAAGTACTGGTCCGGCGTTGAGGATCTCGGCACCTACATCTTCCGGGGCGATCCGCGTACCCTCAAGGTCTCCATGAGCTACGACTTCTAGTCTTTTTAAATGCCGGGCGGCGCTGCGCTTGCCCGACCTACGCTGGAAACGGTGTAGATTTGTAGGCCCGCGTAAGCGAAGCGCCACCGGGCGTTACTCTGCTGATGCCGCGAGGGCTGGCGGCAGCGCCAGCCTTTTCGTTCGCTTGCTACCGGTAACGCTAAGTGTTAAAAGATGCCCCTTTCTAAAAAGATACAGGGGTAGGGCGTGAAAAACGCGTCAATCGCATCTGGCCAGCAACAGGCAGATGGCGCGTCGGGGACTGGGCCGACGCTGCAACGGGGTTTGCAAAACCGTCATATTCAACTTATCGCGCTGGGCGGCGCTATCGGCACCGGGCTGTTTCTGGGCATCGGGCCGGCAATTCAAATGGCTGGGCCAGCGGTGCTGCTGGGCTACGGCATCGCCGGGATTATCGCCTTTCTGATTATGCGCCAGCTGGGCGAGATGGTGGTCGAGGAGCCGGTCTCTGGTTCGTTCTCCCACTTTGCCTGGAAATACTGGGGTCCCTTCGCGGGCTTCCTCTCCGGCTGGAACTACTGGGTGATGTTTGTGCTGGTGGGCATGGCTGAATTGACCGCTGCGGGCATCTACATGCAGTACTGGCTGCCGGACGTGCCGACATGGATCTGGGCCGCCGCGTTCTTTATCATTATTAATGCCGCCAACCTGGTTAACGTCCGCCTCTACGGTGAGATGGAGTTCTGGTTTGCGCTGATCAAGGTGCTGGCGATCATCGCCATGATCGGCTTTGGCCTGTGGCTGCTCTTCTCCGGCCACGGCGGTGAGCGCGCTACCTTCGATAACCTCTGGCAGCACGGCGGCTTCCTCGCTACCGGCTGGCACGGGCTGATCATGTCCCTGGCGGTGATCATGTTCTCCTTCGGCGGTCTGGAGCTGATCGGTATTACCGCCGCCGAGGCGCGCGATCCGCAGACCACAATCCCGAAAGCGGTGAATCAGGTAGTTTACCGTATTCTGATCTTCTATATCGGCTCGCTGGTGGTGCTGCTGGCGCTCTATCCGTGGGTGGATGTCAAAGCCGACAGCAGCCCGTTTGTGATGATTTTCCACGAGCTGGACAGCAACATCGTCGCCTCGGCGCTGAACTTTATCATCCTGGTGGCCTCGCTCTCGGTGTTTAACAGCGGCGTCTACTCCAACAGCCGGATGCTGTTTGGCCTTTCGGTGCAGGGCAACGCCCCGGCATTTTTAACCCGGGTTAACGCCCGCGGCGTGCCGGTTAACTCCCTGATGCTCTCCGCAGGCATTACCTCGCTGGTGATCCTGATTAACTACCTGCTGCCGAAAGAGGCCTTTGGCCTGCTGATGGCGCTGGTGGTGGCGACCCTGCTGCTGAACTGGATCATGATCTGCCTCGCGCACCTCAAGTTCCGGGCGGCGATGCGTCGTCAGGGCCGCGAGACCAAATTTAAAGCGCTGCTCTATCCGGCCAGCAACTATGTCTGCATCGCCTTTTTAGTGCTGATTCTGGGGCTGATGTGCACCATCGACAGCATGCGGATGTCCGCCATCCTGCTGCCGGTGTGGATCGCTTTCCTGTTTATTGCCTTCAAACTGCTGCGCCGCAAGGCTCGCTAACGCTTTGCCACGCTACACGGCGCATGGTTGTGCCGTTGCAGGCCGGGTAAGCGCCTGCGCCACCCGGCGTTCTCTCTTGCCCGGCGGCGCACCGCTTGCCGGGCCTACAGGGTGCACGGTTCCGCCTTTATAGGCCGGGTCAGCGCCAGCGCCACCCGGCGT
>JBCNNW010000029.1:0-41288 GCA_039594205.1 Pseudescherichia sp. | reverse complement strand
TGCACAAAAATCAAGATATCCACAGTAATAGATTGATTCCCACCTCTTTTTCAGCATTTCCGGAATACCCTCACCACAAAGGCCGCAAAATCTGGTAAACTATCATCCAATTTTCTGCCCAAATGCCGGGGATAGTTCATTTTTTGTTTAAATGTTGAACAATGAAATGTTCGCGGGTGGATGGGTTACTTACATCTGGCTCGTCACTGTGTGACTTGCAGTAGTAATATTCTGAATATACCTGGAGGTTTTCATGGCTGTCGCTGCCAACAAACGTTCGGTAATGACGCTGTTTTCTGGTCCTACTGACATCTATAGCCACCAAGTCCGCATCGTGCTGGCCGAAAAAGGTGTTAGTTTCGAAATCGAACATGTGGAAAAGGATAATCCGCCTCAGGATCTGATTGACCTCAACCCGAATCAAAGCGTACCGACGCTGGTAGATCGCGAGCTGACCCTGTGGGAATCTCGCATCATTATGGAGTATCTGGACGAGCGCTTCCCGCATCCGCCGCTGATGCCGGTCTATCCGGTTGCGCGTGGTGAGAGCCGTCTCTACATGCACCGTATCGAAAAAGACTGGTACACGCTGATGAACGTTATCGTCACCAGTTCCGGTGCCCAGGCCGATGCCGCCCGTAAGCAGCTGCGTGAAGAGCTACTGGGTATTGCCCCGGTCTTTACCCAGAAACCTTACTTCCTGAGCGATGAGTTCAGCCTGGTAGACTGCTACCTGGCACCGCTGCTGTGGCGTTTACCGCAGCTGGGCATTGAGCTGAGCGGTACCGGTTCGAAAGAGCTTAAGGGCTACATGACCCGCGTTTTCGAACGCGACTCATTCCTCGCTTCTCTGACAGAAGCCGAACGCGAAATGCGCCTCGGCCGGGGTTAATACGCATGGATTTGTCACAGCTCTCTCCACGCCGTCCATATTTGCTGCGCGCATTCTATGAATGGCTGCTGGATAACCAGCTCACGCCGCACCTGGTGGTAGACGTGACCTTGCCTGGCGTGCGCGTGCCGATGGAGTACGCCCGCGACGGGCAGATCGTTCTCAACATCGCTCCGCGCGCAGTAGGTAACCTTGAGCTGGCAAACGACGAAGTGCGTTTCAATGCGCGCTTCGGCGGCGTGCCGCGCCAGGTTTACGTGCCGCTGGCCGCCGTGCTGGCGATCTATGCCCGTGAGAACGGCGCAGGCACCATGTTTGAGCCGGAAGCGGCCTACGATGGCGAAGCGGTGACCGTTAATGACGATGACGAAACGGCAGCGTCTGACAGCGAAACCGTGATGTCGGTGATCGACGGCGACAAACCCGATCACGTTGACGATGACAACGAGCCAGATAACGATCCGCCGCCGCGCGGTGGTCGTCCGGCGCTACGCGTCGTGAAGTAATCTCACAGGCCCCTCGGGGCCTGTTTTTTTTGGCGGGTATCATTATTGTAGCCCCGGTAAGCGAAGCGCCACCGGGGAGCTAGCGTTGCGTAATGGGTGCCAGCCAGCAGGCAATGGTCTCCCGCATCACCGCCAGCCGGGCATCCAGGGCGGCAGGCTGCTTCAGATCCTGCTGATAGAGGATCGACAGCGTTGACTGGTTAATCAGATAGAAAAAGCCCAGCGCGGAGATGCTGATGTTGAGCTGCATCGCGTCAATGCCCGGACGAATCGAACCATCCTGCTCGCCCCGATCGAGGATCTGCTGGGTGATGGTGATCCAGCTGCGGTTGATCGGCACGATGCTGTCCAGCTCTTTCAGATGACGCCCCTTAAGCTGGTTCTCGCTATTCAGCAGACGAATAAATTCCGGGTTCGCCAGGTAGTAGTGCCAGGTAAAGTCCACCAGCGCCAGGATAGCGTCCCGACCGCTGAGATGATCCAGCTTCAGCGCCGCCTCTTTAGCGCGAATATCCTGATACGCCGCCTGCAGCACATGGGTAAACAGAGTATCTTTATTATCGAAATAGTAATAAAGCATCTGCTTATTTACCTGCGCAAGGGCGGCAATCTGGTCAACCCGTGCCCCGTCAAAACCCTTCTCAGCAAACTCCTTCTTCGCTGCCTCAAGGATCAACCCACGGGTCAGTTCCGGAGCGTGTCTACGCTTCCCTTTGATATCATTCATCATTTCTCCATTTAAATCATCGCGTTAACGATCATTACTTAATTATTAACTAATTAGTTGATTTTGAGAAGTCGATCATTATTTTCTTTTTGCTCGCTTCCTATACTGCTAAACGGTTATCAACTATCTAGTTGAAATCTACTACTTAGCCTTTGGGAGTCGTCTATGAGCCATTCACAACGCCCGGTCGCCCTCGTAACAGGATCCACGCGCGGCATAGGCAAAGCCTGTGCGCTGGCGCTGGCACAGCAGGGGTTTAACGTTGCCATTAACGGCCGCGATAGCGAAGAGGGCCGTGCACGCCAGCAGAGCATGGTCGCTGAACTGCAACAGTTTGACATTGAAGCACTTGCGGTGCCAGGAGACGTTGCCGATCTTGCGGTCCAGCAGCAGATGCTCGACCGGGTGATGGCGAAGTGGGGGCGGCTGGACTGCGTAGTTAACAATGCGGGCACCGCGGCAAAGCAGCGTGGCGATCTGCTGGAGGTTACGGCGGAAAACTATGATTACTGCCAGGACATTAACACCCGTGCGATGTTCTTCTTCTGCCAGCGTGCCGCCCGGATCATGCTCCAGCAGGGAGAGTCAGACGCGCATCACCGTTCGATTATCAATATTACCTCCTGTAGCGCCCACAGCCTCTCAATCTCCCGGGGCGAATACTGCGTCTCGAAAGCGGCGGCCAGCATGGTTACCCAGCTCTTTGCGCTGCGTCTGGCAGAGGAGGGGATCGGCGTCTACGAGATCCGGCCGGGCATTATCGAAACCGATATGACCAGCACCGTGAAGCCGAAATATGACCAGCTAATTGGCGATGGGCTGGTACCGATGAAGCGCTGGGGGCAGCCGGATGATATCGCCACCACCGTCAATGCGCTGGCCTGCGGGCTACTTCCCTTTACCGTCGGCCAGATTATCGATATCGACGGTGGCCTGAATAAATCCCACTTTTAACCTCTAAGGAAAAGACATGGCGACTCAATCTGTTGGCATCATCATGCATGGCGTAACCGGGCGGATGGGGAAAAATCAGCACCTGATCCGTTCGATCGTGGCGATCCGCGAGCAGGGCGGCGTTGAACTGGCAAACGGCGATCGCCTGGTGCCGGATCCGATCCTCATTGGCCGTAACGAAGAGAAGATCGCGGCGCTGGCGAAAAGCTATGGCATCAGCCGCTGGGGAACCGATCTTGATGCGGCGCTGGCTAACCCAAACGACACTATCTTTTTCGATGCGGCAACTACCCAGGCGCGTCCGGCGCTACTGAAAAAGGCTATTGCCGCAGGCAAGCATATCTACAGCGAGAAACCGGTGGCGGTCAGCCTGGACGAGGCGATGGAGCTTTACTACTTTGCCGAGCAGCACGGCGTCTGCCACGGGGTAGTGCAGGACAAACTCTGGCTGCCGGGGCTGCAAAAGCTCCAGATGCTCAACCACTCCGGCTTCTTCGGTAAGGTGCTCTCGGTGCGCGGCGAGTTTGGCTACTGGGTATTCGAAGGCGATCTGCAGCCCACCCAGCGTCCGTCGTGGAACTATCGCGCCGAAGATGGCGGCGGCATCATCCTCGACATGATCTGCCACTGGCGCTACGTCATCGACAACCTGTTCGGCGAGATCAAGAGCCTCAGCTGCCTGGGCGCGACCCACATTCCCGAGCGCTTTGACGAGCAGGGCAACGCCTATCAGGCCACCGCTGACGACGCCGCCTACGCCACCTTCGAGCTGCATAACGGCACTATCGTGCAGATCAACAGCTCATGGTGCGTGCGCGTGCGCCGCGACGATCTGGTGACCTTCCAGGTCGACGGCGTCAACGGATCGGCGGTAGCGGGCCTCACCGACTGCCTTACCCAGTCCCGGGTCAATACGCCGAAGCCGGTGTGGAACCCCGACGTGCGCCAGACCCATAACTTCTTTAACGACTGGGTGCCGGTGCCGGACACCACAACTTACGACAACGCCTTCAAGGTGCAGTGGGAGCTGTTCTTACGCCACGTGCACGGTGAGGGAGAATTTCGCTGGAACCTGCTGGAGGGGGCAAAAGGCGTGCAGCTGGTGGAGCTGGCCCTGCAAAGCTGGAAAGAGCGCCGCTGGCTCGATGTTCCGTCCCTGTTACGCTAAGGAGCCATGATGCAACAGCCTGATGCACAACGTTTATCGATCAACACCGCCACGGTGCGTAAGCAGTGGACCCTGGACCAGATCATTGAGGGCTGCGCCCGCCATCAGATCCGCGGCATCTCCCCCTGGCGTGATCAGGTGCAGGCCCTCGGCCTGCAGAGGACCGCCCAGCTGATCCGCAGCAACGAGCTGGCGGTCAGCGGCTACTGTCGTGGGGGAATGTTTCCCGGCATCGACGAGGCCGCCCGCCGGGCGGTCGATGACGACAACCGCCGGGCGGTGGATGAAGCGCTGGCGCTCAACGCCGCCTGTCTGGTGCTGGTGGCCGGCGGCCTGCCGGGGGAGTCAAAGGACATTGCCGGGGCGCGCAGCCAGGTACGTGACGGTCTTGGTCGCCTGCTGGAGTACTCCCGCCAGGCAGGGATGCCGCTGGCAATTGAGCCGCTACATCCGATGTATGCCGCCGATCGCGCCTGCGTAAATACGCTGGAGCAGGCGAACGATCTCTGCGACGAGCTGGGGGACAATGGCTTAGGGATCGCCGTCGATCTCTACCACACCTGGTGGGATCCGAAGTTTTTTAACCAGCTTGAGCGCGCCGGGCGTAAACGCATTCTGGGGTTCCATATCTGCGACTGGCTGGTGCCCACCCGGGATCTGCTCCTCGACCGCGGCATGATGGGCGATGGCGTAATTGAGATCCGCGCCGCTCGCCAGGCGGTAGAGGCGCTGGGCTATACGGGGGCACACGAGGTGGAGATCTTCTCCGAGCACACCTGGTGGCAGCGCGATCCGGATTCGGTGCTGGAGACCTGCAAGGCCCGGCATCAAAGTCACTGTTAGTCAGATTTTAGCGGTATCTGGTTTCTCGTCACTCTTATCAGGTTAGTCGAGGGAATTATGCAGACAGATACAAAAAAGATGGTGCTGGTATCGGTGCTGTGCGGTCTTGGGTACATGATGTACTCCGTGGATCGCATGACCGTCTCATCGGCAATCGGGCTAATCGCCAACGACTTCGGCCTTGAAAAGGGCCAGTCCGGCATTCTGCTCAGCTCGTTCTTTTACGGCTTTATTGGCTTTCTCTTTCTTTCCGGCATCATTGCCGACAAGCTCAGCGGCAAACCGGTCCTGATCCTGGGACTGATGATGTTCTCCGTGGCGACCATGCTTACCGGCATCGCCGGGAGCATGACCTCGCTGATCTTCTACCGGGTCATGACCGGTATCGGTGAGGGGGTCTTCTGGCCTGCGGCTTCGCTGGAGGTGGCCAACGTGACCACCGAGAAGCAGCGCACCACCGTCATGTCGCTCTACTGGATGGGCTACCCCATCGGTGGCTTCTTCGGCACCTGGCTGGGGGCGATGCTCGGGCCGCTCTACGGCTGGCGGGTGGTCTTCTACGTCGCCGGCGGGCTGGGGGTGCTGGTGGCGCTGGCCTATGCGGTGCTGGTTAAATCCGAGCCGAAAAAGGTCGCGGCGGCTGCCACGGTAAAAGAGAAGGTGCCGCTTGGCCAGCTGTTTCGCAACAGGGCAGTGATGCTGATCGCCTTCTACTACTTCCTGCTGCTGAGCGGCTGGTGGATTGTTCTGCTCTGGGCGCCAACCTTCCTGATGAACATGAAGCAGCTCTCCATCGGCATGGCGGGCACCATCGCCAGCCTGCTGGGGCTGACCGGCGCGCTGGGCGGATTTCTGCTGGGCCGCTACTGCGACGGTGGGGACTTTTCTCGCAAACGCAAGGTGTTGATTGGCGTCACGCTACTCAGCAGCCTGCTGATGGCAGCAATGGTGATGGATCTGCCGGTCTTTGCTGTGGTGATCCTCGTGCTCTTCCTCGGCCTGCTGGGCTACCCCATTACGCCGATGGTGCTCTCCTTTACCTCCGAGCTGGTGCCGCCTCAGCTGCGCGGTGCGGCCATCGGACTGGTGATGAACATCGGTATGACCGCCGGGGGGATCTCACCGGTGCTGGCGGGCTACTTCGCCGATCGCTACTCCATGAGCATGGTATGGTTCTTTGCCGCCTGCGTCATGCTGCTCAGCAGCGTGCTGCTGCTGGGCGTGCGTAAAAGCACCCAGCCCGTGACGCACCGGCGGGTAGCCGGGCTGGCATCGGATATTTCAACGAGTAAACAGTAGAGGTTAACGATGACAACAGCGATCCCGCAGGCCATCCTGGAGAGCCTGACCAACGTTGCCATGCCCCATCACGTGGCCGAGGCGCAGCCGCAGCAGATGTTGACCCTCGGTGAGTATCGCATTCCTGTCTACGACAGCGAGGCGCTGGTGGTAGGCAGCGGCGCGGCGGGGTTACGTGCGGCCGTCGAGCTGAAGCGCAGACGGCTTAACGTGCTGGTGGCGACCCAGACGCTGTTCTGGGGAACCTCCGCCTGCTCCGGCTCCGATAAGCAGACTCTGCACACCGCCTCCACCAGCTTTCGCGGAGATGATTTCACCCGTCTGGCCGGGGTGCTGGGGGCAGGGGGCGCGATGGACGGTGACACCGCCTACGTTGAGGCGGTCGGCTCCGTAGAGGCCTTTATCGGTCTGAAAAGCATGGGCCTGCCGCTGCCGGAGGATCGCTACGGGGCGGTGCTGCGCTATCAGACCGATCACGATGAGGTTGGCAGGGCGACCAGCTGCGGGCCGCGCACCTCCCGCCTGATGGTCAAGGTGCTGGCGGAGGAGGCGGCGCTGGTGGGCGTTCCCTTCCTCGATCACGCGACGGTGATCCGCCTGCTGACCTCTGGCGAGGAGGGCGGGCGGCGGATTAGCGGCGCGATTGCGGTCGTTAAAGGGGCGAAGACGGCGGAGAATCCGTGGGGACTCTGCCTCCTGCGCAGTCCGGCGGTGGTGCTGGCCTCCGGCGGGCCGGGCGAGCTGTTTCGCGACAGCGTCTACCCTAAACGCTGCTTTGGCGCGCTGGGGCTGGCGCTGGAGGCGGGTATCGATACGGTCAACCTCACCGAGCATCAGTTTGGTATTGGCACGCGGCGGGATGAGTTCCCATGGAACCTCTCCGGCACCTATGTGCAGAGCATGCCCTATATCTATTCGGTAGATGGCGAGGGGCAGGAGCATAACTTTCTTGCCCGCTACTACCGCACCACCCGCGAGCTGGCCTCCAATATCTTCCGCAAGGGCTACCAGTGGCCGATCCATGCCACCCGGACGCTCGATTTTGGCTCCAGCCTGGTGGACCTGGCGATCTATAACGAATCGCAGGCCGGGCGGGCCATCTACATGGACTTCAACCGCAACCCGCTGCCGGTTCCGGGGGACGAACCCTTTTCGGTGCGCAATCTGGATGAGGATGTCTACCAGTACCTGCGCAACAACGATGCCTGTCTGGAGCAGCCCATCGATCGCCTGCGGCAGATGAACCCGCTGGCCATCGAGCTGTATAAGCACCACGGGCATGACCTGACCCAGCAGCCGCTGGCCTTCAACGTCAACCATCAGCATATGAACGGCGGCATCGCCGTGGATATCTGGGGACACACTTCTCTTGAGGGGTGTTACGCGGTGGGGGAAGCGGCGGGCACGCACGGGGTAACCCGGCCCGGCGGCGCGGCGCTGAATGCGGGCCAGGTGTTTGGCCTGCGCTGTGCGAAACACATTGCGGCAGCGGCGCGCGCAGCAGGCGAGCCGCAGGGCGAGGCGGAGCTGGAGAGCGCGATCGCCCAGATCCAGCGGGATAGCGCCAACCCAGAGGCGCTGGAGATCGAGCAGGTCCGGGCAGAGATCCAGCAGCGGATGAGCGATTGTGCCGGGTTTATCTGTGAGGCGGAGAGCGTCAACGAGGCCCGGGAGGCGGCGCGCCAGCTTAACCAGCGGATTGCTGTCTCGGGGATCGCCATTACTCATCCCAACCGGACGGCGTTTAGCTTCCAGTGGCGGCAGATGGCGCTGGCTTCTGAAGCGATCCTCGCGGCGCTGCACACCTACGTGGCCGAGGGCGGGGGAAGCCGGGGCGCGCGGATGATCTGCTCTGCGCAGGGCGATGCAGTACCGCAAACCCGGGAAGGGCCACTGACGCGCTTTCGCTTTCTCTCTGAGAAGCCAGAGCATAAGGCGCAGCAGCTGCATGTCCGCTGGCAAAACGGCGCGTTTAGCGTCGAGGCGAAGCCGCTGCGGCAGCATGGCGATCTCACTGCACTCTACTTTGAGAAGAACTGGCCGGATTATCTGACGGGGGAGATATACAAGACGCCACGGGAGGAGTAAAAAAAAGCCCCTTTATCCGGCAAGATAGAGGGGCGGATGATTACACTTCGAGGTAATTCATAATGCCGTCGGCGGCTTTACGCCCTTCGGCAATTGCCGTCACCACCAGGTCCGAACCGCGAACGATATCACCCCCGGCGAAGATTTTCGGGTTACTGGTCTGGAAGGCGTTTTCGTTGCCTTCCGGGGCGATGATCCGGCCCTGCGAGTCCAGCTCAACGCTGTGCTGCGCCAGCCAGGACATGCTGTGCGGACGGAAACCAAACGCCATCACCACCGCATCGGCCGGAACCACGTGCTCGGAGCCAGCGACGATCTCAGCCCGGCGACGACCGTGCGCATCCGGTGCGCCCATTTCGGTACGCGCCATCTTCACGCCGCTCACCTTGCCGTTGGCATTAACTTCAATACCCAGCGGCTGGACGTTAAACTGGAACTCCACGCCCTCTTCACGCGCGTTTTTCACTTCGCGGCGGGAGCCAGGCATATTCTCTTCGTCACGGCGATAGGCGCAGGTCACGTGGGTTGCGCCCTGGCGGATGGAGGTGCGTACGCAGTCCATCGCGGTATCACCGCCGCCGAGCACCACCACGCGCTTGCCTTCCATGCTGACGAAAGGCTCGTCAGCGGTCTCACCGAAGCCCATGATCTGCTTAGTATTAGCGATCAGGAACGGCAGGGCATCAAACACGCCAGAGGCATCTTCGTTCTCCAGCCCGCCGCGCATGGACTGGTAGGTGCCGACGCCGAGGAATACCGCATCGTAATCCTTCAGCAGATCGTCAAGCTGCACGTCGCGGCCCACTTCAACGTTGAGTTTGAACTCAATACCCATGCCGGTGAAAATCTCCCGGCGGCGGGTCATCACCTCTTTCTCCAGCTTGAAGGCCGGAATACCAAAGGTCAGCAGGCCGCCGATTTCCGGATGGCGATCGAAGACCACCGCCTTCACGCCGTTGCGGGTCAGCACGTCGGCGCACGCCAGACCAGCCGGGCCAGCGCCGATGATAGCAACGCGCTTGTCGGTCTGCTTCACGCCGGTCAGATCCGGACGCCAGCCCATCTCGAACGCTTTATCGTTGATATAGCGCTCAATGTTGCCGATGGTCACCGCACCGAACTCGTCGTTCAGGGTGCAGGAGCCTTCGCAAAGGCGGTCCTGCGGGCAGACCCGGCCGCACACTTCCGGCAGGGTGTTGGTCTGGTGCGACAGCTCGGCGGCTTCAAAAATACGCCCCTCGTTGGCCAGCTTCAGCCAGTTCGGGATGTAGTTATGCACCGGGCACTTCCATTCACAGTACGGGTTACCGCAGGAGAGGCAGCGATCTGCCTGCGCTTTGGCCTGGCCCTCTGAGAACGGCTCATAGATCTCAACAAATTCGATTTTACGGATCTTCAGCGCTTTCTTCGGCGGATCCACGCGCTGTAAGTCGATAAACTGGTATACGTTCTGGCTCATTGCTACCTCTTACTGCGCCTGCACACGCAACTCTGCGGCGCTGCGACTACGGTGACCCAACAGGGCTTTAACATCGCTGGACTTCGGCTTAACCAGCGCAAACTTCGCGGCGAAGGCAGGCCAGTGCGCCAGAATCTCTTCCCCACGCGAGGAGCCGGTATGCTGTACATGCTCGGTGATCAGACCGCGCAGGTGCTCTTCGTGGATCGCGAGGTCATCGACGCTCAGCACTTCCACCAGCTCCGGGTTCACGCGGTTGCGGAACTCGCCGTCTTCATCCAGCACGTAGGCGAAGCCGCCGGTCATGCCCGCGCCAAAGTTGACGCCCGTTTTACCAAGAATACAGACGATACCACCGGTCATGTATTCACAGCCGTTGTCACCAATGCCTTCTACCACGGTGATTGCCCCGGAGTTACGCACCCCGAAACGTTCGCCCGCGCGGCCTGCAGCGTACAGACGCCCCCCGGTCGCGCCGTACAGGCAGGTGTTACCGATAATGCTCGCCTCATGGCTGCGGAAGGCTGAACCGACTGGCGGACGCACCGCCAGCAGGCCGCCTGCCATGCCCTTACCGACGTAGTCGTTGGCATCTCCGGTCAGGTACAGCTCAACGCCGCCCGCGTTCCACACGCCGAAGCTCTGGCCTGCGGTGCCGCTGAAGTGGGCTTTAATCGGATCCGACGCCAGGCCCTGATCGCCATGCGTCTGGGCAATGTAGCCGGAGAGCGATGCGCCTACTGAACGGTCGGTGTTGCGAATATCAAACCAGAAGGTTTTGCTCTGGCGTTCGTCGACAAACGGCTTAGCCTGATTCAGCAGCTGGGCATTGAGCACCCCGTTATCAAACGGCGGGTTGTGCTCGGTGCAGTGGAGCGCTTTGCCTGGATGTGGCTCAGCGGTCTCCAGCAGCTTAGAGAGATCCAGCTTCTGCTGTTTGGCGGTGAAGCCCTCCAGCGCGGTAAGCAGATCGGTACGGCCAATCAGGTCTACCAGGCGAGTCACGCCCAGCTGCGCCATCAGCTCCCGGGTCTCACGGGCGATAAATTCAAAGTAGTTGGTCACTTTGAACGGCAGGCCGTGATAGTGGTTCTTACGCAGCTTATCGTCCTGAGTTGCAACGCCGGTTGCGCAGTTGTTCAGGTGGCAAATACGCAGGTATTTACAGCCCAGCGCCACCATCGGGCCGGTACCGAAGCCGAAGCTCTCAGCACCCAGGATCGCCGCTTTAATAATGTCCACGCCGGTTTTCAGTCCACCATCGACCTGCAGACGAATTTTGTGGCGCAGGCCGTTCGCCACCAGCGCCTGCTGGGTCTCAACCAGCCCCAGCTCCCATGGGCATCCCGCGTATTTCACGGAAGAAAGCGGGCTTGCGCCGGTGCCGCCGTCATAGCCAGCAATGGTGATCAGATCCGCATAGGCTTTTGCCACGCCGGTGGCGATGGTGCCAACGCCCGGCTCGGAGACCAGCTTCACGGAGATCATCGCCTTCGGGTTGACCTGCTTGAGGTCAAAGATCAGCTGGGCCAGATCCTCGATGGAGTAGATATCGTGGTGCGGCGGCGGGGAGATCAGCGTCACGCCCGGCACCGAGTAGCGCAGCTTCGCAATGTACGGGGTCACTTTATCCCCCGGCAGCTGGCCGCCTTCCCCAGGCTTCGCGCCCTGGGCCACTTTAATCTGGATCACGTCCGCGTTCACCAGGTAGGCCGGGGTCACGCCGAAGCGGCCGGAGGCAACCTGTTTGATACGCGACACTTTGTTCGTGCCGTAGCGCGCCGGATCTTCTCCGCCTTCGCCGGAGTTAGAGTTGCCGCCAATGCTGTTCATCGCTTCAGCCAGCGCCTCGTGGGCCTCCGGACTCAGCGCGCCGATAGACATGGCTGCGGTATCAAAACGTTTAAACAGCTCGCTGGCTGGCTCCACATCGTCAACGTTCACCGCGTCCGCAGGCGGAGTGATGTGCAGCAGATCGCGCAGGGTGGCCGCCGGGCGCTCGTTGACCAGCTTAGCGTACTGCTGGTAGTCACTGTACTCGCCACTCTCTACCGCCTGTTGCAGGGTGCGCACCACGTCCGGGTTATAGGCATGGTATTCACCGCCGTGGACGTACTTCAGCAGGCCGCCCTGTTCCAGCGGCTTGCGCGCCAGCCAGGCACGTTTCGACAGGTTCAGCAGATCCTGCTGGAAGTCAGCAAAGCCCGCGCCGCCGATGCGGCTGATCACGCCCTGGAAGCAGAGATCGGCCACCTCGTCATGCAGGCCAACCGCTTCGAACAGCTTCGAGCAGCGGTAGGAGGCGATGGTGGAGATGCCCATTTTGGACATGATCTTGTACAGACCTTTGTTGATGCCGTTACGGTAGTTCAGCATCACGGTACGGTAGTTCTTATCGATGGCGTGCGTATCTACCAGCTTCGCCAGGGTTTCATAGGCGAGGTACGGGTAGATAGCCGTCGCGCCGAAGCCCAGCAGCACGGCGAAGTGGTGCGGATCGCGGGCGCTGGCGGTCTCAACGATGATGTTGGCGTCGCAGCGCAGGCTCTTCTCTACGAGGCGGGTCTGGATAGCCCCCACCGCCATCGGGGCCGGAACCGGCAGGCGATCTTTGGCGATGTTGCGGTCAGAGAGCACCAGCAGCACCGTGCCGTCGCGCACCATCTGCTCTGCTTTATCACACAGGGCGCTCACCGTGTCTTCCAGCGACGCGGTGTTAACATCAAAGGTGATATCCAGGGTATCGGCGCGGTAGTGGTGCTCCGACATAGTGGTCAACTGCTTAAAGTCGGAGTAGAGCAGGATCGGCGACTTAAAGGTCAGGCGGTGGGCCTGGCCCTCGGCTTCACAGAAGACGTTCATCTCCCGGCCAATGCTGGTGGCCAGCGACATGACGTGCGCTTCGCGCAGCGGATCGATTGGCGGGTTAGTCACCTGCGCAAACTGCTGGCGGAAGTAGTCGTAAATAATGCGTGGCTGGCTGGAGAGCACGGCGAACGGGGTATCGTCACCCATTGAGCCGACCGCCTCCTGGCCATTTTCGCCCAGCACGCGGACCACGGAATCCAGCTCTTCGGCGCTGTAGTTAAACTGTTTCTGGAAGCTGGCGAGCAGGTCGTCATCCATCTCACGGCTGCCCACCGCGTCATCCGGCAGATCTTCAAACGGCACCAGACGGCGGACGTTTTTCTCCATCCACTCTTTATAGGGGTGGCGGCTCTTCAGATCGTTATCGGTTTCGCCGGAGTGCAGAATGCGGCCGCCGCGGGTGTCGATCACCATCAGCTCGCCTGGCCCGACGCGCCCTTTTTCCACCACTTCGTCTGGCTGGTAGTCCCAGATCCCCACTTCAGAGGCGCAGGTGATCAGCTTGTCTTTAGTGATGACGTAGCGTGCCGGGCGCAGACCGTTACGGTCCAGGTTACAGGCGGCAAAGCGACCGTCTGACATCACGATGCCCGCCGGGCCATCCCACGGCTCCATGTGCATGGAGTTGAAGTCAAAGAAGGCGCGCAGCTCCGGATCCATATCCGGATTGTTCTGCCAGGCCGGCGGCACCAGCAGGCGCATGGCACGGACGATGTCCATTCCGCCCGCCAGCAGCAGCTCCAGCATGTTATCCAGCGAGCTGGAGTCAGAGCCGGTTTCGTTAACAAACGGCGCGGCGTCGTGCAGATCCGGGATCAGCGGCGTCTTAAATTTATAGGTACGCGCGCGCGCCCACTGGCGGTTACCGGTGATGGTATTGATCTCACCGTTGTGGGCCAGATAGCGGAACGGCTGGGCCAGCGGCCAGCGCGGTACGGTGTTGGTGGAGAAGCGCTGGTGGAACAGGCAGATGGCCGACTCCAGGCGCAGGTCCGCGAGGTCCAGGTAGAAGCGCGGCAGATCCGCCGGCATACAGAGACCTTTATAGATGTTGACCAGGTTAGAGAGGCTACAGACGTAGAACTCTTTGTCCTCCTGGAGACGTTTTTCGATACGGCGACGGGCGATAAACAGGCGGCGCTCCATATCGCGTGGACGCCAGCCCGCAGGGGCGTTGACAAAAATTTGCTCAATACGTGGCAGCGAGGAGAGGGCGATTTCACCGAGCACCCCTTCGTTGGTTGGTACATCGCGCCAGCCTACGATAGAGAGGGTCTCTTGCTGAAGTTCATCTTCAACGATGCGGCGCGCAGCAGCGGCCTTTTCAGCGTCCTGGTTCAGGAACAGCATGCCCACGGCATAGTTTTTGGCTAAGCGCCAGCCGCGCTCTTCAGCAACCAGGCGGAAGAAACGATCCGGTTTTTGCAGCAGCAGGCCGCAACCGTCGCCGGTTTTACCATCGGCAAGGATCGCACCACGGTGCTGCATTCGGGCCAGTGCGTGAATAGCGGTACGCACTACCTTGTGGCTAGGTTCGCCTTCTATGTGGGCGATCAGGCCGAAACCACAGTTATCTCTCTCAAGAGATTTATCGTACAACATATCAGTGAACCTCCCCAGGCTCTACGTGACTCTCTCTTGACCGTGGCGCACAGGCGCAGAAAGGGCGTGGCGACGGAGCCTACAGGCCTCGCATGTCGCCCTCTATCATCCTTTTCGCGTAGGTCAAACAAGTGTTGAGGACTTGCTTCAGAGGGAATCTAAATTACTGCATAAATATGGTGAGCAGACTGCTCACCCAGAAAGCTTCCAGCGGATATCCAACTTATCGGGAATCGACACACAGGTCAAATCACAATCTTATTTATGCAAATATGTGCTAACAGATGGTTAAGTGGATGATTTTAAATGCTATTTGTCTATTTTACAGGTGTGTTACAGCGGCGGCAGGCGGCGGCAGAGTGTGATCTCTCTCACTATAAGAAAGCGCTATTGTTATTGCTATTCGCTGTTTTTTTATCTTAAGGCGCTATTTTACGCTGGTTGTATAGAGTAAGCCGCTTAAAGACACTGTTTTACGCTTGAACAAAAATTGTCGAAAAACAGGCTGGCAATATAAGGAAAAGTAATCAACATGGCGATGAATGAAATAGCGGTAATTTTGCTTGGTTATGCAAAGGAAATAGCGCCGCTATGGCGATTGATCCAGGTCATCGCCGACGGAGGCTAAAAATGGCAGGCTTGGCCCTTTCTTCAGGGCGGCCTTTCAGATTATGCAGTTACAAAAATTAGTCAACATGTTTGGTGGCGATCTTGCCCGCCGCTACGGTGAAAAAGTCCATAAGCTCACCCTGCACGGCGGCTTTAGCTGCCCAAATCGCGACGGCACGATCGGTCGCGGCGGCTGCACTTTCTGCAACGTTGCCTCCTTTGCCGACGAGACCCAGCAGAACCACTCTATTGCTGAACAGCTGGCTTACCAGGCGACGCGGGTTAACCGCGCCGGGCGCTATCTGGCCTACTTCCAGGCCTATACCAGCACCTGGGCCGAGGTGCAGGTGCTGCGGGCGATGTACCAGCAGGCGGTGAGCCAGGCCAACATTGTCGGGCTGTGCGTCGGGACGCGTCCGGACTGCGTTCCGGAGGCGGTGCTGGATCTGCTTAGCGAATATCAGCAGCAGGGGTATGAGGTCTGGCTGGAGCTGGGCCTGCAAACGGCCCATGATAAAACCCTGCACCGCATCAACCGTGGTCACGATTTTGCCTGCTACCAGCGTACCACCCGGCTGGCTCGCCAGCGCGGGCTGAAGGTGTGCAGCCACCTGATTGTTGGCCTGCCGGGAGAGGGGGAAGGGGAGTGTCTCGCAACCCTGGAGCGGGTGGTAGAGACCGGCGTGGATGGTATCAAGCTCCATCCGCTGCACATTGTTACCGGCAGCACGATGGCAAAGGCCTGGCAGGCCGGACGGTTGACCGGTATCGAGCTGGACGCCTACACCCATGCCGCCGGGGAGATGATCCGCCATACGCCGCCGGAGGTGATCTACCACCGCATCTCCGCCAGCGCCCGGCGTCCGACCCTGCTCGCGCCGCTGTGGTGCGAGAACCGCTGGACCGGCATGGTAGAGCTGGATAAGTATCTCAACGCCCACGGCGCGCAGGGATCCGCGTTAGGCAATCCATGGTCGGTTGCATAACGCCCGATGGCGCGAGCGACATTTTTTGCACAACCTTCAACGCTTTGCTCAGAATTGAGTATTATTGTGCGACGTTGTGGTGAAGGAACTCGTTAATGAAGCAAATCCGATTACTCGCACAGTACTATGTCGATCTAATGATGAAGCTTGGCCTGGTGCGCTTCTCCATGCTGCTGGCCCTTGCGCTGGTGGTGCTGGCGATTGTCGTCCAGATGGCGGTGACCATGGTGCTGCACGGCCGGGTTGAGAGCATCGACGTGATCCGCTCAATCTTCTTCGGGCTGCTGATTACCCCCTGGGCGGTCTACTTTCTGTCGGTGGTGGTTGAACAGCTGGAGGAGTCCCGCCAGCGGCTGTCAAAGCTGGTAGAGAAGCTTGAGGAGATGCGCGAGCGCGATCTCAAGCTCAACGTCCAGCTCAAAGATAACATCTCTACGCTCAATCAGGTGATCAACGATCGCGCCATCGCCGAGGCCGAGCGTCAGGCAACCTTTGAGCAGCTTAAAATTGAGATGAAAGAGCGCGAGCAGACGCAGATCCAGCTTGAGCAGCAGTCATCCTTCCTGCGCTCGTTCCTCGACGCCTCACCGGATCTGGTCTTCTACCGCAACGAAGATAAAGAGTTCTCCGGCTGCAACCGGGCCATGGAGCTGCTGACCGGCAAAAGCGAGAAGCAGCTGGTTAACCTGAAGCCGGACGACGTCTACTCGCCGGAGGCGGCGGAGAAGGTCAATGAAACCGATGAGAAGGTGTTTCGTCACAACGTCTCTCTGACCTACGAGCAGTGGCTGGAGTACCCTGACGGGCGTAAAGCCTGCTTTGAGATCCGCAAGGTTCCCTACTACGACCGGGTAGGAAAACGCCACGGGCTGATGGGCTTTGGCCGAGATATCACCGAGCGCAAGCGTTATCAGGATGCGCTGGAGCGGGCCAGCCGGGACAAAACCACCTTTATTTCCACCATCAGCCACGAGCTGCGCACCCCGCTAAACGGCATCGTCGGCCTGAGCCGCATTCTGCTCGACACCGAGCTGAGCGATGAGCAGGAGAAGTACCTGAAGACCATCCACGTTTCGGCGGTCACGCTGGGGAATATCTTCAACGATATTATCGACATGGATAAAATGGAGCGCCATAAGGTACAGCTGGACAACCAGCCAGTGGACTTCACCAGCTTCCGGGCCGATCTTGAAACCCTCTCAGGCCTGCAGGCGCAGCAGAAGGGGCTGAGCTTTGTCGTGGAGCCGACGCTGCCCCTGCCGCATAAGGTGATCACCGACGGTACCCGGCTGCGGCAGATCCTGTGGAACCTGATCAGCAACGCGGTGAAGTTTACCCAACAGGGCCAGGTAACGGTGCGCATTCGCTATGACGATAACGAGATGCTGCGCTTTGAGGTTGAAGATTCCGGTATCGGCATCCCACCGACCGAGCAGGATAAAATTTTCGCCATGTACTACCAGGTCAAGGACAAGCACGGCGGCAAACCGGCTACCGGAACGGGGATTGGCCTGGCGGTCTCGCGACGGCTGGCAAAAAGCATGGGCGGTGATATTACGGTCAGCAGCCAGCCGGGCAGAGGCTCGCGCTTTGTGCTGACGGTGCACGCCCCTGCCGTGGCGGAAGAGGTGGAAGATGGCTTCGACGATGACGATATGCCGCTCCCGGCCCTGAACGTGCTGCTGGTAGAGGATATCGAGCTGAACGTGATTGTGGCGCGCTCGGTGCTGGAGAAACTGGGTTGTAGCGTCGACGTCGCCATGACCGGAACAGAGGCGCTGGCGATGTTTACGCCGGGCGAGTATGACCTGCTGCTGTTGGATATTCAGCTCCCGGACATGACCGGGCTGGATATCTCTCGTCAGCTGACACAAAACTATGCCCGGGAGGATCTGCCACCGCTGGTGGCCTTGACCGCCAACGTGCTGAAAGATAAAAAAGAGTATCTTGATGCGGGGATGGACGACGTCCTGAGCAAGCCGCTGGCCGTACCGGCGCTGACCGCAATGATCAAGAAGTTCTGGGATACCTGCGACGAGGAGGAGAGTGTGGTGGTACCTGTCGATAACGATAAGGCACAGACGCTGTTAGATATTCCGATGCTGGAGCAGTACCTTGAAATTATTGGTCCGAAAGTGATCGTCGACGGCATCGCGATGTTTGAGAAGATGATGCCTGGCTATATCGCTATTCTCGAATCGAACCTCACCGCCCGTGATCAGAAGGGCATCGCGGAGGAGGGGCATAAGATCAAGGGGGCGGCAGGCTCGATTGGTCTCAGTCGCCTGCAACAGCTGGGCAAGCAAATTCAGTCTTCGGATCTGCCGGCGTGGTGGGATAACGTGGGCGAATGGATTGAGGAGATGAGGCTGGTCTGGCAGGACGATATCGCCGTGCTTAAGGCGTGGGTTGCCGGAGCGGGGAAAAAATGACCCCGGATAGACCGGGGTGCGCGAATACTGCGCCAACACCAGGGAAATTGTGGCCGTGCCGGAATTTATCGTGTTGGTTATTAAATGGGCACAGGCGGAAAGTTTGTCAAGCCCGCAGATAAGATAGCAAATCTTAAATCATTTGTTATATGAATCGACGAAATGTGTGAGGCATAGCGCCCTTATCAAAATTTTTTAGACTGGTCAGCACGTTGCAATAAGGGATTGGCAAAAATGAAGTTACGCAGTACCTCACTGAAGGCAAAGATAAAGCGACTGTTGCTGCGTACGCTGCTGGGGCTGGTCCTGCTCTGGGGGGGCGGCATTCTGCTGTTTAGCTTTATGCCGGTTCCCTTCTCGGCAGTAATGGCGGAGCGCCAGATATCGGCATGGCTGAGCGGGGATTTCAGCTATGTTGCCCACTCCGACTGGGTGGGCATGGACGACATCTCTCCGTGGATGGGGCTGGCGGTCATTGCCGCTGAGGATCAGACCTTCCCGGCGCACTGGGGCTTTGACGTCGACGCTATTCAGAAAGCGGTTTCCCATAACGAGCGTGACGGCAGCCGCATTCGGGGCGCGTCTACGCTCTCCCAGCAGACGGCAAAAAACCTCTTCCTCTGGGACGGGCGCAGCTGGCTGCGTAAGGGGCTGGAGGCCGGGTTGACGCTGGGCATAGAGACAGTGTGGAGCAAGCGGCGCATCCTGACCGTCTACCTCAATATTGCCGAGTTTGGTGAAGGGGTATTTGGCGTCGAAGCGGCGGCACAGCGCTACTTTAACAAGCCCGCCAGCCGCCTGACGATGTCAGAGGCTGCCCTGCTGGCGGCCGTGCTGCCCAATCCACTCCGCTTTAAGGCTGGCGCACCCTCCGGCTACGTACGCAATCGCCAGGCGTGGATTATGCGCCAGATGCGCCAGCTGGGCGGCGAGGGGTTTATGACTCAGCATTCGCTACGTTAAGCCCGCTGGCGAGTGCGGGCTGAGCGATAAAGCGCTGCCAAAGGCGCGCCTGCTTACGTGCGCAGGCCCAGCCTGACCAGGTTGCCAGCGGAATAAGCGTGCCTTCACCAATGTTGTCGCACACAACCGGCACCACCTCATGCGGGCTGACGCGGCGGCACAATACGTTTTGTGGTTTCAGGTTCATGGTAACAATGCGGTTTTTGCGCAGGTAGCTTTTCAGCGTTCTGAGCAGCGGATAGAGCGCACCGCTGTTGCCTGCTTCGCGGCACTGGGCGGCGTACTCCGTCAGGGTTTTTGATGGGGAGCCGTCGAAGTCGGTGATGATATCGTAGACATACCCGGTGCCCAGGTCGGTTTCGACAGTGCCGTAGTAGCGCGGCAGTCCACTCCAGTCGGTCAAACGACGTGAAAGATGGGCGTAGTAGCTCAGCTCGCGCTTGATCTCTTTATCGCCGCCGCTCTCGTAGTTGTAGATGATCTTGATGCAGCGCTGGGTGTTGTCCGGATGCGCATAGCATTGACGATGGCGACCGGTGCCCAACGGGGTGAGATGAGATAAGCGAATCATACGTTGTCCTGCTTTTTTGGAAATTGTTTTGGAAACAATCCAAGTATGGCCAGGCAACTTCAATGAAAAATAAACGGCTAGCTTAAGGCAATCTTAAGGAAACACTGGCAGGGGTTAAGCGCACGAAAAGTACAATTTTCCCGGGCCGTAGTCCGGGTCAGGCGTAGCCGCCACCCGGCGCAACCGGGCGTTAATCTTCGTCAAAACCGGCGTTAAACAGGGCGATGACGGCGGCGAGCGCCTCCTGCTCCTGCGGGCCGCTGGCCTCAATCTCAATCTGACGGCCTTTAGCGGAGTCAAGCATCAGCAGCGCGATCACGCTGCTGGCTTCCGCCTCGGTGCCTTCTTCATTGCGCAGCAGCACTTCCGCATCAAACCCCTGAACCAGCTCGAACAGCTTCATCGCCGGGCGAGCGTGCATGCCCAGCGTGTTAGTGATCTCAACGGTCTGTTTCACAGTCATGTTTTGCGTTTTTCCAGGGTGCGGTGACGGGACTGCACGTTTTTACCCCGCGAGCGGAAGTAGTCCGCCAGCTGCTCGGCAATGTAGACCGAACGGTGTTTACCCCCGGTACAGCCAATGGCAACGGTCAGGTAGCTGCGGTTGTTGGTCTCCAGCATCGGCAGCCATAGCTCAAGATAGCTGCGTGTCTGATAGATAAAGTTGTGCACTTCGGTATGCCGGTCAAGGAACGCCGCCACCGGTTTGTCGAGGCCGGTCATCGGGCGCAGCTTTGGATCCCAGTGCGGGTTCGGCAGGAAACGGACGTCAAAGACGTAGTCGGCATCGATGGGAATGCCGTGCTTGAAGCCGAATGACTCAAAGACCATCGTCAGCTCGCGTTCGCGCTTGCCCAGCAGGCGGGTACGCAGCATCTCCGCCAGCTCGTGCACCGACATCTCCGAGGTATCGACGATCAGATCCGCCCGCGAGCGCAGCGGCTCCAGCAGGTCGCTCTCTTCGTCAATGGCGCTCTCCAGCGACAGGTTTTTGCTGGAGAGGGGGTGCAGGCGACGGGTGTCGCTGTAGCGACGGATTAGCGTATTGCGATCGGCATCAAGGAACAGCAGCTGCGGCGAGAAGGCCGTCGGCAGATTGTTCATCGCCTGTTCAAAAATTTCCGGCGACTCCGGCATGTTACGCACGTCAATGCTGACGGCGGCAGAGATGTTGCGGTCAACCAGCGATTTTGCCAGCTCGGGCAGCAGCACTACCGGCAGGTTATCGACGCAGTAGAAGCCCATGTCTTCCAGCGCTCGCAGGGCAACAGACTTCCCCGAGCCCGAGCGACCGCTGACGATCATCAGTACCATGTACCGTTTCTCCTCAGGCGAGCAAATAGAAAAGCGTTATCCCGGTTACGCGTCATCGTGGCTGCCTTCACTATCCGTGATGATCTGGTACAGCTCTTCATCGCTCTGCGCGGCACGCAGGCGTCGGCAGATGGTTTTGTCCGCCAGGCGGCGGGCGACAAGGGAGAGCGTATGCAGATGCGTCTTTGTCTGATCGGCCGGAACCAGCAGGGCGAAGAGCAGATCGACCGGCTGATTATCGATAGCATCAAAGGCGACAGGCGTCTCCAGCTGCACAAAGACGCCGACGGCGCGCAGGGTATCTTCCTCTACCTTGCCGTGGGGGATGGCGATACCGTTGCCAATACCGGTACTGCCCATCTTCTCACGGGTCAGGATGGCTTCAAAGACCACCTGCGGCGGCAGGCTAAGCTGCTTTGCCGCCAGCTCGCTGATAATTTCCAGCGCACGCTTTTTACTCTGGCAGTGTACGCCGCTGCGGGTACACTCCTGGTTAAGGACATTGCTCAGTTGAAGAGCGGAATCGTTGTTCATCATAAATTCACCTAAGCGTTTTTCGCGCAGACAACCTGCTGTGTCACCACAGCAGGTTGCTAAATGCCGTCGAACGCCCGGACAATTAGTATTGTTTCAGTTTATCTTTATGTTTGGTTAACTGTCGCGCCAGTTTATCAATTAAACCATCAATGGCCGCATACATGTCTTGCCCTTCCGCACTGGCATGGAGTTCGCCACCGTTTACGTGCAGTGTGGCATCCGCGACGTGAGTCACTTTCTCCACTTTTAACACAATGTAGACCTGATTGATCCGCTCGAAGTACTGCTCCAGCTTAGCAAATTTTGTACTGACAAAATCGCGCAGTGCTTCAGTAATTTCGACATTGTGCCCTGTAATGTTGAGCTGCATAGTGTCTTCCTTATCGGTTGGGTCACACCAGCTGCTTGCGCTGGTTAGACGGCGGGATGGATAAAGACTCTCGATACTTCGCAACGGTGCGGCGAGCCACCATGATACCCTGGTCGGACAGCAGGGTGGTCAACTTACTGTCGCTCAGTGGTTTCGCAGGGTTTTCTGCGGCTATCAGCTTCTTCACCAGCGCACGGATCGCCGTCGACGAGGCTTCGCCGCCGCCTTCGGTGTTCACATGGCTGGAGAAAAAGTATTTAAGCTCAAAAATGCCCCTCGGGCTGTGCAGATACTTTTGGGTTGTGACGCGTGAAATAGTCGATTCGTGCATCTCGACGGCCTGGGCGATATCTGCCAGTACCATCGGTTTCATAAACTCTTCGCCCTTGTCGAAAAAGGCCTGCTGCTGTTCAACGATGCAGCGGCTGACGCGCAGCAGGGTATCGTTACGGCTCTCCAGGCTCTTAATCAGCCATTTGGCCTCCTGAAGATTGCTGCGAATATACTGGCTGTCAGCATCGTTGCGCGTGCCGCTGCACATGCCAGCGTAGTGCTGGTTGATCTGCAGGCGTGGAATGCTGTCGGCATTCAGCTCCACCGTCCAGCGGCCGTTATGCTTACGCACCAGCACGTCGGGGATCACATACTCCGGCTCGCCGGTCTGGATCGACTGGCCTGGGCGCGGATCCAGAGACTGGATCAGGTTCACCGCCTCTTTCAGCACCTCTTCCTTCAGGCGGGTCACGCGCATCAGGGTACGGAAATCGTGGTTAGCAAGCAGATCGAGGTGATCGCTGATGATCAGCTTCGCTTCGGCCCGCCACGGCGTATCGCTGGCGAACTGGGAGAGCTGGATCAGCAGGCAGTCGCGCAGATCCCGTGCCGCCACGCCCACCGGATCGAAACGCTGGACGCGTTTCAGTACCGCCTCGACCTCGTCCAGGCCAACGTTGCCGTCGCCCATGCTGTCGAGGATATCCTCAAGGGAGACCGTCAGGTAGCCGGTCTCATCCACGGCGTCGACAATGGAGGTGGCAATAGCGCGATCGGTATCGGAAAAGGGGGTCAGCTCTACCTGCCACATCAGGTAGTCCTGTAACGACTGAGTCGTTTCACCCTGGTAGACGGGAAGCTCGTCGTCCTGATAGTCCACGCCGTTGCCCGACGGCGTACCGGCGGTATAGATCTCATCCCAGCTGGCGTCTAACGGCAGCTCCTCGGGCATATCTTTCTGCTCAAGGGCGTCGGCAGTGTCTAACGCCTCGGTATCCTGGGTCTGCTGTGCGTCTATCTCGTCGTGAAGATCGGTCTGCTCCAGCAGCGGATTGCTGTCCAGCGCCTGCTGAAGTTCTTGCTGAAGTTCCAGCGTAGAGAGCTGCAACAGACGAATAGCCTGCTGCAGTTGGGGCGTCATGGCGAGCTGTTGACTTAGCCGCAGTTGCAAACCTTGCTTCATGTTCAGAGCACTTCTCTCCCGCTAAAACATTACAGTACTAACCCTATCAGAGTCTGAAGTCTTCCCCAAGATATACGCGTTTAACCTGTTCGTCTTCAAGGATTTGCTGTGGCGTACCGTGAGCAATCAGATGACCCTGGCTAACGATATAGGCGCGCTCGCACACGGCCAGCGTTTCACGCACGTTATGGTCGGTGATCAGTACCCCCAGCCCGCTATCGCGCAGGTGCTCAATGATGCGCTTAATGTCGATAACGGAGATGGGATCGACGCCAGCGAAGGGTTCATCCAGCAGGATAAATTTAGGGTTAGCGGCCAGCGCGCGGGCAATCTCAACGCGGCGACGCTCACCGCCGGAGAGGGCCTGGCCGAGGCTATCGCGCAGGTGCTCAATATGAAACTCCTCCATCAGCTCTTTGGCACGGTCTTCGCGCTGCTCAGAGGAGAGATCGTCACGGATCTGCAGTACGGCCATTAAGTTGTCATAGACGCTCAGGCGGCGGAAAATAGAGGCCTCCTGCGGCAGATAGCCGATACCGCGACGGGCGCGGGCATGCAGCGGCAGCAGGCTGATATCTTCGTCATCAATAATAATATTGCCCGCATCGCGGGAGACAATACCGACAACCATGTAAAAGGTGGTGGTTTTACCCGCCCCGTTAGGGCCAAGCAGGCCCACAATTTCGCCAGAGTTAACGGTCAGGCTGACATCCTCGACCACGCGGCGGCCTTTATAGGCTTTAGCAAGATTTTTTGCAGTTAACGTTGCCATAACGAATTAGTTACTCTTTTTCGGGGCCGGTTTATTGCCTTTGTCCTGAAGCTGGGACGGCACCAGGACAGTGGTCACGCGTTTGCCTTTTTCGCTAAACGCCTGCATTTTTTGCTCTTTGACCAGATAGGTAATTTTGTCGCCGGTGATATTGCTATCCTGCTGCTCCAGGAAGGCGTTGCCGGTCAGTACCACGAAGTCATTCTGCAGCTCATAGTGGAGCTGGCCAGCGTGACCCTGCACCGGCTTGCCGCTATCCTGCATCTGGTAGAAGGTGGCCGGGTTGCCGTAGCCGTCAATGATCTCTTTGCCCTGTTCGCCGCCGGGACGGGTGACAACCACCTTATCGGCGTTGATCTTGATCGTGCCCTGGGTGACCACCACGTTGCCGGTGAAGGTCACCACGTTGCCCTGCATGTCCAGCGACTGTTGGTCAGATTCAATGTGGATCGGCTGATCGGTATCGCCGGTCACCGCCAGCGCCGGGACAGAGGCGGCCAGAAGCACGCTGGCAAGCGCAAGATTAAGGCTGAGTTTGTTTATTTTGAATTTCATAGGAGGTTCTAACCTTTTCAATCAGCTCGGCGTTTTGGCTGCGTAAGTTGCCGCGCATTTTCAGGCCGCTGGAATTAAATGTTGTACCGTATAACGTGACCAGATCGTTTGAGGTAACATCCTGAGTAATCAGGTTAATCTGAGCGTTATCCGTCGTAATTTTCCGCAGTTGGGACTCTGCTGTCAGGGCATTGACCTCAACATGTCCATAAAGATACAGCATACGGTCATCAGTCAGTTTGGCTTTATCTGACCTAATCGACCAGGTCGGCACTTTATTTTCGTCAAAGGTGGTCAACACCGGCTGCGTAAACCACGAGACCGCCTGGTCAGAGAAATACTCAACGTGCTGTGCAATCAGGCGATAGTTCAGCGCCCCTTCCGGGCTGTAGACTACGCTATCGGTATGCTCGCTGCGGTAGGTCGGCTCACTACTGTTGATCGCCACCTCGCTGTCATCATCCCGATCGGTGAGGTTGACGCCAATCAATACCAGCACCGCCAGCGACAGCAGAATGATAACCCAACGTCTGGTTTTACTCATATCGATTGCCCTTTGGCCTCTTCCAGTTTGCCCTGCGCCAGCAGCAGCAGATCGCAGACTTCACGTACCGCCCCGCGTCCGCCCTGAATCCGTGTCACATAGTCCGCGCGCGGCAGCAGCAGCGGGTGGGCATCGGCCACGGCCACGCTTAAGCCGACGTCCGCCATCACCGGCCAGTCGATCAGGTCATCACCCACGTAGGCGACCTCATCGGCGCTGACGGCGAGGGTGGTGAGCAGCTCCCGGTAGGCGATCAGCTTGTCTGACTGCCCCTGGTAGAGGTGCGTGATACCCAGCGTAGCGCAGCGGTCTTCCAGCAGTTTAGCCTTGCGGCCGGTAATAATTGCCACCTCGATGCCCGAGGTTAACGCGCAGCGGATGCCGTAGCCGTCGCGCACGTTGAACGCTTTCAGCTCTTCACCATTATTACCCATAAAAATCAGGCCGTCAGACATTACGCCATCAACGTCCAGGATCAGCAGGCGGATCTTCTCCGCCTTAGCCATCACTTGCGTACTGACCGGCCCGTAGCAGGTCGCCAGTGACGCACCAGCATTACTCATTCTCTTATCCTTTTTACACTACGCCTGCGCGCAGCAGATCGTGCATATGTACCACACCCAGCAGCTGGTCGCCATCGGCAACCATCACCGCCGTAATATGGCGGGACTGCATCAGGTTCAGAACGTCAACCGCCAGCGTGCCTGAGCGAACGCGAATGCCGCCGGGGGTCATCACGTCAGCGATACCCAGGCTTCTCACGTCCGCACCCATATCAAACACGCGGCGCAGGTCACCATCGGTAAAGATGCCTTCAATTTTCATCAGATCGTCGCACACCACCGTCATACCCAGATTTTTGCGGGTGATCTCCAGCAGCGCGTCGCGCAGGGAGGCCTCTTTGCTGACGTGGGGGATCTCATCCCCGGTATGCATAATATCGTTTACCCGCAGCAGCAGCTTGCGCCCAAGCGCGCCGCCGGGGTGGGAGAGGGCAAAGTCCTCTGCCGTAAAACCGCGCGCCTTCAGGAGCGCTACCGCCAGCGCGTCGCCCATGACCAGCGCCGCCGTGGTGCTGGAGGTCGGTGCCAGCCCCAGCGGGCAGGCTTCACGGGGTACTTTTACGCACAGGTGGATATCCGCCGCGCGCGCCATGCTACTCTCCGGACGGCTGGTGACACAGATTAGCGGCACCTGCAGACGTTTCAGCACTGGGATAAGTGCAAGGATCTCATTAGATTCGCCGGAGTTTGACAGGGCGATAACGATATCCTGTGGCGCAACCATGCCGAGATCGCCGTGGGCGGCCTCGCCAGGGTGAACGAAAAACGCCGGCGTGCCGGTGCTGGCGAAGGTCGCCGCCATCTTACGCCCAATATGGCCAGATTTGCCCATGCCCATTACCACGACTTTACCGGCACAGTAGAACATCTTCTCGCAGGCTTCGGTAAAATCCTGGTTAATATAGCGGTCAAGTTCAGCCAGGCCTTCACGTTCAATGGTCAGTACATCCTTGCCTGCCTGTTGAAAGTCAAAGCCCGGCGGCAAATCTATGTGCGACATAATAGGTTTCCGATTATCCAGTGATATACGGCGATAGCCAGTAGAGCATCGCCATCCATATGATAAAACCGCCAAGTAACAGCGCGCCTGCACCTCTGCCCGTCTGGCGCTGGCGACGCCAGCACAGCAGGGCGAAGATCACGCTTACCGCCAGCATCACACCGTAGTCGCGCGTAAAAGCCAGCGGATTAAACGAGCCGGGTACAATCAACGCAGGCAGGCCCAGCACAATGGCGATATTAATAATGCTGGAGCCAATAATATTACCGATAGCAATGTCGTCTTCGCCTTTGCGTGCGCCGGCGATAGCGGTAGCCAGCTCCGGCAGACTGGTACCAATGGCAATCACCGTCAGGCCAATGGTCAGCTCGCTCATTCCCAGCACGTTAGCCAGCACCGTGGCGTTATCAATCACCATCCGGGTCGCCATCGGCATGACGATCAGCGCGACGCCCAGCCAGAGAAACGCCACCGACAGACTGCCCTCGCGGGGCAGCTCCGCCAGCTGCTCCCGGGTCAGACTATCGTTGCCCTGGCGGCCAATCTTAACAATGAATACCAGCCAGAGCACGGCTAACAGCAGTAAAAAGAGGCCGTCCCCCCGCGTCAGCTGGCCATCGTACAGCACCACGCCTGCGAGGGCGCTAACGATCAACATTAGCGGTAATTCGCGGCGCAGAATATCAGAATGCACGGTAAATGGATGAAACAGAGCGGCTAAACCGAGGATTAACAGAATATTTACGATGTTGGAGCCTAGCGCCGTGCCGATAGCCAGATCCATCTGTCCGTGCAGGGAAGCGGCCATCGAGACAATGATTTCGGGCAGGGAGGTACCGATAGTAACCACCGTCATGCCGATGATCAGCGGTGGGATCCCTATGCTCCGGCAGAGAATAGATGCGGCAAACACCAGACGATCGGCACTGTAGACCACCAAAAATAAACCAATAATTAACAGCGCCATCGCTAAAAGCATCTAAAGTCCTTTCTTCAGGTATAATCGCCGGTCCGCAGTCAGCGATCGCCAGGCGAAGAGAGGATCGGTAGACACAGCGAATCCTGATTTTGACTTTAAGCGGCTTAAAAGTAAAACAAATGCCAGCTTTAGCTAACCTATGCACACAATATTCTGTAAAAATATCGTGACCAGGCGTAATGATGCGCCCGGGTTACACCTCATAAGGCAGAAGGAAAAGTAAATGAGCCAGACGATGGCGAATTTAGTCGATGTCCGTGGCGTCAGCTTCTCCCGTGGCAATCGGTGTATCTTCGACAATATTACGCTGACGGTACCGCGCGGAAAGATCACCGCAATCATGGGGCCGTCAGGGATCGGTAAAACCACGCTGCTGCGCCTGATCGGCGGGCAGATCCCACCGGATACCGGTGAGATCCTGTTCGATGGCGAAAACGTGCCGGCAATGTCGCGCTCCCGCCTCTATACCGTGCGCAAGCGCATGAGCATGCTGTTCCAGTCCGGGGCGCTGTTCACCGACATGACCGTGTTTGACAACGTGGCCTACCCGCTGCGCGAACACACGCATCTGCCGCCGGCGCTGCTGAAGAGCACGGTGATGATGAAGCTGGAGGCCGTTGGCCTGCGCGGCGCGGCGAAGCTCATGCCGTCCGAGCTTTCCGGCGGTATGGCCCGTCGTGCGGCGCTGGCGCGGGCGATTGCCCTGGAGCCGGATCTGATCATGTTTGATGAGCCTTTTGTTGGCCAGGATCCCATCACCATGGGCGTGCTGGTCAAGCTCATCTCAGAGCTGAACAGCGCGCTGGGGGTCACCTGCATTGTTGTCTCCCACGACGTGCCCGAGGTATTGAGTATTGCCGACTACGCCTATATCGTGGCCGACAAAAAGATCGTCGCCCACGGCAGCGCCCAGGGCTTACAGGAGAATGCCGATCCCCGGGTCCGCCAGTTCCTTGACGGCATAGCGGATGGCCCAGTGCCGTTCCGCTATCCGGCGGGTGACTATCTTCACGATTTATTAGGAACAGGGAGCTAAGCCACTCATGCTGTTAAATGCACTGGCATCGCTTGGGCATCGCGGGATCAAAACGATCGCCACGTTCGGGCGCGCCGGGTTGATGTTATTCAATGCGCTGATCGGCAAACCCGAGTTTCGCAAGCACGCGCCGCTGCTGGTTCGCCAGCTCTATAATGTGGGCGTGCTCTCGATGCTCATTATCCTCGTCTCCGGGGTGTTTATCGGTATGGTGCTGGGGCTACAGGGTTACCTGGTGCTCACCACCTACAGCGCCGAAACCAGCCTTGGGATGCTGGTAGCGCTGTCGCTGCTGCGCGAACTGGGACCGGTGGTTGCCGCCCTGCTGTTCGCCGGGCGGGCGGGGTCGGCGCTGACTGCGGAAATCGGCCTGATGCGCGCTACTGAGCAGATCTCCAGCATGGAGATGATGGCGGTCGATCCGCTGCGCCGGGTCATTTCGCCCCGCTTCTGGGCGGGGGTGATCTCGCTGCCGCTGCTGACCATTATGTTCGTCGCGGTCGGCATCTGGGGCGGCTCGCTGGTGGGCGTAAACTGGAAAGGCATCGACGCCGGTTTCTTCTGGACGGCGATGCAAAACGCCGTTGATCTACGCCTCGATCTGGTGAACTGCCTGATTAAAAGCGTGGTGTTCGCTATCACCGTTACCTGGATCGCGCTGTTTAATGGTTATGACGCGATCCCCACTTCGGCAGGGATTAGCCGGGCCACCACACGTACCGTTGTGCACTCATCGTTGACCATTCTTGGCCTCGATTTTGTGCTCACCGCTCTGATGTTTGGGAACTGAGTAGATGCAAACGAAAAAAACAGAAATTTGGGTAGGTATTTTCCTGCTGATTGCCCTGCTGGCGGCGCTCTTTATCTGCCTGAAGGCGGCCGACGTCGCCTCTATGCGGAGTGAGCCAACCTATCGCGTGACCGCTACCTTCGACAACATCGGCGGCGTGAAGGTCCACTCGCCGGTGCGTATCGGCGGCGTCGTCGTGGGACGCGTGGCCGATATCGAGCTTGATCCGAAAACCTATCTGCCGCGCGTGTCGCTGGATATCGAAGAGCGCTACAACCAGATCCCGGATACCAGCTCGCTGGCGATTCGCACCTCCGGCCTGCTGGGCGAGCAGTATCTGGCGCTCAACGTTGGGTTTGACGATCCCGAGCTGGGAAGTTCTATGCTTAAAGACGGCAGCACCATTCAGGATACCAAGTCCGCGATGGTACTTGAGGACCTGATCGGACAATTCCTTTACAACAGCAAAGGTAGCGACAATAAGAGTTCAGGTGATGCGCCAGCGCCGGGCGCTGCCGATACTGAAGTTGCACCGTCCGCCACCCCGACGAATCCATAAGGAGAAGTGACGCATGTTTAAACGACTGTTAATGATTGCCGTGCTGGCTATTGCTCCGCTGACGGCAGCGACCGCCGCCGACCAGAGCAACCCGTATAAGCTGATGCAGGAAGCGGCGAAAAAGACCTTCGATCGCCTTAAAACCGAGCAGCCAAAGATCCGCTCCAACCCTGACTACCTGCGCGACGTCGTTGATCAAGAGCTGCTGCCTTACGTGCAGGTGAAATACGCCGGCGCGCTGGTGCTGGGCCGCTACTACAAAGAGGCGACCCCGGCGCAGCGTGATGCTTACTTTGCCGCCTTCCGCGAATACCTGAAGCAGGCCTACGGCCAGGCGCTGGCGATGTATAACGGCCAGACCTACCAGATTGCGCCGGAGCAGCCGCTCGGTAACGCCACTATCGTGCCGATTCGTGTGACTATCAACGATCCCAACGGTCGCCCGCCGGTACGCCTGGACTTCCAGTGGCGTAAGAACAGCCAGACCGGCAACTGGCAGGCCTATGACATGATCGCCGAAGGCATCAGCATGATCACCACCAAACAGAACGAGTGGAGCGACCTGCTACGTACCAAAGGCATCGATGGTTTGACCGCGCAGCTGAAATCGATCTCCCAGCAGAAAATCACCCTGGACGAGAAGAAATAATGGCTGACCAGCTACGCTGGACGCGCGATGGCGAGCGGCTGGCTCTCGAGGGCGAGCTGGACCAGGACGTGCTGAACGATCTGTGGGAGGCGAGGGCAGAGGCGCTGAACGGCGTTGACGTGATCGACCTGACCGGGGTCGCCCGCGTCGACACCGCCGGGGTTGCCCTGCTGGTTCACCTGGTGGCCTTTGCCCGCAGGCAGGGCCGCACGGTAATGCTTGAGGGCGTTAGCGATAAGGTTCGCACCCTGGCGCAGCTCTATAACTTGCCGGGCGATGCGCTGCCACACTAATATTTTCAGTACGTTACTACTCATAGCCTCGCTTGATTGACAAGCGAGGCTTTTTGCTTATTTAAGACAGCGCCACTTTCCTCTAAGATGTTGGACTGTTTTCACTACCAGATGAATTAAAGCCCATGGAAAATCATGAAATCCAGACCGTGCTGATGAACGCACTCTCCCTTCAGGAAGCCCACGTTAGCGGCGATGGCAGTCACTTTCAGGTTATTGCGGTGGGTGAAATTTTTGCCGACATGAGTCGCGTGAAGAAGCAGCAGGCGGTCTATGCGCCGCTGATGGAGTATATCGCGGACAACCGCATCCACGCCCTGTCGATCAAAGCCTATACGCCCACTGAATGGGCGCGCGATCGTAAACTCAACGGTTTTTGAGCTGTCGGTCACTGACCGGCAGTACGTATGAATTCTTAACAGAGAAGAGATGAATGGATAAGTTTCGTGTACAGGGGCCGACCCGGCTTCAGGGCGAAGTGACAATTTCAGGAGCGAAAAACGCAGCGTTGCCAATTCTTTTTGCCGCCCTGCTGGCAGAAGAGCCTGTCGAAATTCGTAACGTCCCGAAACTGAAAGATATCGATACCACCATGAAGCTGCTGAGCCAGCTCGGCATGAAGGTTGAGCGCAACGGCTCCGTCTGGATGGACGGCAGCGCGGTCAATATCTACCGCGCTCCTTATGAGCTGGTGAAGACCATGCGCGCCTCGATCTGGGCGCTGGGTCCGCTGGTGGCGCGTTTTGGTAAGGGTGAAGTCTCCCTGCCGGGCGGCTGCGCTATCGGTGCGCGTCCGGTGGATCTGCATATCAGCGGCCTGGAGCAGCTGGGTGCGGAGATCAAGCTGGAGGAGGGCTACGTTAAAGCCTCCGTTAACGGTCGTCTGAAAGGGGCGCATATCGTGATGGATAAGGTCAGCGTTGGCGCGACCGTGACCATCATGTCAGCGGCGACGCTGGCCGAAGGCACCACCATTATCGAAAACGCCGCCCGCGAGCCGGAGATTGTCGATACGGCAAACTTCCTCAACACCCTCGGGGCGAAGATCACCGGTATGGGAACCGACAGCATCACCATTCAGGGCGTTGAGCGCCTGGGCGGCGGAGTCTATAGCGTGCTGCCTGACCGTATCGAAACCGGGACCTTCCTGGTGGCGGCGGCTATCTCCGGCGGCAAAATTGTCTGCCATAAAGCTCAGCCGGACACCCTGGATGCGGTACTGGCCAAGCTGCGCGAAGCGGGCGCAGATATCGAGCTGGGTGAAGACTGGATCAGCCTGGATATGCACGGCAAGCGCCCGAAAGCGGTTAACGTCCGCACCGCACCGCACCCGGCGTTCCCCACCGACATGCAGGCGCAGTTTACGCTGCTGAACCTGGTGGCGGAAGGTACCGGCGTCGTGACGGAGACCATCTTTGAAAACCGCTTTATGCACATTCCGGAGCTGATCCGAATGGGTGCGCACGCGGAGATCGAGAGCAATACTGCTATCTGTCACGGCGTAGAAAAACTCTCCGGTGCCCAGGTGATGGCAACCGATCTGCGTGCGTCTGCAAGCCTGGTGCTGGCGGGCTGTATCGCAGAAGGGACCACCATCGTTGAGCGTATTTATCATATCGATCGCGGGTATGAGACCATTGAGAACAAGCTGCGGGGGCTGGGCGCGAATATCGAACGCGTGAAAGGCGAGTAAGGCTTAAAGCTTGATGGAAGGCAGCCCCCTTGCCGTAAGGATAAGGGGGTTGGCTTGCCGGATTAACGATCGTTACGCTTTGGGCCGTTTCTATCTTTGCGGATCAGCTTAGTACGGTCGATAAACTCGTGCGTGACGGGGTGGTGATAGCGCGACGGCCAGATTACCCACGGTTCCGTTCCAATCGCGTTGGCGATGATCTGCTCCCCTTTTGGCCACGGACGCGTTAGCACGTTTGCCAGCGTTGAAGAGCTGAGACCGCTTCTGCGCGACTCTGCCGCCATCGAGGTCCCTTTCTTACGTAGCGCGGCGATAATATCGGCCGGGTGCCAGTCAGTCAGTTTATGTTCCATTTTTCCTCCCTGTAATTGCGATAAGCACTGCGCTAAAACGGTGCGCAGCGCTATCATATCCCCTAAGGAATGTAAGCTCTAATAAGTTCTATTAAAGTCGGGTAGATTTCGGAATTTGCCAGATGTAATTCCGTGGCATTACAGGAGTTATTGCGAAGGGAGTTACTGGAACTTTATGGAATCTCCCGCGCCGAAGCGCGGGAGCGTAAGGACTATCGATCGCGCTGAACGGCGATGTGCGCCAGGCCAATCAATGCTTCACGCCATGGGGAGTCCGGCAGCACCTGCAGTGCAGCAATCGCTTTGTCGGCCTCCTCTTCTGCCCGCTGCCGCGTCCACTCCAGCGAACCACAGGCGGCCATCGCCTCCAGCACGGGCGTTAGCAGATGGCGACCGTTACCCTGCTCGATGGCCTCGCGGATCATCTGTGCCTGCTCGGGCGTACCGTGACGCATAGCATGCAGCAGCGGCAGGGTAGGTTTGCCTTCGTTGAGATCGTCTCCCACATTTTTACCCAGCGTTTCGCCATCGGCGCTGTAGTCCAGCAGATCGTCGATAAGCTGGAAGGCGGTGCCCAGATAGCGTCCGTAATCCTGCAGGCCTTTCTCCTGCGCCTCGCTGCAGCCCGCCAGAATACCTGAACACTGGGAAGCCGCCTCGAACAGACGTGCGGTTTTGCTGTAGATGACCCGCATGTAATTCTCTTCGGTAATATTCGGGTCGTTCACGTTCATCAGCTGCAGCACTTCGCCTTCAGCGATCACGTTCACCGCTTCCGACATCACCGCCAGCACCCTGAGCGAACCGAGACTGGTCATCATCTGGAAAGAGCGGGTATAGATAAAATCGCCCACCAGCACGCTGGCCGCATTGCCAAACGCGGCGTTTGCGGTGGCTTTACCGCGACGCATATCGGATTCATCCACCACGTCGTCATGCAGCAGTGTTGCGGTGTGAATAAATTCAATTAGTGCCGCAATAGTAACGTGATCATGTCCCTCATAGCCTACGGCGCGTGCGGCCAGCACGGCGATCATCGGACGGATACGCTTGCCGCCGCCGCTGACAATATAATATCCCAACTGATTGATCAGCTGTACGTCCGAGTCGAGCTGTTGCAGTATTGTCGCATTGACACCCGCCATATCTTGCGCGGTTAACTCATTGATTTTTTCTAAATTCATCGCAAAAGCCGGGCTTAAAGTCCTGTTTATCACCTGTCAAAATGGGATAACAAAGGGTTACGGGTTAGCTATAGTATCGTTGATTGTACTGAAAAAACGCGCCAGATAAACGTTACCATACACGTTGTGTTTTTTTTCTTCGTCTATTGACGATCGCACTTGTCAAAGGCTCGCGTTTTGCGTAATATTCGCGCCCTATTGTGAATATTTATAGCGCACTCTGAATCACTCGAAAGATGTGCGCGGAAGCGGAGTTTTTTATGTACGCGGTTTTCCAAAGTGGTGGTAAACAACACCGAGTAAGCGAAGGTCAGACCGTTCGCCTGGAAAAGCTGGACATCGCAACTGGCGAAACTATTGAGTTCGCTGAAGTTCTGATGGTCGCAAACGGTGAAGAAGTCAAAATCGGCGTTCCTTTCGTTGATGGCGGCGTTATCAAAGCTGAAGTTGTTGCTCACGGTCGTGGCGAGAAAGTTAAAATCGTTAAGTTTCGTCGTCGTAAACACTATCGTAAGCAGCAGGGCCATCGTCAGTGGTTCACTGATGTTAAAATCACTGGCATCAGCGCTTAAGACTAGGGGAGCAGATTTAAATGGCACACAAAAAGGCTGGCGGCTCAACTCGTAACGGTCGCGATTCAGAAGCTAAACGTCTGGGCGTAAAACGCTTCGGCGGAGAAGCAGTACTGGCAGGTAGCATCATCGTTCGTCAACGTGGTACCAAATTCCACGCTGGCTCCAACGTTGGTTGCGGCCGTGACCACACTCTGTTCGCTTTGACTGACGGTAAAGTTAAGTTCGAAGTTAAAGGCCCGAAAAACCGTAAATTCATCAGCATCGTTGCTGAATAAGTTTTTCGCGTCCCGGTAACGGATGAAAGCCCCGCAATACGTTGCGGGGCTTTTTACATTCTGTCCCGGTAAATTATTTGCAGGGAACAGGGCATGAAGCAGCAGGCAGGCATTGGGATCCTTTTAGCACTGACGACAGCCATGTGCTGGGGGGCATTACCCATTGCAATGAAGCAGGTGCTGGAGGTGATGGAACCGCCTACAATCGTGTTCTATCGCTTTTTAATGGCAGCTATAGGTCTCGGCTCTATTCTGACCATCAAAGGCAAATTGCCACCGATGCGTATTTTTCGTCAACGTCGCTGGCTGGTTTTGCTCGCTATTGCCACCGGGGGGCTATTCGGGAATTTCATTCTCTTCAGCTCCTCTCTGCAATATTTAACCCCAACTGCATCACAGGTGATTGGACAACTCTCACCGGTAGGCATGATGGTGGCCAGCGTCTTTATCCTGAAGGAGAAAATGCGCGGCACCCAGGTCATTGGGGCAGTAATGCTGCTTTGCGGGCTGGTGATGTTTTTCAACACCAGCCTGATAGAGATTTTTACCAGACTAACCGATTACACCTGGGGTGTGATCTTTGGCGTCGGCGCCGCCACAGTCTGGGTGAGCTATGGGGTCGCGCAAAAGGTACTATTACGCCGGTTGGCCTCGCAGCAGATCCTCTTTTTGCTGTACACTTTATGCACAATAGCGTTGCTGCCGCTGGCAGAGCCTGCCACGATAGCGCAGCTTAGCCACTGGCAGCTAGCCTGTCTGATCTTCTGCGGCCTCAATACGCTGGTAGGATACGGCGCGCTCGCCGAGGCGATGGCGCGCTGGCAGGCGGCGCAGGTGAGCGCATTAATCACGCTGACCCCGCTGTTTACGCTGTTGTTTTCGGATGTATTATCACAGGCCTGGCCCGATGTTTTCGCCAGACCGATGTTAAACCTTTTAGGTTATCTCGGTGCGTTTGTCGTGGTTGCGGGTGCTATGTATTCCGCCATAGGCCACCGCCTGTGGGGACGCTGGCGCAAGCGTGAAGTGATTATCACTTTACCCCGCTCAGGCGAATGAGTAACGGAGAGTAAAATGAAGTTTGTTGATGAAGCTACGATTCTGGTCGTGGCAGGTGACGGCGGTAACGGCTGCGTAAGCTTCCGTCGTGAAAAATATATTCCACGCGGCGGCCCTGACGGCGGTGACGGTGGTGATGGCGGTGACGTCTGGCTGGAAGCGGACGAGAACCTCAACACCCTTATCGACTACCGCTTTGAGAAATCTTTCCGCGCCGAGCGTGGGCAGAACGGCCAGAGCCGTGACTGTACCGGCAAGCGTGGTAAAGATGTTACCGTTAAGGTGCCGGTAGGGACGCGCATTATTGACCAGGGCACCGGCGAGACTATGGGCGATATGACCAAACACGGTCAGCGTCTGATGGTCGCAAAAGGCGGCTGGCACGGCCTGGGCAACACGCGCTTTAAATCCTCCGTCAACCGTACCCCGCGTCAGAAAACGATGGGTACGCCAGGCGACAAGCGCGACCTGCAGCTGGAGCTGATGCTGCTGGCTGACGTCGGGATGCTCGGCATGCCTAACGCCGGTAAATCGACGTTCATCCGCGCCGTCTCCGCAGCGAAGCCGAAGGTGGCGGACTATCCGTTTACCACTCTGGTGCCAAGCCTCGGCGTGGTGCGTATGGATACCGAAAAGAGCTTTGTGGTTGCCGACATTCCGGGCCTGATTGAGGGCGCGGCAGAGGGCGCAGGGCTGGGTATTCGCTTCCTGAAACACCTTGAGCGCTGTCGCGTCCTGCTGCACCTGATCGACATCGATCCGATCGACGGTTCCGATCCGGTTGAGAACGCCCGTATCATCATCGGCGAGCTGGAGAAGTACAGCGAGAAGCTGGCCGCTAAGCCACGTTGGCTGGTCTTCAACAAGATCGATCTGATGGATAAAGCTGAGGCCGAAGAGAAGGCCGCGGCGATTGCGAAAGCGCTGGGCTGGGAAGATAAGCACTATCTTATCTCTGCGGCCAGCCAGCAGGGCGTAAAAGACCTCTGCTGGGACGTCATGACCTTCATCATCGAGAACCCGCTGGTTCAGGCTGAAGAGGCGAAGCAGCCTGAGAAAGTCGAATTCATGTGGGATGATTACCACCGCCAGCAGCTTGAAGAGGCTGAAGTCGAAGAAGACGACGAAGACGACGACTGGGATGAAGAAGACGACGAAGGAATCGAATTCATCTACAAGCGTTAATCCAGTAAAAACCCCGGTCAGCAGCCGGGGTTTTTGTTGGTTCAGGTAGCCGAATTAATTATTCTGGTACACATCCTTGTACAGCCGGCTCTCAAAGCGCACCAGCGGAATTCGCCGGTTACGCTGGTCGGCCGGCTCTACCGCATAGCCAGAGAGATACTGCACAAAGGCCATACGTTGACCGCTGGCGGTAGTAATAAAGCCCGCCAGGTTATAGACCCCCTGCAGGGAGCCTGTCTTCGCCGACACTTTACCGTCTACGCCCGCCGCATGCAGACCGGCGCGATACTGTAGCGAGCCGTCATAGCCCGCCAGCGGCAGCATCGAGATGAAGTTCAGCTCGGTGTCATGCTGGGCGATATATTGCAGCACCTGCATCATGGTAGCCGGAGAGATGAGGTTATGGCGTGACAGGCCGGAGCCATCGACCACAATGCTGTTACCCAGGTCGACACCCGCCTGCTGGCGCAGGATCTGCCGCACGGCATCGGCTCCAGCTCGCCACGTACCCGGCACGCCAAAGCGCGCATGGCCAATAGTGCGAAACACGGTATCAGCAATCATGTTGTCCGACTTTTTCAGCATAATCTTCAGGAGATCGTGCAGCGGCGCAGACTGCTTGCTGGCAATCACCGTTCCCGGCTCGTTAACCAGCGTCTGGCGCAGCAGCGTGCCGCTGTAGGTAATCCCGGCCTGTTTCAGCTCATTCTTCAGCACGGCACCGGCATAGCTCGCCCCGTCCTGGATAGCAAAGGCCAGCGGCAGCGGGTCGGCACGCTGGGGCAGGCAGCCGGTTAGCGTAAAGCGGTTGAGATCGCCGGGGACAACGTCAAGCTCGCAGTACTGGGCATCAGGGGAGCCTTTCGCCAGCGTGCGCACCTGGCTGAACATGGTGACGGGGTAGTAGGAGGCGATGCGGATAAACGCCAGATCGTTAGCCTTCTGGGCGCTGTAAAGCGACACTGAGAAGCAGTTGCGATCGATAATGGCGGCGGCGGGGGGCGCGCTAAAACACTGGGTCATGTCGTTCCACGGCCAGCCGGGGGCTTTATCGTGGCTGGCAAAAACCGAGGTATCGATCAGCACGTTGCCGTCGATCTGCTGCACGCCGGATTTTTTCAGCACCGCTACCATATTGCGGATATCCTGACGTTTTAGCGTCGGATCGCCGCCAAATCGTGCCACCAAATCCCCTTTTAACACCCCGTTCGTTACACTACCTTTACTCTCAAGCGTGGTGGTAAAACGGAAATCTGGCCCGAGCTGCAGCAGGGCGGCCAGCGCGGTGATCACCTTCTGAGTACTGGCGGGCAGGGCCATCTGCTGGCTATGGTAATCAATATCGGGAGCCTGGGCACCCACCTTCTGCACCATCAGGGCGAGGTTTGCGCCAGCAGGGAGCTGGTTAATGTACTCATCAACGTTCGCGGCCTGCACATTCAACGCTATACTGGTGGTCAATCCGATGACATATCTGGAAAATCGCATAATCTCGCGCTAGAAACCTGGAAACAGGCCGTCATACTACGGTGCATCGCACCGGAAAGTAAACGATGACCCATAAGGAACTTCCGGGTAAAATGCGTATCAAATTGAAAAATTGCTGCTGACCTGGAGCCTTGTCTCCGGGTCGGTTTTCTTTTGCTTTTGGCCCCCTCACTTGCGCGGTATGCAGGGTAAAGCTGCCGGGGCGGGGCCACCGCTCCCTACAGGAATGTTTAAGAGGTATAACAATGCAAGCTATTCCGATGACCTTACGTGGTGCCGAAAAATTACGCGAAGAGCTGGATTTTCTGAAGTCCGTGCGTCGTCCTGAAATCATCGCTGCGATTGCCGATGCCCGTGAGCATGGCGATCTGAAAGAGAACGCCGAGTACCATGCTGCCCGCGAGCAGCAAGGGTTCTGCGAAGGCCGTATCAAAGATATTGAAGCCAAGCTCTCCAACGCGCAGGTGATCGACATCACAAAAATGCCTAATAATGGCCGCGTAATTTTTGGCTCAACCGTTACCGTGCTGAATCTCGATAACGATGAAGAGCAGACCTACCGCATTGTGGGTGATGATGAGGCGGATTTTAAGCAGAATCTGATCTCGGTAAACTCACCGATTGCCCGTGGCCTGGTTGGTAAAGAGCAGGACGACGTGGTCGTCATTCGCACCCCGGGCGGCGAAGTGGAGTATGAGATCCTCAAGGTCGAATATCTTTAATTCTGCGCCAACCTGTAATATGTTGACGTAATGTAAAGATAAGAAAAAGGCCGCATAGCGGCCTTTTATCAACGTCAAGAGCGTGGCATTTTGCTTGTCAGCTTGCGGAAAACCCCTCGTTTTACACAGATTTTGTGTTCTATCCAGGATATTCTTAGCGTGGCAGCGAAATTTTACGCTCCTTCGATGGGCGGTACAGCACCAGCGTTTTACCGATGACCTGTACGTTAGAGGCGCCGGTTTCACGAACAATCGCTTCCACGATCAGCGTCTTAGTTTCGCGGTCTTCGGTAGCGATTTTGACCTTGATTAGCTCATGGTGCTCTAGCGCTTGTTCAATCTCGGCCAGTACCCCTTCGGTCAAACCATTGTTGCCAAGCATAACTACCGGCTTGAGCGGATGTGCCAGACCTTTAAGGTGCTGTTTTTGTTTAGTACTCAGATTCATCGTATATTTTTGCTTACGTTGGGATTGAAAACGGTTCATTCTACCGCCATCTCCAGTGTATCGCCAAATCGGCTGTGCTGATAGTTGATAGCCTGCTACTCACGATGAACAACTTGGATATAGAGATGACAGGTAAAAAGCGTTCTGCCAGTTCAAGCCGCTGGCTTCAGGAACACTTTAGCGATAAATATGTGCAGCAGGCGCAGAAAAAGGGGTTACGTTCCCGCGCCTGGTTTAAACTTGATGAAATACAGCAGAGTGACAAGCTTTTTAAGCCAGGCATGACGGTCGTCGACCTGGGTGCAGCGCCAGGCGGCTGGTCACAGTATGTCGTCACCCAAATTGGCGGCAAGGGGCGAATCATCGCATGCGATCTTCTTCCTATGGATCCCATCGTTGGTGTTGACTTCCTTCAGGGCGATTTTCGTGATGAATTAGTGGTTAAAGCGCTGCTTGAGCGCGTTGGCGACGAAAAAGTTCAGGTGGTCATGTCTGACATGGCCCCCAACATGAGCGGAACACCGGCGGTGGATATTCCCCGCGCCATGTATCTGGTGGAGCTGGCGCTGCAGATGTGCCGCGACGTTCTCGCACCGGGCGGAAATTTTGTAGTGAAGGTGTTTCAGGGCGAAGGTTTCGATGAGTATCTAAGAGAAATTCGCTCTCTGTTTACGAAGGTAAAAGTGCGTAAACCTGACTCTTCGCGTGCTCGTTCACGTGAAGTGTACATTGTAGCGACCGGGCGAAAATGATAAACCGTTGATATCAAACCGAGGTTTGAATGAGACGGGATACAGAGTATCCTGACGCTGTTTTTAACACAGTTGTAATATGAGGTTAATCCCTTGAGTGACATGGCGAAAAACCTAATACTCTGGCTGGTCATTGCCGTTGTGCTGATGTCAGTATTCCAGAGCTTTGG
>JBCNNW010000028.1:0-42176 GCA_039594205.1 Pseudescherichia sp. | reverse complement strand
CCGCACCATCTCCCGCCTGCAGGCCATTGTCCATGTGGATGCTCAGGGCGAGTGCCACATCACCAACCGGGGCAGCGTGACCCGCGTGGCACTGAACGATATTCCCCTGGAGCGCGGACGTCAGGTTGAACTGCAGGATGGCGACATCCTGGGTATTGATGACTACCGCATCGAAGTCACCAGCCTGCAACAGCAGGCTGCGCCGGTAAGCCGTCCGGCAGCGGTTATTACGCCGCCGCCGCCGAAACCTGCCGCCGCGCCAGCACCAGCATCGAAGCCAGCCAGCGACGCTGCGCAAGCGGACGCCGCGCCTACGGCGGTGCCTACGGAGATCTGGGACAGCCTAATGCAGGAGTTCTCTATCTCCGACAGCATCTCAAGCAGCCGCGCCAAACCGCAGCCTGCTGAATCTCACGATCCGTTCTCACAGCCCAAAGAGCCGGAACGCAACGCCGAGGACCCGCTGGCGATGTTCCAGAACAGCGATCCCCAGCTTGAGCGCAAAAACGTTAATACCGACACGCTGTTTAGCGATGAGGCGCTGTTTAAAAGCGACAGCATCTTCAATGACGCTACACCCAGCACGCTGGTGCCGCCAAAAGAGAGCGAGCCTTCGCTGCCAAAAGAGGAGCCGAAGGACGAGCTCGATCCGCTGGCGCTGTTCGGCGGCTCTGCCAGCGCACCTGCCGCGCGTAATGACGATCCGCTTGGGCTGATGGGCGGCGCACCGCTTACCCATCCCGACGATCTCTCTTCTAAAGACGATCTGTCGCCTGATAACAGTCTGTCGCCCAAAGACGATCCGCTGCCGAAAGAGGCAGCACCCGCTGAGGATAACGATCCTCTGGGGCTGATGGGCGGTGCACCGCTGACCGCTGCGCCTGAGCAGAAGCCTGAGCCTGAGTTTACGTCAAAGCCTGAAACCGTAGCGCCGCTGGCCCAGACGCCTGGCGATGTCGATCCGCTGGCCAACTCGCCGCTGTTTGCAGAGGAGCCGCTGCCGGAAGCACCGCACGCTGCACCTGACATGCCAGCCGAGGAGCCGGACCGCCAGGACTACGCAGGCTTTACCATGCCGACGCCGCAGGCGGTTGCCCGCACGCAGACGCAGACGCCAAAAGGCCGCCTGCGTATTGATCCGGTGCAAAACGCCGCCTCTGCCTCCTCGTCGCACCATCAGCCTGCCCGGGGCGACGTACTGCAGGGCGAGCTGCTGGAGGCACTGCTGGAAGGGATGGGCCTTGGCGATATGCAGCCGACGCCGCAGTTCGACCGGGAAAATATGCGCCAGCTTGGCCAGATGCTGAGCATGTTCTCTCAGGGGACGGTGGCACTCCTCTCGTCGCGATCGATCCTCAAACGCGGCGTGAAAGCGGACATGACGATGGTGCTGGACGATGCCAACAACCCGTTCAAGCTGCTTCCTTCCGGGAAAACGGTGCTGATGCAGATGTTTGGTACCCGTATGCCGGGCTTCATGCCGCCGAAAAAATCGGTGCGCGATGCGCTGATCGATCTTCAGGCGCACCAGTTGGGCATGATCTCCGGCATCCGCGCTATCATCGCCGCCATGCTGCAATCCTTTAACCCGGAGCAGCTTGAAGAGCAGGCGAAGGTCGATGGCGTAACGTCGCGTCTCTCTCTGCCGGGCAGCCGTAAAGCCGCGCTGTGGGACTACTTTGTTCGCTCCTACGGCCAGACGGCAGGCGAAATTGAAGATGACTTCCATACCCTGTTTGGCGAAGCCTTCCTGCATGCCTATGACATGGAGGTCAATCAGTACAAAGACTCACAAAGCGGATCGGAAGAAGAATGAATATCGCAACGGCCTCTCTCTCCCGCCAGGGAACGCGCGCCAGTAACCAGGATCAGACGGGAGAAAACATCGGGGAGCGCGCGGCCTGCTTCGTGGTATGTGACGGTATCGCGGGCCTGCCGGGCGGTGACGTCGCGGCTGAGCTTGCCCGCAACAGCATCATCTCGCGTTTCAATGGCGATAAGCATCTGAACGCACAAGAAATTCCCGACTATATTCAGCAGGCAAACCGCGCCATCCTCAGTGAACAGCAGGCGGTGCAGGACTACCGCCGGATGGGTACCACGCTGGTCAGCCTGTTTATCGATCGTGACTACAAGCTGGCCTACTGGGCGCACGCGGGCGATAGCCGCCTCTACCTGTTTCGTCGCGGCTGGCTCTCCCATGTGACCACCGACCACAGCCTGATCCAGCAGATGAAAGATGCCGGGCACCAGACGGATAACATCAACAGCAATCTGCTCTATCTGGCGCTGGGCATCGAGAACGGCGGTCCGGAAGCGAGCTACAGCGATGTGGTCCCGGTCGAAGATGGCGATGTCTTTCTGCTGTGCACCGACGGCTTCTGGCACGGCGTTAGCGAAGAGCAGATGAAACAGTCGCTGCATATGGTTAACACGCCGCAGGAGTGGCTGACGCTAATGCAGCAGCTCATTCAAAAAAACAGCGAAAGCGAGGGTAGCGCTCAGGATAACTACACCGCCGTTGCGGTGTGGATGGGCAGCCCGCAGGACACCACCTTGCTGCATACGCTCTCTGATGCAGCTCAGTTTTTTCCCGTACTGGATTGATTAGGCACACAAGGACTTATATGAAACTTTGGCTATCGGGTTTAGCGCTTCTGGCTGTAGCGGGCACCGCACAGGCTGAGAACTATCGCATCGTGCAGTCGCCTTCACAAAAGCTGGATATCTGGATAGACGATATCAAGGACAAAACGCCGCAGAGCTGGTGTAAGCAAGACGTCGCGTTACGTATCGTGGCGAACGGCAATAAAGAGGTCTCTATACTCGACAGCTTTATGCCTCGCCTGGGCGCGCTGCTGGAAAACCAGTGCGGCAAGCTGCAGCAGCTGTCGTGGACGCTGAACGATCCTGCGGGTACAACGCTGGCCCAGGGGACGGCGAGTAAAAACAAGGAGTGGGCGGTGGCAGTCGCGCAGCCGCAGCCGCAGTCACAGCCGCAGGTAGCTACAACGACTAATAACGCCCTCGTCCCGCCAGCCGTTAATCCGGAAACGCTCTCGGTCGCAGCGGATCGCACGCCATGGCAGGAGTTTACGCTGCAAAACGGCTGCCATCTGCGTACCTTCTGGCAGGGCGGCGCGGCCGCACCGGCGTTGTTTATTCCAGCATCCGGCACGGCGAGCTGCGAAAAAGGTAGCTGGCTGAGCGGTCATGCCGTAATGACGCAGGCCAGCAGCAGCGGGCAGCAGGAGACTCCGGTGACCTATGTCCACGGCTTCCCGGTCATCGGCCTGAGCGACAGCGTTAATGCCAACGATGTGCTCATCACTTCCGTAAATAAAGAGCGCATGGTTTTCAGCACGAAAGGTAGCGAGCAGAGCTGGATGATCCTGCCTTACGACAGCACGCTAAACAGCTGGAAGAGCGAAGGTACGGTAGTGGTTCAGGTCTCACAGGAGCTGGCCAGCGACGATGCGCAACTGCAGGCGCGTTTGCAGGCAGTGAAACAGCTCTGGACCCCGTGGCTGGCACCGAATGCCACGCTCAATATTGTCCTGGTCGATGCGCTGCGCCCGCAGCTGCGCGATCCTGCGGTGGGTGCCTGGCGCGCCGCGAATTAAGGAGCAGCTATGAATACGCTTTATCAACATCTGGGTGATGAGTCGATTAATGACGCCCTGCTGCGCCTGGAAACTGAGATCAAATCCCGTCCGGCGGATGCCGATCTGCGTGCCGCCTTTGTCCAGTTTTTGGCCCTGAGCGGTAACTGGACGCGGGCGATTACCCAGCTGAAAAGCTGGCTGGCAATGAGGCCGCAGGCGAAGCCTACCGTGACGCTGCTTGAGCAGGCCATGCAGGGGGAGCTGCAGCGTGCTCAGGTTCTGGCTGGCCTGGCGCGCCCGTCGATGCCGGATACGCAGTGGCCCTGGCTGGCTACGCTCGCCTCGGCGCTGGCTGAAACCGGGGAGCGCGCCCGGACGCTACGCCTGGAGGCGCTGGAGCAGGCTGAGGCCAGCGCTGGCGTGCTTACGTTTGAGAATGAAGAGACCCAGGACTTTGCATGGCTGATGGATGGCGACGCGCGCCTGGGGCCGGTCTGTGAAACTATCCTCAACGGTCGCTATTTCTGGTTGCCCTTTAGCGCCATCGAAGAGATCCGTTTTCAGGCTCCGGCCAGCGTCACCGACCTGGTGTGGCGTCACGCGCTGGTGCGCCTGACCGATGGTACCGAGCAGGTCTGCCAGCTCCCGGCGCGCTATCCCTTTGAGACCGAGGCGGCTGACGCGGTCAAGCTGGGGCGGGCGACGGAATGGCTGCCGCTGGATGACGACGGCGTTCTGTATCAAGGGCTGGGCCAGAAGGCGTGGCTCAGTGAGCAGAGTGAAAGCCCGCTGCTGTCACTCAGCCTGATCACCTTTACGGCAGGCAGCGAACATGAGTAAACCCGCTGGCGAAGGCGATCTGCTGCGCAGTGGCTGGCAAGCCCGCAGCAAGCAGGAGAGGGTGGGCGCGCGCGACAAGATGCAGCCCTCGCTGCTGGATCGCCTGACGGACAACGATCCCGGAAAGCAGCGGGAGCCCGCAAACAGCAACTTTATTACCCACTCGGCTTTGCGGCACCAGGTGCTGCGCGATCTGCAGTGGCTGTTTAATACCATCAATCAGGACTCGTCCCACGATCTCAGCGCCTTGCCGGAAGTGCGTCGTTCGGTGGTGAACTTCGGCGTGGCGCCGCTGGCGGGGAAACGGATGTCGGATATCGAATGGCATGACATCCAGCGCAAGTTAACCGAGGCGATCGTTAACTTTGAGCCGCGCATTATGGCGCAAGGACTGCAGGTGCGCTGCATATCCGACACGGCGTCGCTCGATCTGCACAACGTGCTCTCGATAGAGATCAAAGGGCGTATGTGGTGCGTACCCTACCCGTTGGAGTTTCTGTTTCGCACGGATGTCGATCTGGAAAATGGTCATTTTGAACTTAAAGATGCGGGGTAACTATGGAAAGTAAACTGCTTGAGTACTACAACCGCGAGCTGGCCTATCTGCGGGAGATGGGTGCAGAGTTTGCCCAGCGCTACCCTAAAGTGGCCGGGCGGTTAGGGATGCAGGGCATAGAGGTGGCGGACCCGTACACCGAGCGCCTGATGGAAGGCTTTGCCTTTTTGACCTCCCGCGTACAGCTCAAAATGGATGCCGAATTTCCGCGCTTCTCCCAGCGCCTGCTGGAGATGCTGGCCCCCAACTATTTAGCTCCCACGCCGTCCATGGCCATCGCTGAACTGCAGCCCGACAGCGGGCGGGGCGATTTGAGCAACGGGTTTATCGTGCCGCGCGGCACCATGATGGACAGCCTGGCGCTGAAAAAAAACGGGGTCACCTGTAGCTATACCACGGCGCATGACGTCAACCTGCTGCCGCTGAAAATCGACAGCGTTGAGCTGGGGGGTGTGCCTGCCGATCTGCCTCTCGCCCAGCTTGGCCTCAGCCAGCGCGGGATCACCAGCGCCCTGCGGATCCGCATCGCCTGCGATGGCCCGCAGCACCTTGGACATCTTAACTTTGACCGGCTGGATCTCTTCCTGAGCGGCCCCGACATCGAAGCGCTGAAGCTGCTGGAGCTGGTAATGGAGCATCACGTTGGCGTTGTCTGCCAGACCGTAGACGCGCAGCCGCAGCGTCAACAGCTGCCAGAAAGCGCCCTGCGTCATGAAGGTTTTGACGCCGACCATGCGCTGCTGCCAGAGGACCTGCGCAACTTTGATGGCTACCGACTGCTTCAGGAGTATTTTGCTTTCCCGGCGCGCTTCCGCTTTATCAGCCTGAGCGGGCTGGGCAAGCTGATTAGCCGCTGTGAAGCAGAGCATGCATTTGATATTTTCATCCTGCTGGATAAAACCGACGAGCAGCTGGAGCGGGTGGTGGACGCCAGCCATCTGGCGATGCACTGCACGCCGGTGATCAATCTCTTCCCGAAGGTGGCCTCCCGCCAGAAGCTAAGTGATAACCAGCACGAATGTCATCTGGTGGTCGATAATATCCGTCCGCTGGATTATGAAATCTATGCGGTAAACAAGATCTACGGTAGCGCCGACGGCCAGCGTGACGATCAGACGTTTCGTCCGTTCTGGAGCACCTGGAGCCAGGATGCAGGCAACTACGGAGCCTACTTCTCCCTGCGCCGCGAGCAGCGTGTGCTGTCCGAACATGCGCTACGCTACGGCACCCGTACCGGCTACACCGGCTCGGAAGTGTTTGTCTCGCTGGTGGATGAGCAGCATGCCCCGTGGCAGGAGAGCCTGCGCTATATCACCGCCGACGTGCTCTGTACCAGCCGCGATCTGCCGCTGATGCTTCAGCAGGAGCTGGGCCAGTTTATCCTGTCCGATTCGATGCCGGTGAAAAAGCTGAGCCTGCGTAAAGGCCCCACGCCGCCGCGTCCGGCGCTGGCGGAGGGGTTCAGCACCTGGCGGCTCATCAGCCAGCTGCAAATGAACTACCTGAGCCTGATGGACAGTGAAAACGAAGACGGCGCTGCCGCGCTGCGCCAGCTGCTCGGCCTGTATGCCGGCCTGGCCGAAGCGCCCATTGCCCGCCAGATCGAGGGCGTTCGCCACTGTGTGCTGGAGCCCGTTCATCGTCGCGTGCCGGAGCCGGGGCCTATCGTGTTCGCCCGCGGCATCGGCATTACCCTGACGGTGGACGAGCAGGCCTTCTCGGGTTCCAGCCCGTGGCTGTTTGGCAGCGTGCTGGAGCGCCTTTTCGCCCGCCTGGTCTCCATCAATAGCTTTACCGAGTTCACGCTTAAGAGCCAACAGCGTGGGGATATTGGCTACTGGGCACCGAGAATGGGCAAAAGGGCGCTGATATGAGTGAAACCGTGACCACGCTACGGCAGGTTCATCGCCTGACGCCGCTGCCGGAGACCTTCTGGCGCGGGGTGATGGACGCGCCCTGGCGCTACGATCTCTTCCAGCTGCTGAGGCGCGTTGACGCCCAAGGGGGGGAGCGTTACCCGCTGGGCCGTGCGCCGCTGCCAAAATTTGAGCCGCTGCGTATCGGCCAGCAGCCCTCCATGAGCTTTGCCCCCTCCACGGTGGCACAGGTTCGCCAGCGCGCGCAGAGCGGATTGCATGAGATCTCGATCCTGAGCTTCGGCATGTTTGGCCCCAACGGCCCGCTGCCGGTGCACATGACGGAGTACGCCCGGGAGCGTATCCATCACCATCAGGACGATAGCCTGGCCGCGTTCGCCGATCTCTTTCATCATCGCCTGACGCTGCTTTTCTACCGCGCGTGGGCCGATGCACAGCCCGCCGTGTCGCTCGACCGGGCTGATAATAAGCGTTTTGATCGCTATCTGGCGTCGCTTATCGGCATGGGGCAGCCGGGGCAGATGGCGAAAGGCAGCCTCAGCCCACACGCGCGCTTTACCCATGCCGGACACCTGACGCGCCATAGCCGCGATCCGGAAGGGCTGGAGAAGATCCTGCGCAACTACTTTAAGGTGCCGGTAAAGCTGGCGATGAACGTGCCGCAGTGGATGCCGCTTTCCTCTCGTGAGCAGGCCCAGCTCGGTGCGGGACGCCGCCTGCCCCGGCTAGGCCAGTCGGCATTTCTTGGCGTCGCCGTCCGCGACGTGCAGCATAAGTTTCGTATCGAAATAGGTCCGCTGAGCGCAGAGGAGTATGACCGCTTTCTGCCTGGCGAAGCCTGGGTAACGGCGCTGCGCGACTGGGTGCGCCAGTATCTGGGCCTGGAGTATCAGTGGGATACGCAAATTTTATTACGAGCCGATGCGGTACGCGGCGTGGCGCTCGGGGGAGGCGGTCGGCTGGGTTACAACACCTGGCTTGGACAACAGCCTCTGCCGATACCTCGCGGCGACCTGGTTTTTAGCGCAGAGCTCTGATTTTCGTCTCTGACGTCACACATCAATGTTATCAATGGAACCGAACATGTCAGAAATCAGCCGTGCCGTGCTTTTCGGCAAACTCGATACGCTGTTATTTACCTCGCTGGAAAGCGCCACCGCCTTCTGCAAGCTGCGCGGAAACCCGTATGTTGAACTGGTGCACTGGCTGCATCAGCTGATGCAGCAGCAGGATGGCGATCTCCAGCAGGTTATCCGTCACTTCTCTCTCGATGAGCCGCAGCTCACCCGCGATATTGTCGCCGCGCTGGATGCGCTGCCGCGTGGGGCCAGCTCGGTCTCCGACCTCTCAGAGCATATCGATAGCGCCGTTGAGCGCGCCTGGGTATACGGTTCGCTGACGTTTGGCGTAAGCCGTATTCGCGGCGGGCACCTGCTCATCGGCCTGCTTAAAACCTGGAACCTGGCGAACGTGCTGAAAAGCATCTCCGCCCAGTTTGGCCGTATCAACGTCGAGGTGCTGCTGGAGCAGTTCGACGCCATCTGCACCCAGAGCAAAGAGACGCAGCAGGCCGCCGCTGCCGCAGAGGCACCCACCGGCGCGGTACCCGCTGCGCAGGGTACGCTGGCGCAGTACGGTCAGGATCTGACGGCCCGCGCCAGAGAGGGAAAAATCGATCCGGTGGTGGGGCGCGATGAAGAGATCCGCCAGATGGTGGATATCCTGATGCGTCGTCGGCAGAATAACCCGTTGCTGACAGGGGAAGCCGGGGTGGGCAAAACGGCGGTCGTGGAGGGATTAGCGCTGCGTATCGCCGAGGGCGACGTGCCGGAACCGCTGCAAAATATTCAGCTGTGGCTGCTGGATATCGGCATGTTGCAGGCGGGCGCAGGCATGAAAGGGGAGTTCGAAGCCCGGCTCCAGGCGCTGATCAATGAAGTCCAGTCCAGCGTCACGCCAATCATTCTGTTCATTGATGAAATTCATACCCTGATTGGCGCTGGCGGCCAGCAGGGCACCGGCGACGCTGCCAACCTGCTGAAACCGGCCCTGGCGCGTGGTCAGCTGCGTACCATCGGCGCAACCACCTGGGCGGAATACAAAAAATACATTGAGAAAGATCCGGCCCTGACCCGCCGTTTCCAGACGGTGCAGGTGCATGAGCCGGACGAGGCAAAAGCCGTGCTGATGCTGCGCAGCACCGTCTCGCCGCTGGAGAAGCATCATCAGGTGCTGCTGCTGGATGAAGCGGTCAGCGCGGCGGTGAAGCTTTCCCATCGTTATATTCCCGCGCGCCAGCTGCCTGATAAAGCGGTCGCCCTGCTTGATACCGCCTGCGCCCGCGTCGCGGTCAGCCAGAGCGCACCGCCGGCGCAGCTTGAAGCCTGCCTGCGCCGCATTGCTGCCCTCGACGTGGAGATCGAAATTGCCGGACGCGAAGCGCGGGTTGGCGTGGGTGAAAGCGACCGGGTCGCCACCCTCCAGGCAGAGCGTGACCAGCAAGAGACCCAGCGCGAGGCGTTAAACCAGCGCTGGGAGGAGGAGCGTGGCCTGGTCAGAGAGATTATCCGCCTGCGCGCGGCGCTGTTTGCCGCCGAAGAGGAGGAGACGACCGAGCTGCGTAGCCAGCTGGCTGACCAACAGCGGGCGCTGAAGACGTTGCAGGGCGATGCGCCGCTGCTGTTCGCCGCCGTGGATGAGAACGTGGTGGCTGCCGTGGTCTCCGACTGGACCGGCATCCCGCTGGGGCGGATGGTGAAAAACGAGATCGACGCGGTGCTGAGCCTGGCCGATACGCTCAATCAGCGGGTGATTGGTCAACGCCACGGCCTGGAGCTGATCGCTCGCCGGGTGCAGACCTCGCGGGCGAAGCTTGACGATCCCAACAAACCCATCGGCGTCTTTATGCTGTGCGGTCCCTCCGGCGTCGGTAAAACCGAAACCGCGCTGGCGCTGGCCGAGTCGCTCTACGGCGGTGAGCAGAACGTCATCACCATTAACATGAGCGAGTTCCAGGAGGCGCATACCGTCTCTACCCTTAAGGGCGCGCCTCCGGGCTACGTGGGCTATGGCGAGGGTGGTGTGTTAACCGAGGCGGTTCGCCGTCGCCCCTACAGCGTGGTGCTGCTGGACGAAATTGAAAAAGCGCATCCGGATGTGCATGAGATCTTCTTCCAGGTCTTTGATAAGGGCTGGATGGAGGATGGTGAAGGACGCCTGATCGATTTCCGCAACACCATTATCATCCTCACCTCCAACGTCGGCACGGATCTGATTAGCGCCATGTGTGCCGATCCGGAGCTGATGCCGGAGCCAGAGGCGCTGGGCGGTGCGCTGCGTCAGCCGCTGCTGCAGGTCTTCCCGCCTGCGCTGCTGGGCCGCCTGCTGGTGGTGCCTTACTATCCGCTCAGCGATGATATGCTGGGCCAGATCGTTCGTCTCCAGCTTAAGCGTATTCAGCGCCGTCTGGAGGAGAACCACGGCATTGATTCAGAATTTGATGACAGCGTGGTAGAGCAGATTGTTCAGCGCTGTACCGAGGTCGAGTCCGGCGGACGTATGGTTGACGCCATTCTTACTAATACGCTGCTGCCGCAGATGAGCCAGATTTTATTGACCGCCAGCCGCAGTGACGAGCAGTACCAACGTCTGCGCGTCACCTGTGAGCAGGGCGAGTTTCACTGTCAGTTTGCCGTGTAACGCAATCATCAAGAGAACTGTTAAACATGATGGATAATGATAACAATCGGACTGTCCCAAACGCGCTGCCGGTCGGGTACCGTTTCAATGAGTTTGAGATAAAAGAGGTGATTGGCGGCGGTGGGTTCGGCATCGTTTATCGTGCCTGGGACCACCAGCTTGAGCGCACTATCGCCATCAAAGAGTTCATGCCCGCCTCGCTAGCCGTACGTGGCGACGACATGACGCTGGTACTGCGCAGCGAGCGCTTCGGTAAAGCCTTCTCTGCCGGGCTGAACAGCTTTATCCAGGAGGCGCGCCTGCTGGCGCGCTTTAACCATCCTAACCTGGTGCACGTCCTGCGCTTTTGGGTGCAGAACGATACTGCCTACATGGGGACGCTGTTTTACAGCGGGACCACGCTCTCCCGCCTGCGCGAGCAGAAGCCAGAGATGGTCAACGAGGCGTGGATCCGCCGCATGCTGCCGATGCTGTTTGGTGCCATCAAGACCATTCACGATGAAGGCTACCTGCATCGCGATATCTCCCTGGATAATATTCAGATCCAGGATAACGGCCTGCCGGTACTGCTCGACTTCGGCTCGGCGCGTCGCACCATCGGCAACCTCTCCGACGAGACGGAGACCATGCTGCGCCCGGGCTTTGCGCCCATTGAGCAGTACACCGATGACAACGAGAGCGAACAGGGGCCGTGGACCGATATCTACGCCCTGGGTGCGGTGATCCATACCCTGATCGTCGGTTCACCGCCGCCGGTGAGCGTAGTGCGCTCGATTCAGGACACCTACAAACCGCTGGCCGAGCTGCAGCCAGCGGGCTATTCGCTCTCTCTGCTCCAGGCGGTGGATCGCGCGCTGATGCTGCGCATGGACGATCGTCCTCAGTCGATTGACGAATTCGCCGTCCTTATCGACATGCCCGTTGCGGGCATTGACGACGTGCTGAGCGCCAAAAAGCCGGGCACCATGCTGGTCCCGGTAGAGGAGACGCCGGAGCCGACGTCTGCCCTGGACTGGCGGCGCTACAAGGTTCCAGCGATTGGCGCAGCGGGGATCATCGTCGGTATCGTTGCGGGCGCGCTGCTGTTCAGCGGCAGCAACGATGAGACGCCGGAAACCGCCAGCGTCGATACCGCCGTCACCGCACCGCCAGCGCCAGCCGAGGCACCACCGGCCACCACGGCGAATGAGGCGCCGGCTGCTGTTCAGACCCAGGCTGCACCGGCGGTGGAAAGCGCGCCCCCGGCGGCGGTTGAAGCCGAGCCGATTGTGCTGGTCTACATTCGCATGCTGGAGGGTGAAACCTTGCAGATTAACGGCGAGTCAAAAGCACTACGCCCGGCGACCAACGGCTACGCCTCTCTTACCCTCCCGGCAGGTGAGTTCACTTTTGAACTGCAGGGGAGCGGTAAAACGCGCACGCAGACGCTGAACATTGCCAAGCCCGGCACGTGGCTGGTGAACCCGTAAACGCGGCGAAAGTCAGGGAGGGGTGACAGGACAAAGCCTATGAGCAACATTAAATTTATCTATCTTTACAGTGAAAATGTGCAGCCCGAGATGTTTGCGAGAATTATGCGGCCCTCGGTCGCCGGGCAGTGGATCATGTCGGTGCCAGAGAACTCATTACGCCCGCTGTTTACGCGCTACGATCTGCTTCAGTCGGTTAGCGGAGCCAACCCGAACCAGCCCGGGCGCAATACGCGAAAGATTATCGTGCGGGATCTGGATTTCGGCAGGCTGGTGGCGATTGATAATAGCGCTCGCGGTTGGTCAGCGGCGACGGAGATGTTTTACATCAACGGTGAGGGCGAGCTTACGCTCGGCCCATCGGGGAAGGAGGGGTTGAGCTGGTCGTACTCGGTAAGCACCGTGATCGACCGCTACGAAACCATGGTGCGGGCGTATGGACGTCCGCCAGCTACCGTGATCCCTGCAATGCATGTGGTGAAATCTAAAGCGCCTCAGGTGGGACAGCAGGCAACACCTGGAAAAGACAATCAGACCTATGCTGCACAGCTCCAGGAGATGACCAAGGCCCAGCGCTGGCAGGCCCGAAAAGAGCTTATCGGCCAGGGCATTGCCAGCCCCTATCCGGATGCACAAATTGCTGCAAAGCGGCTGGCCGCAAACAATATCGCCGTAGAAAAAGCGAAGCTTGCAGAGAACGTCTATAAAACCGTCGACCCGCTGAAAGCAACGCCGGGGGTGCCAGAGGGCTGGACGGATATCAGCAATGATAATGCGGTGCTGAATAAGTTTGGTTTGAAAAGTAAGATGTTGTACGACAAAGAAGTTGCGCCTAACTTCCTTTCGCGAGTCTATCAACCTGACCCCAGCGTTTTCGGCAATGATATGAACCCTACGCTGGTATTTAGGGGATCAAGGGCTCCGGGGTTGGCGTCTGGAGAAGAGCTAGAGGCTTGGTTCTATAATGAGGATGGTGGGCAAATTGTTAAAAACGGTGCTGACTGGTTAAATAACATTTGGCAGGCAGTAGGTATAGAGGCTGATTATTATAAAAACGCGGTTAAAATTGGCAAGGAATTAGCTAGGGCAGGTCAGAATATAGATATTGCCGGACACTCATTAGGCGGTGGGTTGGCCTCGGCAACGTCAATTGCCAGTGGTAAACCCGGGTGGACTTTTAACGCTGCTGGGCTAAACAGCGGCACAGTTGAAAAATATGGCGGTCGCCTGTTGGGCAGTCCGGAAAGTATTCAGGCCTACCGCGTTAATGGCGAACTCCTGACTAAGCTTCAGGAAGTCAACCTGTCGGAGGACGCCGGTATCATGAAGGACTTTGGACCGGGAGGTCTTCTCCTTAAAGAAGAGATATCCGCTCTGAGCCCAAACGCGGCCGGTATTCCACACGATCTGCCTGGCGGAGCGGGTGGAGCCCTTAGCCGCCACGGTATCGATCAGGCTATTCACTGCATCGAGCAGCAAAAAGATGAAGATATTGCGATTATCGGGAGTCGAGTGTGAAGACAATTTTTTCATTCAGCCTCGCGCTGCTCTTTATGTTTATGATTCAGGGGTGTAAGAAAACAATGGATTTGAATCCGCAGGATTACTTCAGCGGCCAGCAGCTCGTGCTGGCAAAGGCAATTGAGCAAGGTGAAGTTGGCCAGGTAAAAAAACTCGCACCGGAAACCGATCTCAATAAACCCGGACAGCAGGATATGACGTTGCTGTTTTGGGCGCTCAGCAATGCCATAAACGATAAAAAAACAGCACTTCAGTTAGAAATTATCACCGACCTGGTGAAGGCGGGGGCTGACCCGCTCCAGCCTCGCCCGGCTGGTGGAAGCAGCCCGGCTGAGTTTGTCTTAAAAGGAGACAGTGGAGACTGGATCAAGGCAATGCTTGATGGTGGGCTTTCACCTGATGCGAAAGATAAAACGTTTCATGAACCCATTCTTTTCGAAACAATTAAAGCGAAAAATACTGAGACGCTAGAAGCAATGCTTAATTACGGAGCTAATGCCAATATCACTGATTCGCTGGGCAATTCGCTAATGATCGAAGCACTAGATTATATTGCTTACGATCATGTTCTTTTACTACTGGATCGTGGAGCAAGTCCTGAAATTAGAGGGCATAGCGGCTGGACAATGGCTAATCAGCTGCAAAGCTCTTTAGATACGGCTAAAGAAGGTAGTGATGAATACAAAAATTTGATGAAAATAAAAGAAAAATTGATTCAACGTGGCTGGAAGTGGCCACCTGCACCCAGGACACCGCCGGTTAATTAGCTGTCTGAAAGTGGCAAAATATTACGATAATAGGGAGTTATTAATGAAAGTACTATTTCCGGTGTGCCTCGCACTGACATTGACTTTCATCGTGCAGGGATGCAGGCAGGGAATGGAGCTGAATCCACAGGATTACTTCAGCGGCCAGCAGCTTGTTCTGGCAAAGGCAATCGAGCGTGGCGAAGTTGACGAAGTGAAAAAACTCGCGCCGAATACCGATCTTAACAAACCCGGACAGCAGGATATGACGCTGCTGTTCTGGGCCATTAGTAATGCCATATACGATAAAAAGACAGCACCCCGGTTAAAAATCATTACCGAGCTAGTGAAGACGGGAGCGGATCCGCTCCAGCCGCGTCCAGCCGGTGGAAGCAGCCCGGCTGAGTTTGTTTTGAATGCTGACAGTGGGGTATGGATTAACGCGCTGCTGGACGGCGGTTTATCGCCTGACGCGAAAAGCAAAACGTTCAATAAACCTATTATATTTGACACGCTTGAAGCTAAAAATACCGAGACGCTAAAAGCCATGCTAGATCGAGGCGTTGATATCAATATTCCGGATACGTTAGGAAATACATTACTGATTGATGCGTTGGATTTTCACTCATACGATCATGTTTTGCTGCTATTAGAGCGAGGGGCCAATACCAATAGCCGGGATAGTAATGGCTGGACGATGGGCAACCAACTACAACGCTTTTTGAACCGGGCGAAGCCTGGCAGTGATGAATACCAGATCCTGACGAAGATCAAAGAGAAGCTGATTCAGAAAGGCGGTGAGTGGCCACCTTCGCCTCCTGTTCGACCAGCTGAGTAACTATCTTATTGGTTTTATAGATACTGTGATAACAGGGAGTGGTTAATGAGAGCATTATTATCGGTGTGTCTTGCACTGACACTGACTTTCATTGTGCAGGGATGCAGGCAGGGAATGGATTTGAATCCACAGGATTACTTTAGCGGCCAGCAGCTTGTTCTGGCAAAGGCAATCGAGCACGGTGAAGTTGACGAGGTAAAAAAACTCGCGCCGGAAACCGATCTTAACAAGCCCGGACAGCAGGATATGACGCTGCTGTTCTGGGCGCTCAGCAATGCCATAAACGATAAAAAAACAGCACCCCAGTTAGAAATTATCACCGATTTGGTGAAGGCGGGGGCTGACCCGCTCCAGCCTCGCCCGGCTGGTGGAAGCAGCCCGGCTGAGTTTGTCTTAAAAGGAGACAGTGGAGACTGGATCAGGGCAATGCTTGATGGTGGATTATCGCCTGATGCAAGAGACAAAATCCATCATCAGCCTATTCTGTTCGAAACCATTAAAGCTAAAAATACCGAGACGTTAAAAGCGATGCTTGATCATGGAGCTAATATCGATATCACTGATTCACTAGGGAATACCCTATTAATTGAAGCATTTGATTTTGGCGAATACGGCCATGTTTTGCTTTTACTGGAGCGTGGAGCCGATCCTGATTTCCGGGGTAAATTTGGCTGGACAATGGGAAATCAGCTGCAACGCTTTTTAGATAGGTCTAAAGCAAATGATGAACACCATCAAGATTTGATCAAAATAAAAGAGAAGTTGATTGAGCATGGTGGAAAGTGGCCGCCAGACCCTGTTAAAAAGTGAGAAACGGATTATGACCACAAGAGATAAAGTCTTCTACTTTTGGGGCGTTATGGATGTCATCGGTATCGCCTGGTACATTATGGGGCCGATCGCGTCGCTGGAAAATATGTGGGCATCAGCGGCCGGTAACCTGGCGGTGGTGATCTTCTTTTTTGCCTCAGCGGGACCCTTGGCGGGGCTGTTTTATCTGGCATATCTCATTACGCCATTCACCTTTTTCATCTCAGCGTGGCTTTTCTTCAAGAGAAGCGGGGCTGCTATCAAGTTTGCCCTGGTTCAGGAAGTGCTGCGTTTTCTGACGTTTCGCTGTTCAGTTGCGCTCTTTCCCTTACTGGCCGGGAAGTTAGGCGTTGCAGGAGGCTGGATGAACATCTCTCTGCTGATCCTGTCTGAGGCACTAAAAATAGGATCGCTCATCTACGTGGCTAAAAAACACCCCATCAAGCGTGACGAATCTGAATCGAAATAAAACTTAGGTACTAATTTGGGTAGGTTAATCTTGCCAGCACCTTTAATTTACCATCACATCATCTGCATCGCATAAACCGTATGGAATAAAGATTATGCTTAACCGTATCACTGTCCAGCTTCCCGTTGAGGGACTGCTTTTCTGGAAACTCTCTGGCCGTGAGGCGCTCTCAGAGACGTTCGCGCTAACGCTGACTCTGCTCGGAACCGATGCCCGCCTTGACCGCAGCACGCTGCTGGGCCAGCCAGTGACTATCACCATCCCGACGCAGAGCCTGCTGTCGCCGCGTTATATCAACGGCAAAATCACCAAGGTAGGCGTGAGCGCGGTAGAGCTGTCTGGATCGCGCTATGCGGTATATGAGCTGATCGTTGAACCCGATCTGTGGCCAATGACGCGCGACCGCAACCTGCGCATCTTCCAGGGCCAGACGGTGCCGCAGATCGTCAAAACCCTGCTCGGCGAGTGCCAGGTCAATATTGAGGATCGCCTGGTCTCAAGCTATCGGGTGTGGGAGTACTGCGTTCAGTATCAGGAGAGCAGCTTCGACTTCATCAGCCGCTTGATGGAGCTGGAAGGTATCACTTACTACTTCAAACACGAAGCGGATCGCCACACGCTGGTGTTAACCGACTCCGCGACCCAGCATGAGCCCTTTAGCGGCTACGAGACGATCCCCTACCACATGACGCCATCGGGCGGCAGCACGGATGAAGAGGGCATCGGTCAGTGGGCGCTGGCCGACAGCGTGACGCCAGGCATCTACAGCCTTGACGACTACGACTTCCGCAAGCCGAACGCGTGGCTGTTCAAGGCCCAACAGAACCCGACCTCGCCGAAGCCGGGCGGGATTGACGTCTACGACTGGCCGGGGCGTTTCGTCGAGCACGGTCACGGAGAGTTCTATGCCCGCATTCGCCAGGAGCGCTGGCAGGTGGAGCACCAGGAGATCCATGCTACCGCGACGGCGATGGGCATCGCGCCGGGCTATACGTTTGCTCTCCTGAACGCCCCCTTCTTCAGCGACAACGGCGAGTATCTCACCACGGCGGTGCACTACCAGTTTGAAGAGAACCGCTACGCCAGCGGCGCGGATGGCTTCACGATTCACCGCATCGACTTCTCGGTCATCCCGACCTCGGTGGTGTTCCGTCCGGCGCAGGCCACACCCTGGCCGCGCACCTTTGGCCCGCAGACCGCACGCGTGGTTGGCCCGGAAGGCGAATCGATCTGGACCGACAGATATGGCCGGGTGAAGGTGAAGTTCCACTGGGATCGGCTGGCGAAAGGGGATGACACCAGCTCCAGCTGGATCCGCGTCTCCAGCGCGTGGGCGGGCCAGGGCTACGGCAGCGTGCAGATCCCGCGCGTGGGTGATGAGGTGGTGATCGACTTTATCAACGGCGATCCGGATCGCCCGATCATCACCGGGCGCGTCTACAACGAAGGCAGTATGCCGCCGTGGGCCTTACCCGCTGCCGCCACGCAGATGGGCTTCTACAGCCGGAGTAAAGACGGGCACAAAGACAACGCCAACGCCCTGCGCTTTGAGGACAAGGCGGGGGCCGAGCAGATCTGGATACATGCCGAAAGGAACATGGATACCGACATCGAGAAAAGCGAAACCCACAGCGTCGGTGTGGATCGGACAAAAACCATTGGCCAGGATGAACACGTCAAGGTTAAGCGCAACCGCGATGTAAACGTCGGGGTAAACTCAACCAGCAATACCGGAAGTCAGCACAAAATTAACGTCGGCGAAAACCAAACCGTGTTAACCATGGATAAAGACGGTAATGCCCTGCTGGAAGCCAATACCTCCATCAAGCTGAAGGTGAAGGATAACTATATTCTTATCACCCCGTCGACCATCGAAATTATCGTTGGTGAGGGTACGCTCAAGGCAGAGAGTATTACCGAAGCCTCCTTCAAAGGCACGGAGATGACCAAACTGGGCGGCGGAAAAGATGGCGAGCTGAAAGTGAATGACACGCTTAATATCAGCGGAACCAACCTGACCGATATTAAAGGCGCTGTCGTTAAAATTAACAGCTAATTTCAGCAGAAGGATAGTGATTATGGGACAGCCTGCTGCGAGAGCAACAATCGACACCAGCGCGCATACCGGTCCAATACAGTCCGGAAGCCCCGATGTGATCATCGGTGGGTTTCCTGCTGCACGTAAGGGCGACACCTTATCGTGTTCAACCCACGGCAGCGGCGCGATCGTCGGTGGATCCAGCACGGTTCTGGTGAACGGTGTGCCGCTGGCCCGTCAGGGGGACCAGACAAAGTGTAATACCGGCGGCTCGCCTGCACCCGCCGCGCCGAAACCCGCTGCACCGCAGTACTGGGGGGCAACAGCGGCAAAAAAGGCCGGTGAAGATGGCATGATGCATGGCGACAACTACGATGCTCGCGTGCTGGGCAGATATGCCAGTATGGAGGATAAAAGCCTTAACGGCGAGCTTGATACCGGCTCGTTCGGATTTTCAATGTCCGACATTACCCTCGGTAACATGAAAAGTCAGGATTTGGTAAGAGCGGAGATGCGTAATAAGCTCGCTGTCGGTAATGCCACCGGCTCACTCTATGGCGGTGATAATAGCATTTACGGTTTCAATACTAATGGCGCTTTGACAGGGGTGCAGTATGGCGGTACCGCCGCTGCCGGTAAAGAGAAGTGGTTATATGGCGGCATTGCGGGGGATGTTACCATCGGTACGGCAGAAGCCAAGGCCGTGCTTGAAGGGTATACCGGTAATAATGGACGATACGGTTTTACCGCCGATTTGGGTGCGGAAGCAAAAGGGATAAAAGCCGAAGGCATGGTCAACGTTGATATTCTCGGCTTTATCATTGCGGATGCAAAAGCCGACGTTAATGCTGGCTCATTAGGGGGATCGTTAGGCGGAAGCTTATTTTGGGATGCCACCGACTACTCTGCCAATGTAAGGTTGACTGGAGGGGTAGCAACATTCGTCGGACTCAAGGGTGATGCGAGCGTAAAGGTGGTATTTAGTCGTGTCTTCGACCTCATTGACTATATCTGGGGTGACGATGACGAGCCTGCCGCCGCCCCAGCTCCGGTAGATAGCGGTGATGGGACAATCATTACCGGGTGTGTTACTGTTTTGGTCGGCGGTTAAAAAGTATATGGAGAGAGTTGCATAATGAAATGGATAGGCTTTATTTTATTTATAGTCACTACCCTGGTTTATATCTGGAATGGTAGGGATCTTTTTACCAAAAAAGAGTGGCGCGCCTTTGTAGTGAAATTTGTTGCTGTGCTGATCGGAACCTTTGTGTTAGCGATCGTATTGGCACTGCTGGGGAAACACGGGCATTTAATGTCTAAAGAGACAGCAAAGATGCTAACGGTGCTTATCTCTGCCTCATTTATGACGATATGGTTTTCAAAGTTTTTTGTGGTAATGCTTTGTACCATCTTTGATATTATTATGCGCTTTCATAAGCGCTATAACACCGAGAAGAACTATTCAAAGTTATCAGCAATAGTCAATAAATATGGTCCAAAATTGCGCGTGCTGGCAAAATGCCTTGCATCATTTGGCTGTATCCTTATGTTTTACGGTATCTGGTTTGCTACCACGGTTTAAGTTGAAGAGGTTTTATGAACACCGAAAATAACTATCCTTTTCCCGTTGCATCCGCAGCCAGCAACGAAGACATCGAGGCGAACTACTGGAAGTGCCTATACACTTCTTCCGATAAAAAAATGCTTCAGTACTGGGTGATCCTGCCGAAGCGCGTCAAACCCGCCGAGCTGACCCCGCAGCACATTGCCGAGGTCGGTCTGACTAACCTTGGCCGCTACGTGACGAATGACGCCCAGCCCTATATGGAGGTGTGGGCCGCTTACGAGCGCTGTGAGTGGGAGATGAATCCGGCGGACTGGCTGTTTAACAAGCTGGAGCTGATGGGCGAGAAAGTGCTGAATCAGCGGCTGATTGTCAATCCTGCCGGTAGCGGCGTCTTTGCCGATGTGCTGTCACTTAAAACCCACTCCTCCGGCGACGAAGTGATCTCACGCTTTACCGTGCATAAGGACTACAACCCTGAAGAGGGCGGCGGCAACTACTTCCTGATTAAAGCGGCCTGTGCATCGCGTGACTATCCGGCGCTGGCAAATGATATGTATTTTACGGTAGTGAACTGGGATCTGCTGCATCGCAGTAATCTGGCCCTGGCGGAACTGCTGAAGACCGTAAGCCTGAGTAATAAAAACAGCAGCGGCTTTAAAATCCCTGACTCCTGGCAGGCTAAGGCGCTGACGGACACGCGGCTGGTGGTTGAGCATACCTTTGGCGATATCAACTACGGCGTGATTAATCTGTGCTTCTATTCGCAGGAGACGCTGTTTAATGCGCAGGATGTTTTCATGGTTGCCACCAAGCGTTTCCATGAGCATGAAACTGCCGTCACGCTGACCACTGAAGCGCTGAGCACGGTTAAGAACGCGTTTAACCCCTCGCTGGGAGAAACGCTCTCAACCTGCCAGGGCGAGCTATTCAGCGCCGAGGAAAAAATGCGCGCTGTGTACCAGTGCTACATTTTCAGCCTGGGCAAAGCCTGGGGCTACGTAGAGCTGATCGGCAGGCACCGCAATCACAGCGACTACCACTTCGAGGCGAATAAACGCTGCCTGGAAATTATCCTTTCAACGTTTCACATTGAAAAGCCTTAAGTTATCACTTAAGTTTGGCTATACCTGCCAGTTGCTATCATGGTAACTGGCAGGCGTGTAGTAAAGTATTGATTACAGTATATCCTTTAATCAATCATTCATATTACGCCGGGGCGGGGAAAATGGGCTGGTTTGGTTTTATTGTCTTTTTAGGATTAGCGCTATTTCTGATTTGGAATGGAAAAGAGCGTTTCTCTAAAAAACAATGGATGCGCATGGCTTTACTGCTTGGGCTAATTCTTTTAGGTACATTGGTTATAGGCTTCTTTTTTAAATGGTTGTCCCTGTCACTCTCACTATTTTCAATAGCAACGGCCAGACATTATACGGCTATCGTTTCCCTGTCACTCTTGTGTTTATGGGCAGTGAAATTGGCGGTTGTTCTCCTTTGCACCATTTTTGCAAGGATCATGGGATTCCATGAAGTGCACAACGCTGAAAATTATCAAAAAATATTATCTGTCTCGAATAAATTGGGCCCGGCTCTGCTGATAGCGGCAAAATGTTCGGTTTCATTCAGTGCGTTCCTGATGTTCTATGGCATTTGGTTTAGTGCCAATGTTTGAACTAATGCGCCTCCAACATTCCCACCGTACATTCTGCCTTGCATGCTCTTCTATGATTAGCCCCGGTCAATGACCGGGGCAGGTAGAGAGTATTTACAACATTTATAAACCGCGCTGGGCCATTAATTTAGCCAGGTCGACCAGGCGGTTAGAGAAGCCCCACTCGTTGTCGTACCAGGCGAGGATCTTGACCAGGTTCCCGCCGATGACCAGCGTAGAGAGGCCGTCGATAATCGAGGAGCGCGGATCGCCCTGGTAGTCGCTGGAGACCAGCGGCTCGTCGCTGTAGCCGAGAATGCCCTGCAACGGCCCCTCGGCGGCGGCCTGGCGGAAAGCGTCGTTTACCTCGTCCACGGTCACGTCACGTTTCAGGGTCACGGTCAGGTCGACAATCGACACCACCGGAACCGGCACACGCAGCGAGTAGCCGGTGAGGCGGCCTTCCAGTTCAGGAATCACCTTGCCGAGCGCCTTCGCCGCGCCGCTGGAGTAGGGGACAATCGACAGGGCAGCGGCACGCGCCCCGCGTAGATCTTTCTCCGGCTGATCGTGCAGCGCCTGGCTGTTGGTGTAAGCGTGGGTGGTATTCATCAGGCCATGCTCAATGCCGAAGCGCTGATGCAGCACCTGAGCGGCAGGAGCCAGGCCGTTGGTGGTGCAGCTCCCGTTGCTTACCACAAAATGCTTCTGCGGATCGTAGCTCTCGTGGTTGACCCCCAGCACGATAGTGAGATCGTCGTTTTTGCCAGGGGCAGAGATGATCACCCGCTTAGCGCCGCCGTGGGTGATGTGCACCTCGGCTTTTTCGCGATCGGTAAAGAAGCCGGTGGCCTCAATCACAATCTCAACGCCGACGCTGGACCACGGAATAGCCGCTGGATCGCGCTCGGAAAAGACCCTAACGGGTTTTCCATCAACCTTCAGTTCACCTTCTGCTGCCTCCACCGGTACGGGAAGCGTTCCCAGCAATGAGTCATGCTTTAACAGATGCGCTAGCGTTTTGCTGTCCGTCAGATCGTTAATTGCCACAATCTGTACGTCTGCATTACCTAACGCGGCACGAAGCACGTTGCGACCGATCCTGCCGAAGCCATTAATACCGACCTTAACCATGATGTACTCCTGTTATGCTGTAACTGGAATCAGAGTAGGCCGCGCCCGTAATGGCGTAAATGACAAAAAAGGATCACTTTACGCCATCTTGCGGCTGTGAAAACGCTGGCGATACTCGCCCGGCGTGAGCCTGAGCTGCTTCTCGAAAATTCGGCGTAGATTGATGCTGCTGCCAAAACCGGTAGCTACCGCCACGCGCTCCAGCGTATCCATGGTCTGCTCAAGCCGGTCTCTTGCGGCGGCCAGACGCGCCTCTGCGACATAGCGTGCAGGGGTGGTTCCGGTTTCGCGGGTAAAGACGCGGGTAAAGTTGCGCGAGCTCATCGCCGCCCGATCTGCCAACGCCTCGACCGACAGATCGGCCGTCAGGTTTTGCTGGATCCAGCGCTGCACCTCGCCAATCGGGCCTGGGCCGGCGGCATCAAGCAGCTGAAACCGGCTAAACTGCATCTGTCCGCCAGGACGACGCAGATACATCACCAGATCCTGAGCCACGTCGCGGGCCAGGGTAAAGCCGTAGTCCTCTTCCACCAACGCCAGCGTAAGATCGAAGCCGGAGCTGACCCCGGCAGAGGTCCAGATATGGCCATCCTGAATATAGAGCGGCCCGCCTTCCACCTTCACCAGCGGATAGTGGGACTGCATCTCCTCCAGCCGCCGCCAGTGGGTCGTAGCCCGGCGACCATCAAGCAGGCCCGCCTGCGCCAGCAACAGCGCACCGCCGCAGATAGAGACCACCCGACGCGCATGCGGCGCGGCAAGACGCAGCCAGTCAACAACCGCGCCGTTCTCCTGCTCGTTCATGCCCTTTCCGGTGACCATGATGGTATCCCGCGGCTCGGTATAATCGAGATCCACCAGCCTGAAATCCGCCAGCAGATTTAACCCCGACTGACCATGAATGACCTGGTGGGGCTGGGTGGTGGCGATGTCTATCCGATAGCGAGCAGAGGAAAACTCTTCCAGATGCAGGCGGTTAGCGTGCATCAGAATATCGGCAATGCCGGCGGCCTCAAATAACATACCGCCATCAGGGATAATAATAAGAAACGTCTTCATGTCCTGAAAAGTACCCTTTTTATAAAATAAGTCAACTTTTACCTGCACAGATAAAATTACCATTGCGCGGCTGTTTTTTGCTTCTTTACGATATTAAACGCTAAAAGTATTAGAAAAAGTGGTGTTAAAATTTTCTTTTTAACGTGACTTGTTTAACAGTGATGGCAAAATAAATATTCCGCTGCTAACGTTTGCACACATCGAGATCTTATTTTTAGAACGTGCCTTAATACACTCTGGAAACCATTGAAATACGAAGAAAGTAGTAATTTAAATTAATTTTTCGTGAAAGCTAATAAATTACCGTGATGCGCGGGGATGCCCCTCGCATATTGCAGCAGCATATTAATGATAATGCTTATTTATTCCGGCATAAGGAAATAAGGACAGCACAGCTATGTTCAGCATTCACCGACGTAAAAATTTAGTAAAACGCTTTCGTTCCGGCACGTGCTTATTTACTGCAAGTATTATGCTGCCAACGTTCGCGTACGGAGCCTCCCCTGAATACGATGCCCTGATTGTGCAGGCGCGCGAAGGGGAGCGAGCGCCGCTGCTGAATTACTTAAAGGCTCAGGAACAGCAGACGCCGCTCACGCCCGATCAGGTCGCTGACTGGCTGCAGGTTACCGCCTGGGCAGATGACAACGCCGAGACGGTCCGTATCTGGCAGCGCTATCAGGGCCGCCTTCAGGTTCCGCCGCGTGGACGAATCGCTGTCGCCCGCGCGCTGCGTAACCAGAAAAATTGGAATGCCTCGCTGGCTGTCTGGGAGAACGTCCTCAAGGACGATCCAAAGAGTGCTGATGCGCGTACCGGTTGGATCATGACGCTGGCCGACGCCCGCCGTAACGAGCAGGCGATCACCGAAGCCAACAAATGGGCTGCGGAGGAACCGGGGGCCGAGCGTGATGCGCTGGTGGCCTACGTCTACCATTCGCAGGGTAAAAACTGGGATGCGCTGCTGGCGACCAGCCGCGCCGAAGCGCTGGATCCGCAGAACAAAAGTGTCCAGTCCACCAAGCTGGCGGTGCTCTCTGCCAACCGTATTGCCGGTCCGGCGCTGGATCTCACCCCGCCCTCTGTGGCGTCAGGTCCCCTTGAGCGGCGGCTGGAGCTGGACGCGGTTGCCCAGACCGTGCGCTCGGCGTTTACCCCTACCCGTAACGAAGAGGAGCGTTTCCTTGTCGCCGATAAAGCCATCGCCCGCTACGATGCGCTGCTCTCTGCCTGGAAGGACGATCCGTCCGCGCAGGCCGACGTGCGCCGCGCCCGTATCGACCGGCTGGGCGCGCTGGTGATCCGCAAGCGTACCAAAGAGACCGTGCAGGAGTACGAGTCGCTCACCGCCGATGGCCAGCCGATCCCGGACTATGCCAGGCGCTGGGTGGCCTCCGCCTACCTGGCGGAGAAGGATCCGCAGAAAGCCGAAGAGATGCTGATGGCGATCTACTATCCCAATGGCCCGATCCCCGCGACACCGCTTACTGAAGACGATCAGCAGGATCTCTTCTATGCCCATATCGACAGCGGTAACTATCCGGCGGCGAAGCGCCAGGTCGACGATCTGGTTAAAAAGAGCCCCTACCTGATGCGGGTTTTGGGTTCCCCCGTGCCGCAGCCTAACGATAGCTGGCTGCTGGGCCAGACTCTGCTTACCCAGTATGAAATTGAAACCAATGACCTGCCGGAAGCACAAAAGCACGCCGAGTGGCTGGCACGCACCGGCTCCGGTAACCAGGCGCTGCGTATCACCTACGCCTCGGTGCTGCTCGCCCGTGGCCTGCCGCGCCAGGCCGAACGCGAGCTGAAGCTGGCTGAGGTCATCGAGCCAAGCAACCTGGAGCTGGAGAAGCAGCAGGCCTGGAATGCCCTTGAGCTACAGGAGTGGCGGCAGGCGGACGAGCTGACCGATGACGTAATAAAGCGCAGCCCGGATGATGAATCCTCCCTGCGCCTCGCCCGCGCCCGTGAGGTTCATAAGAAGACCGAGCTGCGGATCAACGGATCGCAGGGGATCTCCTCTGATAGCCCGGTCAGCGGCCAGCACGACTTCACCTTTAACTCGGCGCTCTACAGCCCACCGATTGGCGACAACTGGCGGCTCTTTACGGCCTACAACTTTGCCAGCGGCGAGTTTGAAGAGGGTAAGGGGATCAATCGCGATCTCGGCGTCGGTGCCGAATGGACAGCGCGCGACTACTGGGCGGAGATGGAAGTATCGACGCGTAACTACGGCGACGGCCAGAAAACCGGTGGACGCCTGTCGGCCTGGCATGACTTCAACGATAACTGGCGGCTGGGCGGCTCTGCGGAGCGGCTGTCGCGTAATACTCCGCTGCGCGCCCTGCGCAACAACGTCTATGCCAACGGCGGCGATCTCTATCTGCGCTGGCACCAGACCGAGCGCCGGGAGTACCAGCTCACCTTCGCCGCCTCACACTTCTCTGATGATAACGATCGCATTGAATACGGCCTGAGCGGCAAAGAGCGGCTGTGGACAGCTCCGCGCTTTACCCTTGACTTCACGCCGGGCATTAGTGGCAGTACGAACACCAAGGAGGATGTCTTCTACTACAACCCGAAACGCGATCTCTCTGTGGTACCGGCGCTGACCGCCGAGCATGTGATGTATCAGCACTATGACACGGTGTGGAAACAGGAGATTGCCGCTGGAGCCGGTGCCTACTGGCAGAAGGGCCACAGCGTCGGGGCAATAAACCAGTTTGGGTATGGACAACGGGTTCAGTGGAACAACGTCGTGGACGGCGGATTGATGCTGACCTGGGATAAACGTCCCTACGACGGTAAGCGTGAGCGGAATATCTCCCTCGCATTTGATTTGAATGTCAGGTTCTGAGGACAGGTCATGTTTAAGAAATGGCTGCGAGCCGCAACACTCATCGCCGGATGGATGCTCATCACTGCCTGTAGCAGTGCTGAGAAGCCGGGCTATCTTCCACCTTCTGCCAGACCGCCGCTGAACGCGGACAGCGCCTGGCCAAAAAACAGTTTTCTGGTACTCGGGTATCACGACGTTGAGGATGGCGCTGCGGACCAGCGCTATCTCTCGGTGCGGACCAGTGCATTGAACGATCAAATCGCCTGGCTGCGGGACAATGGTTATAAACCCGTTTCCGCACAGCAGGTGCTGGATGCCCATGACGGTAAAATTACGCTGCCGGAAAAGGCAGTGATGCTGACCTTTGACGATGGCTACAGCAGCTTCTACACCCGCGTCTGGCCGATCCTCAAAGCCTACAACTGGCCTGCGGTCTGGGCGCCGGTTGGCAGCTGGGTGGATACACCCGCTAACCAGCCCATTGACTTTGGCGGCTTAAAAACGGCGCGCGACAAGTTTGCCACCTGGCAGATGGTCAAGGAGATGGGCGAGTCACCGCTGGTTGAAGTGGGGGCACACACCTGGGCGTCCCACTACGGCATCCAGGCAAACCCGCAGGGCAGCAAGGAGCCAGCCATTGCCAACCGTGCCTATATCAAGGCCACCGGCAAGTATGAAACCGATGAGGAGTATGAGGCGCGCATCAACAAGGACCTGGATCTGGTGACCAAAAAAATCACCGAGGTCACCGGCAAAGCGCCACGCGCCTGGGTCTGGCCCTACGGGGCGGCAAACGGGACGTCGTTGAAGCTTATCCATCAGCACGGCTACCGGATGGCGTTCACCCTTAACCAGGGTCTGGCTAACGCCGCCAATCTGGAGGATATCCCGCGCATCCTGATCACCAACAACCCGTCGCTGAAAACCTTTGCCAGCCAGGTTGCTCAGGTGCGTGAGAAGCAGAACATGCGCGTAATGCATATCGACCTGGACTACGTCTATGACAAGGATCCGGCCCAGCAGCGGCGTAACATCGACATGCTGATCCAGCGGGTGTACGACATGAAGATCTCCCATGTCTTCCTGCAGGCGTACGCCGATCCCGAGGGCGACGGCAATATCCGCGAACTCTACTTCCCGAACCGCTGGCTGCCGATGCGCGCCGATCTGTTCAACTTTATCGCCTGGCAGTTACAGAGCCGCGGCGGGGTGAACGTCTACGCCTGGATGCCGGTACTGGCTTTCCAGATGGACGATCCGCTGCCGCGCGTCACGGCCTGGAACCCGGATACGAAGCGCAGCATGGTAGAGCGCAAGCAGTACGTGCGTCTCTCGCCATGGAGTCCGGAAGCGCGCAGGCGTATCACCGATATTTACGAAGATCTGGCGAAAGGGGCCGCCTTCAACGGCGTGCTGTTCCACGATGACGCCTTCCTGAGCGATTTCGAGGACGCCTCGCCGGATGCGCTGCGTGCTTACAAAGCGGCAGGCTTCCCGGACAGCATTGAGGCGATCCGCAGCAACCCGGAGACCTTTAAACGCTGGACGCGCTTCAAGAGCAAGACGCTGATCGACTTTACCCGCGACCTCACCGCATCGGTACGCGCTATTCGTGGGCCGCAGGTGCAAACCGCCCGCAATATTTATGCGCCGCCGATCATGGAGCCAGAGAGCGAAGCCTGGTTTGCGCAGAACCTCGACGACTTCCTGGCCACCTACGACTGGACCGCGCCGATGGCCATGCCGTGGATGGAGGGCGTGCCGGAGGGTGAGGACAAAGCCTGGCTGGACAGAATGGTGAAAATCGTAGGCCAGCGCCCTGGCGCACTGGATAAAACCGTCTTTGAACTGCAGGCGCAGGACTGGCGTGCTGATGCGAAAGAGAAAGATATCAGTGGGAAACAGCTGACCGAGTGGATGCGCCAGCTCAAGCTGAGCGGTGCAGACAGCTATGGCTACTACCCTGACGATTTCCTTAACGATCAACCCGAGATGTCTGAGATCCGCTCTGCCTTCTCATCATACTGGTATCCGCAAAAATGACCGATCGCATTGTAGCGTTTCTCATACTGTGCCTGATGTTCAGCTTCCCGCTGGGAGTGGCAGCCATTTTCACCGGCGATATGATCCTGAACTTCGTCTTCTTCTGGCCGCTGTTTATGTCCGCGTTATGGATTAGCGGCGGACTCTACTTCTGGTTCCACCGGGAGCGTCACTGGCCCTGGGGTCCAAACACGCCGCCGCCGGAGCTGGAGGGGAACCCGCTTATCTCCATCCTGATACCTTGCTACAACGAGGGGCTGAACGCACGGGAGACCATCGAGGCGGCGCTGGCCCAGCGCTATGAAAATATTGAAGTTATCGCCATCAACGACGGCTCAAAAGACAACACCGGCGAGGTGCTGGACCAGCTGGCCATTGAGTATCCGCGTCTGCGGGTGATCCATCTGGCAGAGAACCAGGGCAAAGCGGTGGCGTTGCAGACCGGCGCGGCATCGGCGCGGAGCGATTTTCTGGTCTGTATCGATGGTGATGCGCTGCTGGATCGCGACGCGGCAGCCTACCTGGTGGCACCGCTGCTGCAGTACCCGCGCGTTGGGGCGGTAACTGGCAACCCACGCATCCGCACCCGCTCCACGCTGGTGGGGCGCGTGCAGGTCGGCGAGTTCTCCTCCATCATCGGCCTGATTAAGCGCACCCAGCGTGTTTACGGCCAGGTGTTTACCGTTTCCGGCGTCATTGCCGCCTTCCGCCGCCGCGCGCTGTCGGAAGTAGGCTACTGGAGCCCGGATATGATCACGGAAGATATTGATATCAGCTGGAAGCTGCAGCTGCGTCACTGGACAGTGTTCTACGAGCCGCGCGCGCTCTGCTGGATCCTGATGCCAGAGACGATGAAAGGGTTATGGAAACAGCGCCTGCGCTGGGCCCAGGGTGGGGCAGAGGTCTTTATTGTTAATATGCGTCGCCTTTGGGCATGGGAATATCGCCGCATGTGGCCGTTATTCCTTGAGTTTTGCCTGTCGACCGCCTGGGCCTTTGCCTATGCGGTAACGATCCTGCTGTTCCTCGTTGGGCTGGTTACCCCCATGCCTGACTCTCTCCATGTACAACATCTGTTTCCACCGGCTTTTACCGGGCTGATGCTCGGTGTGGTTTGTTTGCTGCAGTTTTTGGTCAGTCTTCTCATTGAACGACGCTATGAAAAAGGTATCGGCGCGTCGCTCTTCTGGATCATCTGGTTCCCGGTGGTTTATTGGATGTTGAGTTTGTTCACAACGCTCGTCGCCTTCCCCAAAGTGATGCTGATGCGTAAGCGCAGCAGAGCGCGCTGGGTAAGTCCTGACCGTGGTATAGGAAGAAATGACCAATGAAACAACCGCTGATTTTTACTGAACTGCGTATTATGCCGCGTATTTTTGACGTGGCCCTGACGCTGATTGCCTGGGCTGGGTTCTCCTACCTGGTCTATGCAGGGCTGATTAACATGCTGGCCAATGCGCCGTTTATTGGTTTTGGCCCGCTGTTCTCCACCGTGAACACGGTGACGATCTACCTGATGGTTGCCCTGATCAATGCGGCTGTGCTGATTGGCTGGGCCAAATATAACCAGATCCGTTTCCGCGTTGAGCGCCGCAAGCGCCGTCCGGGGCTGGGACGCGACGAGCTGGCGGCCAGCTTCCGCATCGCCCCGGCGCTGGTACAGGATCTGAGCAACGGCCGCGTGCTGACCGTGTTTCACTACGATACCGGTGCTATCAGCCGCGCGGAGGTAGATAAGGGGCTTATCGCCAGCGTGGCCTGATGCCGTTTAGCGCCTTGCCCAGAACGCGGGAGAGCGACCTGGGCAGGGTACTTCATCTATAATTTCGCAGACATCGTGGCGGTATTTGCTTATAATAGTATTTTATTTTCGCTGCTCAGGAGATACCATATGGACAGTGTTAAAAACGGGAATGTACTCTATAAGAAGCCTTCGCGTGAACAGCTCACTCGAACCGTTGTGACGTCAACGGCCATCGAAACAGGGCAATCATCGCAGTCTGTTGAGGCTTCCTTAAAAATTCAGCGTAAGAAGTTTGCCCATCTACGTTTAGCTATCTAATCCTCTAGCGCCTTCATAACCCATTGTGCCATTGGGTGTTTGATAGAGCTTCTCTAAGAGTACCAGTTCTGCGCCATCCATCTCATCAGCACGAGTAATACCTAACTTATTTTGTAAAACCAGCTCGTCAGACCCACTGGCATACTTTCCTTCGCTATGTGAAACACTGTATCGACTCATAGCTACCTCCCTTTGCCACGCTTGCAGTGTGCCGTACATCATTTCATTCTCTACTGCCTGGCGACATGATCGGCGTCAAACCTACCAAAACTGCACTTCTCGGTTATATTGTTAAGAAACCAGAGAGGGTGTTTATGAAATTTCCCGGTGTACCTGTTAATGAAAGAGAGCGATTAAAGTCGCTCTATATGATGGATCTGCTTGATAAGAAAGACGATGCGCGGCTGCTACGCCTGACCAGGCTGGCAAAAGCGACCTTTAACGTACCTATTGCGCTTATCACCCTGCTGGACCGGGATCGGCAGTGGATGATCTCCTGCGATGGCTTAAATATGCGGCAGTCCTCACGTAACGTCTCTTTCTGCGCCCATGCGATCCTGCTGCAGGGCATCATGATCGTGAAAGATACGCTGCAAGACGATCGCTTCGACAATAATCCTCTGGTTCAGGATGAGCCGTTTGTCCGCTTTTACGCGGGCTGCCCGGTGCGCCTGCCAGATGGCTCCATAGCGGGTACCATCTGCCTGCTTGACAATAAGCCTCGCGATTTCAGCTCTGATGAGATTAATCTCCTGCTCGATCTGGGGGCCATTGTTGAAGATGAGCTGGTAATAATAGGTATGGCGATGACCGATAAGTTGACCGAGTTGCCTAATCGAAGAGGATTTTTTCAGATTGGCGATAAACGCTTCGCAGAACTGACCCAGCAGGAAACGCCCTTTACGCTACTCTATTTTGTCGTCGAAGATCTTCAGTCGCTTAACGATATTTGGGGCCATGCGGAAGGCGATAATGCCCTGCGTGCGTTCGCCAAATGTCTTAATAGCTGCCTGAACAGCGGTGACGTCTGCGGGCGGGTAGAGAGCAGCGGTTTTGCCGTTCTGCTGGCGCATAATGGTGAATATGACGCTGACGCTTTTTTATTTAAGCTACAAAGTAAAGTAGATGACTGGTTTCAGAACGTAGGCAAGAAATATCCGCTTAATTACTCGTATGGGATGCTTGAAAATAACCCGGATAAATATCCGGATCTGGTTGAGATGCTAAAAGATGCCGATACAGTGATGTATTCCGAAAAGCGCAAAGGGCGTTAATAGCAACAGAGCATAGGGGGGCAGTAAAAAAGCCCCCGCAGGGGCTGTTTCTATTAATGAGGGACTTCAGAGACCTTCTGAACTTCGGACTGGTTAATCTGCTGCTTAACGCCGTTGGCATCTTTATAACCCAGCAGGCCTGCATCGGTCTGCTCAGGTTTGCCATCGGTGATGATGGTTCGGCCATCGTTGGTATGAATAGCATAGCTGGTACGAGTACAACCAGACAGGGCCGCTGCGCCAAGTAAAATTGCAACAGGTAACACGATCGCTTTTTTCATTAGACTCTCCTGATTGTCAGTTGAATATTAAAGACCTCATCAACATGTGCGTAAAATCGAAGCCTTGAAAATAAGTGTAGAAGAATTTTTTAACTCTACAACTTTCTGATGAATTCAGGTGACCTGCCAATAAAGGGGGGTACCATAAACGTCGACAAAATAATCAATCACCGCACGTACTGTTAAAGGCGGATGTCGGGTGTTGGGATAAATAATCGCAATATGCTGCGGCCCGGCGTTAATTGTCGGGTGATAGTCCGCTAATAGCTCAACTAATGTTCCCTGCCGCAGGCAGTTGCCTATCATCCAGTCCGGAAATAACACAATTCCCATGCCGCCCAGCGCGGCGGTAAGCAGCGTTTCGGCATTATTTGAGCTGAGGTGGGCCGCTACCGGATAGTGTACCCACTCGCTGTCCCCGGCGTTAAACAACCAGCGGTTAGGGCCTGACGATCCGCTATAGACCAGGCAGCGATGCTGGCTCAGTGCCGCAGGCGACTGCGGCGCACCCTGTTTTGCCACATACTCCGGCGATGCGGCGAGATAGTAGCGCTGGGTTCCTAAAATACGCGCGTGGAAAGAGGAGTCGGTAAGGGTGCCAATACGAAAGATCAGATCGGCGGCGTCGCGATGGGGATCGATATAGTCATCGGTCTGGTTTAGCTCAATCTGCAGCTGCGGATAACGCTCTACCAGGCCGCTTAGCCAGGGGGCGATGTGGTGATGGCCAAAAAAGACCGGGGCATTGATCCGTACCAGCCCGGCAGGCACGGCGGCGCGGCTTTGCAGCTCCGTCTGCGCGCTGTGCATGTTCTCCAGCATGGCGCGGGCGTGCACCATAAAGAGATGCCCCGCTTCGGTGGGGATCACTGCCCGGGTATTGCGGTAGAAGAGCTGCTGGCCCAGCGTATTCTCCAGCTGGATCACGGCGCGGGAGATCATTGAGGCGGAGACGCCCTCCCGACGGGCTACTGCGGAAAAACTCTGTCTGTCGTATACGGCAACAAAAAAGCGCAGCGCGCGCAGGGTAATCGAGTCTGTAACATTCATTGATGCAAAACCTGCAAAAGTGTTTCACGCATTATAGCGTTTTTTAATATTGCAGGTTGCTATAGGCTGCTGCGCTTCTGTTCTTAAGGGATACGTAGTCATGCAATTGTTACTGATTTTACTGGTTATCATAGGCGGCATGGGGCTGTCGGTAGAGGCCGGCATTCTTGGCCCGTTGGGGATTGAAGTAGGGCACCTCTGGGCCACCTTCAGCATCTTTGGCGTCGGGGCCGCGCTCACCTTCCTGCTGATGCTCTTCTTCAGCCCGCGCAACAGCCCCTCCTTTTTCAGCCAGCCTGGCTGGCAGCTGCTCGGCGGCGTGCTGGGTCCGGCTTACGTGGTGATCCTCACCCTGGCCGCGCCGGTTGTCGGCGTAGCGATGTGCATGATCGGCATTCTGGCTGGCCAGGTGTTTAAAAGTCTGGTGATCGATCACTTTGGCCTGTTTGGCACCGGGCGCAGACAAATTGATGCCAAGCGCCTATGGGCACTGGTTTTCATCATCGCCGCGCTGGCGCTGGTAGCAAAAGGATAACGAACAATGATTCTTCTGATGATTATTCTCTCGGTGGTGGGCGGCGCGCTGCTGAGCGTGCAGGCCGCGATCAACGGTCAGTTGGGCAGCAAAGTGGGCGTGTTTCGCAGCGCGTTTCTAACCTTCTCGGTGGGGGCGCTGATTACCGCCCTGCTGATCTTCTTCTTTGAGACAAAGCATGCGGTCACCCTGCTGGAGGTACCGAAGTGGCAGCTGCTCGGTGCGCTGCTGGGCGTACCCTATATCGTGATTATGGTGCTGGCGGTGCAGCGTATCGGTACGGCGGTGGCCACCGTGGCGGTGATCTTCGGCCAGCTGGCGATGAGCATGCTAATCGACAACTTTGGCTGGCTGCATAACGAGGCGATCCCTTTCTCCGCCACCCGGCTGGGCGCGGTAGTCTGCCTTGGCATCGCCCTCTGGTTTATCTACTCCGGCAGCAAAAGCCGTGCGGATGAGTAGGCCCCGGCCGCATTGCACCATCACATAGCACTGCCCAATTTTGGGGCGCACTTTTCGCCTGCTGCGTTCGCAGCAGGCACCGTTTACGGGCGTCAGCGCCTGGCATAGCTTTTGCACTGTTCATTACATAAGGCAGCGCAACACAACTTATCTGTACAAAATGGCTGGCTAGGGTTCCGATTCATCGCTGATGAATGCTGGTCCGAGAGCTGGCGACCTCCATGAGGTTACACGGCGGGACAAAAGCCCGGGAGACAGCAGCACCTGAGGGTGTCGCGCTGCTCCCTGTTTTTGTGCCAACCCGAGGTCAGATAATGAAAAAACGTTCCTTTCTCCGCACGCTTGCTCTGTCGCTGGCCCTGCTTACCAGCGTTCCCTCATTCGCGGCGGCTAAAAAAGAGTTCAATGTCTGCTGGACCATCTACGCGGGCTGGATGCCGTGGGGCACCATCAGCAGCGAGAAGATCATCGACAAATGGGCAAGTAAGTACGGCATCAAAATCAACGTCGTCCAGCTCAATGACTATATCGAATCCATCAATCAGTACACCGCCGGCCAGTTTGACGGCTGCACCATGACCAACATGGATGCGCTAACCATACCGGCGGCGGGCGGGGTCGATACCACGGCGCTGATCCTTGGCAGCTACTCGGAAGGCAACGACGGGGTGGTACTGAAAGGCGAAGGCAAAAAGCTCGCCGATCTGAAGGGGATGAAAATCTACCTGCCGGAACTCTCTGTCTCCCACTATCTGCTGGTGCGAGGACTGGAGAAGGCCGGGCTGCAGGAGCGTGACGTGACGGTGGTGAACACCTCTGACGCCGATATCGTCTCCGCCTTCGCCACCGATGACGTCCAGGCGGCGGTGGCCTGGAACCCGCAGCTCTCTACCATCAAGGCGACGCCGAAAACCACCGAGGTTTTCAGCTCTACCGCCGTGCCGGGGGAGCTGATCGACATGATGGTAGTCAATACCGAGACGCTGAAGGATAACCCGGCGCTGGGCAAGGCGTTGACTGGCGCATGGTACGAGATGATGGGCCTGATGAAAGCCCAGGACGCGAAGGCGCTGAACGCCATGGCGGCAGCCTCCGGCACCGACCTGGCGGGTTACCAGGCGCAGCTGAAAACCACCCATCTCTTCTATACCCCCGCAGATAACCTCGCTTTCGCCACCTCGGGCGATCTGGCAAAAACCATGCAGCGCGTGGCGCAGTTCTCCTTTGATAAGGGGCTGCTGGGCGACGGGGCGCAGAGCGCGGACTTTATCGGCATGGCCTTCCCGGGCAACGTCACTCAGGGCGATGCGGGCAACGTCAAGCTGCGCTTTGACGACAGCTTCGTGAAGCTGGCTGCCGACGGCAAACTTTAAGACTAACGGAGCCTGTGCATGCGACAAATTAACCGCCACCCACAGCCTGGTATGCGCCTTATGCTGGTGCTGCTGCCGTTCGTCCTGTTGCTGGCGGCCTACTTTCTTGGCTCCGCGGTGCGCCTTGAGGCCAACCCGCATGACAAGCTGCTGCCGGGCCTCGACGGCATGCTGGCCGCCATTGACCGGATGGCCTTTACCCCAGACAGGCGCAGCGGCGACTACCTCTTCTGGCTGGATACCCTGGTGAGCCTGGCGCGCCTGCTTACCGGGCTGGTTATCGCCTCGCTGATTGGGCTGTGCATCGGCATTACCGCCGGGGTCTTTCCGATGTGGCGAGCCTCGCTTTCGCCGCTGATGACCGTGCTGTCGATGATCCCACCCCTGGCGATCCTGCCGGTGCTGTTTATCGTCTTCGGCCTCGATGAGCTGTCGAAGATCATGCTGATCGTTATCGGCATCACGCCGATGCTGGCTCGCGATCTCGAACACCGTGCACGGGAGATCCCGCAGGAGATCCTGATCAAGGCCCAGACGCTGGGTGCCAGCAGCTGGACGCTGGTGCTGCGCGTCGTGCTGCCGCAGCTACTGTCACGGCTGCTGACCTCTCTGCGGCTGCTGCTTGGATCCGCGTGGCTGTTCTTGATCTCCGCCGAGGCGATCTCCTCCACCGCCGGGCTGGGCTACCGCATCTTCCTGGTCCGCCGCTATATGGCGATGGACGTCATTATTCCGTACGTCGTCTGGATCACCCTGCTGGCCTGGCTGATGGATCTGGCGCTGCGGGCGCTGCACAGAGCCTGTTTCCCCTGGGCGGAAGGAGGGAAGGCATGAGCTTTATCGATATCAACAATATCTGGCAAGAGTACGGCAACCACGTGGTGCTGGAGCGGGTCAACCTGCAAATCCAACAGGGGGAGTTTTGCTCCATGGTCGGGGCATCGGGCTGCGGCAAATCGACCTTCCTGCGCCTGCTGCTGGGCCAGGAGCGGCCCACCCGAGGGAGCATCACCCTCGACGGCCAGCCGCTGGCGGCAGAGCCGGATCGCAGCCGCGGCGTGGTGTTTCAGCGTTACTCGGTGTTTCCACACCTGAACGTGCTGGATAACGTCGCCATCGGTCTCGAACTGCCCAACAGTCCGCTGCTGGGTCGCCTGTTCGGCGGCCGTAAAAAAGCGGCTCGCGAGCAGGCGGCGCAGATGCTGGAGAAAGTCGGCCTCGGCCACGCCCTGAGCAAATATCCGGCCCAGCTCTCGGGCGGGATGCAGCAGCGGTTAGCCATCGCCCAGGCCTTCATCATGCAGCCGCGGGTGCTGCTGCTGGATGAACCGTTCGGCGCGCTCGATCCGGGCATCCGCAAGGATATGCATGCTCTGCTGCTCCAGCTGTGGAGCGAAACCCGGATGACCGTTTTCATGGTCACCCACGATCTCTCCGAGGGGTTCAACCTCGGCACGCGTCTGCTGGTGTTCGACAAGGTGCGCATCGACCCCCACGAGCCGAACGCTTACGGGGCGCGTATTACCTATGACATCCCGCTGAACGAGGCGCGCATGGCGGAGGTGATGTCACCCCCGCCCGCAAACGTTATTTCTTTAAGGAGCTAATTCGATGACGCACTCTCTGCATACCGCCGCCGCTATTCGTGAGGAGACCCTCCCCGGCGGCGCTCACACCTCGTTTATTCTCAAGCGTGGGCAGATCCTGCGCCTGACCGACATTGAGGGCGGGGCGAACGTCAGCATGATGATGCTCAACGCTCACGAGAAGAGCGAGCGTCTGAACCTGCCGGATACCCTCAAGGGTCAGCACACCGCCCGGCTCACCGCCGGACACTGCTTCTACTCCGACATGGGGCGCGTGCTGGCGGGCATCGTGGCGGATACCTGCGGCTGGCACGATCCCTTTGGTGGCGTGCTGAACGCCGAGGAGACCGCCGAGAAGTATGGGCAGGGTCGCTATCAGGAGCTGCGCAACGGCTTCTACCGCAACGGCATGGATAACCTGCTGGTGGAGATGGGCAAATGGGACCTCAATCTCGAGGATCTGCTGATGGTGGTGAACTTCTTCAGCAAGGTCAGCGTTGACGAGCAGGGGACCTTTACCTTTCACAGCGGCTTCTCAGCGCCGGGAAGCTATGTTGAGCTGTATGCCCCAATGGACACACTGATCGTACTGACCGCGCTGCCCCACCCAATGGATCCGCAGCCTGAATACGCTCCGCGCCCGGTACAGCTGAGCTGGTTCGAGGCCACTGACAGTGAGGCCGCCGTTAACGCCCTGCTGACCCGTCCTGAAAACGGGCGCGCATTTACCAACACCCAGCTGTTTGCCCTGTAAGGAGCCGAAAAATGTCTCTTGTTGAAAGCCAAAAACATCCGGCAGAAGCGGTGTTCCGCCATACCATTCCGGCGGGTGAGCACTACCTGTTTGAAGTGAAAAAGGGGCAGACCCTGCGTCTGCACGATCTCGAGGGCAACCAGGCCATCGATACCCTGTTCTATAACGCCGATAACCCGCGCGAGCGCTACGATCCCCAGCGCACCCTGCGCCGCCAGAACAACGCCTATCTGACCACCGGCAGCGTGCTGTGGTCGGGACTGGGCAATCCGCTGCTGACCATCGTGGCCGATACCTGCGGCCGTCACGACACCCTCGGCGGAGCCTGCGCCCAGGAGAGCAACACCGTGCGCTACGCCCTCGACAAGCGTTACATGCACAGCTGCCGGGATAACTTTCTCTGCGCCTGCCTGCACGATGGACGTCTGCACAAGCGCGACATCGGGGCCAACATTAACTTCTTTATGAACGTGCCGGTCACGCCGGAGGGCGGTCTGACCTTTGAGGACGGCATCTCCGCCGCGGGCAAGTACGTTGAACTGCGCGCCGAGTGCAACGTTATCGTGCTGATCTCCAACTGTCCGCAGCTTAACAACCCGTGCAACGGCTGGAACCCGACCCCTGCGGAGGTGCTGGTATGGAACTAAGCCGCCTGCGACTCATGCTCTACCGCCTGTTTGCAGTGCGGGCTAATCGCCTGACGCTGGACAATAAGCCGCAGCAGTAACAGCCTTTTCCCCCTGGACGACCAGGCGGCGAGATTATTCCCGGCGGGACGACCCGCCACGGTTCGGGTCTGGATCATGTTTACAAAATTACTTATCGCTAACCGGGGCGCTATCGCCTGCCGTATTCTGCGCACCCTGCGGGAGATGAACGTGAAAGGGGTGGCGGTCTGGTCGGAGTCCGATGCCAGCAGCCTGCATATTCGCGAAGCCGACGAGGCAGTTAGCCTGGGCGAAGGCCCTGCGGCGCAAACCTACCTGCAGGTGGATAAGATCCTCGCTGCCGCCCGGGAGAGCGGGGCGCAGGCTATCCACCCCGGCTACGGCTTCCTGTCGGAAAACGCCGCCTTTGCCGAGGCGTGCGAGGCCGCCGGGATCGCCTTCGTTGGCCCCACCCCGGAGCAGCTGCGCATCTTCGGCCTGAAACACACCGCTCGCGCGCTGGCGAAAAGCCACGGCGTGCCGCTGCTGGAGGGCACCGAGCTGCTGGCCGACGTCGCGGAAGCATTAGATGCGGCAGAGAGCGTCGGCTACCCGGTAATGCTCAAGAGCACGGCGGGCGGCGGCGGGATCGGAATGCGGGTCTGCTACAGTCCGGCAGAGCTGGCGGAGGCTTTCGACGCGGTGCAGCGGCTGGGTAAGAATAACTTCAGCGATGCGGGCGTCTTTATTGAGAAGTACATCGAGCGCGCCCGCCATCTGGAGGTGCAGATCTTTGGCGACGGCGCGGGAGAGGTGATTGCCCTCGGCGTGCGCGACTGCTCGGTGCAGCGGCGTAATCAGAAGGTGCTGGAGGAGACTCCCGCCACCGCGCTGCCTGAGGGAATGGCCGGGGCGCTCTGCCAGGCCGCTATTGAGCTGGGCAAGGCGGTGAGCTACCGCAGCGCCGGCACGGTGGAGTTCGTTTACGACAGCCGCGCCCGGCAGTTCTACTTCCTTGAGGTCAACACCCGGTTACAGGTGGAGCACGGCGTCACCGAGCAGGTGTGGGGCGTAGATCTGGTTCAGATGATGATCGCCCTGGCGGCGGGCGATCTGCCCCCGCTGGCCGAGATCGCCGCCGGGTTAAGCCCGCGCGGGCATGCGATCCAGGCCCGGGTCTATGCCGAGGATCCGGGCCGTGAGTTCCAGCCCTCGCCGGGCTTGCTGACCAACGTGAGTTTCCCGCAGCAGGATCGCGCCACGCTGCGAATTGACACCTGGGTAGAGTCTGGCTGCGAAGTGCCACCGTTCTTCGATCCTCTGCTGGCCAAGATCATTACCTACGCTGACTCCCGCGACGAGGCGATCGATCGGCTGGACAGCGCTCTGGACGCGACGCGCCTCTACGGCGTAGAGACTAACCGCCAGTACCTGCGGCAGATTTTGCGCGACGCGCCCTTTGCCAGCGGCGAGCCGTGGACCCGCTGCCTTGAGAGCCTGAGCTACCAGGCGGCGACGCTGGAGGTGGTGAGCGCCGGGACGCAGACCACGGTACAGGACTATCCGGGACGGCAGGGCTACTGGGCGGTAGGCGTCCCCCCCTCCGGGCCGATGGACGATCGCGCCCTGCGCCTTGGCAACCGTCTGCTGGGCAACGCCGACGACGCGGCGGGTCTGGAGATCACCGTCAGCGGCCCGACCCTGAAGTTTAATACCGATGCGGTGGCGGTGGTCACCGGCGCAGCAATAAGCGTCGAACTGGACGGCCAGTCGCAGGCAATGAACCAGACCTTCTTCATTCCTGCTGGCACCACGCTAGCCCTGGGAGATACCCTGGCGGCGGGTGTGCGCAGCTACCTCTGCCTGCGTGGCGGCCTTGACGTGCCGGACTATCTGGGCAGCAAGAGCACCTTTACCCTCGGCCAGTTTGGCGGCCATGCCGGACGCGCCCTGCGTACCGGAGACGTGCTGCACCTTGCGCCGCTAACCGACGCCCGCTGCGGCACGGCTCTGCCTGCGGCGCTGCACACCACCCCTGGCGCGGTGCGCGAGCTGCGGGTGATCTACGGCCCGCACGGCGCGCCGGAGTACTTCACGCCCGAGTGGATCCCGACCTTTTTTGCCACCGAATGGGAGGTGCACTTCAACTCCAGCCGCACCGGCGTGCGGTTGATTGGCCCAAAACCGGCGTGGGCGCGCGACAGCGGCGGCGAGGCGGGGCTGCATCCCTCTAACATTCATGACAACCCCTACGCCATCGGCGCGGTGGACTTTACCGGCGATATGCCGGTGATCCTCGGCCCGGATGGCCCGAGCCTCGGCGGCTTTGTCTGCCCGGTGACGGTCATCGAGGCGGATCTCTGGCAGCTCGGCCAGCTTAACGCCGGGGATCGGGTGCGTTTCGTACCGGTAGAGATCGCCACCGCCCGCCTGCTGGCGCAGGGGCGCAGCCAGGAGCTGGCGACGCTGCAACCGGTGGCGATCAACTGGCAGATGCAGCCGCTCACCACCCCGGTGGTGATGGAGACCGGCGCGGCGGACAAACGGCTGGTGGCGCGCCTCTCTGGCGATACCCATCTGCTGCTGGAGATTGGCGATGCCGAGCTGGATCTGGTTTTGCGTTTTCGCGGTCACGCCCTGATGCAGGCCCTGCAGGCGCTGGCCCTCGACGGGGTGATTGACCTGACGCCTGGCATCCGCTCGCTACAGGTGCACTATCAGCCGGAGGCGCTGAGCCTGACGCACCTGCTGGCGATCGTGCGCGAAGTGTGGCACTCGGTATGCCAGCAGGAGGATCTGCAGGTGCCGTCGCGCGTCGTCTGGCTGCCGCTGTCGTGGGACGATCCGGCGTGCCAGAAAGCCATCGACAAGTACATGACCACCGTGCGCCGGGATGCCCCCTGGTGCCCGAGCAACCTAGAGTTTATCCGCCGCATCAACGATCTCGACAATATTGACGAGGTTTATCGCACGGTGTTTGACGCCAGCTATCTGGTGATGGGGCTGGGGGATGTCTATCTCGGTGCACCGGTGGCAACCCCGCTCGATCCGCGCCACCGGCTGGTAACCACCAAATATAATCCGGCACGCACCTGGACGGCGGAGAACTCGGTAGGCATCGGCGGGGCGTATCTCTGCGTCTACGGCATGGAGGGGCCGGGCGGGTATCAGTTCGTCGGACGTACGCTGCAGATGTGGAATCGCTATCACGCGGTGGAGGATTTTGGCGGCAAGCCGTGGCTACTGCGCTTCTTTGACCAGATCCGTTTCTACCCGGTCTCTGCCGAGGAGCTGCTGACCATTCGCCGCGACTTCCCGCTCGGGCGCTATCCGCTGCGCATTGAGCAGAGCACGCTGCGGCTGGCGGAGTACCAGCAGTTTCTGGCCGAAG
>JBCNNW010000027.1:0-42279 GCA_039594205.1 Pseudescherichia sp. | reverse complement strand
GCTCGCGGGCCGACTGGGTCACAAAGATCCCCGGATCGTTCTCGTTGAGATCGAGCAGCAGCGGTGAGCAGTCCGCCATCATTGGGATAAACTGCTCGTAGCCCACCCACGCGGAGTCAAACAGCACGTAGTCGCACAGCGCGCCGATCTTATCGATCACCTGCCGGGCGTTATAGATCGTGCCGTCGTAGGTGCCGAGCTGGATCACCGCGAGGCGGAACGGGCGTGGCACATCGGCCTTTTCCGGCGCCACGGCGCGGATCTGCTCACGCAGGTATGTTTCATCAAAGCAGTGGGCGTCGATCCCGCCGATAAAGCCGAACGGGTTGCGCGCTGCCTCCAGGTAGACAGGCGTAGCCCCCGCCTGAATAAGCGCCCCGTGATGGTTCGACTTATGGTTGTTGCGATCGAATAGCACCAGATCGCCGCGCGTGAGCAGTGCATTTGTCACCACCTTATTCGCCGCCGACGTGCCGTTGAGCACGAAGTAGGTTTTGTCGGCGTTAAAGACTTTGGCGGCAAATTTCTGCGCGTGCTTGGCGGAGCCTTCGTGGATCAGCAGATCCCCCAGCTTGACGTCGGCGTTGCACATATCGGCGCGAAAGACGTTTTCACCGAAGAAATCGAAGAACTGGCGGCCCGCCGGATGCTTTTTAAAAAACGCGCCGTGCTGATGGCCCGGACAGGCGAAGGTTGTGTTATCCATCGCTACGTACTGGCTCAGGGTGTCGAAAAACGGCGGCAGCAGATCCTCTTCATAGCGGCAGGCGGCCGCTTCAAGCTCCAGCATCGCCTGCTCTTTACTATTAATGACCGCGTCGACACCTGCGGGAATATCTGCCTGCTCATCGGCAAACATAAACACCGGCAGGTTAAAGCCCGTGCGCTTGAGCAGGGTGAGGATGCCGCTCTGGCTCTCCCCCCGTGTAATGACGACTGCCGCCACATCGGTAAAGTCCGTGTTATCCAGCGTCACGATTTCCCGGTGCGTGGAGAGCGCGGAGACCAGCTCGCGGCCGGCGGCAATTTTCATTGTTTTCATAAACTAGAGTACCCGTTTCAGGGGGAGTAAATGCCCCGTCAGCCTCACCGTACGGTGAGTGGAGTCGAGATCGAGAACAAGCGGGCAAAGGATCGCATAACTATGCGATGCGTCTGGCGAACAAACTGATCTGTCATCCAGCGGCCCCCGTCGTGTAGAGAAGAGTTTTAAGGAGAAATTTCGCGCAATAATGTCACTTTTACTCTACCCATGCAACCCACAATCGGTGCTTAAAATCTGTGGTTTTTCGGCATACTATGCAGCTATATAAATCGATATTTCAGGAGAAACAGTGTGCTAACCGGACCCTTTATAAATGCCGCCGCCGTACTGATTGGCGGGACGATTGGCGCCGTGCTGAGCCAACGGCTGCCGGAGCGGGTGCGCAGCTCCATGCCCGCCATCTTTGGCCTCTGCTCTCTCGGCATTGGTATTCTGCTGGTGGTGAAGTGCGTTAACCTGCCGGTGATGGTGCTGGCTACGCTGCTCGGCACGCTAATTGGTGAGATATGCTACGTCGAGCGCGGCATCGGCGGCGCGGTTAACGGCCTGCGTCGGCTGATGCAGCGCGGCGGTAAGCAGGACACCTCTGCTCATGAGACCTTTATTCAGAGTCTGGTGGCGATCATCATTCTCTTCTGCGCCAGCGGGACCGGCATCTTCGGCGCGATGCGCGAGGGTATGACGGGCGATGCCAGCATCCTGATCGCAAAAGCGTTCCTCGATTTCTTTACTGCGGTGATTTTTGCGACCTCGCTGGGAATCGCGGTTGCGGCGATCTCTGTGCCAATGCTGCTTATTCAGCTCAGTCTGGGTGCCTGCGCCACGCTGGTGATGCCCCTGACAACGCCCGCGATGATGGGCGACTTCACCGCCGTCGGTGGGATCCTGCTGCTGGCTACGGGGCTGCGGATCTGCGGTATTAAGATGTTTGCCGTCGCCAACATGCTGCCCGCGCTGGTTATCGCTATGCCGCTCTCCGCTGCCTGGACCGCATTTTTTGCCTGAAAACGGATGCAGAAACGGCAAAGTGGTGATAGATTGTGCAGTCTGCAACGATTTAAATAAATTTCGTTGACGATACGAGGCGAATCGGTTTTAATGCGCCCCGTTGCCCGGATAGCTCAGTCGGTAGAGCAGGGGATTGAAAATCCCCGTGTCCTTGGTTCGATTCCGAGTCCGGGCACCACTATTCAGAAGAACCCGCCTATGGCGGGTTTTTTGCTTTCGGCGGGTCGGACTCTTCATCGAACTCCGTTCGATGACTCGTCGCATCCCTGCGACTCGCCCTGGTTTACATCGCACCTTCTACAAAATCAATAAATGCCCGGACCTTTGCATTTAGAGCGGAGCGTTCGTTGACGCAGGCATAAATATCCATCGGTTGAGACTGAAACTTACCCTCGCCACCGTCGTCTGATCGAAACAACGGCCTGAGCTGATCGCTGTCTATCAACGGCTGAGCAACAAAGCTTGCCAGACGCGCTATACCTCCTCCGCCTACAGCTATCTTTGCAATAATATCAATATCATCACTGATAAAACCGGGGTTTAGCTTTACGTTGACAGGCTGTTCATTAACGATGAAAGTCCAGGGCAAAAATCGTCGGTCGGTGGGATAGCGGAAAACCAGGCAGGCGTGCTGGCTAAGTTCTTCAGGCGTTTGAGGGGTGCCAGCACGGTCAAGGTAAGCCGGAGCCGCGCAGAATATAAAGGGTAACGATGCGATTTTTCGGGCGATTAGCTGATCGTCCAGCTGCGCCTGAATGCGGATACTCACATCAACACCTTCCAGACGATGGTCGACGTTGCGATCCGTACTAATCAGTTCGATATCAATATCAGGGAAAGAATCTTTGAAAGCTGGCATAAGCGGAGCCAGCACGTACCGACCAAAAGCAGCTGTCGTCGCTATGCAAAGCGGCCCCTGGGGTTTGGCTTCATTCGCAGCGGCCTGCGAGGCGAGTTCAATATCAACTGGAATATGACGCACCTTCTCGAAATAACGCTTACCGTTTTCAGTCAGGCTCATGCTACGGGTGGTGCGCGATAGCAGTCGCACGCCAAGATGTGCTTCAAGACGCGCAAGACTCTGGCTCACCGCTGCCGGACTCATACCTTTAGCGCGTGCCGCCGCTGCAATACTGCCGTTCTCTACTACCCGGATAAAAGTGCTAATCAGCCCTAAAACGTCCACACTATCCCCACCGATCAATTCGTCACTTTTTCTTAATAATGATTAAAGTATAACCTCTCTACTGCCGTTCCGATCAACCTGTTAAGTTAGCAGCCGTTTCGCCACGCTTCTAAACAGGATATCCTCAGATGACGAATGCTACCTCTAAAAATAGCCCGCGAGCGCGCCTCCCTGTGCGAACGGCGCCTTACATATTTGCTCTCTATATGGCAATCATCATGGCGTTCCTGATGAGCCTGGTCATTACTTTAGCCGAATTTGGCCTGGGTCCGCATTACATAACAAATGTGATGAATGCTTACCAGGTCGCAATGCCTGCGGCCTTTTTTTGCATCCTGATAGTGCGCCCTGTTGTTATGCGATTAGTAGGCTTAACCGTTCACGGCCACTGAGAGAGTCGACAGCCTCTGCCGCCTCCCCTGCCGACGGTGGACAGAGGCCATCATTATTCTGAATAATGAAATTCAATTCTTATACCGCTCGGGTCGTAACACATCATATGCATTGAGGGTCCTTCTCTAATCAATGCGGGTTCAAATTCAATTTCAATTTTATTTGCCTTCAGCAGATCACAGAGCTGAAACAGCGCCTCTTGGCTTCCGACCCGCAAAGCCAGGTGATGAAGTCCGACATTGGTTTTACGATTAAAGTTTACTGGCTCGTCTGTCTGTGTTTGCCAGAGCGTGATCGTCAGCGCCCCCTCTTTCACAAAGATGGCCGGATAATCATCGCGACGTTTCACCTCCTCCCAGCCCAGTAATTTAGTAAAGAACTCGGCGCTCTCTTCAAGCTTTGATACGGTCAAACCAATATGATGCACACCTGTAGTCACTGACATTATGCGTGCTCTCCTTCAGGAAAATATTTAAGCCAACAATGGAAGCCATGAAAGTGAATACGCGCAGATTTAGCACGGCTCGTCATCCCTTGCGTAAAGACTCTCATGGCTTCAGATAAGAATTACTCTGGGTTATGGAGATGCCGATCAAGAAAATCGCGAACGTCAGCAGCTATCTCTTTTGCATGGGTTTCGAGCGCGAAGTGACCGGTATCATAAAAACTGATCTCTGCCTTCGGCAGATCTCGCTTCCAGGCTTCCGCACCCGCTGGCATGAAAAACGGATCGTGTCTCCCCCAGACGGCCAGTAAGGGTGGTTGGTATTCACGGAAATATTGCTGAAACTGAGGATACATTTTTACGTTTGAGGCGTAATCCAGTAACAGATCGAGCTGAATTTCGGCATTGCCAGGCCGCGATACCTGCATCCCTTCCAGAGAGTAGCCATCCGGTGATACCAGGCTTCGATCGTTGACACCTTCAAGATACTGCCATTTGATTGAGGCAGGCGTCGGAAATTCACTCAACGCACGCCGGTTCTCAGAGGTAGGCTCGCGCCAGTATTTTTGAATAGGCGCCCAGGCCTCGCCCAGCCCCTCTTCGTAGGCATTACCATTCTGGGAGATGATGGCGGTCACACGCTCAGGATGAGCGAATGCCATTCGCCATCCAACAGGTGCGCCGTAGTCGTGAACCATAAGAGCAAACCTGCTGAGATTAAGCTCTTCGGTGAAACCGGCCATCGTCCTGGCAAGCTGGTCAAAGGTGTAGGCGTATTCGCTCCTCTCTGGAGCTTCGGTAAAACCAAAGGCGGGTAAATCTGGCGCGATAACATGATAAGAATCGGCCAGCTCAGGAATGAGATCGCGAAACATGAATGACGAGCCGGCGAAGCCGTGAAGCATAACCAACGTGGGCGAAGCCGGATCGCCAGCCTCACGGTAGAACACGTTAACGTTGTCCACTTTTTTGTAGCCGTAATGAATCTTTATAAACGACGAGTCTGACGCCTCGTCTGCAGCAGCCGATCCGGTTTTAGAAGAAAGCATGGCGCACCCCTTTGTAACCATTTAAGTGATAATTTGAAGGTTACAGGCAGATGTGGTAACCTGTCAAAATTATTTTATTGGTTACGGACCGCTATGGACTTTAAACACCTCTCTTCAGAAGCTCTCTTTCTGGCCGACAACCTCGCGCTGGATTTTATAAACACCCAATACGGGACGGGTGACGAGCAACGTGATTGTCTTGAGGACGATCGCAGCGTAACAGGCTGGCTGGAAAAGGCTGGTCTTGTGCCGACGGGCACTGAGGCGCCTGCTGGGCTATTGGCTGAAGCCCGCCAGCTGCGTAACGCCGCCAGGGCTGTGGTGTATGCCGCGATGAGACCCGCTGCGGCTGACCCGACCCCGATCAACGCTATACTGGAGGCAGGACGTCCTGAGCAGAGGCTGCAATGGGATGAAGATACGCAGCGATATCATGTTGAATTTCACTCAAGTGCGCACAGCCCAGCAAGCCTCCTCTGGCCGATTGCCGATGCCCTCGTAAAGCTGGTCACTGACGACAAGTTTGTCTACGTGCGTCAATGTGAAGCGACTGATTGTATTCTACTTTTTCACGATCTGAGCAAGTCGCATCGCCGACGCTGGTGCAGTATGTCGACGTGTGGCAATCGTATGAAAGTTGCAGCCTTCAGAGAGAGAAAAAAAGCGTAGCGTACCCTCCCCTTTCTCATTAGCCATACTGCATCGCTTCAGCGCAGCGCGTAGCAGAGCTGAAGCAGTATGATTTTGGAAAGGCTGTCCGGTATTTATCAGCGAAAACGGTATTAGGCGTTCAGCTGAGTAGAGACTTCTACAGCGAGTTTAGTAAAAGCCTGAGCTGAAAAACTCTGATATGCACCCCTGCGCCACATAAGAACCGCTGTGCGTTGCAGGCGTTCGGGTTCGAGCGCGATCGCCACAAGATTGTCCTGGGCCAGGGCGGTTTTTACGGGCAAAAGCGTTGATAGAGGTGTCCTGCGAACAATCTCGATTACTGCACCGAGCGCGTTAGCTTCCATCCTTACCTTTGGATGAATACCATGTTTATGGCAGAAGCTATCAATCTGCTCACGAGTTGCGAATTCTTTGCTAAGCAGCACGAGGGACTCTGTATTCAGAGCCTGAAGCCCAACAGATTTTTCCTTCGCCAGTGGGTGCCTGGTGTTGACTACCAAAGCCAGGTTCTCGTCCAGCAATGGGAGCGTGTCGATGTCCGGACACTGTACTTCCCCGAATGCTATCCCTATATCCAGCTCGCCCGCCATGAGCAGTTCTTCAATGCTTTCCTGTGAGATCTCCCGCACGTTAAGAGTGATTTGTGGATACCGCGAGTAAAAGACCTCGACCAGCGGCCCCACCAGATACGTTGTGAACGTCGGCGTCACGGCTAAGCGCAGCGAGCCACGGCTGAGGTCTTGAACGTCATGGATGGCGCGCGAGCCCTCTTGCAGCTCCTGAGAAGCGCGGCTTACATACTGAAGATAGGCATGTCCGGAATCAGTCAGCCGTGTTGTTCGTCCTGTCCGATCGAATAGCTGGACACCGAGTTCTTCTTCCAGTTGCTTTACCAGCTGCGAGAGGGCTGGCTGAGATACATGCAGCGCCGCAGCCGCCTTTGTAAAGCTAAGATGTTCCGCAACCGCCTGAAAATAGCGTATGTGTCTGGCGAGCATGGCATGCCCCATTAGATTATCTGATTCAATACATCATAAATGAGTCTTTTACCTTATACAAAGGGGGTCTTACTCTGAGCTACACGCCAACAATATTGTGAGAACTACCATGAAAGAGATTATTGAGGGTTTCTTAAAGTTCCAAAAAAATGCCTTCCCCACACGGGTAAAACTATTCAAAAGCCTGGCCAAGCAGCAGAGTCCGAGAGCGTTATTTATCTCCTGCTCTGACAGCCGTCTGGTACCTGAACTGGTCACCCAGCGGGAGCCTGGCGATCTGTTTGTGATCCGTAACGCTGGTAACATTGTGCCCTCTTATGGCCCGGAGCCGGGCGGCGTTTCGGCCTCGGTGGAATACGCGGTCGCCGCACTCCAGGTTAACGATATTGTGATCTGCGGCCACTCCGACTGCGGCGCTATGACTGCGATTGCCACCTGTAAATGTCTGGATCATATGCCCGCCGTATCCAGTTGGTTGCGCTACGCCGACTCTGCCCGGGTAGTAAATGAGGCCAGGGAGTATCCGGATCGGTCAGCCAAAGTCGCGGCCATGGTGCGCGAAAACGTCATTGCACAACTGGCTAATATCCAGACTCACCCATCTGTTCGCCTGGCGCTTGAAGAAGGCCGCATCACCCTGCATGGCTGGATTTATGACATTGAGAGCGGACGTATTGATGCCCTGGATGGGAACACCGGCGTCTTTGTGTCCCTTGCAGATAATCCAGATGTGAAAGCCGTTTCCTCACAGGCCCGGCACGTTGCCTGACCGCCAAACTTACCCCGGAGAAGAGACCATGATCCAGACTCAAGTAACCCAGACCGCGCGGCAAGCACTCACCGAAACTATTATTCTGGCTAAAGCCCGCAAGGAGCTCTCTTTCGCCGCAATTGTTGATGGCACCGGCCTGTCAGAAGCCTTCGTCACCGCGGCTCTGCTTGGCCAGCATCCATTGCCCGCCAGCGCCGCAGAGGTCGTCGGCAAAAAGCTTGACCTCAATGCGGATGAGATTAGGCTACTGCAATCGATGCCTGTTCGAGGGAGCTTTGCAGATGGCATACCGACCGATCCAACAATCTATCGTTTCTACGAGATGATGTCAGTTTATGGCACTACTCTCAAAGCTCTGGTTCACGAGAAGTTCGGTGACGGCATCATTAGCGCCATTAACTTCAAACTGGAGATCAAAAAAGTCGAAGATCCGGACGGTGGGCATCGCGCCGTAATCACCCTGGACGGTAAATACCTGCCAACCAGGCCTTTCTGACCTCTCAGCACATCGGCCCGGCGTCTGTACTGTTGCAGGCTAATTCTGTCGATAATCAGCGTGGCTAGCGACCAGCCGGCAATGCCGGCCGGTGGCTGTTATTTCAGATGCTCATTTAGTTCATGAGCGGCCTGGCCCAATGCGGCACGCACGGCAGGCACATCGCTCAGCGCGTTCAGCAGACCATAGTCGTGTATCAAACCGTTGTAGCGGGTAACCGTCACGTTAACGCCTGCGGCATCAAGCTTGCGGCCAAAAGCCTCGCCTTCGTCACGCAATACGTCAAGCTCAGCAGTCTGGATCAGCGTGGGTGGTAGCCCCTTCAGCTGTTCAGGAGTCGCACGCAGCGGCGATGCAAGAATGTTATTACGATCGCTTTCTTTAGTGGTGTAGGCATCCCAGAACCACTTCATCATGTTACGCGACAGGAAATAGCCGTTTTCGAACTGGTTATAAGAACCGGTATCGAAATGCGCGTCGGTTACTGGCCACAGCATGACCTCGTAGCGGATGGCGGGCGCTTTGTGCTGCCTGGCCTGAAGTGCTACGGCAGCAACCATGTTTCCACCCACGCTGTTGCCTACCAGCGCCAGGCGACTGCCATCAACGCCGATTTCACTCCCGTGCTCGGCAACCCAACGGGTTGCGGCATAAGCCTGATTTATCGCAACAGGGAAATGCGCTTCCGGTGATGGCGTGTAGTTAACAAAGACGGCTGCTGCACCGGATTCGCTGACCAGATCACGAACAAGACGCTCATGCGTTGCGAAATCGCCCAGGATCCAGCCGCCGCCGTGGAAGAACATAAATACAGGCAGGGTGCCCTGCGCGTTATAAGGCTTCACGATATTAAGTTTGATAGTACCGCTATCAGTGCGAATAATTTTTTCAGTGACTTCAGCTGCAGGCAGCGTTGCCCCTTTCTGCGCGTTGATAAGCACCTGACGTGCATCCTGAGGAGAGAGTTGTTCAATAGGTTTGCCTCCGGCACCGTTCAGGGCATTGAGAAATGCCTGTACATGACGCTCTGGCTGAGATGCATCGGCAAAGCTATTGGCTGAAACGGCTGCCATCGCGGCCGTCAGTAACACAGATTTAATGTTCATAAGATAACCCCGTTAACGTATTGCACTATTAAATAGCGAGCTACTTAATTAAGTAAACCACTACCATGGACTCACACTGGAAGAGCTACGCTCCGGCAAAATGGCGATGTTTCCTGCCTCAACCAACTCATTTTTACATCGAGTGGTTGAGAAAGGCCGCGGCTAAAAGCGTAGTCGAAGCCTTATACAGGATAAGTAACCCTCTTACAGACCCAGGTCGGACAGGCCAGGGTGATCGTCTGGACGACGGCCCAGCGGCCAGAAGAACTTACGCTCGCTCTCTTTAATAGGCATGTCATTAATACATGCGAAGCGACGCTTCATCAGGCCATCGGCCTCAAACTCCCAGTTTTCATTACCGTAGGAGCGGAACCAGTTACCTGAGTCATCACGCCATTCGTAAGCGTAACGGACGGCGATGCGGTTTCCGCCAAACGCCCACAACTCTTTAATGAGACGGTACTCAAGCTCTTTTTTCCACTTCCGGGCCAGGAACCCTTCGGCTTCTTCGCGATTATTTGCAAACTCGGCACGGTTACGCCATTTGGTATCCAGCGAGTAAGCCAGCGCTACTTTTGCCGCGTCGCGGCTGTTCCAGCCATCTTCGGCCAGTCGCACTTTCTCAATAGCCGTTTCGAGGGTGAAAGGAGGCAGCGGCGGACGTACTTGTGTATCAGACATGGTCAAACTCCTATAAATTCTGGCTTATGGGTAAAAACAGTTTCATCCCGTAGGACATGTTCAATGTTCATGGCTTAAAGGTAGAACGATCGTTCTACCTCGTCAACAGATTTTTTCCGCGCGCACGTCAGGCAATACAAATGACGAACCGGCAAACTGGTTAAGCCTTTGTTTTAATTCATAAAAAAATTAATTATTTTTCAGGCTTGATACATGGGCGTGGAACCCGGGAGGGGATCTATTTTTCGGCTGGGTATTTCGGTGGTAAAGCAAACCACATAAGACAAGCGCAGCCACTGACGACTGCGCCGGCTAAGCAGACTGAAGGCCATCCGAAACAGGCGTAAAGCTGAGTGGCGACAATAGCGCCAGTGGCGCTGCCGATAGAGTAAAAGAACATATATGCGCCAATCAGTCGGCTTGCTGCTTCTGGCCTGGCCGCTACAAGGCTACTCTGGTTTATCACATGTACGGTTTGCACAGAGAAGTCCAGCATGAGGATGCCAATAACAAGCCATACCAGCGAAGTTTCCGTGTAGGCGACAGGCAGCCATGAAAACGTCAGTAGCGCCAGGGCTAACCCACCAGCACCTCTTCCCCACCCTTTATCCGTCCACGCGCCTGCTTTCGCGGCCGCCAGCGCACCAGCGATACCCGCTAATCCAAACATTCCCATCTCGGTGTGTGAGAGCGACAGGGCGGTGAGCGGCATCACCATAGCGGTCCATAACATGCTAAAAGCACTAAAGATAAGCAGTGCAAAGACACCACTTTTTCTCAATGGCGGTACGGTAATAAACAATCGGAGAGTAGACTCAAGCAAAGAGAGGTAGGTACCTGCTCGCGCCTCAGACGGAGGTGCAGGCACTGTTTTCACTACGATGCAGACGATCGGCAACATCAAAAATGCCGCAGTGAGATAAACTGCTCGCCAACCGGCAATATCTGCAATAGTGCCAGAGATAAAGCGGGCCAGCAAAATACCCAAAACAATACCGCTCGTCACCGTGCCCACAGCCTTACCCCGTTGCTTCGGCGGTGCCAGTACGGCGGCCCATGCCACCACAATTTGCACCACTACCGCCATCAGGCCAATGAAAAACGCCGCGCAAAGTAGGGTAACAAAATTAGGGGATAACCCTGCAAGGATTAAAGCCAGCATTGAAGACAACAGTAGCGTTACAGCCAGCGTTTTTCGGTTAACACGGTCGCCAAGCGGGACGAGAAAAATCAATCCGGCAGCATAGCCTGCCTGCGTGATAGTCACCACGCTGCCAATCATCGCTGCGGGCGCCTCCAGCGTAACGGCAATCGATGCCAGCAGTGGCTGAGCAAAATAGACATTCGCGACTGCTATAGCGCAGATCAGCGCGAATAAATAAGTAATCCAGGGTTTGAGCACCACGACATCGACAGTTGCAGGCCCCTGCTCACCGTCAGAATTCAACACTACCTTGCACGTCATCCCACCCTCTCATTCTGGTTTCTTTTTGAAACTACAATTGACGTAGAAATAGCACCGGTGGTTTTTTTTTGCAACCAGTTAGGCGAGGATTTATACTTGTCTGCGTGCCCAAGAAGCTGAGAGTATGAAGATGGCAAAACAGGAATCCCTTCGAGTCAGTGAATGCCCGGTCGCCAGAACCCTGGAGTCGATTGGCGAACGCTGGTGCCTGATGATCCTGCGAGAAGCGTTTGATGATGTGCGCAGATTCAGTGAGTTTCAAAAGAATCTGGGACTGGCTAAAAATATTCTGGCTTCTCGTCTGAAGCAGTTGGTGGAGCACGGCATATTTGAGATCTGCCCGGCTTCGGATGGCAGCGCCTACAGCGAATATGTGCTGACAGAAAAGGGACGCGCCGTGTTTCCTGTTGTGGTGGCGATGCGGCAATGGGGCGAGCGCTACCTCTTTGAAAAGGGTGAAGTTCACTCTGTCTTACTGGATAACACTAATGACCAGCCGCTACAACGTATAGCCGTCTGCTCCTCTGAAGGTAAACAACTGGGGCCTGCCGACTGCCATCGGCAGCGGATAAAAGCAACGTAATTTATCCTGCCACGCATTTTTCGGCTGTATAAATTGTCCAAAAAAAGACATTTAATAATATTGCATTAAAGTCTCTGATAGGGACTTCCTTATTTTCGGCAGAAATTGACTTCATTATAAAACCTAACCCTCTGATATATCAGAGAAATATTACACGTTTATTGAGATTGACAATAACATAACGTCCTATATTATCTCCGCAAGTTTTATACAAAACATGGAGTCCGGATGAAAACGCAGGTAAGTGATAATGATGTCTTTGACCATTATTTCAGTTTCGCTGTGAAATCTAAGCCAATGAAGGCTATTGAAACAATTTTTTCACACTTACTCCCCTACAGTAAAAAAATATCATTAAAAAAAGGAAAGTCTTACCGACTTAATGAAGAGAAAGAGGGAGTGGGCCTCATATTTATTAATGACGGCCTGGTATCCGCTATTAACTCGGACTCAGGCCACTTTACCTATACTCTCTATCCACCAACCATAGTAGGCCTGAGCCATGGCTACGGTGCATTTTATAATGTCCCAGGCTCCATCCGCAGCACCTTATTTGCTGAAACAGATGCTACGCTGTACTTTGTCTCTTTACAGTCATTTATTGATATCGCAGATACACAAGAGTTATGGCATGATGTCGCCAGAATATTAGCACACAGAATAACAACGCTCATCAATAAGGAGAGTACCTATATCGGTGAGGACTCTTACAGCATTATAAGGTCCGTTATTCAGGAGGTATGGCTTTACCCGGACAGCTATCGCTTACAAATAAGCCTGCCCAGATTCATTCAAAAAAGATCGGGCCTTTCACGCAGCCGGATTATGAAAATCCTCCTCGACCTTAAAATCGGTGGCTATGTGAAAATTGTTAATGGAAGGCTTATTCATGTTGGTAAACTCCCCTCCTCCTATTAGTATTTATCGCCACAGGTAAATCAGCCGCAGCCAACGTACGTTACAATATAAAAAACCGCGGCGCGTTATCTCCCTGGTGCATGGGTTTTAATAACCCATTATCTCTCTACCGGTCCCGCTGCCGGGACAATAGCGTGCCGTTTATCTCCGTGACACATTTTGGCAAACCCGGTCCCGAAAAAAGTAGAGTAGACTGCCTGACGCACTATTGTACGTTTAACGCCTGCTACACTGCTTATCACATCAATGAAAGGGGAATCGCTATGTCAGAGAATAACTATCAGCCACCTAAGGTCTGGGCGTGGGATAAATCCGGCGGGGGCGCGTTTGCCAATATCAACCGTCCTGTCTCTGGTTCGACGCATGAAAAAACGCTGCCGGTGGGCAAACATCCGTTGCAGCTCTACTCTCTTGGTACGCCGAACGGCCAGAAGGTGACCATTCTGCTGGAAGAGCTGCTGGAACAGGGCGTTAGCGAGGCCGAATACGATGCCTGGCTGATTCGCATCGGCGAGGGCGATCAGTTCTCCAGCGGTTTCGTTGAGGTCAACCCCAACTCGAAAATCCCGGCACTGCGCGACCATAGCACCACGCCACCGACCCGCGTATTTGAGTCCGGCTCTATTTTGCTCTACCTGGCTGAGAAGTTTGGCCACTTCCTGCCTAAAGATCCGGCTGGCCGTGCAGAAACGCTGAACTGGCTCTTCTGGCTGCAGGGTTCTGCCCCCTTCCTCGGCGGCGGTTTCGGCCATTTCTATAGCTATGCGCCGGTAAAAATTGAGTACGCCATCAATCGCTTTACCATGGAAGCCAAGCGCCAGCTCGACGTGCTCGATAAGCAGCTTGCTGAGCACAGGTTTGTGGCGGGTGATGAATATACCATTGCCGATATCGCTATCTGGCCGTGGTATGGCAACGTCGTGCTTGGCAACGTTTACGACGCGGCAGAGTTCCTCGATGCAGGCAGCTATAAAAATGTGCTGCGCTGGGCGCAAGAGATTGCTGAACGCCCCGGTGTACAGCGTGGCCGCATGGTTAACCGCGTCAACGGGCCGCTCAATGAGCAGCTGCACGAGCGCCACGACGCCAGCGACTTTGCGAATAACACGCAAGATAAACGTCAGGCCTAACGTTTTCCGACCGGGCATTTCCCGCCCGGTCACCTTTTGAAATCGATTACGCTTCCTCTTTTTTTCCTGCTGTATTTACAACAAAAAAATAACTAGTAAGAATGCTTTTTATTTATCCTAATCGGCCGGTATGTCTGAACTCGCGCTTAAGCAGCAGATCCAGAATCTGAAGAAGCACAACGCCCGTCTGGTGCGGCTGGCGCGTGATGCCCGCAGCAAACTCAGCGCGGCGCTGGACGGCACGGGTCTCTGTCTTTGGCAGCTGGACGTGCCCAGCGGCAAGCTGATCATCTACAACCGCCGCTGGGGATCGATGCTGGGCTACCAGCCGAAAGAGCTCAACGCCCGCTTTGAGGTCTGGAAAGAGCATTTGCATCCGGACGACAGAGAGCGGGTGCTGGATGCCTTTTACGGTCATCTGCACGGGAAAACCCCTTACTACGAAGCGCTGCACCGCATGCAGCATAAAAACGGCACCGTGACATGGGTACTTGACCGGGGGCGCGTCAGCGAGTGGGATGATAGTGGCCAGCCGCTGAAGGTCACCGGTACGCATATCGATATGACCAAAGAGAAGCAGTATGAGGAGCAGCTCGCCCTGCTGGCGAATCACGATCCACTCACCGGCCTTGCCAACCGTCATGCTCTGATTAATCATTTCGAGGCGTTAAAGATGATGGGGGCGCTCTGCGTGGCGTTTATCGATCTCGATGATTTTAAAAACGTGAATGATACTTTTGGCCACCGTAGCGGCGACGAGCTGCTGATGCAGCTTAGCCAGCGGCTGCGCGAGACCTGCCCGCCGGGAACGATTGTCGGGCGGCTTGGCGGGGATGAGTTTGTGCTGCTGCTGCCCTTTATGCTGAGTGATATACAGATTAGCGATGCCGCTCGCGACTGTTTGCAGGCGGCGCTGACGCCGTTTGAGTTGAATAACGGTACGGCAAACGTCGGTGCCTCTATTGGTATTGAACAGGTGTTACCGCAGGACGATTTTGTCAATGCGCTGGTACGTGCCGACCAGGCGATGTATCAGATCAAGCATGCCGGTAAAAACGGTGCGGCACTCGGTGCCACACCGCTAACTGACTTTTTTAACGGCGCTTAGAACGCGACCCACTCATCATCTGTAGGGCCAGCAACTGCCGCACGGCGTAAGGCCGGTGTATTTGTCGCCGCGGCTTCGCTCTTCTGCTCGCTGGCGGAGAGACGGAACCGCTGTACCGAACGCTGAAGCTCTTCGGTCTGGCGCTCAAGCGCCGCCGCTGCTGCAGAGACCTCTTCAACCAGCGAGGCGTTTTGCTGCGTAACGCTGTCCATCTGGGTAATAGCCTCGCCAACCTGGGAGATGCCTTTGCTCTGCTCAGCGGAGGCGTTAGCAATCTGCTTCATGATGGTGGTCACTTCCGTGACCGCGCGCAGAATGCCCTCCATGGTGGTACCGGCGTCGTTAACCAGCTGCGCCCCTTTATCGACCCGGCTAACGGAATCGGCGATCAGTGACTCGATCTGTTTCGCCGCATCGGCACTGCGGCTGGCAAGGTTACGTACCTCACCGGCCACGACGGCGAAACCCCGTCCCTGCTCACCCGCCCGTGCCGCCTCTACCGCCGCGTTGAGCGCCAGGATATTGGTCTGGAAAGCGATACTGTTAATCACCGTGGTGATCTCAGCGATCTTTTTCGAGCTATCGGAGATGCCGGTCATAGTGCCGATTACCGCATCGACCAGTTCGCCGCCTTTACTCGCTCGCGTCGAGGCAACGTCCGCAAGCTCGCTGGCCTGGCGCGCGTTGTCCGCATTCAGCTTCACCGTCGCGGTCAGCTGCTCCATGCTGGCTGCCGTCTCTTCCAGGGCTGCCGCCTGCTCTTCGGTACGGGAAGAGAGATCGTTATTGCCGCTGGAAATTTCGGTCGCGCCGCGCCAGATGTTGTCGCTGCCCTGGCGGATAGTGCTGACCGCTTCACGCAGGCTATCCTGCATTGCACGCAGCAGCGGTACCAGCTGGCCGACGCAGTTACGGCCAAGATCCTGCACCGGCTGGCTGAGATCGCCCTGAGCGATGATGCGGAAATGTTCCCGGATGATGGCCAGCGGTTTTACCAGCATGTTCACCAGATAGCGATCGGTAAACAGCAGGATCAGCAGGCCGAGGATCACCGCGGTCAGGATCAGGATGCGGGTTACGCTGGTCTGCCCGTCAACCATCACTCGCGTCTCGTCCAGACGTGCGCTGGCGGCGTTATTAAAGGCTTCTGCCGATGCGCCAAAGGCGCGGCTCAGCGCAGGAGTTACGTTATTTGCCTGCTGACGATAGGCGTCCAGCGAGCCCTGCTGTGCCAGCTGAACCTGCGGCGTTACGCCCTGATCCAGCAGCGCCTGCCAGTTGGCAATGGCCTGGGCAGAGACCTTCTCATCCATAGGGCCTGGCGAGATGGCTTTCAGCGCATCCAGCTTGCTTTTCATGTTGTCCAGCGCCAGCTCGACCTGGCTGAAGTCCGCGTTGCCCCCGGCGGCTTTTGTCTCCAGCGTGCGGGAGAGGCGGGTCACTACGCGAAAGTATTGATCGTTGCCCTGGCTGAGCAGCGTCATCTGGTTCACCAGCTGACGATCTATCTCATTGCCTTCAGCCACCTTTGAGAGCGAAAAGACGCTATACAGTCCGACGCCGGACCACATCAGGCAAAAGACGCCGAGGATAACCAGCATCACCAAACGAATGGTGAAGTTTTGCAGCATGCGCATAATTAATTCCTTGCCGATAAGGGGGATACTTCTTGTCGCAAGCGACTTAGCAGAGTTATCGGCATATAAATGACAATATGTAGAGTAATGCGTAATTTTTTTGATCAAAAAACGCGCCATGGGTTGTCTTGCTTACAACAAGGCATGGCGAACCATAATAGTGCGCACCCTGCATTTATGCCTATAATTTTAGAAGTAAAAATAGATCATTAAGAATTATCTTAAAGTCAAGTCACTGAAAAGTAAGCACAAAAAATGCCGGGTTTCGGGGTTGTTCATAAAAGCACTTTTTACCCTGATCTGCTTCCACACTGACAGTAATAAAATATCATTTACTAAAAGTTAAAAATTTAAAAGCCTTTTAAAATATTAAATAGCGCGTATCAAAAAATGCCAAAAATATTTGTTCCGTAATTTACCGTATACCTGTTTTGCTTATTTACGCTAAGCCTTGTGGAGTTAACCTGGCTATTTATCTAATACATTAAGAAAAGGAGGATCTCACCATCAAGCCGCGCCCCTACTCGCTTCGCACCTCCAGGAGAGAGACTGACAGAGCACCACAATCTGTTTACGCCGAAGATACTCGTAGAAAAGAGACTATTTGCATCACTGGAAAACGTTGCTGGCGCAGCAGAATGCGATCGCGGAATGCGATATTTTAGCAGTGCTAAACAGTTCCTTAACTTTACTATTTCGTGAGTAACATCTGATTAATTCTATGATGACGTGCGGTTATCGTTTAAGAGCAACCGAGAGAGGAACCGGCAGCTCAGCGAGTCAGAGTGTAAAAGGGGAAAGTTACGCACCAGGATGTAGGTAAGTTGATCGTCCTGATGCACAGCAACCCGCTCTAGCGGGCGGAGGTTAATCCATGCCAGAATGAGCGCCCCTCCCAGGCAAGCGACAATCCCGCATTTTTTGAGAGACAATTTCATAACGTGCCAGCGATTTCCATTGTCGTTTCCATTCAAGATGTTAAATCTTATAGGGGACGATTTTTCCGTTTTTTAGCGTATATTTATCAAGATCAGTAGTAAAAACAACGGTGCCGTCACGCGTATTATTAACCATAAAAACAAAGTTTTTATCAACGCAGTTTTTCTTGGTTTTCATATCGTTAAAGCAGAACAGATCGAACGCATCCTCCTTATAGCCATTGCCGAAATCCCAGAATATGATGAAGTACAGCCCGTATGGGCCGGGTCGGGGAAAACCATATTTCGCTTTTAGCTCATCGGCGTGTTCCAGCCACCACGCAATTTTGCCTTTATCCGTCAGGGGGAAGTTATGTACCAGGATATAGGCAAATTCATCGTCCTGATGAACTGCAACCAGTTGTACCGGGCGGAGGTTTATCCATGCCAAGATGAGCGCCCCCGCGATAAAAGCGATAAGGCTGCATTTCTTGAGAGAAAATTTCATAGTGTGCCAGCGATCTCCATTGTGGCTTTCATTCAATACGTTAAATCTTATAAGGAACAATTTCTCCGTCTTTCAACTTATATTTATCAATAATAGTATTAAAAATAACAGTACCGTCACGAGCGTTATCAACTCTAAAAACTACGTTTTTTTCGATGCAATTTTTTCTGGTTTTCATATCGCTAAAGCAGAACAGATCAAACGCGTCTTCTTTATAGCCATCCCCGAAATCCCAGAAAGAAAGGGAGTACAGCCCATACGGGCCGGGCCGGGGAAAACCATATTTTGCTTTTAGTTCATCGGCGTGCGCCAGCCACCACGCAATTTTGCCTTTATCCGTCAGGGGGAAGTTATGTACCAGGATATAGGCAAACTCATCGTCCTGATGCACTGCAACCAACTCTACAGGGCGAAGGTTAATCCATGCCAGTAAGAGCACCGCCATAATGCAAGCGACAATCCCGCATTTTTTGAAGGTAAGATTCATAACACGTCAGAGATCTTCACTATAGTTTCTATCCCATAAATTAAAGTTTAAAGGGAACAATTTTTCCGTCCCTCAAGGTGTATCTGCCATTGTACGTAGTAAAAAAAACTGTGCCTTCGATGGTATTTTCAACACTGAAAACAATGTTTTTTTCGATGCAGTTTTTCTTTGTTTTCATATCGCTAAAGCATAAAAGGTCATATGCATCTTCTTTATAACCGTCTTCGAAATCCCAGAAAGAAATAGAGAAAAGTCCGTACGGACCGGGTCGGGGAAAGCCATATTTCGCCTTTAGCTCATCGGCATGCGCCAGCCACCACGCAATTTTGCCTTTATCCGTCAGAGGAAAGTTACGCACCAGGATATAGGCAAATTCATCGTGCTGATGCACGGCAACCAGTTGTACCGGGCGAAGGTTAATCCATGCCAGGATGAGCGCCCCCGCGATGCAGGCGGCAATCCCGCATTTCTTGAGAGACAATTTCATAATGCGCCAGCGATCTACATTGTCGTTTCCGTTAAACACGTTAAATCTTATAGGGGATCATTTTTCCGTCTTTCAACGTATATGCATCATTATCGGTAGTAAAAATAACGGTGCCGTCACGAGCATTATCAATACTAAGAACCATGTTTTTTTCGATGCAGTTTTTCTTGGTTTTCATATCGCTAAAGCAGAACAAATCGAACGCATCTTCTTTGTAGCCATCTCCGAAATCCCAGAAAGAGATGGAGTACAGCCCGTATGGGCCGGGTCGGGGAAAAGCGTATTTTGTCTTCAGCTCATCGGCATGCTCCAGCCACCACGCAATTTTGCCTCTATCCGTCAGGGGAAAGTTCCGCACCAGGATGTAGGTAAGTTGATCGTCCTGATGCACAGCTACCAACTCTACCGGGCGGAGGTTAATCCATGCCAGGATAAGTGCCCCCGTCAGGCAAGCGGCAATACCCAATTTTTTAAAGGATAATTTCATAGCGCACCAGCAATCTCCAGTATGGTTTCCATACAAGATTTTAAATCTTATAGGGGACGATTTTTCCGTTTTTCAGCGTATATGCATCATTATCAGTAGTAAAAATAACGGTGCCTTCAACGGTATTATCAACACTAAAAACAAAGTTTTTTTCGATGCACTTTTTCTTGGTTTTCATATCGCTAAAGCAGAACAGATCGAATGCGTCTTCTTTATAGCCATCTCCAAAATCCCAGAATAAGATGGAGTACAGTCCGTACGGGCCGGGTCGGGGAAGGCCATATTTCGCCTTTAGCTCATCGGCATGTGCCAGCCACCACGCAATTTTGCCTTTATCCGTCAGAGGAAAGTTACGCACCAGGATATAGGCAAATTCATTGTGCTGATGCACGGCAACCAGTTGTACCGGGCGGAGGTTAATCCATGCCAGTAAGAGCACCGCCATAATGCAAGCGACAATCCCGCATTGCTTGAGAGACAATTTCATAACGTGCCAGCGATCTCCATTGTGGTTTCCATCTCGGTAATAAAGGGTCTGTGGGCCATAGCACTGTAGCGCTGCAAGACAAACCACAGGCGGAAAAAACGCCACTGGCGAAACTCCCAGTTCATTATGTCGTCGTCATCCAGTCCAAAGTGGTCCTGGATGCGATAATGGACTAACGCTTTCCAGTTCGTTGCACTAAAAAAAACAGATGTAATCGTGATGTATGTGGCCCAGGTGTCATGGACGGTGATCCCCAAGCCGTTAGCCCTGTCCTCAAGACGATCAAATTTTGGCAAACGTCCCCCTGAGATTCTTTCTTGCATATGTGTTTTAAAAGAAGTTGGAACCGTTTTCTTGCTTTTAACAATAGTGGCATCTAATACCTTTTCTATTATTTTCAGAGTGTTATCGGCTGAGCTGTCCTGAGTGATTTGCTCCCTAAGCGCCTGATTCAACAGCGGTGAGCGGAAGACCTGTCCGTGACCGTTTTGCAGATGATCAATCATCTCATTAATCACATAGTGATACGGCCCATACAGCGAGAACGGCATATGGGAGAGCGAACGCATCTCGTTAAACATACGTCGAATACACTCCTCACGGCTCAACATTACTCGTTTCGGTAACGGTTGATAGAGGGGAACGTGAAAGTTATTCCTCGGTAGCTGCTGCAGAGTATAGGGGTCTACTAAGGTTGAAACATCGGTGAGCCCATAATACGTCATCAGGCGATGGGCGCTAAGATCGCCGTAACGCATATCGGGGGCCTGATAATCATCCATCTTCTTCTGTGTTTCATACACCACACAGGGAAAATGCTGCACCTGCGGTGCAACAGGCGTATCTACCACTCTGTCGTCCATGAGCTGTTCACCCCTTCCTATGACATGTAACAGGTCTTATTAACCATATGAATATGAAGGTTATTATAGAGATTTAGGACGAGGATTTTTTGACATAAGTTGCTTAAATTTCACTTAAGCAACTTAGGTGAGGCGCGTCTGGCTGGAGACACGGTGAGGGTGGATTGCTGGGTCAGCCACCCGAGCGGTTACTCTACGGGGAAGGTTGTTACCTGATTGGGATCGACATCCGGACGCTGATACTCAGGCCATACCAGCGCGACCAGCACGGGGTAGGCCTCAAGGCTAAATTCCCGAAAGCACTGGCGTAAATTGAGCACCTCCAGATCGGCATGAGAAACCTTCTCGCCGTTCAGGCAGCGTTTTTTTATATTGTCGTAGTAGCGATACACCGCCGAATTGAGATCGCTGCAGCGGCGCTGCGCCTCAAATAAGCCCGGCGTGCGGTTCAGATCCGCCATGTTCATTCGCTTAATAGTGGCGTGCAGAAAATCAATATATTCATGGTTTATACGCCAGTACCAGACGGGGGTAATGGCATTCATTAGCATAGAAAAATGATCTTCCCCCTCCTCTTTTGTTAAGGGTACGGGGCCGTAATCGGGACTTATCTCTGCCTCTGGCGAGCTTTCATTGAACCCCCGCATCATTAAAAGTACGCCACCGGTAAGCAGCAGCAGGGCAATAACAGAATAAAAGATACTGTTCATCAGCGGGCTCCATTTTTTTTGATTTTAAAATTGCTCCATGATATTGTCAACGACACTCACGCCCTAACCCTCTCCACCTCGTTGAAATAACAGGATATTACTGATGCTGCCCGAGAACCTTGTCCCGGCACGTTTTCACGTTTGCACGGAGAAAACAGACGCGGGAGAAGCAGAAAAAGATGTCAATTTAGCCCAGGGAAAAACAACGCTCGCAGATTATGAAAGCGATATATTAACTAACGTGAACCCTACCCGGCAATCACGCAATATGCTGCTGGAAGAGCGTGACCGCCATATAAAAGACAGGCTATACCGGGTGGTAAAAATTGAATGCTTTCGTCGGTTGCTAAACGATCTCCAGGGCGCAGGCGACATCGACCCGCAGCTTTTAAGTCAAATAATCGCAAAAAAAACCAGTGAGATTAATGATGCTGGAAATGAAATTTGGCTTAATCTCATCACCCACGAAAAAGATATGCCTATGTTTTATACGCTACAGGACGATTCGCGTGGATAAAGAAATTAAGAATAATAATGTCTATTTGACTTTAGATGAGACAAAAACAGATGAATTTATCTTAAAGCAAAATCTGGATGCGTTAATTCAAAATAAAAATGAGACGATTCAGCGTATTGCCAGAGAGTCACTCTCTATCCCGGCGGCATTGATAAAGCTGAAGTGGCAGAACCGCCGTGAGATCTATGCCCTACAGGTTAAAGAGGAGATCTACGGCGCGGCAATCAATGAAATTATCGCCCTGCATCCTGACCTACAGGAAAAGATCATGGCAACGCTGGAAACAAACTACCAGCACATCCTGGAGCGTGAAGCGGCCACGCTGCGGCTCACTCGCAAACTTGCTGACGGCGAGTATCGCACCGGCAACGTCAATGTGGTTGCTCTTCCTGAAGAGCAGGAAAGCATGCCTGCGCGCCCCTCTACCTCCTCCAAACCATAACCTCGCAAGACCTTGGGTCGCGATCGCTAGCCATAGGAAATCGTCCGAATCGCCTGCATTTCCCCTATAAACATCTATCCTTAATCTGGATGTATCACAGATGGAGACGACTTATGGCAAACGATCAGACCAAAATTCAGGACCCCACTACCCAGTATTACACTGAGGGATTCCCGAAACAGAAACAGCCCGCGCCAGGGGTGCAGGCTAAAATGGATCCCGTCCCAGACTGTGGCGAGAAGAGCTATGTAGGTAGCGGCCGCCTTAAGGATCGTAAGGCACTGGTGACAGGGGGCGACTCCGGTATCGGACGCGCTGCCGCCATCGCTTACGCGCGTGAAGGCGCTGATGTGGTTATCAACTACCTGCCCGCTGAGGAAGAGGATGCACAGGAAGTCAAAGCGCTGATTGAAGCGGAAGGGCGCAAAGCGGTGCTGATCCCAGGCGACCTGACCGATGAGGCCTTTACCCGCTCGCTGGTTAACCAGGCGCGCGATGCGCTGGGCGGCTTAGATATCCTGGCGCTGGTTGCCGGGAAGCAGACCGCCGTGGAAGATATTGCCGATCTTACCTCAGAGCAGTTTGAGCAGACCTATAAAACCAACGTCTTCTCGCTGTTCTGGATCACGCAGGAGGCGCTGAAGTTCCTGCAGCCGGGTGCCAGCATTATCACCACCTCCTCGGTGGAAGCCTACCAGCCAAACGCAACCTTGCTGGACTATGCCTCCACCAAGGCGGCAATCCTTAACTTTACCCGCGGGCTGGCAAAACAGGTAGCCGAGAAAGGCATTCGTGTGAACAGCGTTGCCCCAGGACCGGTCTGGACTGCGCTGCAAATCTCCGGCGGTCAGCCGCAGGAGAAGCTGCCGCAGTTTGGTCAGTCCACGCCGCTGAAACGCGCCGGGCAGCCTGCTGAGGTCGCCGCTGTTTACGTCTACCTGGCAAGCCAGGAGTCGAGCTATGTGACCGCCGAAGTACACGGCGTCACCGGCGGGATGCATTTAAGTTAGTTTTGTAGGCAATAAAAAAGGGGGGCCGCCATGGCCCCCTTCTCTTTGTCTGAACATCGCGCTTATTTGGCGCGCGTGACCTCTTCACCCACCAGACCAATCTTCAGATAGCCTGCCTGATGCAGTGTATCCATCACCTTCATCATCGTTTCGTAATTGACGGTTTTATCCGCCCGGAAGAAGATGGTGGTGTCTTTCTTGCCTTCGGTCAGAGCGTTCAGCGCATTAACCATCGTCTCTTCGGTGACCGGATCGTTGCCGATAAACATACTGTTATCCGCTTTTACTGACAGGTAAACCGGCTTCTCCGGGCGCGGTTGCGGCTGGCTGGAGGAGGCCGGTAGGTTTACCTTCACATCAACGGTAGCCAGCGGGGCTGCCACCATGAAGATAATCAGCAGCACCAGCATGACGTCGATAAACGGCGTCACGTTGATCTCATGCATTTCGCCGTTATCGTCCAGATTTTCATTAAGACGCATTGCCATACGGAATTAACCTAAACGTAATTTCTGTGCGGAGTGAACCGGCGCAGCAGACGGGCTGGCAGCCAGGTCGAGATCGCGGCTCTGTAGCAGCAGCACCTGCGCGGCGACGTCGCCCAGCATGGCTTTATAGCCGCCGATAGAGCGGGCAAAGACGTTGTAGATCACTACCGCCGGGATAGCGGCGACCAGACCGATAGCCGTCGCCAGCAGCGCTTCGGCGATGCCGGGAGCAACGACCGCAAGGTTAGTGGTCTGCGTCTGAGCGATACCGATGAAGCTGTTCATGATGCCCCATACGGTACCAAACAGACCGATAAACGGTGAGATAGCGCCGATGGTCGCGAGGAAGCCATTACCGCGTCCCAGATGACGGCCAACGGCAGCAACGCGGCGCTCCAGACGGAAGCCGGTACGCTCTTTGATGCCTTCGTTATCTTCAGAGCCAGCGGATAGCTCAAGCTCATTCTGCGCTTCGTTCAGCAGCTGTGTGCTCAGGCTGTTAGCATGAAAGCCCGCTGCGATCTCACTCGCCTGATCCAGCGTGCGCGCTTCGCTTAACAGCTTCTGCTCGCGCTTAAGGCGGCGCTTATGCGAGAACATCTCAACGCTTTTGCTGAAGAAAATCGCCCAGGTGACAATGGACGCCAGTATCAAGCCAATCATCACCAGCTTTACGACGATATCGGCATGGTGATACATACCCCAAACGGAGAGATCCGTCTGCATCAAATTATTACCCACTCTGTATCTCCGGACGCAAATCACAAAAATCTGAGCATAATAATATCAAAACAGCATCGAATTGATAGTAGTTCTCATTAGTATTTACATAGTGGCGTAATTTTGACAAAGTTTCCTTGCGCTTACGCAGTAAAAAACGCTGTAAGCGCAATTTTCAGAAAATTAACGGACATCCAGAGTAAAAGCATCAAAGCGGCATTCGCCGGGAGCCTGCGTCTCTGCCGTGGCAGCAGCAAAGATCCCCACCTTAGCCCCTACCCACTTTCCTTTGCCTGCGGCAAAGGTGCGCGGTACTGATTGCCACGCCCCGCTATCTTCACGCCAGGCAAACTGGCAGACGCCGCCCTGCCCTACGCTCACCTGAAGCTCACAGGTTGTGTCAGAGAGCGTGTGCAGAGTTTGGCGCTGCTCCCTAATGACGCCCGCATCGCTCATCCAGCCGTGGATATAGCAGAGCTGATGGCTCTCTTCGTGACGGGCAATAATCAGCGCTGCGTAGCGTTCGCCATAGATAATCAGTCCGCCGAAGCTCTCAGGATCTGTAGCGCTGAGGGTTGCACGCGTGCGGGCGACAAAAGCAAATGCGGGAAACTTTTGTAGCAGCAGCTGCGGGGCAGCGTAGAGCGTTCGCTGGCCCGCAAACTCGGGCAGCGGAATACAGCGCAGATGAAGACCCTCCGGAGACGGACTCAGCCAGCCGGGCTGGGGATTGGCCTGCCACTGCCACTGTAGTCCGGGCCTGCCGGTAGCAAAGTCGTCGCTGGTCTGGGGTGCATAGGGCGTCACCGTCGGCAGGCCGCCTGGCTTTTGCCAGCGCAGAACCGGCTGACCGGCACCTGCCTCACCAAGAGGTTCACCTATACGCGGCCAGCCGTCTTCGCTCCATGACATCGGCTGAAGATGAACAATACGGCCGTAGAGGTGCGCATCCTGAAAATGGACAAACCAGCACTCGCCGTTTTTTAGCTCTACCCATCCCCCCTGATGAGGACCATTCACGGCTGTGCCTCCCTGAAAGAGTACATTCCGGGCCTCCCACGGCCCGGTAATCTCTGGCGCGCGCAGTACCGCCTGCCAGCCGGTCTCCACCCCGCCCGCAGGCGCGAAGATATAGTAGAGTCCATTGCGCTTATAGACCTTCGGTCCCTCCAGCGTCGGTAAATCACAGCTGCCATCATAGATAATCCGCCCCTCGCCCTGTAGTGCCGTACCGTCTGGCTTCATCGAGAAGAGCTGTAGCTTATGCTTAATACCGCTGCGGCTATGGGCAAAGGCGTGAACCAGCCAGGCGCTACCGTCCTCATCCCAGAAAGGACAGGGATCGATCCAGCCCCTGGCAGGCTGGACGCAGTGCGGCTTGCTCCACTCCCCCCATGGGTCCCGGGTATGACACATAAAAATCCCTTCGTCTGGGGTGCTGAAAAAGACCCACAGGCGATCGTCATGCCAGCGCAGCGAGGGTGCCCATACCCCTTTGCCGGGCTGCATGGCATCGTAGCCGGGGAGATCTAAAGAGGTGAAGACATGGTTGACGATCCGCCAGCTAACCAGATCCGTTGAGTGCAGCACGGGCAGCGCGGGCATGTGGTTGAAGCTTGACGAGACCATAAAAAAGTCGTCCCCAACGCGGACGATGTCCGGATCGGAGTAGTCAGCGCAGAGGATCGGGTTTTGATAGGTATCCTGAGACATGATGCGCTCCCTTATGCATTTTTCAGTTCATCGCCTACCAGCACCGGACGGTCGCTGGCTGCCGGACGGGCGGCCTGCTCACGGGCGGCCAGATCGTGCTGGATGGTTGCCATTAGGGTGTCATCTAGCTTGTAGAAGCGCGCCAGCCACCAGAGGATCAGATAGGAGATCGATGGCCCCAGGGTCAGCAGGCCAACAATACCGGCGGTGGCCAGCGGCGTCTGTTCGGCAACGCCTGCCTGATAGCCAAACAGCCCCAGCGCAAACCCGACGGCAGCGCCCGCCACGGCCATCCCCATTTTTAAAGCAAAGAGATTCCCTGAATAGGATAAACCGGTAATACGGTGACCAAATTTCCACTCACCGTAGTCCGCTGCATTGGCCATCATATTCCATTTAAAAGGCTGGTACATTTGATGGAAAAAGCCGACCAGGAAATAGAGGGGGAAAACCACCGCCAGCCATGTAGGTGGAATAAAGAACATCACCACGCCGGTAAAGACCAGCAGCAGGTTGATATTTTTAAACAGCGAGACGGCACGATAGCGTTTAGCTAAATATCCAGCCGCAAGGCTGCCAATAATCGTACCCACTACGCTTGTGGAGACAAAGGCCGATTTCATTACTGTGCCGGTTGTCGTCTGTACGCCGCCCATCATTAAATAGGTAGCATAATAGAGCGTCGCCGCGCTGCGCATGACCCCTGCCATACTGGAAAAGAAAGTGATAATTGCCACAATGCGCCACTGGTCGTTTGCCAGCAGGCAGCGAATATCCTCCCGCACGCTGCTCTGGGTTTCTACCACCGGAGCGACCCGCTCTTTGGTTGAGAAAAAGCAAAACAGCAGCATGACAATGGCAATCGCGCCCATGATGCCCATCGTGGCCTGGAAGCCAAACTGTTTATCCTCTTTACCCAGCCAGTCCACCAGGAACAGCGTAGCAACCGACACCATCAGCCCGGCCGCGGACGAGATGGTAAAGCGGTAAGCCTGCGCCGACAGGCGATCTTTCTCATCACGGGTAATGACCCCGCCCAGCGCACAGTAAGGAATATTAATAAAGGTGTAGCAGAGCATTAACAGGGTATAGGTTATATAGGCATAGATTAGCTTGCCGGAGGCACCAAAGTCTGGAGTAGTAAATGTCATGACGGCCAGTACCGCATAGGGTACAGCAAACCAAATAAGCCAGGGGCGGAAATGTCCCCACCGAGTTTTCACCCGGTCAGCCACGATGCCGGTGAGCGGATCGGTAATAGCATCAAGGATGCGGGTAACTAAAAACATCACCCCCACCGCTGCCGCGGACAGGCCATAAATATCAGTATAGAACCAGGTTAAAAACATGGTCACGGAGGAGTAAACGATGCCGCAGGCGGCATCCCCCATGCCAAACCCTAATTTTTCTGCAATCGACAACTTTGTATTATTTGCCACAATCAATCTCCTACAGAATAAGCTTGCGTCAATCTACGGCTATTTTTCTGCTGTGGCCTATTACTATATTTCACTCCCCTTTTATGTTTTTTAATAACTGATACAGGTATCACACATCTTTGATTTTGGTATTACACGTTATGCCAAAGCTGTCTACCGGGACGAAGCTGAGCGGCAATCGGGCAAAAAAATTCCCTCTATTTTTAGCAAATGACCGGGTCAATTGTTGCCAGGTCGTGGTAGTCTGGACATCCAGACGTATAAACATCAGGGTAGCGTGAAGATGACAGCGAAGCACATTGATACCGCGCTGGTAAATGCCGGACGCAGTAAAAAATACACCCAGGGTTCAGTAAACAGCGTGATTCAGCGCGCCTCGTCGCTGGTCTTTGACACGGTGGAAGCCAAGAAGCAGGCAACGCGCGGGCGGGCCAAAGGTGAACTGTTTTACGGCCGCCGGGGGACGCTGACCCACTTCTCCCTGCAGGAAGCGATGTGTGAGCTGGAGGGCGGCGCGGGCTGCGCGCTCTTCCCCTGCGGTGCCGCCGCCGTGGCGAATACTCTCCTCGCCTTTGTTGAGCAGGGCGACCATATTCTGGTGACCAACACCGCCTATGAGCCAACCCAGGATTTCTGTAGCAAAATTCTGGCTAAGCTCGGCGTGACTACCGGCTGGTTCGATCCGCTAATCGGCGCGGATATCGCTAATCTGATCCAGCCCAACACCAAAGTGGTGTTCCTCGAAGCGCCAGGCTCTATCACCATGGAGGTTCACGACGTCCCGGCGATTGTGGAGGCGGTCAGAAGCGTGGCCCCAGAGGCGATCATCATGATCGACAATACCTGGGCAGCGGGCATCCTGTTTAAGGCGCTGGAGTTTGGGATCGATATCTCTATCCAGGCCGGGACCAAATACCTGATTGGTCACTCGGATGCGATGGTCGGCACGGCGGTCTCCAACGCCCGCTGCTGGGACCAACTGCGTGAGAATGCCTATCTCATGGGCCAGATGGTGGATGCGGACACTGCCTACATGACCAGCCGCGGCCTGCGCACCCTGGGCGTGCGCCTGCGTCAGCACCATGAAAGCAGCCTGGCGATTGCCGAGTGGCTGGCGACGCATCCGCAGGTGGCGCAGGTGAACCACCCTGCTCTACCGGGCAGCAAGGGCCACGAGTACTGGAAGCGGGACTTTACCGGCAGCAGTGGTCTCTTTTCGTTTGTGCTGAACAAACGCCTGAGCAACGACGAGCTGGCGGCCTATCTGGATAATTTCAGCCTGTTCAGCATGGCCTACTCCTGGGGCGGCTTTGAGTCACTAATCCTCGCTAACCAGCCGGAGCACATTGCCGCTATCCGTCCAGAGGGGGAGATTGACTTCACCGGGACGCTGATCCGCGTACATATTGGTTTAGAAAACGTTGACGATCTAAGGGCTGATTTAGCGGCAGGATTCGAGCGCATCGTGTAAAGTGTATAGGGCTGGTACAAATCTAGACAAAACCAGTGGAATTGTCTGCATTTCTTGCGCTAACGATCAAGGTGCTGCGGGCATTTCAGGAGTACAATAAGCCTTAATTACGCGGTTCCACAGGAATGTCCATGGCTGTTATTCAAGAAATTATCGCTGCGCTCTGGCAACACGATTTCGCAGCGTTAGCGAATCCACATGTTGTTGGCGTTGTTTACCTGGTTATGTTTGCAACGCTGTTTTTGGAAAATGGACTGCTTCCTGCATCATTCCTGCCCGGCGATAGCCTGCTGCTGCTGACCGGGGCACTGATCGCCCGCGGCGTGATGGACTTTGTCCCGGCGCTGGTGATCCTGACCACTGCCGCCAGCCTTGGCTGCTGGCTGAGCTATATCCAGGGCCGCTGGCTTGGTAATACGCGGGTAGTCAAAGGCTGGCTGGCGCAGCTGCCGGCTAAGTATCATCAGCGTGCCACCTGCATGTTTGACCGGCATGGCCTGCTGGCGCTGCTGGCCGGGCGCTTTCTCGCCTTTGTGCGCACCCTGCTGCCGACCATGGCCGGTATCTCCGGGCTGTCGAACCGCCGCTTCCAGCTGTTTAACTGGCTGAGCGCCCTGCTGTGGGTTGGTGTGGTCACCGGCCTCGGCTATGCCCTGAGCATGATCCCCTTCGTGAAACGCCATGAAGATCAAGTCATGACCTTCCTGATGATCCTGCCGGTATTCCTGCTGGTTGCTGGCTTGCTGGGCACGCTGGTGGTAGTGATTAAGAAGAAGTACTGCAACGCGTGACCTCTTCACCAGGGTAAAAGCCGGATGGCGCTGTGCTTATCCGGCCTGGATCATCCTCATACCCCTCTAATCCTTGCTGCATCCTCTCCCGGCGTTACGCCAAAGTAGCGCTTGAACTCGCGACTGAACTGCGAAGGGCTTTCATAGCCGACGCGTATCGCCGCCGCGCTGGCCTTCATACCGTCGTGGATCATTAACATCCGCGCCCGGTGCAGGCGATAGGTCTTCAGATATTGCAGCGGCGAGGTGCTGGTCACCGATTTAAAGTTGTGATGAAACGCTGACACGCTCATGTTGGCTTCTGCGGCCAGCTGGTCCACGCTCAGGCTCTCGGTATACTGGCTTTCAATTCGTTTCAGCACCCGGCTGATGAGGCTAAAGTGGGTCTGGCGGCTCACCAGCGCCAGCAGCGCCCCGCCACACGGCCCGGTCAGCACGTGGTAAAGGATTTCACGCACGATCTGCTTCCCCAAAATCCGCGCATCCAGCGGCCGGGCCATCACGTCCAGCAGCCGCTCGATGGCGCAAAGGATCTCGCCCGACAGCGTGGCCGAATTGATGCCGCTTGCCGCCATCGCCGGCTGAAAATGCTCATCCTCGCCGATATCCATCAGCAGCTCCTGCAGCTGCAAAATATCCACGTTCAGACGGATCCCCGCCAGCGGCACCTCTGGCGTGGCGAAGGTTTCGCACTCAAAGGGCAGCGGCACGGTGAGCAGCAGGTACTCATTGGTGTCGTAGCGAAAGACACGATCGTTGATATAGCCGATCTTATGCCCGGAAAAGAGGATCACGATGCCTGGCTGGTACATGACTGGCGTACGTGTCCCCGGCTGGGTGCCATAAAGCAGACGCACGTCGGGCAGCAGATCGCTGAGACGATTTTCATTACTTTTCAGCTGCTTAATTTGTTCGGTCAGCTGAAGGCAGATCGCTTCGCGGTTCATTTCATCCCACTCCACACGCGTTTTTTATTGCAGCCAGTGTGCGCGCTTTTGTGCGTTTTCTCCAGTGGGCGGGAGGAATGGGCAAGACATCGGCAGGAATGTGCATTGAGAGCGCCGGACGTGCGGACCACAATAGTCTCCAGCAGGCAGCCCGCTGCCGTTTGTCTTTTCACCGATACAAGGGAAAGCGTCATGAATAACTTTAATCTGCATACCCCCACCCGCATCCTGTTTGGTAAAAATGCTATTGCCGATCTACGCGACCAGATCCCGGCAGGCGCCCGCGTGCTGATCACCTACGGCGGCGGCAGCGTCAAAAAAACCGGCGTGCTGGATCAGGTCTATAGTGCACTGCACGGCCTCGACGTGCTGGAGTTTGGCGGCATTGAGCCGAACCCCTCTTACGAAACGCTGATGAAAGCGGTAGCCATTGCCCGGGCAGAGAAGATCACCTTCCTGCTGGCGGTCGGCGGCGGCTCGGTGCTGGACGGCACGAAATTTATCGCTGCCGCTGCGCACTACGCTGACGGCATCGATCCGTGGCACATTCTGCAAACTGGCGGTAGCGAAATCAAAAGTGCGATCCCGATGGGCTCCGTGCTGACCCTGCCCGCTACAGGCTCCGAGTCAAACAAGGGGGCGGTGGTTTCCCGTAGAGCCACCGGCGACAAGCAGGCGTTCCACTCCCCATTCGTCCAGCCGGTATTCGCCATTCTTGACCCGGTCTATACCTACACCCTGCCGCCGCGTCAGGTGGCAAACGGCGTGGTGGATGCCTTTGTCCATACCGTTGAGCAGTACGTGACCTATCCGGTCGATGGCAAAATTCAGGATCGCTTCGCGGAAGGTATTCTGCTGACGCTGATCGAAGAGGGTCCAAAAGCGCTGCAGGAGCCGGAAAACTACAGCGTGCGTGCTAACGTCATGTGGGCGGCAACCCAGGCGCTGAACGGCCTGATTGGCGCAGGCGTACCGCAGGATTGGGCAACCCATATGCTGGGCCACGAGCTGACGGCGATGCACGGTCTGGATCACGCTCAGACGCTGGCGGTGGTGCTGCCCGCGCTGTGGAATGAAAAACGCGACGCCAAACGCGGCAAGCTGCTGCAGTACGCCGAGCGCGTATGGAATATCACCGAAGGCAGCGACGACGAGCGCATTGACGCGGCCATTGCCGCCACGCGTAGCTTCTTCGAGCAGATGGGCGTCCCCACCCGCCTCTCCGGCTACGGTCTCGACGGCAGCTCGATCCCAGCCCTGATTGAGAAACTAGACGAGCACGGCATGACTCAATTAGGCGAACATCAGGATATTACCCTTGAGGTCAGCCGTCGCATCTACGAAGCCGCACGCTAAAGGTTTTTTCTTCTAAGACTTTCGTTTTTGGGCTTTTCGTCCAGACTTAAGTCACTCAACTCCACCTGGGCCAGCCCGGGTGGATTTCATATAAGGAGGAATGTATGGCAAATCCAACCGTGATTAAGCTTCAGGACGGCAACATCATGCCGCAGCTGGGCCTCGGCGTATGGAAAGCGGGCAATGAGGAGGTCGTCACCGCCATTCATAAGGCGCTGGAAGTAGGCTATCGCTCAATTGATACCGCTGCGGCCTACAAAAACGAAGAGGGCGTCGGCAAGGCTATCGAAAGTGCGGGGATCCCGCGCAGCGATCTGTTTATCACTACCAAGCTGTGGAATGACGATCAGACTCGCCCTCAGGAAGCGTTGCAGACGAGCCTCGACAAGCTGAAGCTCGATCATGTTGATCTCTACCTGATGCACTGGCCGGTACCGGCTAGCGATCGTTACGTTGAAGCCTGGAAGGGGATGATCAAGCTCCAGGAGCAGGGGCTGGTGAAGAGCATCGGCGTCTGTAACTTCCAGATCGGCCACCTGCAGCGCCTGATCGATGAGACCGGCGTAACGCCGGTGATCAACCAGATCGAGCTGCACCCGCTGTTACAGCAGCGCCAGCTCCATGCCTGGAACGCCACTCACAAGATCCAGACCGAGTCCTGGAGCCCGCTGGCTCAGGGCGGCGAAGGCGTCTTCGATCAGAAGATCATTCGCGAGCTGGCAGATAAGTACGGCAAAACCCCGGCGCAGATCGTGATCCGTTGGCACCTGGATCAGGGCCTGGTAGTGATCCCGAAATCGGTCACCCCGGCACGCATAGCGGAAAACTTTAAGGTGTGGGATTTCCGCCTCGATAAAGACGAACTGAGCGAAATCGCGAAGCTTGATCAAGGCAAACGCCTTGGCCCAGATCCGGATCAGTTCGGCGGCTAAGCGCCTCTGTCATCTTCCAACCCGGCCTGTGCGCCGGGTTTTTTATTGTGCATCGCCCCGTACAAGAAACATCCTGCAACAATTCCCTGTCACTATTAGGTGTATTTTTTACGCGCCCGGGTGCAGCATATGATCTACATAACCCATTGATTATTCATAGAATCTATTTCATTCTTATATTTCATCCGCACGATGAATAAGGATAGAACTGTGGCGGAAAAACAATCCTCAGGCGTCCGTTGGCTCCCGCTTATCATCATCACTGTCGCTGCGGCGGCGCTCTGGCAGCTGATGCCTCCCTCTGGCCTGAGCGTGGCGGCCTGGCGCTCGGCCCTGATCTTTGTAGCCACCATTGCCGCCATTGTGGCAAAGGTGCTGCCGATTGGCGCGGTAGGTATCATCGGCATCACCGTCTTTGCACTGGCCTATGCCGCCGGGGACACCACCGCCAGCGGGGCCATTACCACGGCGCTCAGCGAACTGAACAGCTCGCTGATCTGGCTGATCGTCGTCGCCTTTATGATCGCCCGCGGCTTTATTAAAACCGGCCTTGGGCGGCGGATCGCGCTACAGATGATCCGCCTGCTGGGTAAACGTACCCTGGGGCTGGCCTACGGTCTGGCGTTTGCGGATCTGATCCTCTCCCCGGCAATGCCAAGCAATACCGCCCGCTGCGGAGGTGTCATCTACCCCATTGCCGACTCGCTGGCGCGTAGCTTTGACTCCCGCCCGGATGACGAATCCCGCAGTAAAATCGGCACCTTTCTCATCACCTGTATCGGCAACGTTAACGACGTCACTGCCGCACTGTTCATGACCGGTTATACCGGCAACCTGCTGGCGGTCAAGCTGGCGGCTAACGCCGGTGTAACCTTGACGTGGGGGAGCTGGTTTATGGCTGCCCTGCTGCCCTGCCTGGTGTCGCTGCTGATCGTCCCACTGCTGGTCTACTGGCTTACCCGCCCGACGATCCGCCATACGCCTGATGCCCCGGCGCTGGCCCGCCAGGAGCTGGCGCAGATGGGCAGCATGTCACGCGGCGAGTGGCTGATGCTCGCTACGGTGGTGGTACTGCTGATACTGTGGATTTTTGGCAATGCGCTCGGCGTCGATCCGACAACGGCGTCGTTTGTTGGCCTCTCCATTCTGCTGCTCTCCGGCGTGCTGAGCTGGGAAGATGTGAAGAGCGAAAAAGGGGCATGGGATACGCTGATCTGGTTTGCAGCGCTATTGATGATGGCCAACCAGCTGAAAAAGCTCGGGTTCACCACATGGTTTGGTAATTTAATTGGCGACAGCCTTGCCAGCTCGCTGCATGGCACCAGCTGGGTGGTGGTTTTGCTCTTGCTGAACGCGGCCTACTTCTATACTCACTACTTTTTTGCCAGCGGCAACGCGCAGATTGCCGCGCTCTATGCGGTGTTTGTTGGCGTCGGCCTGCATCTGGGGATCCCGGCAGCGCCGTGTGCGCTGATGCTGGCGTTTACCAGCAGCCTTTACTGCTCCCTGACTCAGTACACCCACGCTCGCGGCCCGATCCTGTTCGGTGCGGGCTACGTGCCCACCGGGGTCTGGTGGCGCACAGGGTTTCTGGTCAGCCTCTTCAACCAGGCGGTCTTTATTAGCGTCGGGCTCGCCTGGTGGAAGATGATTGGGCTGTACTAGCACGTAAATGTAGGTCGGGTAAGCGAAGCGCCACCCGACAAATCTAACCGTTCGTTAACGCCGGATGGCGGCGCAAGCGCCTTATCCGGCCTACCGTCCTGTTTTACTGCGTACCTTATTCCCTGCCGGCGTCTGGCGCTGGTGGGCAATCGGCGTGTGTTTAGTGAGCGCCGGGCGCGTATGGCGATTCTGGCGCTTCGCCTCACGCATCTCCTCAAGGGTTGGCGCGGGCACCAGGCAGTCGCGACGGCTACCGATCAGATGCTTTTTCCCCATCTCTTCCAGCGCCTGGCGGATCAGCGGCCAGTTTTTCGGATCGTGATAGCGCAGCAGCGCCTTATGTAGGCGGCGCTGTTTCTCGCCCTTCGGCACCACGACGTTCTCGCTCTTGTAGCCAATCTTACCGAGCGGGTTCTTGCCGGTGTAATACATGGTCGTCGAGTTGGCGAGCGGCGACGGATAGAAGTTCTGCACCTGATCGAGGCGGAAGCGGTGCTTTTTGAGCCACAGGGCGAGGTTCACCATGTCTTCATCACGCGTTCCCGGATGGGCGGAGATAAAATACGGGATCAGGTACTGCTCTTTACCGGCCTGCTTCGAGTAGGTGTCAAACAGCGTTTTGAAGCGGTCGTAGCTGCCCATCCCTGGCTTCATCATCTTCGACAGCGGGCCTTCTTCAGTATGCTCTGGCGCAATCTTCAGGTAGCCGCCGACGTGATGGGTCGCCAGCTCTTTGATATAGCGCGGATCCTCCACGGCGATGTCATAGCGCACGCCGGATGCGATCAGGATCTTCTTGATCCCCTTCAGATCGCGGGCGCGGCGGTAGAGGTTTATCGTCGGCTCATGGTTGGTATCCATATGCGGACAGATATCCGGGTAGACGCACGACAGGCGGCGGCAGGTCTGCTCCGCACGTGGCGACTTGCAGCGCAGCATATACATGTTGGCCGTCGGGCCGCCCAGATCGGAGATAATGCCGGTAAAGCCAGGCACGGTATCACGAATCGCTTCGATCTCGTTGATGATCGACTCTTCGGAGCGGCTCTGGATAATGCGTCCTTCATGCTCGGTGATGGAGCAGAAGGAGCAGCCGCCAAAGCAGCCGCGCATAATGTTGACCGAGAAACGGATCATCTCATAGGCCGGAATGCGGCTGGTGCCGTAGGCCGGATGCGGCACGCGCTTGTAGGGCAGCGCAAAGACGCTGTCCATCTCTTCGGTAGAGAGCGGGATCGCCGGCGGGTTGATCCAGATGTAGCGGTCGCCGTGCTTCTGCATCAGCGCTCGCGCGCAGCCCGGGTTGGTCTCATGGTGCAGGATACGCGAGGCGTGGGCATAGAGTACCTTGTCAGCCTTCACCTTCTCAAAGGAGGGCAGCAGAACGTAGATCTTCTCCCACGGTTTCGGACGCGGCGGCTGGATCACAACGGCTTTCGCTTCAGCTTTTTTGGATTCGACTGGTTTGTTGTCGGCACACGGCAGATCGTCCCCGTAAGGATGGGGGATCGGATCAATCTTGCCTGGCATATCAATGATGCGGGAGTCTACCCCGCTCCAGCCCGGCAGCGCCTCTTTAACCATAATTGCGGTATTACGCACGTCACGGATGCTGGCAACCGCCTCGCCCTGCGCCAGGCGATGGGCGACCTCAACCAGCGGGCGTTCGCCGTTGCCGAAGATCAGCATATCGGCTTTGGAATCCACCAGCACCGAGCGACGGACGGTATCCGACCAGTAGTCGTAGTGCGCGGTACGGCGCAGGCTGGCCTCAATGCCACCCAGGATCACCGGCACATCTCTCCACGCCTCTTTACAGCGCTGGGTATAGGCCAAAGTGGCCCGGTCCGGCCGCTTGCCCGCCACGTTGTCCGGCGTGTAGGCATCGTCGTGACGCAGCTTACGATCGGCGGTATAGCGGTTGATCATCGAGTCCATGTTGCCCGCGGTAACGCCGAAGAACAGGTTCGGTTTGCCGAGGCGCATAAAGTCCTCTTTGCTGTTCCAGTCCGGCTGGGCAATGATGCCAACCCGGAAGCCCTGCGCCTCCAGCATCCGTCCGCAGATCGCCATGCCGAAGCTCGGATGATCAACGTAGGCATCTCCGGTAACCAGAATGATGTCGCAGCTGTCCCAGCCAAGCTGATCCATCTCTTCACGTGACATGGGCAAAAACGGCGCGGGGCCGAAACAGGCAGCCCAATACTGCGGCCATGAGAAGAGGTCGCGATCCGGCTGGATCAGGGAGATAGCGCTCATAATGCTTCCGGGGTGGTTAAAAAGAGATCGTTAAAGGCCGGCGATTATACGCTTGAACAGTGTGGATAATGAAGAAATTTTGTGCGGGATAGTTACCCGGCATACAGGCTGCGTAGGCCGGGTAAGGTAAAGCCGTTATCCGGAGATTTACGGGGCCGGATTCACCAATAGCTGGCCGATAGAGCCACGATCCGACATCTCCAGGGTCTGGCTAAAGTACTGGAACGGGAAGTGCGGCCAGGAGGGCTGCCCGTAGTAGACCAGCAGCTCCACCTGCCCATCCACCCAGACGGTATCCTTCATGCCCCGATCCTCCGGGAACGGCATGGCGCCGTTGACGTTGCGGATCAGGAAGCTGACGCCCTCAATATGGAACGACTGCGGCGTGTCGGCGCGCACCGTCCAGCGCTCCCAGGTGCCCTGCTGAGCGGTGATATCGATGCGCTTGATATCCCACAGCTGGCCGTTAATGCCCGGATCGTCACCGAGGGCGATATCCCGGCTGCGTACTGCCGCACCGCTCATCAGCTCCGTTGGCAGCAGCCGCTGCGGCAGCGTATCGGTCACCAGCGGCAGCAGCCCGGTGGGGCGCAACGTCAACACCAGGGTAGAGATCAGAATACTCGACGGCTCAAAGAAGCCGCGGATGCGGTCAACAATCCCCGCCGCCTCACCGCAGGTGATCGAGACCTCGTCGCCATCGGTCATATTGACGAGAATTTCACGCCGCTCACCGGGGGCCAGCGAGAGCTGTTTCACCGATACCGGCGCGGGTAAAAAGCCCTGGTCGCCGGAGATAACGTGTAGCGCCCGGCCATCGCTCATCTGCAGCTGATAGCGGCGGGCGTTGGAGGCGTTCAGCAGGCGCAGGCGCACCCAGCCGCGAGACACCTCGACATAGGGGCTTTGTGCGCCGTTGACCAGCAGCGTATCGCCCACGAAGCCGCCGCTGCCCGGCTCGCTGTACTCCGGGGTGCCAAAGTTATCCAGCCGCTTGTCCTGAATAATAATAGGGAAGTCATCCACGCCGTAGTGATTGGGGATCGGCAGGGACTTACTCACCTCATCCTCAATCAGCCACATGCCCGCGAGGCCGTTATAGACCTGCTCAGCGGTACGGTTTGGCGTATTGGCGTGATACCACAGCGTCGCCGCGCTCTGGCGGATCGGCAGCACCGGTGCCCAGTCAGCGCTGGGAGACATCATCCGTGCGGGACCGCCAATCAGCGGGCCGGGAACCTGCAGGCCGCTGATGGTCATGGCCACGTTCTCTGCCAGCCGGTTGCTGTAGATCATCTTCACGTCATCGCCGCTCCAGACGCGAATAGTCGGCCCGAGATAGCGCCCGTTAATGCCCCACACCTGGGCGCGGGTACCCGGCGTAAAGGACCAGTGCGCCCGCTGCAGGGTCAGAAACAGCGGTTGCCCACGGCGAGATTCAACGAGCGGCGGCACAGGCAGCGGCTGCTGCTGCCCGGCGGCGTTGGCCGGAAGCGGAACCGCGCCTACACAAAGCGCAGCGCCGGAGGCCTGGATAAACTGACGCCGACTGAGTGACATATCTTGCTCCCTGTAAAACGGACTAAAGCGCGTAAAAATATCCGGCTACGCCTGGCGCTTGCCAGCGGCCTCACGGGCGGCGACTTCGCTATCAAGCTCGGCGATCTTCTCTGCCATCAGCGTCCGGCAGTGGGTAGCCAGCTCGCGGACCTGATCTTTGCCAAACGTGCTGGTATCTATCGGCGGCAGCATCTCGACAATCACCAGGCCGTTATTCAGACGGTTAAGGTTAATTTTGTTAGAGGTATTTGAAACACATACCGGAATAACAGGCACGCCAGCAGCAATAGCCGCATGGAACGCACCGGTCTTAAACGGCAGCAGCCCACGTCCACGGCTGCGGGTCCCCTCCGGGAACATCCAGATAGAGATGTCGCGCTTCTGAATATTTTTCACCACCTGGGCGATAGTTCCGTGCGCTTTGGCGCGGTTATCACGGTCGATCAGCAGGTTACCGGTCAGCCAGTAGAGCTGGCCAAAGAAGGGGATCCACAGCAGGCTCTTCTTGCCAACGGTAACGGTACGCGGCTGCACAATGCTGGCGGCGGTGACCATATCGTAGTTGTTCTGGTGGTTGCCGATGTAGATCGCATTGCCATAGGTCGCCGCTTCCGGCGGCAGACGCAGCTCTACCTTGATGCCCATGACCGGTGCCAGACGGCCAAACAGATGGCCAAAGGTGGCGACGTGTTTTGGATTCCGTGGGCTAAACAGGCAGTAGATACAGCCAAAGATACAGACCAGGATGCTGTAAATTACAATAATGATTGCACGTAAAATGAATAGCATAGCTACCTCGAAAGCCCGGACACCCGCCCATTATAGTGTAGCGGCTGACGGTGCACGGCTCTGTTCCATCGGGTCCGTGAAAAAGGGTATTGTCAATCGTAACCTGCGATTTAACAATGACTTTACGGGAAATTTTATGGGTAGATCCCCCTTCGCCGGGAAGGGGGAGAAGCGCACAGGAATTACTCTTCGCTGTCGCCAGTCGTTGCCCGACGCGGCGAGTCGATCTCGACCTTGTCGATACGCTGCAGTCCGCGCATCAGCGTTCCGCGACGGCCACGTTCGCCGTGCACCTTCTGCAGCTCCTCCGGACGCATTTTAATTTTGCGCTTGCCAGCGTGCAGGGTCAGCGTACTCTGCGGCGGCAGGATAAAGAGGTGCGCCAGGCTATCCTCCCCCTTCGCCGCTTCGGCTGACGGAATGCTGATGATCTTATTCCCTTTGCCTTTCGACAGCTGCGGCAGATCGCTAATCGGGAACATCAGCATGCGCCCGGCGGCGGTGATCGCCAGCAGCAGGTCGCTGTCGTCCACAATCTCCAGCGGCGGCAGCACATGCGCGTTTTCCGGCAGGGTAATCAGCGCCTTACCGGCACGGTTGCGGGCAATCAGATCGTTGAAGGTGCAGACGAAGCCGTAGCCCGCGTCAGAGGCCATCAGCAGCTTCTGCTCCTCACCGGCCATCACCATATGCTCAACGGTGGCACCCGGCGGCAGCGTCAGCTTGCCAGTGACCGGTTCGCCCTGCCCGCGCGCCGACGGCAGCGTCAGCGGATCGACAGCGTAGCTGCGCCCGGTGGTATCAATAAACACCACCGGCTGGTTGGTTTTGCCTTTTGCGGACGCTTTCCAGCTGTCGCCCGCTTTGTAGCTCAGGCCCTGGGCATCGATGTCATGACCTTTGGCGCTGCGCACCCAGCCCATCTGCGACAGCACGATAGTCACCGGCTCGGATGGCAGCATGTCATGCTCGCTCATTGCCTTCGCCTCTTCACGCTCGTGCAGCGGCGAACGACGATCGTCGCCGAACGCCTCGGCATCGGCCTGCAGCTCTTTCTTCAGCAGGGTACTCATCTTACGCTCAGAGGCCAGCGTGCTTTGCAGGCGGTCGCGCTCTTTTTCCAGCTCGCTCTGCTCGCCGCGGATCTTCATCTCTTCCAGTTTGGCGAGATGGCGCAGCTTAAGTTCGAGGATCGCTTCAGCCTGGGTTTCGCTGATGCCAAAACGCGACATCAGCACCGGCTTAGGTTCATCTTCACCACGAATGATCTCAATCACTTCGTCGATGTTGAGGAACGCCACCAGCAAACCTTCAAGGATATGCAGGCGCTTGAGCACCTTCTCCAGGCGATGGTTCAGGCGGCGGCGCACGGTATCGCGGCGGAACGCCAGCCACTCGGTGAGGATCTCCAGCAGGTTTTTCACCGCCGGACGCCCATCGAGGCCGATCATGTTCAGGTTGATGCGGTAGCTCTTCTCCAGATCGGTGGTGGCAAACAGGTGGTTCATCACCTGATCCATATCCACCCGGTTGGAGCGCGGTACCACCACCAGGCGGGTCGGGTTCTCGTGATCGGACTCGTCGCGCAGGTCGTCCACCATCGGCAGCTTTTTGTTGCGCATCTGGGCCGCGATCTGCTCCAGCACGCGCGCCCCGGAGACCTGATGCGGCAGGGCGGTAATCACCACCGCGCCGTCCTCTTTCTTCCACACCGCACGCATGCGCACGGAGCCGCGACCGTTCTGGTAAATTTTGCGGATCTCGGCCCGGGAGGTGATGATCTCCGCTTCGGTCGGGTAGTCCGGCCCCTGAACGATATCCAGCAGCTGATCGAGGGTGGTTTTCGGCTGGTCGATCAGTGCGATTGCCGCCTGGGCAACTTCACGAAGGTTGTGCGGAGGAATGTCCGTCGCCATACCGACAGCGATGCCGGTAGTGCCGTTCAGCAGAATGTTTGGCAGGCGGGCAGGCAGCATTTTCGGCTCCTGCAGCGTGCCGTCAAAGTTAGGCACCCAATCGACCGTCCCCTGCCCCAGCTCACCCAGCAGCAGCTCGGCGTATTTAGAGAGGCGCGACTCGGTGTAACGCATCGCCGCGAAGGATTTCGGATCGTCCGGCGCGCCCCAGTTCCCCTGGCCGTCAACCAGCGGATAGCGGTAGGAGAACGGCTGGGCCATCAGCACCATCGCCTCGTAACAGGCGCTGTCGCCGTGGGGATGGTATTTACCCAGCACGTCGCCCACGGTACGGGCGGATTTTTTAAACTTTGCGCTGGCGCTGAGGCCCAGTTCAGACATGGCGTACACGATACGCCGCTGCACCGGCTTCAGACCGTCGCCGATAAACGGCAGCGCACGGTCCATGATGACGTACATGGAGTAGTTCAGGTAGGCGTTTTCAGTGAATTCATGTAGCGCGAGGCGCTCTGCCATATCGCTCATTACGTGTGATTCCTCAGCGTTTGCACCCAATTATTCAGGGGCAATATTGCCGCAGATTTTACCTTATCTGCCCTCCTGAGTCACAAGAAAAAGGCCGGATA
>JBCNNW010000026.1:0-42485 GCA_039594205.1 Pseudescherichia sp. | reverse complement strand
GGCGACGTTCACGGTTGCTACGATGAACTGATCGCATTGTTAAAACAGGTCGCGTTTGATCCTAAAACCGACACCCTCTGGCTCACGGGCGATCTGGTGGCCCGCGGCCCGGCATCCCTGCAGGTGCTGCGTTTCGTGAAATCATTGGGCGACAGCGTACGCGTTGTGCTGGGCAACCATGATCTGCACCTGCTGGCCGTATTTGCCGGTATCAGTAAAAACAAGCCGAAGGATCGGATTACGCCGCTGCTGGAGGCACCGGATGCCGATGAGCTGCTGAACTGGCTGCGTCGCCAGCCGCTGCTGCAGGTCGATGAAGAGAAGAAGCTGGTTATGGCCCATGCGGGGATCACCCCCCAGTGGGATCTGCCGACGGCCCAGGCCTGCGCCCGGGATGCGGAAGCGGTGCTGGCCAGCGACTCCTATCCGCTCTTTTTAGATGCGATGTATGGCGATCTGCCAAACAACTGGAGCGAGGAGCTGAGCGGTCTGGCGCGCCTGCGCTTCATCACTAACGCCTTTACGCGTATGCGCTACTGCTTCCCGAACGGCCAGCTCGACATGTACTGCAAAGACATGCCGGATAACGCCCCTGCTCCGCTGAAGCCGTGGTTTGTGATCCCCGGTCCGGTGACGCAGGAGTACAGCGTGGTGTTTGGTCACTGGGCATCGCTGGAGGGGAAAGGCACGCCGGAAGGCGTTTACGCCCTCGATACCGGCTGCTGCTGGGGTGGCGTTCTGACCTGCCTGCGCTGGGAAGATAAAGCCTACTTTACCCAGGCGTCGAGCCGCCATCTGGATCTGGGTGAAGGCGAGGTAGTTGCTTCCTGATGTTTTCCCCGGCGGCGCTGCGCTTGCCGGGGCTACAACATCGACACAATCTGTAGGCCTGATAAGCGAAGCGCCATCAGGCGTTTCCATCAGCTAAACGTTACCGCCGCTCCAGGATCTCAAAGCAGTAGCTGTGCGAGTTCTGCGCGTCGGCATCGTGAAACTCGCTAAAGGTCGACTCCCAGTCGTCCGGCTCGTAGTCCGGAAAATGGGTATCGCCTTCCACTTCCGCATCAATATGCGTCAGGTAGAGGCGCTGGGCCTTGGGTAAAAACTGCTCGTAGATGCGCCCGCCGCCGATCACCATAATCTCTTCTGCATCGCCGCAGGCGGCAATGGCATCTTCAATAGAGCTAACCCACTGGACGCGATCGTCACTGCCCGGCTGGCTGCTAATAACGATGTTTTTACGCCCCGGCAAAGGACGCCCGATGGACTCCCAGGTCAGGCGACCCATCACCACCGGTTTGTTTAATGTATTGCGCTTAAACCAGGCGAGATCGGCAGGCAAATTCCACGGCATGGCGTTTTCCATACCAATTACGCGATCTACCGCTAACGCCGCAATCAGACTGATCATTGTTTATATCCCGGAGCTAAAAATTGTCGCCACTATACGGAAAGCGCTCACGCTCGTCGACTGGCGGCAAGGTAAAGAGAACGAAAATTTTTCATTCTGCTGGCAGGCCCGCAGTTGCCTGGAGGCCGCCAGCATAGATGATTAAACCGTCGGTTTAGCCTGCGGCTCGTCGCTGGCATCGCCGGAGTGTTTACCCTCCTCCGTGCCCTGCCAGCCGTGCCGCTGGGAGTGAGAGAGATGTGCCCGATCCTCGGTGATGATCTCCGTCAGCATGGCGCTGGTGCGTTTGAACACCGCTGCCCGTGCCTGGGTGTCGTCTTCCCCCTGCACCATCTCCTCTATCATGTCTGAATTATAGCGGCGAAACAGATCGGCGCGCTCCCGGGCCTCATACTCTCCCAGCCCCAGACTCTCCAGCGCCAGACGGCCGGTACGCAGTGCCCCTTCAAAGGTTTCACGCTCCGGCCGCTCGACGCCTGCCTGGCGTAGACGAATAAAGTGATCGACATCGCGGGCGCGGGCGACGATCTGCAGATGCGGGAAGTGCTCTTTAACCAGCTCGGTCAGCTGCAGGTTAGCTTTGGGATCGTCAATGGCATTAATCAGCACCTCGGCCTTGCCCGCCCCGGCGGACTCCAGCAGATCCACGCGGGTGGCATCGCCGTAGAAGACCTTCATGCCAAATTTGCGCAGGGTCTCAATATGGTCGGGATCGTGATCGAGAACGACCATTTTTACCCCGCTGGAGAGCAAGAGACGCCCGGCAATCTGTCCGAAACGGCCAAAGCCTGCAATGATCACCCGCGGCTGCTCTTCATCAATCTCATCCGCCTCCCGCTGCTGGCCAGTGGTTTTGTTATCAAGCCGGGTCAGGAGCACCAGCAGCAGCGGCGTGGCTGCCATCGAGAGCGCCACCGCCAGAGTCAGCGCCTTGCCCCACTCGGGATCCAGTACGTTGGCAGACTGCGCCGTGCCGAATACCACGAAGGCAAATTCGCTTCCCTGCCCCAGCAGAACCGCGAACCAGCGTCGCTGTTTACCCGGTACCTTTAACGGGCGGGCAATCAGCCACAGCACCAGGGTTTTGATCACCAGGAAACCTACCAGCAGAATGATAATGCGCAGCGGGTGCGTTACCAGGGTACCGAAGTCGATGGACATGCCGACGCCGATAAAGAACAGTCCCAGCAGCAGACCCTTAAAGGGTTCGATATCGCTCTCCAGCGCGTGGCGGTATTCAGAGCTGGCCAGCAGCACCCCGGCCAGGAAGGCACCCATCGCCATCGACAGTCCGGCCTCCTCCAGCAGTAGTCCGAAGCCAAAGACCAGAAACAGCGCTACGGCACTGAAGACTTCCCGCAGGCCGGTACGGGCGACAAAGCGCAGCGCCGGACGCGCAACGTAACGGCCAATCAGCACCACGGTAGCCAGGGCGGCAACAACCTTCAGTGCGGAGAGGGTAAAGGCACCCAGCGTGGTGGCCCCACCGCTGGCGGCGAGCAGAGGGATCATCGCCACCAGCGGAATGGCAGCAATGTCCTGGAACAACAGAACGGCAAAGGCGCTGCGTCCCATCCGGGAGACCATCAGGTTACGCTCGTTCATTGCCTGCATGGCGATTGCCGTCGAGGAGAGCCCCAACGTCAGGCCGATCAGCACCGCCACCTGCCAGCGCAGACCCAGCGCCATACAGAACGCGCCCAGCAGCAGACCGCAGACCAGCATCTGCAATGCGCCACCGCCAAATACCGAGGCGCGCAGCTTCCACAGCCGCTGAGGATCCAGCTCAAGTCCGATGACGAACAGCATCAGCACCACGCCGATTTCAGCAAAGTGCAGAATTGACTCGGCGTCGGTGACCAGCCGCAGTCCCCACGGGCCGATAATACAGCCCGCAATCAGATAGCCGAGCACCGAGCCGAGGCCCAGCCGCACCGCAATCGGCACGATCAGCGCCGCCGATCCCAGGTAGATCAGCGCCTGTATCAGGGTATGACTATCCATGATTGACCTCCTGCCACTCCATCAGACGCTGCTTGTAGTGACGCGCCTTGGCATTGAGCGTCTCATCATCGTTTACAAAGGTGTTATGCATTGAGAAAGGCGCCAGCCACTTCATGCCGCAGTAGATCGCCGTGGCCTGCAACGGCTGCGCCAGCGCTTCAAAGCCCGGACGCGAGCCGATATCGAAGTGGTGCTCACCGCCGCCGGTGGTTACGGCCCACAGCAGATGCTTGCCGTGCAGCGCCGTACCGCCCTCGCCGTAGGCCCAGCCATGGGTCAGAACTTTATCCATCCACAGCTTGAGCAGCGGCGGGACGCTATACCACTGAAGCGGATGCTGCCAGACCACCAGATCCGCGCGTGATACTGCCTCTTGCTCAGCGGCGATATCAATATTGAAGTCGGGGTAGAGTTGGTAAAGTGAGCGAACCTCTACGCCGTCCAGGGTTCTTGCCTGCTCAAGCATCCGCTTATTCGCGTGCGAATGCCGCGGATAGGGATGAGCATAAATAATCAGAATCATTAATTAACCTGTCTAAACTGCACTGTTGTAATGGCAGTGAGTTTAGACAGTTAATCGGTGCGCTTACAGAAGAAAGATCCGCTTTGCTTACTCTTTTTCGATCAGCTGGGAGACATCGGAGGTTTTAATCTGGCGGCTATAGCCCTGCTGGTCAACGTAGCGGGTCATGCCGGTATCTTTATCAATTTCAGGCTTGCCTTGGGTAACAATCATCTCGCCGGTTTTGGTCGACATAATGTAGTCGCTGGAGCAGCCTACCAGCGAAAGCGATACGGCCCCCAGCAACAGAACAGCAGCAATCCTCTTCATAACACTCTCCTTTAATCGTGGAGAGAGGAGTGTAGCGAAGCGATATATTATTTAATACCGCAAAAATATATTAAAATGCTAACGACGAAGCGATTAGAAATATATTCATCTGGATTATTGTTCAGACAACAATAATAAAAAACCCGGCAGTATTATGCTGCCGGGCTACGATCGGTATCGCTGACGGTGCAGAATTAGTTATCGAGTTCGCTCATATTTTTCAGCTGGTCGCGATTAATCTGTTCTGTCTGGCCCGTTGCGGCATTTTTGTATGACACCATGCCAGTGTCACTGTCTACCTTCGGTTTTCCGTCAGTGACAATGGTTTTGCCGTCGGTGGTTTTTACAGCCTGATTGGAGGAACAACCTGCTACGGTAAATAACGTTGCTGCAGCCAAAATAGACGTAATGAGAATGCGCTTTTGCATGGTGTTCTCCCTGCTTTTAGGTGAATTTCAGTTGTCTTCCTGATTAACTGTAGACTATTTGCCTGATGTATCAGGGAAATACAGAACACTCTTAGGCAGCGAACAACGATCCGTTGCCGCATAGCCGCCAGCGCCGTAGAAATGAAAAAACCCGCCGGAGCGGGTTTGATAGCATTTGCCAGCGCTTATTTAACGATCTGTGCGTGCATCTCCTGGACGGAGGTCACTTTCTCGGTGGCATCTGCGTTCAGCGCCATCGCCGTGGCGAAGCCGCCGTTCAGCGTGGTGTCGTAGTGCACCTTGTACTGCAGAGCGCTGCGACGGATCAGCTTGGAGTCCTCAATCGCCTGACGGCCTGCGGTGGTGTTGATGATGTAGGTGTACTCGCCATTCTTGATACGATCCTGAATGTGCGGACGCCCCTCATGCACCTTGTTCACCAGACGCGGGTTGATACCGGCTTCACCCAGCACAATCGCTGTGCCATGGGTGGCGTCCAGCTCAAAGCCGAACTTCAGCAGCTTGGCGGCCAGGTCAACGACGCGCTCTTTGTCGCCTTCGCGTACGGAGAGCAGCGCCCGGCCCTGTTTCTTCATGGTCGAGTTACTGCCCAGCTGCGCTTTGGCAAACGCCTCGGCGAAGGTGCGGCCTACGCCCATCACTTCACCGGTGGAGCGCATCTCTGGCCCTAACAGCGGGTCCACGCCAGGGAACTTGTTGAACGGCAGCACCACCTCTTTCACCGAGTAGTACGGCGGGATGATCTCTTTGGTGACGCCCTGCTCGGTCAGGGATTTCCCTGCCATCACGCGCGCAGCTACCTTCGCCAGCGGCACGCCGGTGGCTTTGGAGACGAACGGTACGGTACGCGCCGCGCGTGGGTTGACCTCAATCAGGTAGACTTCATTGTCCTTCACCGCGAACTGGACGTTCATCAGGCCACGCACCTGCAGCTCAAAGGCCAGCTTCTGCACCTGCTGGCGCATCACGTCCTGAATCTCCTGGCTCAGGGTGTAGGCCGGGAGGGAACAGGCTGAGTCACCGGAGTGTACGCCCGCCTGCTCAATATGCTCCATGATGCCGCCAATCAGCACCATTTCGCCGTCGCAGATGGCGTCAACGTCCACCTCTACCGCATCGTCGAGGAAGCGGTCCAGCAGCACAGGCGCGTCGTTAGAGACGCTGACCGCTGTCATAAAGTAGCGCCGCAGGTCGATCTCGTCGTAGACAATCTCCATTGCCCGGCCGCCCAGCACGTAGGAGGGACGCACCACCAGCGGGTAACCAATCTCTTTCGCCTTCTCTACCGCCTGCTCAATAGCGGTCACGGTGGCGTTGGCGGGCTGCTTCAGCTTCAGACGGTCCACCGCCTGCTGGAAACGCTCGCGGTCTTCGGCACGGTCGATAGCGTCCGGGCTGGTGCCGATAACCGGCACGCCTGCGGCTTCCAGCGCCCGGGCCAGCTTCAGCGGGGTCTGGCCGCCGTACTGCACGATAACGCCCTTCGGCTTCTCGATGCGCACGATCTCCAGTACATCCTCCAGGGTGACCGGCTCGAAGTAGAGACGATCCGAGGTGTCATAGTCGGTGGAGACCGTTTCCGGGTTACAGTTGACCATGATGGTTTCGTAACCGTCTTCGCGCAGCGCCAGCGAGGCGTGTACGCAGCAGTAGTCGAACTCAATGCCCTGACCGATACGGTTTGGCCCGCCGCCCAGCACCATGATTTTGTCACGATCCTGCGACGGGTTCGCCTCGCACTCCTCCTCATAGGTGGAGTACATGTAGGCGGTATCGGTCGCGAACTCTGCGGCACAGGTATCCACACGCTTGTAGACCGGGTGCAGGTTATACTGCTCACGCAGCTTGCGGACTTCTGCTTCACGCACGCCCGCCAGTTTGGCCAGACGCGCATCGGCAAAGCCTTTACGCTTCAGCTGGCGCAGGAAGTCGGCGTCAAGGCCGTTGATGCCCACTTCCGCCACCTTCTCTTCCAGGCGCACCAGCTCTTCGATTTGCACCAGGAACCAGCGGTCAACGTTGGTCAGGTTAAAGACGCCGTCAACCGACAGGCCCGCACGGAACGCATCCGCGATGTACCAGATACGCTCTGCGCCCGCGTCTTTCAACTCGCGACGGATCTTGGTCAGCGCCTCCGGATCGTCGAGGCTCACCTTCGGGTCAAAACCGGTCGCGCCCACTTCCAGGCCGCGCAGCGCTTTCTGCAGCGACTCCTGCTGGGTGCGGCCAATCGCCATCACTTCGCCCACGGACTTCATCTGGGTGGTCAGACGGTCGTTGGCACCGACAAATTTTTCGAAGTTGAAGCGCGGAATTTTGGTGACGACGTAGTCAATAGATGGCTCAAACGACGCAGGCGTACGGCCACCGGTGATGTCGTTCATCAGCTCGTCGAGGGTATAGCCCACCGCCAGCTTGGCCGCGACTTTCGCAATCGGGAAGCCGGTGGCCTTCGACGCCAGCGCCGAGGAGCGGGAGACACGCGGGTTCATCTCGATAACGATCAGACGACCATTTTTCGGGTTTACCGAGAACTGAACGTTCGAGCCGCCGGTTTCCACGCCGATCTCACGCAGTACCGCCATCGAGGCGTTACGCATGATCTGATACTCTTTGTCGGTCAGGGTCTGCGCCGGGGCCACGGTGATGGAGTCCCCGGTGTGGATACCCATGGCATCAAAGTTTTCGATAGAGCAGACGATGATGCAGTTATCGTTCTTATCGCGCACCACCTCCATCTCATACTCTTTCCAGCCGATCAGCGACTCGTCAATCAGCAGCTCGTTGGTCGGGGAGAGATCCAGACCGCGGGCGCAGATCTCTTCAAACTCTTCGCGGTTATAGGCGATACCGCCGCCGGTGCCGCCCATGGTGAATGAGGGACGAATGATACACGGATAGCCGACGTCAGCGGCAACCGCCAGCGCCTCCTCCATGTTATGCGCAATGCCGGAACGGGCAGTATCGAGGCCGATTTTCTTCATAGCAACGTCGAAACGGCGGCGATCTTCGGCTTTATCAATCGCGTCAGCGGTCGCACCGATCATGGTCACGCCAAACTCTTCCAGCACGCCCTGGCGCTCCAGCTCCAGCGCACAGTTCAGCGCAGTCTGGCCGCCCATGGTTGGCAGCACCGCATCCGGACGCTCTTTTTCGATGATTTTGCGCACCACTTCCCAGTGGATAGGCTCAATATAGGTGGCGTCCGCCATCTCCGGGTCGGTCATGATGGTCGCCGGGTTGGAGTTAACCAGGATGACGCGGTAACCCTCTTCGCGCAGGGCTTTACAGGCCTGGGCACCGGAGTAGTCAAATTCGCAGGCCTGGCCGATCACGATTGGGCCAGCGCCAAGGATCAGGATGCTTTTAATGTCTGTACGTTTTGGCATGGTCTTCTCGGCTCCTGATTATTTGGCGGTAGAACGGTAGTGCTTAATCAATTCGATAAAGTGGTCGAACAGCGGCGCGGCGTCGTGTGGGCCAGGGCTGGCTTCCGGGTGACCCTGGAAGCTAAAGGCTGGCTTATCGGTACGATGAATACCCTGCAGGGTACCGTCGAACAGCGACGTGTGCGTTACGCGCAGGTTAACCGGCATGGTCGCCTCATCCACCGCAAAGCCGTGGTTTTGCGCGGTGATCATCACCGTATTGTTGTCGATATCTTTCACCGGGTGGTTACCACCGTGGTGACCGAACTTCATCTTGACGGTGTTTGCCCCGCTCGCCAGCGCCAGCAGCTGATGGCCGAGGCAGATGCCGAATACCGGAATCTCGGTTTCGAGAAAAGTCTTGATGGCGTCGATGGCGTAGTCGCAGGGAGCCGGGTCACCGGGACCGTTGGAGAGGAAAATGCCGTCCGGATCCATCTTCAGGACCTCATCCGCCGGGGTCTGCGCCGGGACTACCGTCAGGCGGCAGCCTCTGTCCACCAGCATACGCAAGATGTTGCGCTTCGCGCCGTAGTCGTAAGCCACCACGTGGAACGGCAGCTCCTCCTCTTTCTTCGCTTCCGGCAGCTCACCGGCCAGCGTCCAGCTTCCCTGGGTCCAGCTGTAGGACTCAGCGGTGGTCACCTCTTTCGCCAGATCCATCCCGTTCAGACCGGGGAACGCCTTTGCTTTCTCCAGCGCCAGGGCAGCATCCGGGCTGTCGCCCGCGATGATGCAGCCGTTCTGAGCGCCCTTCTCGCGCAGCAGACGGGTGAGCTTACGGGTATCAATATCGGCAATGGCCACGATGTTATGGCGTTTCAGGTAAGAAGAGAGGTCTTCGGTATTGCGGTAGTTGCTGGCAATCAGCGGCAGGTCACGAATAATCAGGCCTTGAGCATGAACCTGGGACGCTTCTTCATCGGCTTCGTTCGTGCCGACATTACCAATATGGGGATAAGTAAGAGTGACGATTTGGCGGGAATAGGAGGGATCAGTAAGGATTTCTTGATAACCGGTCATTGAAGTATTGAAAACGACTTCCCCAACCGCCGAACCTGTTGCCCCTATGGCCCGACCGTGAAACTGGGTTCCGTCTTCCAGAACCAATAGCGCTGACTTAATCAAAACACCCTCCAGAGAATATTCACTCACTTTATTTGCATATTAATTCATATTGAAGCCACAAATCAATGCAAATCTGCTTACCGGTGTATTTTTGGCAAACGGCGGCATTCTAGAGACAAGCCAGGTAAAAGTCTACATTCCAGACCACTTTTTATTACTTTTTTGCCGGCCTGAGCGATAAGCTGCACTTTAAGATGCAAAAAAGCCAGCTAAATTGCACAGGAAAACGCTTGCGTAGCGCATCGAATTACTCTTTTTTATACGAGGCGGAAAAAAGACGATTTGGCGTGAGAAATGAGCCAGCTTTAAGCAAAAAATGCAAATAGATATGCACTTATGGCTACTTAAAGTAAAAATTGATATATAAGCGGCAAAATTAAAGGGCAATAAAATATTGCCCCTTGTAATCAAAGAATTGCGATCACAATAACCACATCACGATGGGTAATAACTATCACAAATTGTTAAGATCCAGCACATCACGCATATCAAAAAGGCCCTTCTCGTTTGTCTTCAGCCATAAGGCAGCACGAACGGCACCGTTGGCAAAAGTCATGCGGCTGGAAGCCTTATGAGTAATCTCAATCCGCTCGCCAACATCGGCAAACATAGCGGTATGCTCACCAACAATATCGCCTGCACGAACGGTTGCAAAACCAATGGTGCCCGGCTGACGCTCGCCGGTGTAACCTTCACGGCTGTAGACGGCGCAGCTCTTTAGATCCTTATCCAGCGCGTGGGCGATGGCTTCACCCATTGCCAGCGCGGTTCCTGACGGGGCATCAACTTTATGACGATGATGCGCCTCAATAATTTCAATATCGGTGTAGTCACCCATCACCCTGGCTGCTTTCTCCAGCAGCTTAAGCATGACGTTGACCCCGACGCTAAAGTTAGCGGCAAAAACGATGCCGATGCTCTGCGCCGCGTCGCTGATAGCCTGCTTGCCTGCCTCGTCGAAACCAGTGGTGCCAATCACCATGCCTTTGCCATGCTGATGGCAGAAAGCCAGATGGGTCAGGGTGCCTTCCGGACGGGTAAAATCGATGAATACATCAAAGTCGTCTTTTACTGCTGCAAGGCTGCTCTGCACCGTCACGCCTGATTTGCCGGCACCTGCCAGCTCCCCGGCATCGCTGCCCAGCAGGGAGGAACCCTCCCGCTCCAGCGCCGCGCCCAGGGTTACGCCATCCATGTTTAGCGCCGCCTGGATCAGCTGGCGGCCCATGCGCCCACCAGCGCCCGCGATGGCAACGCGAATTTGTGCTTCGTGCATAGTTGTGCTCTTTTGTTAATGAAATGCTATAAATCGCTTCCAGATTAACCAGCCCGCTACCGGGCCGCCAGCCGAAAACGCCAATAATAAGAATTTAATGATAAACGCCGAAAAGTATCAGCAAAAGACATGATTGCTGCCTGCGCGGCAGCAACGTGTTATGGCAGGAGATAGCTGATGGTAAGCTGGCCTTTCTTCAGCTTTATGCTGCTTATCGCCAGCTTACCGATATTTTGCAGGCTGTAAACATGCGTGCCGCCGCATTCATAGGCAGGCAGGTCGCCGAAGCTCACCCTGCGGCGACCATTTTCGAATGCGACATAGCGAGGCAGCCCAGCCTCAGTCCAGGTTTCGATACTCGCCATCAGCATGTCGCTGTCTGGCAGCTCTGCCCCTTCCCCCGCAATAAAGGTTACCTTGCCCTCACCCGGCCAGTGATGCGCTTTAATCGGCTGCCAACCGTGCTGCTCTGCGGCATAGCCAATCAGATGGCCTGCGCTATGCCAGCGCGAGTGCAGCGCCCGGGCTTCGGCATTGACCTGCAACGTCGCATCGCCTGTCGCAAGCGGTTCAGGCACAATGTGGATCACGCTCTCTCCGCGCTGGATGACGCTCTCAACGGCTACGCCATTTATGGTTCCCCTGTCAGCGGGCTGCCCTCCACCCTGCGGATGAAACAGCGTCTTATCCAGCACGATGGCATAGCGGCCGTCAGGCTCTTCGCTGCAGCTGAGTACATGCGCTGCGCCCTCGATGGCATCGCTGGCGTAATAAAGACGTTCAGTCATGGTTGTTCTCCTCTGTCTGAGAACAGTATATTCATAATCTCCGGGACGATAATTCCCTTTTCAATCACTGCACTTTTGCGTACCAGACACAAATGAATCCACTTTTGCTTCCCGATCTTGCGACCTTTGTTACCATTATTGAACAGGGCAGCTTCTCCGCAGCGGCACGAACAAACGGCGCGACGCCCTCTGCCATCAGCCGCTGCGTCTCGCGCCTGGAGCAGGAGATGGGCTGTAAGCTATTGCACCGTACCACCCGCAAGCTGGCGCTGACGGAGACAGGCCGCACCGTTTATGAGCATGCCCAGGAGATGCTGGAGGCGGCCAGGCAGGCGCTGGACTCCGGTGGCAGCCTGCAAACCGTTGCCCAGGGCAAGCTTACCCTGAGCGTCCCGAAAGCGGTTGGACGCTTCGTTATTCACCCGTTGATGCCTGAGTTTCTGGCCCGCTATCCGCAGATTGACGTCACCCTGCGCCTTGAGGACCGCTACGTCGATTTAATTAACGATGGCGTGGATCTGGTGCTGCGTATTACTGACTCCCCGTCACCGGGCCTGTACGGTAAAGCACTGATGCCGGTGACCCATGCTATTTGCGCGACGCCTGAGTATTTACGCAAGCACGGTACACCCGCGCATCCACAGGATCTGCGTCGCCACAGCTGCATCTCTCTCGGCGAGACGCCGGCTGACGCACGCTGGAAGTTTCGCCTGCGGGAAAAGAGGGAAACCGTGCAGACGCAGGGACGCTATGCGGCAAACCACACCGGGGTACGCCTGGACGCGGTTAAGCAGCATATTGGTATCGGCAGCCTGCCGCTGTTTACCGCCCGCGAGGCGCTGGAGAGTGGGGAGATTGTGCAGGTGCTGCCGGAGTGGGAATTTATCAGCACCTACACTGGAGAGCTGTGGCTTTTATGGACGCGCAATAAACATATGCCCGCAAAAATGCGGGCAATAATTAGCTATCTTACTGAGAAAATGCCTACGGGCAGCGTCTGAGAATTACTCGACTTCGCGAACGTCCATGCGCAGCTCTTTCGGTACTTCAAAGACGATATTCTCTTCACGGCCTTCAAGGGGAATAGCGTCCCCGCCGCCGAGAGTCTGCAGGCGGGCAATAACGTTCTGTACCAGAATATCCGGCGCGGAGGCCCCGGCGGTGACGCCGACGCAGGCCACATTCGCTACCCACGCCTCCTGGATATCGGACGCGTCGTCGATCAGAAACGCCGCTTTCCCCATCCGCTGAGCAAGCTCCGCCAGCCGGTTAGAGTTAGAGGAGTTCTTCGAGCCAACCACCAGTACCACGTCGGCCTGCTCGGCCAGCGCGCGCACCGCCTCCTGGCGATTGGTAGTGGCGTAGCAGATATCATCCTTACGCGGCCCAACAATTTTCGGGAAGCGACTACGCAGGGCGTCGATAACCTCGGAGGTATCGTCAACCGACAGGGTAGTCTGAGTCATAAACGACAGCTTAGTTTCGTCTTTGACGTTCAGGGTCAGCACATCTTCCGGCGACTCCACCAGGTACATGCCCCCTTTCGGGTTGCTGTACTGGCCCATTGTGCCTTCCACTTCTGGATGACCGGCGTGGCCGATGAGAATCGACTCTTCGCCGCGGCGGCTGGCGCGCGCCACTTCCATATGCACCTTGGTTACCAGCGGGCAGGTGGCGTCAAACACCGTCAGATCGCGGCTTTTCGCTTCGTTACGTACTGCCTGGGAGACACCGTGAGCAGAGAAGATCAGGATCGCACCGTCTGGCACCTCACTGATCTGTTCGATAAAAATTGCGCCACGCTCGCGCAGGCTGTCGACAACGTAGCGGTTATGCACCACCTCGTGACGCACGTAAATTGGCGCGCCGTAAATTGCCAGCGCGTTCTCAACAATGCTGATAGCGCGGTCTACCCCGGCACAGAAGCCGCGCGGGTTGGCCAACAGGATCTGCATCTTATGCCTCCAGTGCCGGATCGACTTCCAGCACTTCAATATCAAAGTGAACGGTTCGATCGGCCAGCGGATGGTTGAAGTCAACGGTGATTGAGTCGCCGTTAATCTCCCGGATCACGCCAGGCATTTCGCTGCCATCCATTGCGGTAAACAACATGATTGCACCCGCTTCCGGCTCGCCCGCGTCCATAAATTCACGGCGCGAGAAGTACTGGATCAGATCCGGGCTGCTGACGCCAAAAGCCGCGTCCGGCTCGAGCGCAAAGGCACGCTTATCCCCCGCTTTCAGCCCCAGCAGATGCTGCTCCAGCCCTTCCGACAGCGAGCCGTCGCCGAGGCGAAACAGCGCCGGTTTGCCGTTATTACGGGTGGACTCGGCAACGGAGCCATCGTCGAGCTTCAGCGTGAAATGCACCAGCACCGCGCTGTTGCTCTGTACAGAATTAGACATGCAGATATAGCCTTCCAGTATGTTTGCCCGGTGGCGCTACGCTTACCGGGCCTACAGGTTTTGCGCTACGGTTATGCCGCTTTTCTCTTCGCTGCAGAAGGCAAAAAGCCCTCCAGCACGATCAACGCCGCCCCGATACAGATAGCCGTATCGGCGAGGTTAAAGGTCGCGAAGTGCCAGTCGCCAACGTAGAAATCGATCATATCGACCACGAAGCCGTGCCACAGGCGGTCAAACAGGTTACCCAGCGCGCCGCCAATGATCAGCGCGTAGGCAATGTTATTCAGCTTCTGTGACGCCTTTGCGCGGTACATCATCACCGCCAGCACCACGCAGATGCCAATGGCAATCCCGGAGAAGAACCAGCGCTGCCAGCCGCCTTTATCGGCAAGGAAGCTAAAAGCCGCGCCGTAGTTGCGCGCATAGTGCAGATTAAGCGACGGGAACAGCGAGACCGTCTCCCCCAGATTGAAGTTCTGGAGGATCAGGTACTTGCTGCCCAGATCGATAATCAGCACGGCTACCACCAGCCATAACCAGCGTAGCCCAGTTGAAAAGATCGGTTTACTCATCAGGCAAACTTACGTTTTTCGCCGTCACCGGCGACGTTAACCACACAGCGTCCGCAAATTTCTGCGTGATCCGCCACCTTACCGACGTCGGTCGTGTAGTGCCAGCAGCGCTGACACTTCTCACCTTCGGCCTTGCTCAGCGTGACCTTCAGCCCTTTGAGCAGCTCGCTCTGCTGGGCGTCAGTCGGCGCATTAGTATAGTCCTCAACCTTCGCACCAGAGGTCAACAGGACGAATCGTAATTCATCCCCCAGCGCCGTCAGCTTCGCCGCCAGTTCAGGCTCTGCGTAGAGGGTCACCGCCGCTTCCAGCGAGCCGCCTACCCTCTTGTCGGCGCGTGCCTGCTCGATAACTTTGTTCACCTCACCACGGACCTTCAGCAGCTCGCTCCAGTAAGCATCGTTCATGGCTTCCGTTTCGGCCAGGCTAAATAGGCCTTCATACCACTCACCGGTGAAGACATACTGCTCACGATCGCCCGGCAGATAGCCCCAGATCTCGTCGGCTGTAAAGGACATGATCGGCGCGATCCAGCGCACCAGCGCTTCGGAAATATGGTACAGCGCGGTCTGGCAGCTGCGACGGGCAACGCTGTCGGCCTTCGCGGTATATTGACGATCTTTAATGATGTCGAGGTAGAACGAGCCCATTTCGATAGAGCAGAAGCGCATCAGGCGCTGGACCACTTCATGGAAGTCGTAGGACTCGTACGCCTTGAGGATATCCTCCTGTGCGGCCTGGGCACAGCCTACCGCCCAGCGATCCAGCACCACCATCTCTTCCGGTTTCACACTGTCTTTTGCCGGATCGAAACCGTTGAGGTTCGCCAGCAGGAAACGCGCGGTGTTACGGATACGACGATAGCTGTCGGCGGCACGCTTGAGGATCTCATCGGATACCGCCATCTCGCCGGTGTAGTCCGTTGAGGCTACCCACAGGCGCAGAATATCCGCGCCCAGCTTGTTCATGACGTCCTGCGGCGAGACGGTGTTGCCGATCGATTTCGACATCTTGCGTCCCTGACCGTCCACGGTGAAGCCGTGGGTCAGCACCTGACGATACGGCGCTTTGCCCTTCATGGCGGTGGAGATCATCAGCGAGGACATAAACCAGCCGCGATGCTGATCCGAGCCTTCCAGATACATATCCGCCGCGTGGCCGGCAAACTCAGGGCGCACGTCCACGACCGAGGCGTGAGTCGAACCAGAGTCAAACCAGACGTCGAGGGTATCCGGCACCTTCACGTAGTTGTCGGCGTCGTCACCCATGATCTCGCGCGGATCGAGATCCCACCACGCCTGGATGCCATCCTCTTCTACGCGTTTCGCTACCGCCTCGATCAGCTCCTGCGTACGCGGATGCAGCGCTTCGGTATCCTTGTGCACGAACAGCGACATCGGGACGCCCCAGGTACGCTGACGAGAGATACACCAGTCAGGACGGTTGGCAACCATCGATTCGATACGTGCCTGGCCCCAGTCCGGGATCCACTGCACGCCTTTGATCTCTTTCAGAGACTGCTCGCGCAGGCCCTTCTGATCCATGCTGATAAACCACTGCGGCGTGGCGCGGAAGATGATTGGCGTTTTGTGACGCCAGCAGCACGGGTAGCTGTGAACCAGCTTCTCCAGATGCAGCAGCGCACCCTTCTCCGTCAGCAGGTCGGTGATGATAGTGTTCGCCTTGAAGACGTTCACGCCGTCCAGCGTCGGGTAGGTTCCCGGCAGATAGCAGCCGTCCGGCCCTACCGGGTTCGCGGTTTCGAGACCATATTTCTGACCAATCACGTAGTCGTCCGGGCCGTGGCCAGGGGCGGTATGCACCGCACCGGTACCGGCGTCGAGGGTCACGTGGTCGCCAAGGATCGCCGGCACGTCGAAGCCCATAAACGGATGGGTAAAGCGCATCAGCTCCAGTTCGCTGCCTTTCACCGTGCCAAGGATGCTGTACTCTGCTACGCCGAGGCGTTTCATTACGCTCTCAACCAGATCTTTGGCCAGGATCAGCGCCTGACCGTCAATCTGCACCAGCGCATACTCGAACTCAGGCGACAGGGAGATGGCGCGGTTCGCCGGCAGCGTCCACGGGGTAGTGGTCCAGATCACCAGCGAGATCGGGCCGTTGACGCCCGGCAGGCCAAATTTGGCTTTTACTGCCTGCTGGTCGGCGGCATGGAATGCGACATCGATGGACGGAGAAGTTTTGTCATAGTACTCCACCTCGGCCTCAGCCAGCGCGGAGCGGCAGTCGACGCACCAGTGCACCGGCTTCGCGCCTTTGTGCAGGTGGCCGTTACCGATGATTTTACCCAGCGCACGAATGATGTTGGCTTCGGTTTTGAAATCCATAGTCAGGTAGGGATGCGCCCAGTCACCGAGCACGCCCAGACGGATAAAGTCTTCACGCTGACCGTTAACCTGCGCGGCAGCGTACTCACGGCACTTAGCGCGGAACTCGGCGGCGGTGAACTTCTCGCCCGGCTTGCCGTACTCCTGCTCCACCTTCAGCTCGATCGGCAGACCGTGACAGTCCCAGCCCGGCACGTAGGGCGAATCGAAGCCCGCCAGCCCTTTGGACTTAACGATAATGTCTTTCAGAATCTTGTTAACCGAGTGACCAATATGAATGCTGCCATTCGCATAAGGAGGGCCATCATGCAGAATGAAGGTTTTTTTGCCTTTTTTCGCGGCACGGATGATGCCGTACAGGTCATCATCGTTCCAACGCGCCAGCATTCCCGGTTCGCGTTTGGCGAGATCGCCACGCATCGGGAACCCTGTTTCCGGCAAATTCAGGGTTGATTTAAAGTCACTCATCAGATTCTCGGTTCCGTATTTAAAAACGTGTTTAGCCATTACGCCAGGTTTGGTAACCCAAATAATTCGCGGGCGGTTAACTCATCTTTGGCAATTTGCGCCTTAAGCTCATCCAGCGAGGCAAATCGCTTTTCGCTGCGGATCTTTTTTCGCAGCACTACTTCTATATGGCGGCCATAGAGGTCCATTACAACGTCCAGCAGATGCACTTCCAGCTGCTGGCGTATTCCTTTGACCGTCGGGCGGGTTCCAATATTGGCCACGCCGGGCAGCGGCTTATCGCCCAGCCCCATCACTTCTACCGCATAGACCCCTTTTACCGGGGAGACCTGACGGCGTAGCGGAACGTTCGCCGTCGGAAAGCCAATGGTGCGCCCCAGCGCGTCGCCGTGCACGACGCGGCCAGAGATGGAGAACGGATGCCCCAGCAGGCTCTCAGCCAGCGGCAGGTCGTCCTCTGCCAGCGCCTGGCGCACCGCCGTACTGCTGATGCGCACGCCAGCTTCGCAGAAGGTTTGGGTACTGGTGACGTCAAAGCCATACTCCAGGCCAGCCTTCTGTAATAACAAGAAATCGCCCTGCCGACCAGCACCAAAGCGGAAATCGTCGCCGACGGCAAGAAAGCGCACGCCCAGGCGATCCACCAGCAGGTCGCTGACAAAGTTCTGCGCCGTCAGGGCAGCAAAGCGGCGATCGAAACGCACGCAGAGCACGTAGTCGATGCCACACTCGGCCAGGTAACGCAGCTTTTCACGCAGGCGTGTCAGACGGGCCGGGGCGTTATCCCCGGCAAACAGCTCCAGCGGCTGCGGTTCAAAAATCATCACCACTACCGGCAGGCCACGCTTGCGCCCTTCTGCTTTCAGGCAGCGTAGCAGCGCCTGATGCCCCCGGTGCACGCCGTCAAAATTACCAATAGTCAGCACACACCCGTGCGGGGCCTGGCTGAGATTATGTGTGCCGCGTATCAGCTTCATCTCTGGCTCAAAACAGTGAAAATCGTCCGAGTATACCTTGTACAGCGTTTAAGGTTAACCGGCGATTGGCTTCGTAAAACAGAAAGCGCCAGGGATTTCATTGCGCTGCCTGCCTGCCTAAAGAAAAAGTCGTGTTTCACAGCGATTTTTGTCGCAGAAAGGCTGTATTCATGACCAGCAAGCTGATAGAATCTTGCCCCATCACACGTAACGAGCGTCGCAACGTAGCGCCGCTTATTTGCACAAATCCATTGACAAAAGAAGGCTGAAAGGGCATATTCCTCGGCCTTTGAATTGTCCACATAGATCATATTTGGGAGTTGGACCTTGGCTAATATCAAATCAGCTAAGAAGCGCGCCGTTCAGTCTGAAAAGGCACGCAAGCACAACGCAAGCCGTCGCTCTATGATGCGTACTTTCATCAAGAAAGTATACGCAGCGATTGAAGCTGGCGACAAAGCAGCTGCACAGAAAGCATTTAACGAAATGCAACCGATCGTGGATCGTCAGGCCGCTAAAGGTCTGGTCCACAAAAACAAAGCAGCGCGCCATAAGGCTAACCTGACCGCGCAGATCAACAAACTGGCTTAATCGCCCGTTTGCTGAGCTTTGTTAAAAAAACCCGCCAAGGCGGGTTTTTTTACGTCTGGACTATGCCGCCGGTGTTTTAAAACGCGCCCGCAGCAGGCAGTAGCCAATCACCGCCGACAGCAGCGAGCCGGTCAGAATGCCCAGCTTCGCCCAGTCCACCAGCTCGGGATCGATACCGTCAAACGCCAGGTTGGTAATGAAGATAGACATCGTAAAGCCGATGCCGCACAGCACGCCGACGGCCATTATCTGGTTAAACTGCGCGCCGTGCGGCAGCTTTGCCAGCCCCAGACGCAGCGCCAGCCAGGTAAAGAGGGTAATGCCCAGCGGCTTGCCGATAAGCAGACCGGCAATGATGCCCAGCGGTAGCATCGAGGCCAGCCCGCTCAGCGTCACACCCTGCAATGGCACTCCCGCATTGGCAAAGGCAAACAGCGGCAGGATAAGCCAGCCAACCCACGGATGAAGCACATGCTCCAGCTGGCGGGAAGGTGATACCCCCTCTTCTTTCGTTAATGGGATAAAGAAACCAAGGATCACCCCGGCGATGGTAGCATGCACGCCTGATTTCAGTACCGCCGTCCAGAGAACCAGACCCACCAGAATATAGAGCCCAGTGCGCCGCACGTTGAGGGCATTCATGACGGCCAGCACCACGATGGACAGCGCAGCGACGCCCAGCGACATCATCGACAGCTCGCTGGTATAGAACAGGGCGATAATTACGATGGCACCCAGGTCGTCGATAATCGCCAGCGCCATCAGGAAGATCTTCAGGGCGGGGGGAATACGACTGCCCAGCAGCGCCAGCACGCCCAGCGCAAAGGCAATATCGGTCGCCGTAGGAATGGCCCAGCCGTGGCTGACCACCGGATCGTGGCCGTTAAACAGCAGGAAAATCAGCGCCGGGACAACCATCCCGCCGAGGGCGGCAATCACCGGAAATATCGCCTGGTGTCGGCTGGCCAACGCCCCCTGCACCAGCTCACGCTTTACCTCCAGACCAATCAGCAGAAAGAAAACGGCCATCAGGGCATCGTTAATGAACAGCAGCATGTTCTTATTAATATCGAGCGCACCGGCTCTGAACTGCACCGGTAGATCGAGAAAGGCACGATAGGCCTCCTGGGTAGCCCCCAGGTTGGCGCAGAGCATAGCCAGCAGAGCAGCAACGATAAGCGTCACGCCCCCGGACGCATCGCTGTTAATAAAGCGGCGCAAATGTTTCACAACGGCTCCTTCTGTAGAATTTACTTAATGTCTGAAACAGTTTAACCGTCTGGATCGCGAGGGGACAGAAATAATGAAAAAGCCCGAACGGGTGTCGGGCCTGAAAGAGGATTGGCAGATGCCTGACGCGACAATTTATGCGTAAAGCGCCATTTTGTAGACGCGGAAGCTGGTGATATCGTAGCGATACCCCTCCCCACCGGTGGCTTCGCTCTTGTAATAGCCCGAGGATATTGCCGCTTCAAAAAGTATAGATTTGGTAGCAGGCACAATTTCCTGCAACAGCAGATTCCCCATAACTTCACTGCCTTCCTGCGGATCGATAAGATCGCTATCCCCCGGCTGACACGAAACCGCCCGGCCATTTTCATCAAAGGTGCAGTCGCCAAAATGCACCACGATATTGCCGTTTGGCAGGATCTCTTTCGCGCTCACACAGCTGCTGTAGCCACGTGCCCCCATCTCCTTCCCGTACTCAAAGGGACGCATAACGGTCATTGTATTCAAGTTGATGATGAAATGAACAATTCGGCTGTAGTTATCCGGTGGTAACAGACTTTTATTGTCGTCACGAGAGCGGAAGTTACCATTATCAAAGACCATAAATTCAACGATACCTGGCTCATCATTTGGAATCTCTGTAACGTTATGCTGACCCCACGTCCAGAAATCGCGGTTTGCGGCATCGACATCCTCAGGATGACTAAAGTCATAAAGCGGTGCTCCATCATTATCAACCGGCGTCAGCAGATAAGGCTGTAGTGCTTCATTCCACGCTTCGTGTATTGAGCATTTTATTATACTCATACTTAAGGTACTCCAGCGTAGCTGTCACATTAGCCGGTGACAATCGACCAAGCTGTGAATAAAAAGGATGCCTATGCAAATATTGCATAAACCTGGTGGCACTTTTGAGGGTCGCATGACGCTGAGCACTGCTTTTTTTATTGCCTGTGAGATTACAAACGGCCATTGCATAGTCAGGCGTTGAGAATGTTCGCCAGATGTTATTACGGATACCCCCGCTCATAAATAGACGCGGAGGGATATCACGTTGCGGAGGCTGCGATCCACGCTCCCGCACAAAAGCAATATGACTTCGCCCTTGCTGCACGTAAGTCAGGTTTGCCATCATGCATCCGCCTAAAATAAAGCACTCATGATCGATATAATGCTGCACATTCAGGGAGTGCTCGTCGGTCAGCCTCCGAACCAATTCAAAATGCCGATAGGCGGGTAAGACCGGTTTTACCAGCATGCCAGCATCATTTTTATGCAGTGTCGCTGAGCCATAATCGATATTAAAAAGCGTATCCCGACGCATAGTAAGTGACTCTTTTCGTTTAACCAGCTGTGTTAACGTTCCTGCCGGAAAACGCTCCTCATAATGGGAAGTATATTGAAACGCTTTCTCTACCGGGTACGCAGAGTAATTCGTCGAAATAGCCACCACCTTGCCGCTCTGCTCTTCAGCGGTGACCAATACATACAACCGGCTACTGCAGCCATTAAAACAGACATAAAACGCCCGCGTACTGAGAGTAATATCGAGAGTAGAAAATGCCCACAGGCATTCACGTTGATTGGCGCTGCGTGAGAGCTTGCTTAACTCCCGACTAAGGCCTGTGCTATCTAATCCCAGGCTGGTTCGGATAGCAGTCAGCGACGCCCCCTCGTAAATCAGACTGGAAAGCAGCGCCTGACGGTGGTCGTTTTTTTGCCTTTTCGACATTATAAATGTTTTATGGCAGTCGCAGCAGTAGATTCGGCGATCCCCGAGACAAGAAAATCCATATTTTTTCAATGAACTTCCGCCACAGTTTGGACACTGTTTTATCAAACCTTTCCAGGAGCGATTAGCGCCCTGACGAAACAGATTCAATGATGTCGATGAGATAACAGGAAATAAAAATCCGCATGCCCGACAGAGCACATTTTTACCCTGCATGAGATAGTCTGGGCTATGCAGGATGCCAAAATTGCTACAGCCCAGAGTTTTACAGCAGTTCACATTGATACTTTCAAACATATATACCTCCCTCCCCCCATTCAGATCAATATCGCCCGAATTTCCGCTGGAGAGAGATCGTCTTGGTAAAGCGTCTTCATTGCGCTCATTAATGGCGCGGTATGCGAGAAAAAAATCTTATAGCCTGCACACAGATAATTCTGCTTTATCGATCCTGTTGAGGATGGCAAAAAACGATGTTTAGGGCAGCCGCCGTAACAGGCAAATTTCCACTGGCATAGATGACACGCCTGCGCCATGAGCCGATGTTTATCACTACCGAAATGATGGTTTTGTTTACCTGAGTTCATCTCACGTAACGTCTGGTTATAGATATTTCCCAGCTTATATTGCGGGTAGACGAAATGATCGCAATTATAGACGTCACCGTTCATTTCCATTGCAAAGGCGCTCCCGCACTGCGGAGCAAAAATGCAGACCTGAGGAGGAAGACCACACCAGGCCGCCAGGGTTTGTTCAAATAGCTGAATGCCGATCTCACCTATATCTTCACGGATCCAGATATCAAAAATGGCATTGAGAAAATGGCCAAACTGTTCGGCGTCTACTGACCAGGGCATCATATTGACCTTATCCTCTTGCGGGTGCGCCAACGTCAGGCTGCCACTATCAGTTTGTCTCTCCACTAGCGGGATAAACTGCATATAGCGGCTGCCCAGCGCTCTGAGATACTCATACACCCGCTTTGGATAGTGCATATTGCTGCGATGGACCACGGTTAGCGTATTGAACTCGACCTCATGCTCCGCCAGGCAGCGAATAGCCTGTTCTACTCTTGCATGCGTCGGTTTTCCAGCGCGTGTTACACGCCATTCGTCATGTAGTTCAGCATCACCATCAATGGATATGCCTACCAGAAACTGCTGCTGATTAAAGAAACGCGCCCACTCTCCATCAATAAGCGTGCCATTGGTCTGGAATGTATTAATGATAGTTTTTCCATTAGCGTAACGCTGCTGCAACTCGACCGCTTTTTGATAGAACGGTAGCCCCATCAGCATCGGCTCTCCACCCTGCCATGCAAAAATGACCTCATTCACATCCTGTGCGGCAATATGCTGCATGGTGAATAGCTCAAGCGTCGCCTCAGACATTCGATAATGCCCTTTTCGCTCAGGATAGAGTCTCTCTTTTTCAAGATAGAAGCAGTAGCGACAGTCAAGGTTACAGACCGATCCCGTTGGTTTAACCATCACCTGACAACTTTTTTTCTGCATAATATAGCTTCCTGAAATAAAACAACCTGATTCAGTACAACCGTACCGAATCAGGTGGGCATCGCCCCGAATGGCCTACCTTGTACTTCTTATAATTATTCTGTTAGCCCCAGGTTACAGGCGTTGGCTTATCACCGCGGGCTTTCATCAGTGAGTCATTATCAATACTGGCTTTATATTTCAGGAATTTGTCATACAGCTGTTTTTCAATAGCAGGTTGTTTACCTAACTGATTGAGGGTTTCATAGCGATCGCTTTTCAGGTTATAAAGATACTTAGGTCTGTTTTGGCGATCGACAATCATCTTCCAGTCCCCGTCCCGAATCGCCCACTCATCGGTAGGATCATCCTGGTAAGGCATATCTATGCCGAAGATAAGCGGTTTTTGCCGTTTTAAGGTTTTTTTCTCAAGCAGCGGCACCAGAGATTGGCCGTCGTAGGTGCGATCGGAAGGCAACGTAAAGTCCATCATCTGCGCCAGCGTTGGCAGCCAATCAAGTCCGTAGACAGGCGTATCGGTCACCATTCCCTGCGGAATATGCTTGCCATATTTCACGATCGCCGGAACCCGAATCCCCCCTTCCCACAGGTTATCTTTGCGACCACGTAAACCATCCGTCTCGCCGGCAAGATTCAGCTCATATACCTTTCGCGCTTCGCGAGTTACCGGACCATTATCACTGGTAAAGATAACGATGGTGTTATCTTCCTCACCCATCGCTTTGATTTTGTCGAGCACCTTACCGACCTGTGCATCCATATAGCTGATGTTCGCGTAATATTCCCCAGTGCCGCGCCACGGTTTATCAGCCCAGTCGCCATAGAACAGATCCGGATGCTGTTTCTGATATTCGCTCATATAGGATGAGTACATATCGAGATACTTTTTCGGCGACGCCAGCGGGCTATGTACTTCGGTAAAGGCAACGTATAAGAAAAACGGCTTATCGTCTTTTTTGTTATCCAGCCAGTTGACTACTTCAGAGCTGACGAACTCGCCGCTCATTTTATCGGCTCGCCCAATATGCTTACCATTACGCAACCAACCCGTTGGATGCACAACGCCATAGCGAGGGCGTTCTTTCGCGTTATCTAACGTTGAGTCCGTGACAAACCCGGCAGGGTTAACGAGGCTATAATCGAATCCCATATCTTTCGCCTGGGGTTGATCGGTACGATCTCCCCCCGCGTTCAGGTGCAGTTTACCCATCATTGCCGTATCGTAACCCTGCTGCTTCAGTAGATTAGCAATCGTCAGTTCATTACGTCCCAGCGCCACATCTTTACCTTCCGGGATCCATGACCGAATGCCAGTACGAAAAGGCATTCGCCCCGTTAACAGACCCGCGCGAGAAGGAGAACATAACGGTGCTGGGGCATAATAGTCAGTAAACTTCACCCCCTCCTGGGCAAGCTTATCAATATTTGGCGTCTTCACAATCTGATGACCATAGGTAGCAAGGTCACCGTAACCTAAATCATCTGCCAGAATAATGACCAGATTAGGGCGTTTTGCTGTGGCGGCATGTGCAGTTGATAATACAGTTCCCGCGCATAGCGCTAATCCGATCATACTGGCAACAACTTTTCTTTTCATTTTAACTCCTCGCCTTTTAATTAAAATTCATACCCAACCATATAAATCATCTGATCCCCAAAGCCGTCGTAACCCAATTTATTTTTAAAATACCGCTAGGTTATAGCGGCCTTCCAACGAGGATAGAATTTCCATGCCAGCGTTAAACCGCCGTTAATGCCGTAATCACCATGTTGCTGCTCTGCATAGGCATCGTTTCGCTCTAGCTCAACCTCATTCCAGTCGGACAGAATGAACTTCTCATCAAATAGGGCGAAGTTATACGCAGTAGTCCAGCCTACAACATACCCATTCCAGCCGCTGGTTTGCCCATATTTCTGTGAGACATAATCACCGGATTGATTATGTAAACCAATGTAGGGTTTGAAGAAACCCCATTCACCTGTCCAGCCGAGGTAGCCCAGGCCGTAAAACATATCCAGATCGTCTCCCCAGGTGTTCTCCCACTGCCCATATATCTTGCCAAAAAAGGTGTAATCAGAGTCAAAAAGACGAACATGGGTCATGGCAGAGACGGTATGGTTTCGTCCTGCGACAGAGTGGTTAAGCACATTGCTTTCAATGAAAGAGTAGAATTCAGCTTCGCGGAAATTGACGCCGAAATCGGCTGTAACTTTCCAGACTTCACCGCGATCTACATTGACAAAACCACTGTCCCAATCTGCATAACCAGCATTAATAGATCCAAACGAATTTTTATACTCCAGCGCATATAATGATGGACTAAAAAGAGCGGATACTATTGATACTATACAACCCCAAAATATTTCTTGTTTAAAAAGCATTTAATGCATTCCCCACAGTTATAATATATTCCTTAATGGATATGAGTATGCTGCGGTGAAGTATGTTATCGAAATAGAGGGGCAAATTAGTGATATAAATCTCACATAGCAAAGCTCGGTATTAATCGACTATCAAGTGTCAAAAGATGTTGTTTTACTGAAGGTAAGGCGTTATTTTTTAATTAGCCAGAGCGTAGTTAGTTATATGGTATCCATTCATTATATTTTTTACATGTTAGGGTAATCACACGCACCTGTTGTGGCTAACAATAACGGTAAAGGAGTTAATATATAAAACGATCGCTTTTAAAGCAGAGAGATAAGAGTAAACCCGGCCGTAAGAAATAGACCTGGCTATAACCCTTTGCACCACGCAAAAAAAAGCCTGGGAGTTACCCCAGGCTCTTATGAAGGCAGACGCTAACGGTTAGCGCGTCAGGTCGTCAAAGAACTTCTTTACGCCGTCAAAGAAGCTTTTGGAGCGCGGGCTGTTATGCTCGCCCGTCGGGCCGCCAAAGCTCTCCTGCAGATCCTTCAGCAGCTGCTTCTGCTTCTCGTTAAGTCCAACCGGCGTCTCCACCACCACGCGGCACAGCAGGTCGCCCTGCGCACCGCCACGGACTGATTTCACGCCTTTACCACGCATGCGGAACAGCTTGCCGGTCTGGGTTTCGCTCGGCACCTTCAGGTTAACGCGACCGTCCAGCGTCGGGACCTCTATCTCACCGCCCAGCGCCGCCATAGCAAAGTTGATCGGCACTTCACAATAGAGGTTGTTACCTTCACGCTCGAAAATTGGGTGCTGCTTCACCTGTACCTGAACGTAGAGATCGCCTGCCGGTGCACCGTGCTCGCCCGCTTCACCCTCGCCGGAGAGACGAATACGGTCGCCGGTATCGACACCTGCCGGGATCTTCACGGACAGGGTTTTGCTCTTCTCAACGCGGCCGTGCCCGTGGCACTTGTTGCACGGATCTTTGATCAGCGTACCGCGCCCCTGACAGTGCGGGCAGGTCTGCTGTACCGCAAAGAAGCCCTGGCGCATCTGCACCTGGCCGGAGCCATGACAGGTCGGACAGGTCTGCGGCTGGGTACCGGCTTTCGCGCCGCTGCCGTGGCAGATGTCACACTCTTCCAGCGTCGGGATACGGATCTCTTTGGTGACGCCGCGTACGGCCTCTTCCAGCGTCAGCTCCATGTTGTAGCGCAGGTCAGCCCCACGCGCTGCGCGCTGGCGACCACGACCGCCACCAAAGATATCGCCGAACACGTCGCCAAAGATATCGCTAAAGTCAGCGCCGCCGCCGCCAAAACCGCCGCCGCCGCCCATACCGCCCTGCTCAAACGCCGCGTGACCGTACTGATCGTAGGCCGCACGTTTTTGTGCATCGGTCAGCACTTCGTACGCTTCTTTAATCTCTTTAAATTTGGCTTCGGCCTCTTTATCGCCCTGGTTACGGTCCGGATGGAACTTCATCGCCAGGCGCTTATAGGCCTTTTTGATTTCACGCTCTTCCGCACTTTTCGGAACGCCTAAAATCTCGTAATAGTCTTGCTTTGCCATTTGTTTATCTGCCCCTAACATGCGAGCACGGGCGGAGAGGAAACCTCTACGCCCGTGCTGGTTTTCTACCCTACATCAGGGCGATTATTTTTTATCTTTAACTTCTTCGAACTCGGCGTCGACCACGTCGTCGTCTTTCGCGTTGTTCGCAGAAGCATCAGCGCCACCTGCCTGCTGCTGGGCATGCTGCTGCTGAGCAATCTCCATCAGCTTCTGGGAAACCTGTGCCAGCGCCTGCATTTTCGCTTCGATATCGGCTTTGTCTTCACCTTTCAGTGAGGTTTCCAGCGCGGTCAGCGCAGACTCGATAGCGGTTTTGTCGTCAGCCGGCAGCTGATCGCCTGCTTCTGTAACCTGCTTACGGGTGCTGTGCAGCAGATGGTCACCCTGGTTACGGGTCTGTACCAGCTCTTCAAACTTACGGTCGGACTCGGCGTTAGCTTCCGCATCCTGCACCATTTTCTGGATCTCATCTTCGTTGAGACCAGAAGAGGCTTTGATGGTGATCTTCTGCTCTTTACCGCTGTTTTTATCTTTCGCGGAGACGTGCAGAATACCGTCGGCGTCGATGTCAAAGGTGACTTCGATCTGCGGCATACCGCGCGGTGCCGGGTTAATACCGTCAAGGTTGAACTGGCCCAGCGATTTGTTATCACCGGCACGTTTACGCTCACCCTGCAGCACATGGATGGTTACCGCAGACTGGTTGTCTTCTGCAGTAGAGAACACCTGGCTGTGCTTGGTCGGGATAGTGGTGTTCTTGTTGATCAACGCGGTCATCACGCCACCCATGGTTTCGATACCCAGGGAGAGCGGCGTTACGTCGAGCAGCAGAACATCTTTCACATCACCGGTCAGCACGCCACCCTGAACCGCAGCACCGATTGCCACTGCTTCGTCCGGGTTAACGTCTTTACGCGGCTCTTTACCAAAGAACTCAGCAACTTTCTTCTGCACCATTGGCATACGGGTCTGGCCGCCGACCAGGATTACATCCTGAATGTCGGAAACAGAGAGGCCCGCGTCCTGCAGCGCAACTTTCAGCGGCTCGATAGAACGGTTCACCAGGTCTTCTACCAGGCTCTCCAGTTTCGCACGCGTCACTTTAATGTTCATGTGTTTCGGACCGGTCGCGTCTGCGGTGATGTACGGCAGGTTAACGTCGGTCTGCTGAGCAGAAGAGAGCTCAATTTTTGCTTTCTCTGCGGCTTCTTTCAGGCGCTGCATCGCCAGCGGGTCGTTACGCAGGTCGATGCCCTGATCTTTCTTAAACTCGTCAACGAGGTAGTTGATCATACGGCTGTCGAAGTCTTCACCACCCAGGTGGGTATCACCGTTGGTAGCCAGTACTTCGAAGGTCTTCTCACCGTCAACTTCGTCGATTTCGATAATCGAGATATCGAAGGTACCGCCGCCAAGGTCGTATACGGCAATCGTACGGTTACCCACCTCTTTATCCAGGCCGTAGGCCAGCGCAGCAGCGGTCGGTTCGTTGATAATACGTTTCACTTCCAGACCCGCGATACGACCAGCATCTTTTGTTGCCTGACGCTGAGCATCGTTAAAGTATGCAGGTACTGTGATAACTGCTTCAGTTACCGGCTCACCCAGGTAATCTTCAGCCGTTTTCTTCATTTTTTTCAGTACTTCAGCAGAGATCTGCGGCGGTGCCATTTTCTGGCCCTTCACATCGATCCATGCATCACCGTTGTCAGCACCGATGATTTTGTACGGCATGATGGCTTCATCACGCTGCACTTCTTCGTCCTGGAAGCGGCGACCGATCAGGCGTTTAATCGCAAACAGTGTGTTTTGCGGGTTTGTCACTGCCTGACGTTTAGCCGGCTGGCCAACCAGAGTTTCACCGTCCTGGGTATAAGCAATGATTGACGGCGTGGTGCGATCGCCTTCGGCGTTCTCCAGCACACGTGCTGTGGTGCCATCCATAATCGCTACACAAGAGTTGGTAGTACCCAGGTCGATACCAATAATTTTACCCATCTAAACGTCTCCACTAAAAATTTGTTCATCATGTGGTTGTGAATCTGTAATAAGGGCGAAACGTGCGGTTTCAACTGCCCCTGACTGTTTTTTTTCAGACTCACCACTTCGGTTGACTACAAGATGGGGACGTAACGCAACGCATCAAGGGGCGCGAGAGAAATTTTTTTGCCTGTCTGCCGGGATCGCCACAAGGCATTCACCGCCGTAATTAAAATCAATGAATCATTCACTGAAAAAATGTAATAAAAAGAAAAGATTATGTGCATGAACCTTTCTATTTGCAGGGGTATTATAGGAACTGGCTAAAGATGGTGTAATCGAGTAAGAGAACATAAAGAGGGGCAGACCACCGACTGGATCGATAGCGATAACGACAATAAGCGCTGCGTGGCAAAAATCACCTTCTCTGGCCATACCGTAGACTCCTCTGATATGGCAACGCCAAAAATTATCGGCGATGACTAATCCAGGCCGCTTCTTTCTTTGAGATTGAACAGGATCTGCTGGCGCACTTCCTGCGCAACGCCTGGCAGAAGATGGATACCGAACAGCAGCGGGCGTTTCTGCAGGAGGTTGCGGCAAAAGTTACTGAGTTCGAAGAGCTGCTGCCGTTGCTGCTTAAGGATCCGGCGCTGGCGAAAGGGGTTTCCCATCTGCTTGCCAGTCAGCTTACCCGCATTCTGCGTACCCATGCCGCCGTTAGCGTCATCGGTCACGGACTGGTGCGCGGCGCTGGCCTTGGCGGCCCGTTGGGGGCGGCCTTAAACGGTGTGAAAGCCGTAAGCGGCAGCGCCTATCGCGTCACCATTCCCGCCGTACTGCACATTGCCTGTCTGCGACGGATCACCGCCGCGGCACAGGCGTGATCCCCTCTGCAAAAAATATATTTCATTTCACCCTGTTCAGATCATAGACAGGGTGATTGCCGCTCATTATGATGCCGCGCCCCGCCACCACTATCTGCTGGTGGGGCCTTTACTTTCACCATTTTTATGATGATTTTTTGGGGATTTATGGGCGACACTAAGTTGGCTAATCCGGCTCCGCTGGGCTTAATGGGCTTCGGCATGACCACTATTCTGCTTAACCTGCACAATATTGGCATGTTCCCGCTGGATGGCATTATCCTGGCAATGGGCATCTTCTACGGCGGTATCGCGCAAATTTTTGCCGGGCTGCTGGAGTATAAAAAAGGCAACACCTTTGGCTTAACCGCCTTTACCTCTTACGGCTCCTTCTGGCTCACGCTGGTGGCGATCCTGATTATGCCTAAAATGGGCCTGGCGGATGCCGCCAACGGGCATTTCCTCGGCGTCTACCTGGGGATCTGGGGCGTGTTCACCCTGTTTATGTTCTTCGGCACCCTGAAAGGCGCACGCATGCTGCAGTTTGTGTTCCTGAGCCTGACGGTGCTGTTTGCGCTGCTGTGTGCTGGGCACCTGGCGGATAACGAAAGCATCGTTCATATGGCGGGCTGGGTTGGCCTGGTCTGCGGCGCAAGCGCGATCTATCTGGCAATGGGTGAAGTGCTGAACGAGCAGTACGGCCGTAACGTGCTGCCGATTGGCGAAAGGCTCTAATCTATCCGATGCTCCAGCGGTTAACGCAGGAGCATCTTTCATTTGTTCAGGAGAGTACCAGCGCGTCGAGTGCCTCTTCGGATAAGCCGGTCAGCTGTATAATCTGTGCTCGCTCCATCCCCTGGTTCAGCATAGCCAGAGCAATACGGATTGTGGCCTCCTGCCGCCCTTCAAGGACGCCTTCTCCGTGGCCTTCCTGTCTAAGTTGTTCTGCAATAGTCATTAAAATACCCTTATGTTGCGGGGCTTTTTTCGCCAGCAAACGAATTAGCGCACCCTGATCTACACTATTTCCAGCCTGAACGAGGTAGTTAATAGCACTCCTGAGCTGCTGTCCGGTAGTGTATCCCTCTAAAAGTAGGGAGACCAAATGCTCATGAAATATCATGAGATCTCGCGCACGAATATGTTTCTGCAAAAACTCAAGCAGCGCCACTCTGCGGTGAGTCAGGATACTATCGTCGGGAATGACCGTAACATCCACCAGGAGAAATTCCTGGGCATATAGCTGCTGCGCTAACGTGGGGTTTTCGAATGCATCTAACCAGCGCATCGAGAAAGGGTACGGGCTTACCACTCCATGGTAGAACAGGATTGGGATCACCAGCGGTAATTCTTCATTTCCGGCATCCAGATGGCGTTGCATCGCGGCCAATGCGTAACGCATAAGTCGAAAGGTCATCTGTTTGTCAGGGGTGCTTTGATGCTCAAGCAGAGCATAGATGTAGCCCGCACCATAACGGGTTTGCATTGACCAAAGCACATCGGAATGACGAGCCTGTAAGTTTTCTTCAATAAAACTGCCTGATTCAAGACGTAACGATTTGAGATCGCAAAGCTTCAAAAGATGCTCAGGAAGATGAATTTCAAGGAAGTCACGCGCAGTTTCAGGATGGGTCAAAAATTGTTTGAACACAGCGTCGTGAGGGGCAGACGGCGAGATCCTTGCCATGTTTTTTCCTTTTACGTTGAGCCTGCCCGGAGTATTCACCTCATTCTGGCTTTTGTCAGAATGAGGTGAATACCTTGCGAAGAGGCTCGGAAAAAACGCAGCCAGCGGAAAACTATAAGGATGTTTGCTTGAGTTCACCGCGCGGCGAGCTTTCTGGCGAGTTCAGATCCTGCCGCAGCCATATCCCCAGCCCTAATCCGACCAGCGCCAGGGCCAGCACGTACCAGGCCGGGGCCAGCGGCGAGACGCCCATCAGCAGGGTTACCGCAATCGGCGTCAGTCCGCCAAAGATGGCATAAGAGACGTTGTAGGAGAAGGAGATGCCGGTGAAGCGTACCTCCGCCGGGAACGCCCGTACCATCACGTAGGGCACCGCCCCTACTACGCCAACACCCAACCCAGCCAGGCCATAGAGCAGAGAGAGATGTTCCGGGTGCGAACCGGCGAAGTGATAGAAGATACCGCTGGTGCAGGCCAGCAGAATGCTGCCGACGATAAAGGTTCTGCTCGCCCCAAAGCGATCCGCCGCCAGCCCAGCCAGCAGACAGCCAATGCAGAGCATAATGGTCGCCACGCTGTTGGCCTGCAGGGTCAGCGCCGGGGCGAGGCCGTACTGCTTCTGCAGCCAGACCGGCGACATCAGGATCACCACCACAATGCAGGCAGAGAGCAGCCAGGTCAGCAGCATCGAGATCGCCACCGCCCTCTTATGCTTCACCACCACCGCCTTCACCGGCAGCTCCTGCGCCAGAGCCTTACGCTGCTGCATCTCCAGGAAGATCGGCGTCTCCTGCAGCCAGCGGCGCAGATACATCGCCACCAGGCCAAACGCGCCGCCCAGCAGGAAGGGGATACGCCAGCCAAAGTCGTGAAGCATCTCCGGCGTCATGGTGCGATTCACTACTGTGGCAACCACCGATCCCAACAAAATGCCCACCGTGAGGCCCGCCGTCAGGGTACCGCAGGCGATACCGATCCGCCGGGCTGGCACGTGCTCAGCAACAAAAACCCAGGCGCCCGGCACTTCACCACCGATCGCCGCCCCCTGTAAAAGACGCATCAGCAGTAAAAGCAGCGGTGCGGCAATGCCGATAGAGGCATAGGTAGGCAGCAGACCTATTGCCAGGGTCGGCACCGCCATCAGCAAAATGCTCAGGGTAAACATCTTCTTTCGCCCGACCAGATCGCCAAAGTGCGCCATAATAATGCCCCCCAGCGGGCGCGCCAGATAGCCTGCGGCAAAAATACCGAAAGTCTGCACCTGGCGCAGCCATTCGGGAATATCCGCCGGAAAGAATAGCGCGCCGACAACCGCAGCAAAGAAGACGAAAATGATGAAATCATAAAACTCCAGCGCGCCGCCAAGGGCAGCGAGCGAGAGCGTTTTATAATCCTGGCGATTGAGTGGGCGGGCGATTTCAGACATAGCGGACCCTGTGCAAAGAGGGGTGAATGATTTTATTATTTACAACATATGTAAACTTAAAATTACTATATCGTAAAAAAATCAACACGCCACTCTCTGGCCCCCCGATTGCAGTACTTATCCCAGAAAAGCTGGCTATTCAGGAGATTGTTTCGCGTCTGGCACTCTTAGGCCGAAAAGCTGCTACCACCTCTGGGTGGGTTTCAATATAAGGCCCCTCCAGCAGCTGTAAACAATAAGGTACACTGGCAAAGATACCCGCTACAATGACCTTTCCATCGCTCTCTTTAACCCCCTCCAGCGTCTCCTGGATCGATTTCGGCTGGCCGGGAAGATTGAGGATTAGCGCCTGCTTGCGGATCACTCCCACCTGGCGCGACAGGATGGCGGTGGGAACAAAGTGCAGGCTGATCTGCCGCATCTGCTCGCCAAAGCCCGGCATCTCACGATCGGCAACTGCCAGCGTCGCGTCAGGCGTAACGTCCCGGCGCGCTGGCCCCGTGCCGCCGGTGGTCAGAACCAGATGGCAGCTCATCTCATCCACCAGCTCACATAGCGTCTGCTCAATGATCGCCTGTTCATCCGGAATAAGACGGGTTTCAATGGTAAAAGGGGTGGCAAGGGCGGAGGCCAGCCAGGCTTCAAGAGCCGGGATCCCCTTATCCTGATAGACACCGCTGGAGGCGCGGTCAGAGACAGAGACTAAGCCGATGCGTAACGTATTCATAGTATTTCCGTTCAGACAATATCGATACGGGAATGATACACGCAGAGGGGAATAACAGACAGGATCGAAAAACAGGAGCGTGACCGGAAGCCCGGCCACGCAGAGGTGTTACAGCAGATCGCCGATCATCGTTTCCAGTTTACCCTGGTCTACGGCAAACTTGCGGATACCGTCCGCCAGCTTGTCTACTGCCATCGGATCCTGGTTGTGCTCCCACAGGAACTCGGCTTCGGTGATGCGCTCCGGACGCGCTTTCACTTCACCGCTGAAGGAGAGCTTACGCTCTACCGTACCTTCGCTCTCTGCCAGCTCTTTCAGCAGCGCAGGGGCGATAGTCAGGCGGTCGCAGCCTGCCAGCTCAATGATTTCACCAACGTTACGGAAGCTTGCGCCCATAACAACGGTTTCATAGCCGTGCTGCTTGTAGTATTCGTAGATTTCGGTCACAGAGACCACGCCCGGATCTTCAGAGGCCGCGTACTCTTTCTTGTCGGTGTTGGACTTGTACCAGTCAAGGATACGACCAACAAACGGCGAAATCAGGAACACGCCCGCCTCAGCACAGGCGCGCGCCTGGGCAAAGGAGAACAGCAGGGTCAGGTTACAGTTGATGCCCTCTTTCTCCAGCTGCTCAGCGGCACGGATGCCCTGCCAGGTGGAGGCCAGCTTGATCAGAATGCGATCGTTGCTAATGCCTGCGTCGTTATAGAGCTTGATCAGGCGTTTGGCTTTGGCAATGGAGCCTTCGGTGTCATAGGAGAGGCGCGCGTCCACTTCGGTGGAGATGCGGCCCGGCACCAGCTTCAGGATCTCCAGGCCGATGTTCACCGCCAGCTTGTCGGAGGCGTCAACGATCTGCTGCGCGCGGTCGCTGCTCTGGCTTTTAGCCCAGGTCACGGCGTCATCAATCAGCTTGCGGTATTCAGGGATCTGGGCTGCGTTAAGGATCAGAGAAGGGTTGGTTGTAGCATCCTGCGGCTGATATAGCTTCATTGCCGCAATGTCTCCGGTGTCGGCCACCACGGTGGTGAACTGACGCAGGGAGGTCAATTTATCCGTCATAATCGTGTTTCTCTTTAAACAGCTTGTTAGGGGGATGTAACCGGTCTTCCCTGATGATATCACGCCGCACTGTCAGCGCAACCGCAGACAGTGCCCAAACCTGGAGTATGGTAGACTCGGTCAACGACGCGAAACGCCGCCTGAAAATAGCCGCGTTTGAATGGGTTCAAGGGCATGAACAAGAGGAATGTGAATGCCGGATTTCTTGCTTTTTATCAACGATATACTTTGGGACTCGGTAATGATCTATCTGCTTATAGGAGCAGGGATCTGGTTTACCGTGCGCAGTGGATTTATCCAGTTTCGCTATCTGCGCCACGTCGGCAAGAGTCTGAAAAACAGCGTGATGCCGCAGCCGGGCGGCCTGACCTCATTCCAGGCGCTCTGCACCAGCCTCGCTGCCCGCGTCGGCAGCGGCAACCTGGTAGGCGTGGCGCTGGCGATCTCCGCTGGCGGGCCGGGCGCGGTGTTCTGGATGTGGGTCGCCGCACTGATCGGCATGGCCACCGCCTTTGGCGAGTGCGCGCTGGCCCAGCTCTATAAAGAGCGTGACGAGCATAATCAGTTTCGCGGCGGCCCCGCCTGGTACATCACCCGTGGCCTGGGCATGCGCTGGATGGGCATCGTGTTCGCCCTCTTCCTGCTGCTGGTCTACGGTCTCATTTTCAACACTGTCCAGTCTAACTCTGTGGCCCATGCCCTGCACTACGCATGGGGGATACCGCAGCCGATCAGCGGTGTAATTTTAGCGATCGCTGCGCTGCTGGCGATGAGACTCGGCATTCGCGGCGTTGCCCGTATGATGCAGTGGCTGGTCCCGGTCCTGATGCTGGTGTGGGTGCTCGCCTGCCTGCTGATCGGTGCCTGGCACGTTGAGCAGCTCCCCGGCATCGTCAACGCTATCTTTCGCGGTGCCTTCGGCTGGCACGAGGCGGCGACAGGCGCGCTTGGCTACACCGTCAGCCAGGCACTGACCAGCGGCTTTCAACGCGGCATGCTGTCGAATGAGGCAGGGATGGGTACCACGCCCAATGCGGCAGCGGCTGCGGCATCCTGGCCTCCGCATCCGGCTGCCCAGGGGATTGTGCAGATGATTGGCGTCTTTACCGATACCATTATCGTCTGCACCGCCAGCGCGCTCCTCGTCCTGCTGGCCGACGAGTCGGCGGCGCACGATACATTAAACGGCATTGAGCTAGTGCAGCAGGCGATGGTCTCCCTGACCGGCAGCTGGGCCGCCGGGTTCGTTGCCGTGATTACCGCGCTGTTTGCCTTCACTACCATTGTGGTGAACTATATCTACGCCGAAAACAACCTCATTTTCCTGCGCCTGCACAACAGGTGGATCCTCTGGCTGCTACGCGCTGGCACGTTGTTAATGGTGCTAACCGGATCGCTGCTGAGCCTGCCGATGGTCTGGCAGCTGGCGGACGTGATAATGGCGCTGATGGCGATTGTTAACCTCAGCGCCATCCTGCTGCTGTCGCCGGTGGTGCGCATCATTGCCAGTGACTACCTGCGCCAGCGCAGGCTGGGCGTGCGGCCGGTGTTTAATCCCCAGCGCTATCCGGAGATCCAACGTCAGCTGGCTCCCGGCGCATGGGATAACCTGCCGGACAGGTAGGATGGCAATCGCAACTATCGATCAACGCAGGCGCTTTTTTTGCTAAAGTCCGTTTTTTGCTTAAGTCTGCGCATATTTTCCTGAGGAGTGGACATGCTGATTCTGATCTCGCCGGCCAAGACGCTGGATTACCAAAGCCCGCTGGCCACCCAGCGCTATACGCAGCCGGTGTTGCTGGATCACGCCCAGCAGCTGATTGACGTTGCCCGCCAGCTCTCTGCGCCGCAAATCAAAACCCTGATGGGCATCAGCGATAAGCTGGCCGATCTTAACGCCACCCGCTTTCACGACTGGCAGCCGGACTTTACCCCTGACAACGCGCGTCAGGCGATACTGGCCTTTAAGGGCGATGTCTATGCCGGAATGCAGGCTGAGACCTTCAGCGACGACGATTTCACCTTCGCCCAGCAGCATCTGCGGATGCTCTCGGGTCTCTACGGCGTGCTGCGCCCGCTCGATCTGATGCAGCCCTACCGTCTGGAGATGGGCATTCGCCTGCAGAACCCGCAAGGCAGCGATCTCTATCAGTTCTGGGGCGACACTATCACCCGGACGCTCAACGAGGCGCTGGCGGCGCAGGGGGATAACATTATCGTTAACCTGGCGTCGGATGAGTACTTCCGGGCGGTGAAGCCGAAGCAGCTTGCTGGCGAGATCGTGAAACCGGTGTTCCTTGATGAGAAAAACGGTGCTTTTAAGGTGATTAGCTTCTATGCCAAGAAGGCACGCGGGCTGATGAGCCGCTACATTATTGCAAACCGCCTGACGATGCCGGAGCAGTTAAAGGCGTTTGATGTGGACGGCTATGTCTTTGATGAAGAGATGTCGAAAAAGAGCGAGCTGGTCTTTAAGCGCCGCGAGCGTTAATCGCGGCGCGCTAAATATTAGTGATGATGGCGATCCGGGCCATGGCCGCGATGGTGGCCGTTGTCGTGATGATAGAAGTCACGACGGTCCGGACGGTGTGGCTGCCAGCGGTTCTCCCGCCACTCGTAGTGTTTTTTCCAGTAGCTGTGGTCACGCCAGTGACCACCGTCCCAGTAGTTACCGCCTTTGTCGCGATCGCCAATCTGCAGCTTTACCGAGGGCAGCAGAGTAAGCTCTGCCGCCTGGGCCGCCATTGGCGCAATGGCCAGCATAGAGAGGGCGAGGATCAGAGGTTTTGAAATACGCTTCAGCATGGGTAACTCCTTACTTCTTTTTTGACCCGTTACGGGCTGATGTAAAGAGATTACGTAATCCGTTACCGAGTTGTTATTCTCTGCAATCCTAATCTGTAAGTTACCGCATTTATTGGGAATTTCTACTTTTTCTCTGCTATTTTCCTGCACATTTCCTTCACATTTGGACGTAAAAAAAGCCGGGTGGCGCTTCGCTTACCCGGCCTATAAATTAGCGACTGCTATTATGCTTTTTGCATCATCAGCGCGCGCAGGGCGGAAAAATCAGCAGGCAGGCTGTGGGAGAGCAGCGGCAGCTCGGCGCGCTCCGCCAGCGCGGCAGGCAGATCCAGCGTATCGCCAAGGATCGCCTCGACGCTCTCTTTGAATTTCGCCGGATGCGCGGTGCCGAGGAACAGGCCGTACTCGCCCGGATGCAGCTGGTCGCGCAGGGCGCGATAGGCCACCGCCGCGTGCGGCTCGGAGAGATATCCCTTCTCTTTCAGCTCCAGCATAGTGGCTTTAGTCACCTCGTCATTGATGGCGGCATAGCCCAGCTCGTTCAGACGCCAGATCTTACGGCGGAACAGCTCCTCCACGCGCGGCCAGTTGTTCGGCTGGCTGACGTCCATGGCGTTAGAGAGCGTCGCCTGGGTCGCGTTCGGACTCCACTCCCCTGCCTGCAGGAAGCGCGGCACGGTGTCGTTGGCGTTGGTAGCAGCAATAAAGCGCTTCACCGGCAGGCCCAGCGATTTTGCCAGCAGCCCGGCGGTGAGATCGCCGAAGTTTCCGCTGGGGACAGAGATCACCAGCTGGTTGCGCGCTTCCTGCGGCAGCTGCGCCACCGCCTCGAAGTAGTAGCAGATCTGCGCCAGCAGGCGGCTGATGTTGATGGAGTTTGCCGAGTTCAGCCCCAGGGTCTGCTTCAGCTCCTCATCATCAAAGGCCTGCTTGACCAGCGCCTGGCAGGCGTCGAAGTCGCCGTCGATAGCCACCGTTTCAATGTTCCCCCCCAGGGTACAGAAGAGCTTCTCCTGCAGCGGGCTGATTTTGCCCTGCGGATAGAGAATAACCACGCGCACGTTTTTCAGGCCGTAGAAGGCGTGAGCCACCGCCGCGCCAGTATCGCCGGAGGTAGCGGTAAGAATGGTCACCGGCTTGTCGCCGCTGATGTGGGTCAGCATCTGCGCCATAAAACGGCCGCCGAAGTCTTTAAATGCCAGCGTCGGGCCGTGGAACAGCTCCAGACAGCCGATGTCATCCTCGACCTTGCTCACCGGTGCCGGGAAGGTAAAGGCCGTCCGTACGCGCTCCTCCAGCAGTGCCTGCGGGATCTCATCCCCAATGAAGGCCGCAAGGATCTTTGCGCTACGGCTGACGAAATCCTGCTCCAGCATCTCGTCGATTTCAGTCAGGTTGAACTCGGGCAGATCGTGAGGGAAGAAAAGCCCCTGCTGCTTACCCAGCCCCTGCGTAACCGCCTGGGCAAAGGAGACCTGCTCGTTGTGATCTTTAAGGTTGTAGAGTTTCATTGATTATCCCAGTACGCGTGCGCCCGCTGTATCCAGCCGGCAAATATGAACGAAGCCTTCCTGATTTTGCAGATAGTGTTTACCCAGCCAGTCTGCTACGCGCTGCGCGGTGTCCGGTTTATCACAGAGCGCGAACAGCGTCGGTCCCGATCCGGAGATACCGCTCGCCAGCGCGCCAATCTCTGCCACCGCCTGGCGTGCCTCTTTAAAGCCTGGCAGCAGGCGGGCGCGGTATGGCTCGGCAATCACGTCCTTCATCAGCTTCGCGGCCAGCTGCGGCTGACGGGAGTAGCAGGCATGAATAAACCCGGCCAGATGCCGCCCGTGGGCGATACAGTCCTGACGGCGGTACTGCGCAGGTAAAATCGCCCGCGCCTCGGCCGTGGAGACCTTGATCCCTGGGTAGGCCAGCACCCAGAGCCACTCATCAAAGCCTGGCACCTGCTGACTGATAATGCCGTTCTCTTCGATCATCAGCTGCATGCCGCCGAGGAAACAGGGGGCCACGTTATCGTAATGAATGCTGCCGGAGATGCGCCCCTCCAGCTCGCCCATCAGCGCCAGCAGGCGCGTATCGTTGAGCGGCTTGCCGCAGTGCTCGTTCATCGCCACCAGCGCGGCGACCACGGAGCAGGCGCTGGAGCCTAGCCCCGAGCCAATCGGCATATTTTTTTCCAGCGTCATGGTCACCGGAATGGTTTTATTCAGCTCCTGGCAGAAACGCTCCCAGCACTGGTAGACAATATTTTCCCGCGGCTCCGGGGGCAGCTTATCCGCAAAACGCCCCAGATTATTCAGGCTAAAACGGTCGGCCGCCTCTACCGTGACGACGTCGCCCAGCAGGGAGCCATCCACCGGCGTGACCGCCGCCCCAAGCACGTCGAAGCCAACGCTCATATTGGCGCTGGAGGCCGGGGCATACACTTTCACCATGTTAAACTCCTAACTTCCATGAGAGGGTGCGCAGCAGATCGGCAAAAACGCCCGCCGCCGTCACATCGTTGCCCGCACCATAACCACGTAGCACCAGCGGCAGCGGTTGATAGTAGTGGCTGTAGAACGCCAGCGCGTTCTCGCCGTTTTTCACTTTATAGAGCGGATCGTTGCCGTCTACCTCGGCAATTTTTACCCGGCAGACACCATCCTCTTCGATATTGCCAACGTAGCGCAACACTTTACCCTCATCACGCGCTTTCGCCACGCGGGCGGCAAAGGCGTCATCGAGCTGCGGCAGACGGGCCATAAAGCTGTTTACGTCGCCGCTGCTGTCAAAACTCGCCGGCAGCACCGGCTCGATAACAATATCGGTCAGCTCCAGCTCGCGGCCCGTTTCGCGGGCGAGGATCAGCAGCTTGCGCGCCACGTCCATGCCAGAGAGATCGTCTCGTGGATCCGGCTCGGTATAGCCCAAATCCCGTGCAATGCCGGTTGCCTCCGAGAGGCTCATGCCTTCGTCCAGCTTACCGAAAATAAAAGAGAGTGACCCGGAGAGGATCCCGGAGAAGCGCTGTAGTTCATCACCGGCGTTAAGCAGATTTTGCAGGTTTTCAATGACCGGCAGCCCTGCCCCAACGTTAGTGTCGTAGAGAAACTTGCGGCGCGACCCAGCGGCAGCATGGCGCAGCTGGTGGTAGTAGTCCATCGACGAGGTGTTGGCTTTTTTGTTCGGCGTGACCACGTGGAAGCCTTCGCGCAGGAAGTCGGCGTACTGATCGGCCACCGCCTGGTTGGAGGTACAGTCAACGATCACCGGGTTAAGCAGATGGTACTCTTTGACCAGGCGGATCAGGCGGCCCAGATTGAACGGCTCTTTCGCCTCTGCCAGCTCGGCCTGCCAGTTCTCCAGGTCAAGACCGTGCACGTTGGTCAGCAGCGCCTTTGAGTTCGCTACACCGCAGACCCGCAGGTCGATATGCTTGCCCTTCAGCCAGCTCTGCTGACGCTTGAGCTGATCCAGCAGCGCGCCGCCGACGCCGCCGACGCCAATCACGAAGACCTCAATTACCTGGTCGGTATTGAACAGCATCTGATGGGTGACGCGCACGCCGGTAGTGGCATCATCGTTGCTGACCACCACCGAGATGGAGCGCTCGGAGGAGCCCTGGGCTATCGCCACAATGTTGATATTGGCGCGGGCCAGCGCGGCAAAGAATTTTGCCGAGATACCGCGCAGAGTACGCATACCGTCGCCGACCACCGAGATAATCGCCAGCCGCTCCATCACTGCCAGCGGCTCCAGCAGCCCCTCTTTCAGCTCAAGATAGAACTCATCACTCAGCGCCCGACGCGCACGGGCGCAGTCGGCCTGCGGTACGCAGAAGCTGATGCTATATTCGGATGAGGACTGGGTAATCAGCACTACCGAGATCCCGGCGCGTGACATGACCGCAAACACCCGCGCCGCCATCCCGACCATCCCTTTCATGCCGGGACCCGAGACGCTGAACATCGCCATGTTATTGAGGTTAGAGATGCCCTTAACCGGCAGGCCGTCATCCTCGGAGGTGGCACCAATCAGCGTGCCGGGGGCCTGTGGATTACCGGTATTTTTAATCAGGCAGGGGATCTGGAACTGGGCGATCGGGGTAATGGTCCGCGGGTGCAGCACCTTGGCACCGAAGTAGGATAGCTCCATCGCCTCCTGATAGGACATCGACTTCAGCAGCCGGGCATCGGGAACCTGGCGTGGATCGCAGGTGTAGACGCCGTCAACGTCGGTCCAGATTTCACAGCAGTCGGCGCGCAGGCAGGCGGCGAGCACGGCGGCAGAGTAGTCAGAGCCGTTACGTCCCAGCACCACCAGCTCGCCCTTCTCATTGCCGGCGGTGAACCCGGCCATCAGGATCATATGATCTGCGGGGATCTGACTGGCGGCGATACGGCGGGTGGATTCGGCGATATCTACGGTAGATTCAAGGTAGTGGCCTACGGCGAGCAGTTTTTCCACCGGATCGATCACCGAGACCTTATGCCCCCTTGCTTCCAGCAGCCCGGCCATAATGGCGATGGAGAGTTTCTCCCCCCGGCAGATGATGGCGGCGTTGATGCTGTCCGGGCACTGGCCCAGCAGAGCGATACCATGCAGCACATGTCTTATTTGCGCGAACTCCTGCTCCACCAACTGCTTCAGCCGGACAAGGGGGAAATCGGGCTGGGCGTCGGCCAGGCCTGCAAGCAGGTCGGCAAAGATCTGTTCTGCGTCGCTGATATTGGGTACGGCATCCTGGCCACCGATGGTCTTTTCAATCATCGCCACCAGGTGGTTGGTAATTTTAGCCGGGGCAGACAGCACGGTTGCAACCTGCCCCTGCCTGGCAT
>JBCNNW010000025.1:0-43742 GCA_039594205.1 Pseudescherichia sp. | reverse complement strand
CCAGCTTCACTGGGAAGAGAAGCGCACATTTGAAGTCACTGAAGACGAGAGCAAAGAGAAGTATTACTGCCTGTCTATGCTTCCCTATCCTTCTGGCCGGCTACACATGGGCCACGTGCGTAACTACACCATTGGCGATGTGATCTCCCGCTATCAGCGCATGCTGGGTAAAAACGTCCTGCAGCCTATCGGCTGGGATGCCTTCGGCCTGCCGGCGGAAGGTGCGGCAGTGAAGAACAATACCGCGCCCGCGCCATGGACTTACGACAATATCAACTACATGAAAAACCAGCTCAAGATGCTGGGCTTTGGCTACGACTGGAGCCGCGAGCTGGCGACCTGCACCCCGGAGTACTACCGCTGGGAGCAGAAGTTCTTCACCGAGCTGTATAAAAAAGGCCTGGTCTACAAGAAGACCTCGGCGGTGAACTGGTGCCCGAACGACCAGACCGTGCTGGCTAACGAGCAGGTGATCGACGGCTGCTGCTGGCGCTGCGACACCAGGGTTGAGCGTAAAGAGATCCCGCAGTGGTTTATTAAAATCACCGCCTACGCTGACGAGCTGCTGAACGATCTGGACCATATGGACCAGTGGCCGGACACCGTTAAAACCATGCAGCGCAACTGGATTGGCCGCTCTGAAGGCGTGGAGATCACCTTTGACGTCGAGAACAGCGACGACAAGCTGACCGTCTACACCACCCGTCCAGACACCTTTATGGGCGTCACCTACCTGGCGGTTGCCGCGGGCCACCCGCTGAGCACCCAGGCGGCGGCCTATAACCCGGCGCTGGGCGACTTCATTGCCGAATGCCGCAACACCAAAGTTGCCGAAGCAGACATGGCGACCATGGAGAAAAAAGGTGTCGACACCGGCGTGCGCGCTATTCACCCGCTGACTGGCGAAACGATCCCGGTCTGGGCAGCGAACTTCGTACTGATGGAGTACGGCACCGGCGCAGTGATGGCCGTTCCGGGCCACGATCAGCGCGACTACGAGTTTGCTACTAAATATGGTTTAGAGATCAAGCCGGTTATCCTCGCAGCCGACGGCACCGAGCCGGATCTCAGTGCGCAGGCGCTGACTGAAAAAGGTGTGCTGTTTAACTCCGGCGAGTTTGACGGCCTGGGCTTCGAAGCCGCGTTTAACGCCATTGCCGACAAGCTGGCGGCGAACGGCGTTGGCGAGCGCAAGGTTAACTTCCGCCTGCGCGACTGGGGTGTCTCCCGTCAGCGCTACTGGGGCGCGCCAATCCCTATGGTAACGCTGGAAGACGGCACCGTGCTGCCGACCCCTGAAGACCAGCTCCCGGTTATTCTGCCGGAAGACGTGGTGATGGACGGCATTACCAGCCCGATCAAGGCCGACCCCGAGTGGGCGAAAACCACCGTTAACGGCCAGCCTGCGCTGCGTGAAACTGACACCTTCGACACCTTTATGGAGTCCTCCTGGTACTATGCGCGCTATACCTGCCCGCAGTACAACGAGGGGATGCTGGATCCCAACGCCGCTAACTACTGGCTGCCGGTAGATATCTACATCGGCGGGATCGAGCACGCCATCATGCACCTGCTCTACTTCCGCTTCTTCCACAAGCTGATGCGCGATGCGGGCATGGTCAACTCTGATGAGCCAGCGAAGCAGCTGCTCTGCCAGGGCATGGTGCTGGCAGATGCCTTCTACTACGTGGGCGTAAACGGCGAGCGTAACTGGGTCTCCCCGAAAGAGGCCATCGTCGAGCGTGACGAGAAAGGCCGCATCGTGAAGGCGCAGGACGCGGCAGGCCATGAGCTGGTCTATACCGGCATGAGCAAGATGTCCAAGTCGAAAAACAACGGCATCGACCCGCAGGAGATGGTAGAGCGCTACGGTGCAGATACCGTGCGTCTGTTTATGATGTTCGCCTCTCCGGCGGATATGACCCTTGAGTGGCAGGAGTCCGGCGTTGAAGGGGCAAACCGCTTCCTGAAACGCGTCTGGAAACTGGTTTACGAGCACACTTCGCAGGGCGATGCTCCGGCGCTGGACGTTGCCGCGCTCAGTGAAGACCAGCAGTCGCTGCGTCGTGACGTGCATAAAACCATTGCTAAAGTGACCGACGATATCGGTCGCCGTCAGACCTTCAACACCGCTATTGCGGCGATTATGGAGCTGATGAACAAGCTGGCGAAAGCGCCGCTGGAGAGCGAGCAGGATCGCGCCCTGATGCAGGAAGCGCTGCTGGCCGTGGTGCGTATGCTCAACCCGTTCACCCCGCACGCCAGCTTCACCCTCTGGCAGGAGCTGAAAGGCGAAGGCGATATTGACAACGCGCCGTGGCCGGTGGCTGACGAGCAGGCGATGGTGGAGAACACCACCCTGGTTGTAGTCCAGGTAAATGGTAAAGTACGCGGCAAAATCACCGTGCCGGTCGACGCCAGCGAAGAGCAGGTGCGCGAGCGCGCGGGCCAGGAGCCGCTGGTTGCAAAATATCTTGATGGCGTTACCGTGCGTAAAGTGATTTACGTTCCAGGTAAACTGCTCAATCTGGTCGTTGGCTAAGCGCGGGAGGAAGCGTGCGATTTCTAACAACATTATTGTTGTCATTGGCGGTGCTGGTCACCGCCGGATGTGGCTGGCATCTGCGCAATAGCTCAGCTATCCCTGATGAGATGAAAACCATGATTTTCGACTCGGGGGATCCCAACGGTCCGCTAAGCCGCGCGATACGCTCTCAGCTGCGCCTGAACGGCGTGACGCTGGTAGAGAAAAGCTCCGTGCGCCAGGATGTGCCCTCTTTCCGTTTGCTTGGCTCGTCGGTTGGTCAGGATACTGCCTCCATCTTCCGCGATGGCCGCACGGCTGAGTACCAGATGGTGATGAGCGTTCAGGCCACGGTGCTCATCCCGGGTCAGGGCATCTATCCGCTGCACACCAAGGTTTATCGTTCATTCTTCGATAACCCGCAGACTGCGCTGGCGAAGGATGCCGAGCAGGAGATGATTATTTCGGAGATGTACGATAAAGCTGCTGAACAATTAATCCGTCAGCTGCCAAGCGTGCAGACTGCAGAGAAGCAGGAGCGGATTGCGGAAGCCAAAGCAGAAGCCAAAGCGACCGATACCTCCTCTCGCGTCTCAACTACGCTGGGTAACTGATGTTAAAGCTGTACCCTGAACAGCTCCGCGCGCAGCTCAATGAAGGGCTGCGTGCGGCGTATCTGCTGCTTGGCAACGATCCGTTGCTGCTTCAGGAGAGCCAGGATGCGGTGCGCCAGGCGGCCGCAGCCCAGGGCTTCGATGAACACCATACCGTTGCGCTCGATGCCAGTACCGACTGGACCGCGCTCTTCTCTCTCTGCCAGGCCATGAGCCTGTTCGCCAGCCGCCAGACGCTGATGCTGCAGCTCCCGGACAACGGCCCGAATGCCGCGATTAACGAACAGCTCGCGACCCTGACCGGGCTGTTACACGACGATCTGCTGCTGATTGTACGTGGCAATAAGCTCACCAAAGCACAGGAGAACGCCGCCTGGTTTAGCGCCCTGGCGAACCGATCCGTGTTGGTGACCTGCCAGACACCGGAGCAGGCGCAGCTTCCGCGCTGGGTCGCAAATCGCGCAAAACAGAATAATGTGCAGCTTGACGATGCCGCAAATCAGCTGCTCTGCTACTGCTACGAAGGCAACCTGCTGGCGCTGGCCCAGGCGCTGGATCGGCTCGCCCTGCTCTGGCCGGACGGCAAACTGACTCTGCCACGCGTTGAGCAGGCGGTGAACGATGCCGCGCACTTTACCCCTTTCCACTGGGTCGATGCCCTGCTGGCGGGCAAGAGCAAACGCGCCCTGCATATTTTGCAGCAGCTCAGGCTCGAAGCCAGCGAGCCGGTGATCCTGCTACGCACCGTGCAGCGTGAGCTACTGCTGCTGTTAAACTTAAAGCGTCAGATGGCGCACACGCCTCTGCGCGCCCTCTTCGATAAGCACCGGGTATGGCAAAATCGCCGTGCCGTTACCACCGAGGCGCTAAACCGCCTGAGCGCTAACCAGCTCCGTCAGGCGGTGCATCTCCTGAGCCGTACCGAACTTATTGTTAAGCAGGATTACGGCCAGTCGGTCTGGCCCGAGCTGGAGGGGATCTCTCTGCTGCTCTGCCATAAGACGCTGGCAGACGTGTTTATTGAGGGGTGATATGAGTAAGCTGCAGGCGCTGTTTGGCGGGACCTTCGATCCCGTCCACTATGGACACCTCTTACCGGTAGAGGCGCTGGCAGAGGCAATTGGCCTGTCGCGGGTTATTATCATGCCTAACAACGTGCCGCCGCATCGTCCTCAGCCGGCGGCTTCCAGTCAGCAGCGTAAGACCATGCTGGCGCTGGCGATTGCCGACCGCCCCCTGTTTATCCTCGACGAGCGGGAGCTGCAGCGTGACACGCCGTCGTACTCGGCACAGACGCTGAAGACCTGGCGTCAGGAGAGCGGCCCTGACCGCCCGCTAGCCTTTATTATCGGTCAGGACTCGCTGCTTAACTTTCCGACCTGGTACCGCTACGACAGCATTCTTAGCTACTGCCATCTGATCGTCTGCCGCCGTCCGGGCTACGCGCTGGAGATGCGCGACGCGGCGCATCAGCGCTGGCTGGAGCAGCACCTGACTACAGAGAGTCGCGATCTGCACACCCTGCCCGGCGGCAAGATCTATCTCGCCCGGACGCCGTGGTTTGATATCTCTGCCACGCAAATTCGCCAGCGGCTGCGGCAGGGCCAGGCCTGTGACGAGCTGCTTCCACCAGCCGTACTCAGCTACATTATGCAGCAGGGGCTGTACCGTTAAGCACACGCCGCATAGCGGCAATCAGACGATCGTTTTCCCGCTGGCTACGTACTGCCACGCGATAGTAACCCTCTTTCAGCCCTGAATAGTTGCTGCAGCTGCGGATCAGCACCTGCTCTGCCAGCAGCCCCCGCTGTAGCGTCTCCCCCGGCAGGTCGCTGCGTAGAAAGAGATAGTTCGCCTCCCCAGGCCAAACCGTGATCCCCGGCAGCGCGCTCAGCGCCTGAAAAAGACGCGGCCTTTCCGCTTGCAGCCAGGCCCAGGTTGCCTGCTGATAGGGACGATCGCGAAGAATGATCTCCCCTGCCAGCGCGGCAAAGGCGTTGATCGACCACGGCATCTGCTGGTGGCGGACGCGCTCCAGCGCCGCGTCATCATAGTTAACCAGATAGCCCAACCGTAGCCCGGGGATGGCGTAGAATTTTGTCAGCGAGCGCAGCACCCAGACGTGGGGATTATCCGCCAGCCAGGGAATAAAGCCCGTCTCGTGCTCAATAAAATCGATAAAGGCTTCGTCGAGGATCAGCGCGATCCCGTTTAACTTGCAGCGGGCAGCGATACGATGCAGAAGCGTACGCTCCGGCAGCAGGCCGGTGGGATTATTCGGCGTGCAAAGAAACAGACAGTCGATGTCAGGCGTCAGGGCATTGAGGATGGAATCGGTTAGCTGCCAGCCGTCTGACTCCCGCAGGAAGAGGGTGCTGATATGACAGTCGGCAAGAGCCAGCGCCCGACGGTACTCGGCAAAACCCGGAGCCACCAGCAGGGCACGGCGCGGCTTCAGGGCATTGACCAGGGCAAAAATTAACGCCGTTTCGCCGTTATCAGCCAGTACGTGGCGTGGGGCAATACCGTGATGCGCGGCAATGCACCGGTGCAGATTTATATAGTCGGCGTCTGGATAGCGCTCGGCAAGTTGAAAATTGTCGCCCAGCGCGCGTTTAAGTGAGGCAGGCATACCCGCCGGGTTAATATTGGCGCTAAAATCCAGCAGGTCGCCCGGGTTGATGCCCAGTAACGCCGCGGCCTCGCGGATGTTACCGCCGTGCGCGCTGTTAAATAAAGCCATCTTTTTTCTCCGGGTAAAGCCGCTATCTTAACGAAAAGCCGAACGGCATGCTGGCGCGGTGTTAAACTTTGTATAAATAATCAGGAGCATATGCTATGCGTCTTTGGCTTGTCCGACATGGTGAGACAGAAGCAAACGTAGCCGGTCTCTACAGCGGGCACTCCCCCACCCCGCTTACCCCGCGCGGTATTGTCCAGGCACAAACGCTGCACGGACTGTTGGCTGACGTCCCCTTTGACGTGGCGATTTGCAGCGCGCTTGAGCGGGCGCAGCATACCGCCCGGCTGGTTCTGGATAGCCGAATGGTTCCCGTCCACACATCAGCCCTGCTTAACGAGATGTTTTTCGGTGACTGGGAGATGCGCCACCATCGCGATCTCACCCTTGAGGATGCGCAACGCTACGCTGCCTGGTGTACCGACTGGCAAACGACAATCCCCACCAACGGTGAGGGCTTTCAGGCATTTTCCAGCCGGGTGCAGCAGTTTATTGACCGCCTCACCGACTGGGATGGTCATGAAAACGTGCTGATTGTAAGCCATCAGGGGGTATTGAGCGTGCTGATTGCTACCCTGCTCAACATGCCGCCCGCCTCGCTGTGGCACTTCCGCGTTGCCCAGGGCGCATGGAGCGCGATCGACATCTATGACGGCTTTGCCACATTAAGCGTGCTGAACAGCCGCGCTGGCTGGCAGCCGGATGATCGATAATGGTCTGCATTTTTTCTGTCGCATGATTCGGACATTGACACCACCTTCCAGACTGCTATCCTCCGCTGCCAGACTTTTCCCTCCGCAGCAGTTCCATAGAAATTGTTTTACAAAAATGGCGATGCAATCTTGTGCGGAGGGTGGGATGATAGCCCACTTTCAGAGACATATAGACGACTTTCGTCCCGAAAAGGCCGGGCTTCAGGTATACTGGCTGACTCTTTATTGATTATCGTTATTTGCATCCACCCAGGGGGAACACTTGCAGGGTAAAGCACTCCAGGATTTTGTTATCGACAAAATTGACGACCTGAAAGGTCAGGACATCGTCACCTTAGATGTTAAGGGTAAATCAAGCATCACCGACTGCATGATCATCTGCACCGGTACTTCTACGCGTCACGTTGTCTCTATCGCCAACCATGTGGTGCAGGAATCCCGCGCCGCGGGCCTGATCCCGTTCGGCGTTGAGGGTGAAAACGTTGCCGACTGGGTCGTGGTCGATCTGGGCGATGTGATTGTTCACGTTATGCAGGAAGAGAGCCGCCGTCTCTACGAGCTGGAAAAGCTCTGGAGCTAATGGGTGAAGCTGCAACTGGTCGCCGTCGGCACAAAGATGCCCGACTGGGTACAAACCGGCTTTACTGAATATCTGCGTCGATTTCCGAAAGATATGCCGTTTGAGCTGGTGGAGATCCCTGCCGGCAAGCGCGGCAAAAATGCGGATATTAAACGCATTCTGGATAAAGAGGGTGAGCTTATGCTCGCTGCGGCAGGAAAAAACCGCATCGTTACCCTCGATATTCCAGGCAAACCCTGGGATACGCCGCAGCTGGCAAACGAGCTGGAGCGCTGGAAGCAGGACGGACGTGACGTCAGCCTGCTGATCGGCGGTCCGGAGGGGCTATCGCCCGCCTGCAAAGCGGCAGCAGAACAAAGTTGGTCACTCTCTGCGTTAACGCTCCCCCACCCGCTGGTCCGGGTTCTGGTGGCAGAAAGCCTGTACCGCGCATGGAGCATTACGACCAACCATCCCTATCACCGTGAGTAACGAAGAGCCTTAGGTAGATTAAGCAGCGGATGAAATTACAGAACTCTTTTCGCGACTATACGGCTGAGTCCGCGCTGTTTGTGCGCCGGGCGATCGTCGCCTTTACAGGGATCCTGCTGCTCAGCGGCGTACTCGTCGCTAACCTCTATAATTTGCAGATTGTCCGTCACACCGACTACCAGACGCGCTCCAATGAAAACCGGATCAAGCTGGTGCCGATTGCACCGAGCCGCGGCATCATCTATGACCGCAACGGGACGCCGCTGGCGCTCAACCGGACCATCTATCAGGTTGAGATGATGCCTGAGAAGGTAGATAACGTGCAGCAGACGCTGGATGCGCTGCGTGACGTGGTCGATCTCAACGATGATGACATCGCCAACTTCAAAAAAGAGCGCGCCCGCTCACACCGCTTTACCTCTATCCCGGTGAAGTCCAACCTGACTGAAGTGCAGGTGGCGCGCTTTGCCGTAAACCAGTACCGCTTCCCGGGCGTGGAAGTGAAAGGCTATAAGCGCCGCTTCTACCCCTATGGCTCCGCCCTGACCCACGTCATCGGCTACGTTTCGAAAATCAACGATAAAGACGTGGAGCGCCTCGATAAAGAGGGCATTCTCGCTAACTATGCAGCGACGCACGACATCGGCAAGCTCGGGATTGAGCGTTACTATGAGAACGTACTTCATGGCCAGACCGGCTATGAAGAGGTTGAGGTTAACAACCGTGGCCGCGTGATCCGCCAGCTGAAAGAGGTGCCGCCCCAGGCCGGGCATGACATCTATCTGACGCTGGATCTCAAGCTGCAAACCTATATCGAAACCCTGCTGGAGGGGAGCCGGGCAGCGGTGGTGGTAACCGACCCGCGCACCGGCGGCATACTGGCACTGGTCTCCATGCCAAGCTATAACCCGAACCTGTTTGTCGATGGCATCTCCAGCAAGGATTACAACGGCCTGCTGCATGACCCCAATACCCCACTGATCAACCGTGCAACGCAGGGGGTCTACCCACCGGCATCGACCGTTAAGCCGTATGTTGCCGTATCGGCGCTGAGCGCAGGTGTGATCACCCGCAACACCAGCCTGTTTGACCCCGGCTGGTGGCAGCTTCCTGGCTCTGAAAAGCGCTATCGCGACTGGAAGAAGTGGGGCCACGGCCACCTGAACGTCACCAAATCCCTGGAAGAGTCCGCCGATACCTTCTTCTATCAGGTCGCCTATGACATGGGGATCGATCGTCTCGGAGAGTGGATGGGGAAATTTGGCTACGGCCACTACACCGGTATCGACCTCTCCGAAGAGCGCTCCGGGAACATGCCCACCCGCGAGTGGAAGCTGAAACGCTTTAAGAAGCCGTGGTACCAGGGTGATACCATTCCGGTAGGCATCGGCCAGGGCTACTGGACGGCGACGCCGATCCAGATGAGCAAGGCGATGATGATCCTGATTAACGATGGCATCGTTAAAGTGCCGCACCTGCTGATGAGCACCACGGAAAACGGTCAGCAGGTTCCGTGGAAACAGCCTGAGCAGCCGCCGGTGGGCGATATCCACTCCGGCTACTGGGAGATTGCCAAAGACGGGATGTATGGCGTAGCTAACCGTCCCAACGGAACGGGCCATAAATACTTTGCCAACGCCCCTTACAAGGTGGCGGCTAAATCCGGTACGGCGCAGGTGTTTGGCCTGAAGGCCAACGAAACCTATAACGCGCATAAAATTGCGGAACGCCTGCGTGACCATAAGCTCATGACGGCGTTTGCCCCCTATGACAAACCCCAGGTCGCGGTGGCAATCATTCTGGAAAACGGCGGTGCTGGCCCGGCGGTCGGGACCATCATGCGCCAGATCCTTGACCACATTATGCTGGGCGATAACAACACCGACCTGCCGGCGGAGAATCCGTCGTCAGCGGCGGTTGAGGACCAATAACCATGACGGATAATCCGAACAAAAGATCGTTCTGGGATAAAATCCACATCGATCCGGCGCTGCTGCTGATCGTCCTGGCGCTGCTGTTCTATAGCGCCATCGTCATCTGGAGCGCCAGCGGTCAGGATGTCGGTATGACCGAGCGTAAAATTGGCCAGATCGCGATGGGCCTGGTGGTGATGGCAGTGATGGCGCAGATCCCCCCGCGCGTCTATGAGGGGTGGGCACCCTATCTCTACATCTTTTGCGTGATCCTGCTGGTGGCGGTTGATGCCTTTGGCGCTATCTCGAAAGGGGCACAACGCTGGCTCGATTTAGGCATTGTGCGCTTCCAGCCCTCAGAGATCGCTAAAATCGCCGTACCGCTGATGGTGGCGCGCTTTATCAACCGTGACGTCTGTCCGCCGTCGCTGAAAAATACCGGTATTGCGCTGGTGCTGATCTTCATGCCCACGCTGCTGGTTGCCGCGCAGCCTGACCTTGGCACCTCGATTCTTATTGCCCTTTCCGGCCTGTTTGTGCTCTTCCTGTCGGGCCTGAGCTGGCGGCTGATCGGCATTGCCGCCCTGCTGCTGGCGGCGTTTATCCCGATCCTCTGGTTCTTCCTGATGCACGACTACCAGCGTCAGCGCGTCATGATGTTGCTCGATCCGGAAACCGATCCGCTGGGAGCAGGCTATCATATTATTCAGTCTAAAATTGCCATTGGCTCCGGTGGGCTGCGTGGTAAAGGCTGGCTGCACGGTACCCAGTCGCAGCTCGAGTTTCTTCCCGAGCGTCACACTGACTTTATCTTTGCCGTGCTGGGCGAAGAGCTGGGGCTGGTGGGGATCCTGATCCTGCTGGCGCTCTACCTGCTGCTGATTATGCGCGGCCTGTGGATCGCCGCCCATGCGCAGACCACCTTTGGCCGCGTAATGGCCGGCGGTTTAATGCTGATTTTATTTGTTTATGTGTTTGTAAATATCGGTATGGTGAGCGGTATTTTACCGGTGGTGGGGGTGCCCTTACCGCTGGTAAGCTACGGCGGCTCAGCCCTGATTGTGCTTATGGCCGGGTTTGGTATCGTCATGTCGATCCATACCCACAGAAAAATGTTGTCGAAAAGCGTATAAGAGGTTCGCAATGCGGAAGCTTTGCCTTGCAGTTTGCGTAGCAGCAGGATTACTGACAGCGTGTTCAAGTAACGATGAGAGCCAGCAGCCTACTGCCGCTGCGCCGCAGCCTGCGGTCTGTAACGGCCCGACGGTCGAGATCGGCGGGGCTGAACCGCGCTACGAGCCGCTGAATCCGTCGGTCAACCAGGACTACGAGCGTGACGGCAAGTCCTATAAGATTGTGCAGGACACTTCGCGCTTTACCCAGGCGGGTCTCGCCGCCATCTACGATGCGGAGCCAGGCAGCAACCTGACCGCCTCCGGCGAAGCATTTGACCCGATGCAGCTGACCGCAGCGCACCCAACCCTGCCGATCCCCAGCTACGCACGTATTACTAACCTGTCTAATGGCCGGATGGTGGTGGTGCGTATCAACGATCGGGGCCCCTACGGTAATGACCGGGTGATCTCCCTCTCCCGTGCCGCTGCCGATCGGCTGAACAACTCTAACAACACTAAAGTGCGTGTCGACCCGATTATCGTCTCGCAGGATGGTTCGTTCTCTGGCCCCGGCACGGTGTGTACCACGATTGCCCAGCAGACCTATGCCCTGCCCGCTCGCCCGGATTTGAGCGGCGGTATGGGCAGCGCCTCTTCTGCGCCACAGCCTGCCCAGCCTGCGGCAGATGTTCGCCCTATTAGTAACGATACGCTGCAAAGCGACGGCGCGACCGGTGCACCGGTTGGCGGCAGCGGTTTCCTTGGCGCACCGACCACGCTGGCTTCCGGCGTGCTGGAGGGCAACGAACCGCCAGCGCAGGCGCAACCGGCCGCCGCCGCCGCCCCTGTCGCGGCTGCACCCGCTGCTGCCGCGCCGGTGACTGCACCCGGTTCCGTTCAGGGCAGCGCCCCTGTAGCAGCGCCCGCCGTAGCAGCCCCTGCCGCAGCGGCGACCGCCGGTGGCTATGTCGTACAGGTGGGTGCGGTGAGCGATAAAGCGCGTGCCGAGCAGTATCAGCAGCGCCTGGTTCAGCAGTTCGATGTCCCGGGGCGGGTAATGCAGAACGGTGCTGTCTGGCGTATTCAGCTTGGTCCATTCAGCAGCAAAGCCGATGCCAGCGCACTCCAGCAGCGTCTGCAGAGCGAAGCGCAACTGCAATCGTTTATTACCAGCGCGCAGTAAGCGCCCCCGACGGCGTCTGACTTTGTCAGTTTGTGTCAATTTCAGTCACAAAGTCATGCTGAAAGTCAGATGCCTGCCCGTATAGCTTTTGCTATAGTAAGGCACTTTTTTTAATTTCATCACGGATGTCGTTGTTCTGACCATGAAGACCACTTTTTCCGTTCGTCTCGTGAAGCGCCTTGCGCTCACCACTGCGCTGGCCGCTGCCACGCTCTCCGCTGCCCATGCTGATGATCTGAACATCAAAACCATGATCCCGGGCGTTCCGCAAATTGACGCAGAGTCGTATATCCTGATCGACTACAACTCTGGCAAAGTGCTGGCGGAACAGAACGCCGACGCGCGTCGCGATCCGGCCAGCCTGACCAAAATGATGACCAGCTACGTCATCGGCCAGGCGATGAAAGCGGGTAAATTCAAAGAGACGGACCTGGTCACCATCGGCAACGATGCCTGGGCTACCGGCAACCCGGTCTTTAAAGGCTCCTCGCTGATGTTCCTGAAGCCAGGCATGCAGGTGCCGGTCTCCCAGCTGATCCGTGGTATCAACCTGCAGTCCGGTAACGACGCCTGCGTGGCCATGGCCGACTATGTTGCCGGTAGCCAGGACGCCTTCGTGGGCCTGATGAACAGCTACGTGAACGCGCTGGGACTGAAAAACTCCCACTTCCAGACGGTGCACGGTCTTGATGCTGACGGCCAGTTCAGCTCCGCCCGCGACATGGCGATGATCGGCCAGGCGCTGATCCGCGACGTGCCGAACGAATACACCATCTATAAAGAGAAAGAGTTTACCTTTAACGGTATCCGTCAGACCAACCGTAACGGCCTGCTGTGGGATAACAGCCTGAACGTTGACGGTATTAAAACCGGCCATACGGACAAGGCGGGCTATAACCTGGTGGCGTCGGCCACTGAAGGTCAGATGCGCCTGATCTCCGCCGTGATGGGCGGCCGAACCTTTAAAGGTCGTGAAGCCGAAAGTAAAAAGCTGCTGACCTGGGGCTTCCGCTTCTTCGAAACCGTTAACCCAATCAAAGCAGGCAAAGAGTTTGCCTCTGAGCCAGCCTGGTTTGGCGACAGCGATCGCGCCTCGCTGGGCGTAGACAAAGACGTCTACCTGACCATTCCGCGTGGCCGCATGAAAGATCTCAAGGCCAGCTACGTGCTGACAAACAGCGAGCTGCACGCCCCGCTGGCGAAAAACCAGGTTGTGGGCACTATCAACTTCCAGCTTGATGGTAAAACTATTGAACAGCGTCCGCTGGTGGTTCTGCAGGAGATCCCTGAAGGGAATTTCTTCGGCAAAATCATCGACTATATCAAGCTGATGTTCCACCACTGGTTTGGTTAAAAAATACACACTTGAAAGTGTGATTTCCATCCCCATATACTATGCATCTTAAACACTCCCGCCCCCGGCGGGAGTTGTTCTTTTTTAACGCCGGAGCTGACATGAAAACCAAACTTAACGAACTGCTTGAATTCCCGACCCCCTTTACCTACAAAGTGATGGGTCTGGCGAAACCTGAGCTGGTTGATCAGGTGGTGGAAGTGGTACAGCGCCATGCGCCAGGTGATTACTCTCCGCAGGTAAAACCGAGCAGCAAAGGCAACTACCACTCGGTCTCTATCACCATTACCGCTACGCATATTGAGCAGGTTGAAACGCTGTACGAAGAGCTTGGCAATATCGAAATCGTTCGTATGGTTCTGTGATCGTCATACGGCGATCCGCTAACGCGTTGCCCGGCGCTGGCCGGGTAACGCCCTCCCTGTGATATACTCCCCCTACCTTTTGTTCTCCCCGGAGATGCTGTTTTGCTTCAGGATACGATCCTTATCCGCCATCTGGGCTTACAACCTTACGCGCCTGTTTCCGAGGCGATGCATACCTTTACCGATAGCCGTGATGCCTCCACGCCCGACGAGGTGTGGCTGGTGGAGCACGAGCCGGTCTTTACCCAGGGGCAGGCTGGTAAAGCCGAGCATCTGCTCATGCCCGGTGATATTCCCGTTATTCAGAGCGATCGCGGTGGTCAGGTAACCTATCACGGTCCCGGCCAGCAGGTTATGTATGTGCTGCTGGATCTTAAGCGCCGCAAACTGGGCGTACGAGAGTTGGTAACCGTGCTTGAGCAGACCGTGGTAAACACGCTGGCCGAACTGGATATCGATGCCCATCCGCGTGCGGATGCGCCAGGGGTCTATGTGGGGGAGAAGAAGATATGCTCGCTGGGCCTGCGGATCCGCAAAGGCTGTTCATTTCACGGACTGGCGCTCAATATTGCTATGGATCTTACCCCATTCCGCCGGATCAACCCCTGCGGCTATGCCGGAATGGAGATGGCTCAGGTCAGCGAATGGGTATCATCAGCCACCACCGCCTCGCTCGCTCCACGCCTTATCACAAACTTACTTGAGCTGCTAAATAATCCTCCTCATCAATATATTAGCGAATAATATATCCTGTATCCGCCGGTAACTATTTTGTCGGCGGTTTAAAAATATCATTGACCCCCTCGATAAAAAGACCGATCCTGTCATTTCATCCCCCTGTTACTAAAGGGGAATTTAGGTAACACCGAACAACATCGATCGGCTGCTCGCCTTTTAGCAGGTCACAAAGTAGCCTGCTTTATTATTAAATTGTTGAAATACAATGGAATGCGCGTATCCACTGAGTATGTGGGTACATTAATGACACAAGAATATAATTTCAACTATCATTCATAATGTGAATGAATATGGAGTTTAAGCGTGGATGATAACGGTCTGTCGGATAAACGAATAGCCGAGCGTCGCGAAGAGGATAAGCCCCAAATCTTCCGTACGCTGCGTAATATCGATCTCAATCTGTTGACGATCTTTGAAGCCGTGTATGTTCACAAAGGCATCGTCAATGCAGCGAAGGTGCTCAACCTGACCCCTTCAGCGATCAGCCAGTCTATTCAAAAACTGCGTGCTATATTTCCCGATCCGTTGTTTATCCGGAAAGGCCAGGGCGTAACGCCTACGGCGTATGCTACGCATCTGCATGAGTACGTTAGCCTTGGGCTGGAGTCTATTCTGGGCGCGCTGGATCTCACCGGCAGCTACGATAAACAGCGTACCATCACGATAGGCACACCGCCTTCGTTGGGCACCCTCTTGATCCCACCCATCTATAAAGCGATTAAAGAGGCTCATCCACATCTGCTGATCCGCAATATCCCCATCGTCGATGCTGAGAATCAGCTGGGCCAGTTCCAGACGGATCTGATCATCGATACGCATGTGCAGGGAACCCGCACTCTTAATCATCATACGCTCTATACCGACCGTCTCATCCTCATTTGCCGAAAGGATCACCCCTGCCTGCAGCAGCCGCTGACCGAAGCGACGCTAGGCCAGTATGAACATACGCTGCTCATGCTGGAGGGACAAAGTATGAGCACGATGCGGCAGAAGGTACGCGAGCTGTTCCCGGAGCAGCCGGTAAGCTTTAGCAGCTACAATATGTTTACAATTGCCGCGCTGATTAGCCACAGTGACATGTTGGGTCTGATGCCGTCACGCTTGTTCACTTTCTTTAACTCTTGCTGGCCTCTGACGGAAATCGATTTCCCTCCGCTGCACACGGCATCGGTCGAGGTTTCGCTCTATTACAACAAGCTAAGCCTGCGCGACCCGGTGCTGGAGAACGTCATCAGCGTCATCCGAAAAGCCTTCGAAGAGAATTAGCCCCCTTGCCTGTTGCCCGACGATCTCTGGACATAGGGCACAAAACAACAACTATTTTACAATTTGCCGGGCTGCCAGGCTGCTTTATCGCCTCTATAGATGATATACTGCCGCCCGGCTAATTCAAAAATAGTTGAGAAATACAACATTCCCTTGAATTGAAATGCTCCCTTCGTTATTCGCAACTGGAACACGCACGCTATGAGTAAACCCATTGTGATGGAACGCGGTGTTAAATACCGCGATGCCGATAAAATGGCCCTTATCCCGGTTAAAAACGTGGTAACAGAGCGCGAAGCCCTGTTAAGAAAACCGGAGTGGATGAAGATCAAACTGCCGGCAGACTCCTCCCGCATTCAGGGTATTAAAGCGGCCATGCGTAAAAACGGCCTGCATTCCGTCTGTGAAGAGGCGTCCTGCCCTAACCTGGCGGAGTGTTTCAATCACGGTACGGCGACCTTTATGATCCTGGGTGCTATCTGTACCCGCCGCTGCCCGTTCTGTGACGTTGCCCACGGTCGCCCGGTCGCGCCCGATGCCAATGAGCCGCTGAAGCTGGCACAAACGATTGCCGACATGGCGCTGCGCTATGTGGTCATCACCTCCGTTGACCGCGACGATCTGCGCGATGGCGGCGCTCAGCACTTTGCCGACTGCATCACCGCTATTCGCGAGAAAAACCCGAGCATCCGCATTGAGACCCTGGTTCCTGACTTCCGTGGTCGTATGGATCGTGCGCTGGATATCCTCTCCGCCACGCCGCCTGACGTCTTTAACCACAACCTGGAGAACGTGCCGCGTATCTACCGTAAGGTGCGTCCAGGTGCAGACTACAACTGGTCCCTGAAGCTGCTGGAGCGCTTTAAAGAGGCGCACCCGGATATCCCGACCAAATCGGGCCTGATGGTGGGCCTGGGCGAAACCAACGACGAGATCGTGGACGTTATGCGTGACCTGCGCCGCCACGGTGTGACCATGCTGACGCTCGGCCAGTATCTGCAGCCAAGCCGTCATCACCTGCCGGTGCAGCGCTACGTTAGCCCGGAAGAGTTTGACGAGATGAAAGCCGAAGCGCTGGCGATGGGCTTTACCCACGCGGCCTGTGGCCCGTTCGTTCGCTCCTCTTACCATGCCGATCTGCAGGCAAAAGGGATCGAAGTAAAATAGTTCTGCAATAACTACTTACACTATTGCGATAAAAAAACCGGCCTGTGCGCCGGTTTTTTTTATCGCAAGCCATTCGGCATTGCCATTACTCTTTGTGAGAGAGCTTCTCTGCCGGGATGTCACCGTCAACGCTCTTTTTCGCGCTGGTGTCATCGTCGTTCATCGCTTTCTTAAAGCCTTTAATGGCTGCGCCAAGGTCGCCGCCGAGGGTACGCAGTTTTTTCGTCCCAAACAGCAAAACAACCAGTGCGGCAACTACCAGCAGCTTAGTAATACTAATCTCACCCATACATACCTTCTTTACTGAAAACAGGCTGCGAAATGCGCCGTTGAAACCTGACTCTATTAACGGATATTCGGCGCGCGCACACAATAGCAATCTGTAACAAGGTGAATCAAGTGTTGTTTAAAAAAACATCACAATAACTGCGGAGGGGCAAAGCGACGGTGACGCAGCACCGGCAGCTTATCCCGCGTCTCCTGCACCCGCGCAGCGCTTACCTCGGCAAAGATCAGCTGCGGCTCCTGCGCCGCTGCCGCCAGAGTGACCCCCAGCGGATCGACAATGCGGCTCTGGCCAATATTTTTATTGCCGCACTCCCCGGCGGCCACCAGATAGCAGGTGGTATCCAGCGCCCGCGCCGCCAGCAGCGTCGCCCAGTGCTGCTCCTTCAGCGGCCCGCGCACCCATGCAGCAGGCAGCACCAGCAGCTCTGCACCCTGCAGGGCCAGGCTCAGTGCCAGCTCGGGAAAGCGCAGATCGTAGCAGGTCATCAGACCGACCTTCATGCCCGCGACCTCAATCAGCGAGGGGATAGCACTGCCCGCATCCACCCGGCTCGACTCAAGGATGCTGAAGGCGTCGTAGAGATGCAGCTTGGCGTAGCGGGCAATGATATGCCCTGCCCGCAGTACGACCAGGGTGTTTACCGCCCTGCCCTGAGTAGAGGGCACGTGAATGGTCAATACCGTGGTCATTGCGTTCTTTCGGCTCTCTGCCAGCAGCAGCCTTAGAAACCCCCCGTCCAGCGGCTGTGCCGAGGCCACCGAGAGGCCCGGATCGCTGTCGCTACGGGCCAGCAGCGCCTCGGGCAGCACCAGCAGCCCGGCCCCCCGCTTTGCCGCCTGCGCCATCAGCGTGACGCAGGTCCGGGCATTGCTCTCCCACTCTGCCGTTACTACAAACTGCCCCGCTGCCACAATCATCTTCTCACCCCGCTGCCCGTTGCGTTAAACTTATTGACCTGACACATCAAATAGCAGGAATCGGCAGTGATACAACTGTTTTTTGCGGTTTTTATTGGCGGTGGGACCGGCAGCGTGCTGCGCTGGTTTCTCGGTATGAAGCTAAATCCGTTGCATAACGCTATTCCCATCGGCACGCTGACGGCAAACCTGGCAGGGGCGTTTATTATCGGGATGGGGCTGGCGTGGTTTAACCGGATGACCCATATCGATCCGCTGTGGAAGCTGCTCGTGACTACCGGTTTTTGCGGCGGCCTGACCACCTTCTCTACGTTTTCCGCTGAGGTCGTATTTCTGCTGCAGGATGGCCGTGCGGCCTGGGCACTACTGAACGTTGCGCTGAACCTGCTTGGCTCCTTTGCCATGACGGCGCTGGCCTTTTGGCTGGTCTCTGCCACGCACGCGCAGTAGCGAAGGCTACTGGAGCGTCATTGTAGGCCTGATAAGCGTAGTGACATCAGGCGTTATGCAGGAATTCAGACAAAAAAAACCCGCTTCTCAGCGGGTTTTAGAGTTCTGTCTTATCGCTAACTTAGATAGGCATTACGTTAGCAGCAGAAGGGCCTTTGGCACCGTTAGTGATTTCAAACTCTACGCGCTGACCTTCAGCCAGAGTTTTGAAACCATTGCTCTGGATTGCAGAGAAGTGTACGAACACGTCTTTGCTGCCATCTTCCGGAGTAATGAAACCGAATCCTTTGGACTCATTAAACCACTTAACGTTACCTTTAATCTTAGACATCAAAATTACCTTTACATGAAAAACGACACAAATGCTGTGTCGGGTATCAGTACAACAATTGTCATGACTTTTGTCCAGTCGATATTCATTAAAAAGTGATAAATGTCGCTATCTTTTTTTATCCAGCTGCAATATTTGCTTTTTTTTCAGCGAGGAAGTGCGATGGCGTAACAAACAGAGCGCCGGGACGACAAAATGTCTACCTGGTTAACTAATCCGCCAGATAATCCGCGCTACTTCGCTATTTATTGATTTTAGTCAGCTACCGGTTCGCTCCTGTTCGGCACATTGCATGCCTTAATGATGAGAGGGGACCATGTTGACCTTTATTGAACTTCTGATGGGCGTGGTGGTGATTATTGGCGTTGCACGCTATATCATCAAAGGCTACTCGGCGACCGGCGTGCTCTTTGTCGGCGGTCTGGTGCTGCTGATCGCCAGCGCGCTTATGGGGCATAAAATTCTGCCGTCGAGTGCCACCAGCACTGGCTACAGCGCCACCGATATTGTTGAATATATCAAGATCCTGCTGATGAGCCGCGGCGGCGATCTCGGCATGATGATCATGATGCTGTGCGGGTTTGCCGCCTATATGACCCATATCGGCGCAAACGATATGGTGGTCAAGCTGGCGTCAAAACCGCTGCGCTATATTAACTCGCCCTATATCCTGATGATCGCGGCCTACTTCGTGGCCTGCCTGATGTCGCTGGCGGTCTCCTCGGCAACGGGTCTGGGCGTGCTGCTGATGGCGACCCTGTTCCCGGTCATGGTCAACGTCGGCATCAGCCGTGGCGCGGCGGCGGCCATCTGCGCTTCACCGGCGGCCATTATCCTCTCTCCTACCTCCGGGGACGTAGTGCTGGCAGCCAAGGCCGCTGAGATGCCGCTGATCGACTTCGCCTTTAAAACCACGCTGCCCATCTCTATCGCGGCGATTATCGCGATGGCGATCGCCCACTTCTTCTGGCAGCGCTGGCTGGACAAGAAAGAGAATATCTCGCAGGAGAGGCTGGATGTGAACGACATCACCACCAGCGCGCCATCGTTTTACGCCATTCTGCCCTTTACGCCCATCGTTGGCGTACTGCTCTTCGACGGTAAATGGGGTCCGGAACTGCATATCATCACTATCCTGGTGATCTGCATGCTGCTGTCGGCGGTGCTGGAATTTCTGCGCGGCTTCAATACCCAGCGGGTCTTCTCCGGGCTGGAAGTGGCCTATCGCGGGATGGCGGACGCCTTTGCCGGGGTGGTGATCCTGCTGGTTGCTGCCGGGGTCTTTGCCCAGGGGCTGAGCACCATCGGCTTTATTGAAAGCCTGATCTCCATCGCCACCTCCTTCGGTTCGGCCAGCATTATCCTGATGCTGGTGCTGGTGACGCTGACCATGCTGGCGGCGATGACTACCGGCTCGGGCAATGCGCCCTTCTACGCCTTTGTGGAGATGATCCCAAGGCTTGCCAGCGAGGCGGGTATCAATCCGGCCTACCTGTCAATTCCCATGCTGCAGGCCTCTAACCTCGGCCGCACCATCTCCCCGGTCTCCGGCGTAGTGGTTGCCGTGGCGGGGATGGCAAAAATATCCCCCTTCGAGGTAGTTAAACGCACCTCGGTGCCGGTTCTGGTAGGCTTGATCGTGGTGATTGTCGCCACCGAGATACTGGTCCCGGGTACAGCTTTGCGCTAAACACCACACGAAAAAGCGCCTGTCCGGCGCTTTTTTTATGCTTTAATAACTTTCTGGAACTATTTAAATATATTCATCGGGAATTGAAATGTTCAGAAAGGAGTTCGTACCCCTGCTCGCCGCCGCCGCGGCCATGCTCTGGACCGCCGCCGCGCCTGCCGCCCCGCTGAGCGCCACCCAGTACGGTGATTTCGATCGCTACGTGCTGGCGCTCTCGTGGCAGACCGGGTTTTGCCAGAGCCAGCACGATCGCCGCCAGCGCGAGCCGGACGAGTGTCGCCTGCAAAAAGAGAGCGACAACAAAGACGATTTTCTGACCGTTCACGGCCTGTGGCCTGGCCTGCCGAAATCCATTGCCGCTCGCGGGGTCGACGATCGCCGCTGGATGCGTTACGGCTGTGCCACCCGCCCCATCCCCAACATGCCAGAGGCCCGCGTCGGGCAGAAGTGCGCTAGCGCCGAGACCGGCCTGTCGCTGGAGAGCGCAGCAAAGCTTAATAGCGTGATGCCGGGCGCGGGCGCAAACTCCTGCCTCGAACGCTACGAATATGCCAAGCACGGGGTCTGCTTCGGCTTCGATCCGGACGCCTACTTTGGCGTAATGGTGCGCATGGCCAGCGAGATCAAGCAGAGCGCCCTCGGTAAGTTCATTGCGGCCAACTACGGGGAACGCGTTAACCGCAGCGATTTTGACGCCGCCTTTGCCCGGACCTACGGCAGCGATAGCGTCAAAGCGATAAAGCTGACCTGCAACGGTAATCCGGCCTATCTGACGGAAGTGCAGATCACCCTGAAGGCGAGCGCAATCAACCAGCCGCTCTCTCCCGCCTCGTTTATTGCCCAGCCGCACCCTGGCAACTGTGGCAAAACGTTTGTTCTGGATGAAGTAGGGTATTAACGAGAAACAGCCTACCCTCTGAATATTTAGAGAGTAGGCTGAATAGAGGAGACGTTACGCTGGCGGAAGGTTGATATTACCGTTGCTCAGTGCCGTTACGCTGGCCCTCGCCGCTTCCGGACTTTGCGCGCCGGGCACCAGAATAATTTTGCGGCAGTCATCCTGACGCTTATCAAACATCTCATAGCCACGGGCCGCGTCTTCAAGCGGCAGATAGTGGGTTACGATCTCTTCAGGCTTCAGCAGCCCCTGCTCGATCAGCGGCAGCAGCTCCGGCAGCCAGGCGTGAACGTGAGTCTGGCCCATGCGGAACGAGATACCTTTATCGAAGGCGTCGCCAAACAGGAAGCCGTGGATAAAGCCTGCGTAGACCCCCGGCACGCTGACAATCCCGCCCCGGCGCACGGCGGCAATGGACTGGCGCAGCACCTTACCGCTGCTGCCCTCCAGCTTAAGGTTAGTCAGCACCGTTTCGGTGGTACTGCCTTTCGCCTCGAAGCCAACGGCATCAATCACGGCATCCACCCCGCGATTGCCCGGGGTATTTTCAATGATGATCTCGGCCGGATCGTCATGCTTATCAAAGTTAATTGGGATCACCCCGTAACGCTCTTCAGCAAAGCGCAGACGATAGTCGTTGTGGTCGATCATAAAGATCTGCTCAGCACCCAGCAGGCGGGCGCAGGCAGCGGTAAGCAGGCCTACCGGACCGGCCCCGTAGATGGCGATCCGCGATCCTTTCTTCACCTCGGCGTTTTTTGCCGCCTGCCAGGCGGTGGGCAGAATATCAGAGAGGAACAGTGCCTTATCGTCGGAGAGCAGCTGCGGTACCTTGAAGGGGTTAACGTCACCCTTGGGTACGCGGACATACTCCGCCTGGCCACCCGGGACGCCACCGTAGAGGTGGCTATAGCCAAACAGCGCGGCCGGCGGTGGGATCTGCTTTTTGTTCAGGGCCGCGCCATGCCCACCGTTAGTGGTCTCGCAGGCGGCATACTGGTGCTGCTGGCAGAAGAAACAGCTGCCGCAGGCAATCACGAAGGGGATCACCACCCGTTCGCCTTTCTGAATATTTTTTACATCGCGCCCGACTTCAACCACTTCACCCATAAATTCATGGCCGAAAATATCTCCGTGCTCTGTTTTAGGGATTTTACCGTGGTAGAGGTGCAGGTCGGAGCCGCAGATGGCGGTCGCGGTAATGCGCAGAATAATATCATCCTGCTGTTCAATAATCGGATCCGGCACGCTCTCGACGCGAACGCTATGGGGACCATGATACGTCAATGCTTTCATTCAGACCTCCGCTACTCCCCTGAGATCGGGAGAGTGAAAATTGGGCTTGCACGGATCAAGGTTAGTCAGTCCAGAAGCCAATCTGAGCGGCCAGGCGAATCGACGGCGGTTTTGAGAGTAATCTTAGCGGGCAAAAGAGGTCAAAAAAAGGCTACCCGAAGGTAGCCTCGCTGCTCACAGTGCAGGTGTCTTACTTGCTTATTATACGCTGGTACGGATCAGGTGGTCGAACGCGCTCAGAGAGGCTTTCGCACCTTCGCCAGTGGCGATGATGATCTGTTTGTACGGTACAGTGGTGCAGTCGCCCGCCGCAAACACGCCTTTCACGCTGGTTTCGCATTTGGCATCGATAATGATCTCACCCATACGGTTACGCTCAACCGCGCCTTCCAGCCAGTTAGTGTTCGGCAGCAGGCCGATCTGGACGAAGATACCTGCCAGCTCAATGTGATGCACATCGCCGCTCACGCGGGCACGATACTCCAGGCCGGTCAGTTTGGTGCCGTCGCCTTTCACCTCGGTGGTCTGGGCATTGAGAATGATGTCGACGTTTTTCAGGCTGCGCACTTTATCCTGCAGCACCTTGTCGGCTTTCATCTCTGGCGCAAACTCAAGCAGCGTCACGTGCTCAACGATACCGGCCAGGTCGATAGCCGCTTCAACGCCGGAGTTACCGCCACCGATGACCGCCACGCGTTTACCTTTAAACAGAGGGCCGTCGCAGTGCGGGCAGTAGGTAACGCCGCGGGTACGGTACTGCTCTTCGCCCGGCACACCCATGTTGCGCCATTTGGCACCGGTAGCAACGATCACGCTGCGTGCTTTCAGCACCGCGCCAGAGGCGGTTTCAATCTGATGCAGGCCGCCCTCTTCTGCCGCCGGGGTCAGTCTGGTTGCGCTCTGGGTATCGATAACGTCCACATCGTAATCATCAACGTGGGCTTTCAGCGCGCCGGCCAGCTTCTGGCCTTCGGTTTTCGGCACAGAGATGTAGTTTTCGATGTCCACGGTGTCGAGCACCTGACCGCCAAAACGCTCGCCCATCAGACCGGTACGAATACCTTTACGCGCCGCGTAGACTGCCGCTGCGGCACCGGCAGGGCCGGAGCCAACAATCAGTACGTCGTAAGCGTCACGTTTGTTCAGCTCTTCCGCCGCGCGTTTTTCAGCACCGGTATCTACCTTAGAGACGATTTCGGTCAGGGTCATACGGCCTGAACCAAACTCAACGCCGTTCAGGAACACCGCCGGCACGCCCATAACGTTGCGATCGGTGATTTCGTTCTGGAACACGCCGCCGTCAATCGCCGTATGCTTGATGCGTGGGTTAAGCACGGACATCAGGTTCAGCGCCTGGACCACGTCCGGGCAGTTGTGACAGGAGAGCGAGTAGTAAGTTTCGAACTCAAAGTCCCCTTCCAGCGCGGCGATCTGCTCAAGCATCTCTTTCGCTTCTTTGGAAGGGTGCCCGCCGGTCCACAGCAGCGCCAGAACCAGAGAGGTAAATTCATGTCCCAGCGGAGAGCCAGCAAAGCGCGGCCCCTGGTGAGAGCCTGGGTTGGTAATCAGGAATGACGGTTTACGCACCGGCAGCTGATTGTCCTCTTTAAAGGAGACTTTATCAGACAGCTCGGCAATTTCCGCCAGCAGCTCTTTGATCTCTGCCGATTTAGCGCTGTCGTCCAGCGTGGCAATCAGCTCAACGGGTTTGGTCAAACGCTCAAGATAAGCCTTAAGCTGGGTTTTCATTGTAGTGTCGAGCATGAATTATCTCCTGCGTAAAAAACATCATCATGCAAGCTGCCTCAATGGGGCTGCCTGGATGCAACTTGAATCATGTTGTTAGAGTAAAACGGGTGCATAGCGCACCCGTGACTGGTAGGCCCGTGCAAGCGCAGCGCTGCCGGGCTTGTCAGACTTAGATTTTACCGACGAGGTCTAAAGATGGAGCCAGGGTCGCTTCACCCTCTTTCCATTTAGCCGGGCATACTTCACCTGGGTGAGAAGCAACGTACTGAGCCGCTTTGATTTTACGCAGCAGGTCAGATGCGTCACGGCCAATGCCTTCTGCAGTCACTTCGATCGCCTGGATGATGCCCTGCGGGTCAACGATGAAGGTACCGCGGTCAGCCAGACCTTCGTCTTCACGCATGTTTTCGAAGTTACGGGTCAGCGCGCCAGTCGGGTCGCCGATCATCGCATATTTGATTTTAGCGATGGTCTCAGAGCTGCTGTGCCACGCTTTGTGGGTGAAGTGGGTGTCGGTGGAGACGGAGTACACGTCCACGCCCAGTTTCTGCAACTCATCGTAGTGATCGGCTACGTCGCCCAGTTCGGTCGGGCAAACGAAGGTGAAGTCAGCCGGATAGAAGAAGAAGACGCTCCAGCGGCCTTCGGTATCTTTCTCGGTCACTTCGATGAATTCACCGTTTTTGAACGCCTGGTTTTTGAAAGGTTTGATCTTGGTATTGATTAAGGACATCTATACTTCCTCCGTGGTTTCGATGAGATGTAAGGTACCGAATTTTGATGGCAACGGCTAATGCGTTTGCTTTATCAAATCAATCAGCGATATCTAACAACGTAAAAGCCGTAATGGCGTCGGGGATTACATCACTCCCCCGATCAAAGGGCAATGCACGGCTGTAAGGTGTAGCCTATGACTGTGATAGGCTGCACCGTAAAGTGTACAAATTTAGACACGCGGTTTAATAGAGGACGTTTCATGGTATATTTCCTCTCGTCCTGAGGCGATTATTAATAAGCAGCTGTCCGGCGAGATAAACATGGCTAACCTTTACGATTTAAAAAAATTCGATCTTAATCTGCTGCTTATATTTGAGTGTATTTATCAGCATCAGAGCATCAGTAAAGCGGCAAAGGCGCTCTTTATTACCCCCTCTGCCGTAAGCCAGTCCCTGCAGCGGCTTCGCGCCCATCTTGACGATCCGCTCTTTGTCCGCAGCGGAAAAGGCGTAGCGCCTACCACGGTGGCTATCAATCTGCACATGCATCTGGAAGAAAACCTTAACCAGCTTGAGCAGACCATCAATATGATGAACAGTAACGAGCTGAGCAAAAAGTTCGTGATTTACACTCCACAGCTGCTGATAAGTGAAGGGAGCATGGCGCTGGTTACCACTCTCCGTGGCCAGGCCAGCTATGCCATAGAGCACCATGATATCTTTATCACCCCGCAGTCGGCAGAAGAGCTGCTGGCCTACCGCAAAGCCGATCTCATCCTCTCTCTCTTTCCTGTTACTAACCCGGCCATCGTCTGCGAAAAGCTCGCCTGTGAGCCGCTGGTGCTGGTATGTAGCGCAGAACATCCTCGTCTCAAGGGCAAAGTAAACGTGAGCGATCTTCTGGCAGAGGGGTTTACCTTTTATAGCACGCCGGAAAAAGGGGCACTGGCATTGCAGAGAGAAATTGAGGCGGTATTGCCCCAGCGCAATATTCTTTTCAGCAGCGATTCATACATCTCTATTATTAATATTATTAATCAGTCCGATCTTATTGGACTCATGCCGTTGTCCACCTTTAGCCACTATAAAAAGATAATGAATTTAAAAAAGGTGGAGGTTGATATTTTTCTGCCTACGATAGATATATTTATACTTTATAACCGGGCCTCGCTAAACGGCAGCGCCTTTGCCAGCCTGATCGATACAATCAAGCTGGCAGAGCGTTAAGCAGGGCAACGCTCAGAGCGTGCAGAGCCGTTCTGCGGCGGCCAGCAGCGTGGCTTCCTGTTTAGCAAAGCAGAGACGAATGAGCTTATGTGGGAAGGGATCGGCGCAGAATACCGACAGCGGAATGGCCGCTACCCCTACCTCTTTGGTGAGCCACTGGCAGAAGCTGACGTCATCCAGATCGGAGATGGCGCTATAGTCCACCAGCAGGAAGTAGGTGCCTTCACAGGGCAGGATCTTCAGTCGACTGTGGCTCAGGGCATCAGTCAGCAGATCGCGTTTAGCCTGGTAAAAAGCGGGCAGTTGAAGATAGTGTTCCGGCTCCGCCCGCAGCATATCAGCCAGCGCCAGCTGGGCCGGGGTGTTGACCGCAAAGGTCAGATACTGGTGCACCTTACGCAGCTCAGCGCTAATCGCTGCCGGGGCAACGCAGTAGCCCACTTTCCAGCCGGTCATATGATAGGTTTTACCGAAGGATGAGACCGCCACCGCCCGCTGACGCAGCTGGGGATGAGCGAGCACGCTGGCATGCCCCGCTGGATCAAAACAGATGTGCTCATAAACTTCATCGCTCAGCACATAGATTTCGCGCTCCGCTATCGCCTGCCACAGCGCGGCAAAGTCTTCGCGCTGCCATACCGTCGCCGATGGGTTATGTGGCGTATTCAGAATAACCAGCCGGGTCTTATCGCTCAGCAGCGTGGCAAAGGCCTGCCAGTCAACGCGAAAGTGCGGCGGCTGCAGCGCAATACGTTTCACCATCCCGCCGGCCAGCTCGACCGCAGGGGCATAGCTGTCGTAGCTCGGATCGAAGCAGATCACCTCATCGCCGCTGCGTACCAGCGCGGTAATGGCGGCATAGAGCGCCTCGGTAGCGCCAGCGGTCACCGTGATCTCGCTGTCAGCATCCGGCTGATAGCCATACAGGGCAGCGGTTTTTTCGGCGATCGCCTCCCGCAGCGCCTGCACGCCGGTCATGGGCGCATACTGGTTGGCACCCTGGGCAACGTGATACGCCAGCCGCTCCTGCAGATAGCGCGGACCATCATAGTCGGGAAACCCCTGGGAGAGATTAATCGCCTGGTGCGCCTGCGCCAGCGCGCTCATTTGGGTAAAAATTGTCGTGCCCAGATTGGGTAGTTTACTCTGTGGGATCGGTGTGTTATTGCTCATGAATGGGTGCCTGCGTGTAATACTGATGTTGCTGCCACTATATCATGATGCTACGGGTCGTTTTAAATCGATGCGGTATAACGATATGACTGCTGCGCATCGATGCCATGTTTTCGGCGGCAGGCAATAAGTATTTGTTTTCCTTATTGCCCACCGATAGCTATTTAACAGTCATTCAATACGCTACACAAAGAGAAAAGCTGGTTATTTTTTAGGCTTACAAAGAAATCCAGCTGCCTAAGTGGATAGCCCACCAGGGTTTCAGCATTTGCGTTATTACCATTTATCACACCGCCAATCTGCTGCCTGAAAGCTAATGTCGTTACTTGATTTGAGTTAAATAAATTTTTAACCGAATCGAGTACGTTTACACCGTTGCAAACCGGTGAATCATTCGAAGCAAAAATAACATTTTTATATTTTTTAAAAAATGCGTAGAGTTTATCGATATCTACAGGCTTGCCTGCACAGGTATCAAAGTTAACAGACTGATAGTGTTTCACGTCTGCAGGATCATAGCCATAAAAAGTGATACCTCGCAGCATTACTCTGCCTACAGGATTCAGCGTTGTTCCGGTCATTTTCAGTGGGCCACCGGACGAAAACCCGGCCAGCCCATCACTGTACAATGGTGAGGTAAAACGGCTTACCTTTTCAGAAGTGATGCCTTTTTCATTAATAGTTCGCTTAACAATTTTATCTTTCGTAATAATGTATAAACAGGTTCCATCAGATTTCCCGTTTACAACATAGCATTGTGTTATATAAGCTATTTTTTTACTTTTTTTGAGTAAGCCTTCGGTATCTATCGCAAAAGAGTCAAAGTAGAAATCCATAAACTTGTTGTCTTTGTCAACAGGAGCATAGAGAGGTAAATTATACTGTTTACCCGCTATGTTGATCGTATTTCCATCCGAAACCATTTTGTCATTCACCCCAGGATTATTCCAAAGCGTAGAGGAGTAACCAACAAAGGGGGTGATATTTTTATTTTTAAGGTACCAGTCGATTAGCCCGCTACTCTCGTTCTTTAATAAACTAAAGCCAAAACCGACGCCCATACTCTGCTGGTTGGTAATATCAAAAACGGTCGGCCATACGTCCATTAACGTACCCATTTTATTGTTTTTCATTGCCGGACGGTCTTTCTTTATAACAATGAAATTATTGCGCCTCTCACTCTGTTGCTTGTTAAGCATTTTGCTGGCATCGTTGGCCATCATTAGATGGTCAGAGGTCAGAACGATAACTGTATTATCAAAATAGGCAGAGTTTATTATTTTTTCAATAAAATTAGAGATGAGATAGTCAGAGCACGACACGGCCCGAAGCATAGGGTTGTTAATCGTATCTGGAATTTCTGGCTCACAGCTTTTCAACACCATCCCTGACGGCGCATGCGTATTAACCGTAAGCAACGATAGCACAAACTTACCCTTGCTTTTTGAGAGCCGGTTAAACTCGTCCCAGGCGTGAGAGAGCAAGGCATCGTCCTCTACTCCCCAGCCTTGCACATTCACTGGATCGACAATTTTATTTTTTAGAAAATACTCTTTATCCTGCAGGGTATCCCATCCATGCTGGGATAAAAACTTATCCCCTCCGGCGAACGCTTTATCGCTGCCTCGCATAAACACGTTGTGATAGCCCTCTTCTTTAAATGCCTGACCTATACATTTCGCGCCCTCCAGGAAGGCGGACACATTATTGGCCGAGTTACCCTGCGGCAGGGAGAGCGGGATGCCACACTGGGTATTTACCAGTCCGGCCATCGTCCAACCGGCACCTTCAGTTTGTATGATATTAGTAAAATCATCATAAGAATCAGCTATTTTACTCAGTCTCGGTAAGTAATTGACGCCGTCTAAATTTCTGAATGTTCTTTCAAGACTCTCAGCATAGATAATCACGTAATTATGGCTGTCTTCGCCTTTAGCAGGTTTGGCATAAAACTGAGAAGCATACGCCCCGTTGCTATGCTTGAGATTGGCTAGTGAGCTATAAACATTTGTTGCGGGAACCGAGTAAAAGAGGGTTAAAGCAAACAGTGCAAAGTAGATGGGAGTGATAAAACGCCTTGATTTATATGGCCTTTTCCTCAAAATATAGGATGCTGTTAATAGAGAAATGAAAACGCCTAAAAACAGGCAGGCTGCAACAACCTTCCAGATGATGTCATTAATGGATGAACCTTTAACTGAATTGGCTAATTGATAATAAACCGCATCGGTTACCCCACTTCCTGTAAACATATCCGAAACGAACCAAAAACCAAAAATCAGTATCATTAGACATGTTAATATTGTTTTAACTAATAGCATTTTCCGTGATGCATAAGTGAAAAAAATAAGTACAGCCAAAGGCACCAAAAACATTTATCATCCTTATGGAAAATATTTAAAAAGGGTCTATTCAGCTCATCGGAATAATTATCTAATAACCATTTTTTTATTTCTACTCTTTTTACTCCTCATCAAACCTTGCTCACAAAGATCGCCGGGTGAGATAAGCTTCTCGAGTAGTTTGCTCTTCATTTTTGTTGTAAAGAGTGCTAGCATTTGGCAATCAAGACGCTTAGACGTCTAAATAATAATGTTATTCCTCTGCCTACATTATTCAGGAGCGTTATGACTTATCCTCTGCAACTCCCGGCGTTGGTTGAGACCTGCCATTGGTTGGGCGCTAAAGGCTGGGCACCGGCCACCGGCGGTAACATGTCAGTGCGGGAAAATGCCGACTGGTGCTGGCTGAGTGAATCCGGTAAAGACAAGGGCAGCCTGACGGTAGAGGACTTTTTGCAGGTGGAGATCGCCACCGATCGCGCCCCGTCAGGACGGAAGCCCTCTGCAGAGACCGGCCTGCATACGTTGATCTATCGCCTCTACCCGGAGGCCAACGCCGTGCTGCATGTACATACCGTCAACGCCACGGTGCTGTCACGCGTTGAGAAACTGGCGACGCTCAAGCTTACGGGTTACGAGATGCAAAAATCCCTTAGCGGACAGAGCAGCCATCTCGACGCGGTCTCTATTCCTCTGTTTGATAACGACCAGGATATCCCCGCCCTTGCCCGCCGCATTGAGATATATGCCCGCCAGACGCCGCTAAACTACGGCTTCCTGCTGCGCGGACACGGTCTCACCTGCTGGGGACGCAGCGTGGCGGAAGCCCGTCGCCACCTTGAAGGGCTGGAGTTTTTATTTGAGTGTGAAATGCAGCGTCGCCTGCTGGAGAGACCATGATCCGCGCCATCATTACCGATATTGAGGGCACGACCAGCGATATCCGCTTCGTGCATAACGTGCTGTTTCCCTACGCCCGCGAGCGGCTGGAGGCGTTTGTCACTGCCCAGCAGTATGCCGAGCCGGTAAAATCCATTCTCGATAATCTGCGCCAGGAGATCGCCCAAGCGGATGCCTCTACCGCCGAGCTGATTGCGACGCTGTTCCGCTTTATGGATGAAGATCGTAAGTCTACAGCGCTGAAGGCGTTACAGGGAATTATCTGGCACGACGGCTACGTCAACGGCGACTTTACCGGCCATCTCTACCCCGACGTGCTACCTGCGCTGGAAAAGTGGAAGTCGCAAGGGATTGATCTCTACGTTTATTCCTCTGGCTCGGTGGCTGCGCAAAAACTGTTATTTGGCTACAGCGACGAAGGTGATATTACTCATCTGTTTAGCGGCTACTTTGATACCCGTATCGGTGCCAAGCGTGAAGCGTGCTCCTATAGCAGCATTGCCGAGCAGCTCGCGCTGCCGCCGGTATCGATCCTTTTCCTGTCGGATGTTCATCAGGAGTTGGACGCCGCCGCAGAGGCCGGTTTGCGTACCGTGCAGCTGATCCGTGGCGATGATGATGCTGCCAGCCGGCATCACCAGGTGCACAGTTTTCACGACATTAACCCGGAGCAGATCCCCTCATGAGCGCGTTAACCATCTATTCCGTCAATGATACCCGCCAGCCTGCGTGGCATAGCACCGACGCGGGTGAGATCCAGCAGCAGCTTAATGCTAAAGGCGTGCGCTTTGAGCGCTGGCAGGCCGACCGTGACCTGGGCCGCGATCCGTCGCCAGAAGCGGTCATTGAGGCCTATCAGCATGCTATTGATAAGCTGGTTGCCGAGAAAGGCTATCAGAGCTGGGATGTGATCAGCCTGCGCGCCGATAACCCTAACAAGCAGGCGCTGCGGGAGAAGTTTCTCAGCGAGCACACCCATGGCGAAGATGAAGTGCGCTTTTTTGTCGAAGGCGCGGGGTTGTTCTGCCTGCACATTGGGGATGAGGTCTATCAGGTGCTGTGCGAGAAAAACGATCTGATCTCAGTTCCGGCAGGCACGCCGCACTGGTTTGATATGGGATCCGCGCCGAACTTTACCGCCATCCGTATCTTCGACAACCCCGAGGGGTGGATCGCCCAGTTCACCGGCGACGCCATCGCCGACGGCTATCCGCGCATGGCGTAAATTTACCGCCACACGCTCCCCGATGGCGCTGCGCTTACCGGGCTACGGCGTAAAACATCCCGCGGCTACTTCATCAGGCGTGACGACGCCAGTATCCAGCACCCAGCCGCTAATCAGCGCGGCGGGGGTAACGTCAAACGCCGGGTTATAGACCAGCGTCGATTCGGGGGCCCACTGCACCGCCCCGAAGCTGCCCGCTACGCCGGTAACTTCGCTGGCTGCACGCTGCTCAATAGGAATGGCCTCCCCGTTCGGACAGAGCGGATCCAGGGTGGTCTGCGGGGCCGCAACGTAAAACGGAATGCCGTGGTAGCGGGCCAGCACCGCCAGCGAGTAGGTGCCGATCTTATTCGCCACGTCGCCGTTGGCCGCAATACGGTCCGCACCAACCCACACCGCATCGACCTGGCCCTGCGCCATCAGGCTGGCCGCCATCGAGTCGGTGATCAGCTGGCAGGGAATGCCCAGCTCCGCCAGCTCCCATGTCGTCAGACGGCCTCCCTGCAACAGCGGGCGCGTCTCCCCTACCCAGACGTTGACGACCTTGCCGTCGGTAAAAGCCTGAGAGATCACCCCCAGCGCCGTACCCACGCCCGCGGTCGCCAGCCCGCCGGTATTGCAGTGCGTCAGCAGGCGGCTGCCGGGCGTCACCAGCGCACTACCCGCCGCGGCAATTCGGGCGCAAAGCTGCTTATCCTCGGCAACCAGCCGCTCGGCTTCGGCCACCAGCGCCGGGACAAAATCCACCTCCGTCAGGGCCAGCTTCATGCGGTCAAGGTTGTTCATCAGGTTCACCGCCGTTGGGCGCGCCGCCCGCAGCGTTTCCAGCGCCTGGACCAGAGCGGTCTGGCTTTCGCCCCGCTCGGCCAGCAGCGCCAGCAGCAGGCTGGCGGAGAGGCCAATCAACGGCGCACCGCGCACCCGCAGGGCGTGAATATGGCTCACCAGCGTCTCCACCCTGTCGGCGGGCAGCCAGCGCTTCTCCTGCGGAAGCGCCTGCTGATCGAGAATAAAAAGCTGATTATCGGTGACGCGCAGACTGGTGGTCTGGAGTGGCTGCATAGCGTTAAATCCCTGTTGCGTTGATGTATCGTATTGTGTCAGGATGAATTACAGATGTATAGACGTCTGAATGGCTTTATAAACAGAAAATTGAGGATACCGGCAATGTCGCAATACCGAACTTTCAACGCCGCCGACGCGGTCGCCTATGCCCGGCAATTTGCTGGTCTGGAGCAGTCATCCGAATTGGTTAGCGCGCATGAAGTCGGTGACGGCAACCTGAATCTGGTGTTTAAAATTTTTGACGCCGAGGGCGTAAGCCGGATCGTCGTCAAGCAGGCTCTGCCCTACGTGCGCTGCGTGGGTGAATCCTGGCCGCTGACCCTCGATCGCGCCCGGCTGGAGGCGCAGACGCTGGTAGAGCACTATCGGCACTGCCCGGCGCACACGGTGAAGATCCACCACTTCGATCCTGACCTGTCGGTGATGGTGATGGAGGATCTCTCCGACCATCGCATCTGGCGCGGGGAGCTGATCAAAGGCGCATACTATCCGCAGGCCGCCCGCCAGCTGGCGGCATACCTGGCCCAGACCCTGTTCCACACCAGCGATTTTTATCTCACCCCGGTGCAGAAAAAAGCCCAGGTGGCGCAGTTTATCAACCCAGAGATGTGCGGCATTACCGAAGACCTCTTTTTTGATGACCCGTACCGCGTTCACGAGCGCAACAGTTACCCGACAGCAATTGAGGCTGACGTGGTCGCTCTGCGTAATGATAGCGCCCTGCTGCTGGCGGTGGCCGGGCTTAAACAGCGTTTTCTCTCCCATGCCGAAGCGCTCCTGCACGGCGATATCCACAGCGGCTCGATTTTCGTTGCCGACGGCAGCCTGAAGGCGATTGACGCCGAGTTTGGCTACGTGGGACCGATTGGCTTTGATGTCGGTACTGCTATCGGCAACCTGCTGCTCAACTACTGCGGCCTGCCGGGGCATCTGGGTATTCGCGATGCCGCCGCCGCCCGCGAGCAGCGCCTGATCGATATTCAGGAGCTGTGGAACACCTTCGCAGAGACATTCCTTGCCCTGGCCGCCGAGAAGACCCGTGACCAGACGCTGGCCCAGCCGGGCTATGCCGCCCAGTTCCTGCAGAAGGTGTGGCACGACGCGGTAGGCTTCTGCGGCACGGAGCTGATCCGCCGCAGCGTGGGCCTCTCCCATGTGGCGGACATTGACACCATCGCCGACGACGAGATGCGCCACGAATGCCTGCGCCACGCCATCCATTTAGGCAAGGCGCTGATCGTCATTGCCGACCGCATCCACAACGTTGATGAGCTGATTGCCCGGGTCAGGCAGTACAGTTAGCCCAAATACTCTATTACCGATAGCCCGCCGTTGTAGTCGGTGCTGTAGATAATCCCCTGCGCGTCGACAAACACGTCGCAGGACTGGATCACCTGCGGACGGCCAGGGCGGGTATCCATCATCTTCGCCGGGGCGGCAGGCACCAGCGCCCCGGTCTCTACCGGGCGATACGGATTAGAGATATCGTAAGCCCGTACTCCAGCGTTCTGGTAAGTGGCAAAGATCAGCGTCGAGCTGACAAAGCTCCCCGGCCGATTTTCGTGCAGGTTGTGCGGCCCGAAGTGCGCGCCTTTCGCGACATAGTCGATCTCTTCCGGCTGCGGGAAGGTGGAGATGCTTACCGGATTAGCCGGCTCGCGAATATCAAACAGCCAGATCAGCTTCTCGCCATCCTGCTGGTTATCCAGCACCGCCTCGTCCAGCACCACCAGCAGATCCCGGTCCGGCAGCGGCAGCGCGGTATGGGTTCCGCCGCCAAATGGCGGGCTCCAGTTGCGGTGGCTGATAAGCTTCGGCGCACTGCGATCTTTCACATCCAGCAACGTCAGGCCGCCGTCGCGCCAGCTACCGTAGGCGGTATCTCCGGCGATAATGGCATGATGCAGGGCGTAACGCTTGCCCTCCGGCCACGTCGGCGTCTCGCCTGCCGCCTGGTTCATCCCCGGCAGCCACCAGCGTCCCGCTACTTCGGGCTTACGTGGATTAGCAAGATCGATAGTCAGGAAGATGTAGTCGCTAAAGCCGTCGATCAGGGCAGAGACATAGGCCCAGCGGCCGCCCACGTACCAGATGCGGTGAATGCCGATGCCGTCCAGCCCCAGAAAGCCAATCTCTTTTGGCTGGTCCGGCGTGGAGATATCAAACACGCGCAGCCCGGCGCTCCAGCCCCGGTCCTGCACGTCGCTCACCGTCTCCCCTACCGAGCGGGTGTAGTAGATCTTCTCGTCAGCGAAACGGGCATCGGCAAAGAGATCCCGGGCGTTGATCACCAGCAGCAGATCGTCATGGGCCTGCAGGTGGACGTTCCAGGTCCCCGGCGGCGCGGACACGTAGCCTGCGGGACGTGGATTTTTCGGGTCGCGGACGTCGACAATCGAGAAGCCCCGGGAGACCATATGGCCGATATAAGCGAAGCCACGGTGCACCATCAGCTGCACGCCGTCGGGTCGTCCGCCCTGGTCCGAGTGACCAATCAACCGCATATTACGGCTGTAGTCAGGCACAGGCAGCGCACTCATTTGTTTTTCGCCTGCAGAGTGGCAAACCACGGGGCGATAAAATCTTCGGTCTGGCCCCAGCCCGGAATAATTTTCCCCAGGGTGGCAACGTTTACCGCACCCGGCTGGGCAGCCAGCAGCGCCTGCGGGATTGCCGCAGCTTTGAAGTCGTAGGTGGCTGGGGTCTGCTCCCCGGCGAGCTTGTTGGCGATCAGACGCACGTTGGTCGCGCCAATCAGCTTCGGATCCACCGCCACGCTTACCTTCCACGGACTGTTGGACTCGCGCATCAGCTGCAGATCCTGGTTGGAGACGTCAATGCTGTAGAGTTTGATCTCGGTGCGGCCATTCTCTTTCAGGGCCTTATACGCGCCCTGACTGAAGGCATCCCAGGTGCCCCAGATCGCATCGATCTGCCCTTTCGGGTACTTCGCCAGCACCGCGCCGACCTTATTCGCCGTATCGCCCTGAACGTCGGAAGAGACCGCCCCGATAGACTCCAGCTCTTTAATGCCGGGGTTCTGCTTCAGCAGCGTCTGGTAGGCCGCCTGGCGGCGCTCCATCGGCGGGAAGCCAGCCACCCACAGCTTGATAATATTGGCCTTGCCGTTAAAGTCCTTCACCAGCTCGCCGAAGGAGAGATTGGTCAGTGAGGCGTCATCCTGCTGCGTCACGGTCACGCCGGGGATAGTACCGTTGATAGCGGTATCAAATACCGAGACGGCAATGCCCGCATCCACCGCTTTTTTCACCAGCTCGGTTGAGTAAGGATCGCGGCCCTGGGAGAGAATAATGCCGTCGTACTTCTGGCTGATGGCCTGGTTAACAAAGTCCTGAAACTTAGCGTCGTCGCCGTTGCTGAGGAAGGTGCTGACTTTAAAGCCAAGCTTTTTGCCCTCCGTCAGCGCGCCGGAGACGAACTGAGTGGTGTTATCGTCCGAGCCGAGGTTACGGATCAGCGCGATGCGTATCGGTCCGCTGTGGTTAGCCAGCGCGGCCGGAACCGGTGCAGGCGTCGCCGCGTAGCCCGGAACAGAACTTAGCAGGCCCAGCGCCAGCAGTGAGAGTGCAAATTTTTTCATCTCTGTTTCCCCTGATAAAAGTAAATTAACGACGCTGGAAATAGGTCAACGCCAGAGCACCGGCCAGCACCAGTCCCTTAATAATGTCCATTGCGTAGTAGGGCACGGAGAGCATCACCAGCCCGTTTGACAGCACCCCGAGGATCACCGCCCCTACCAGCGTGCCGAGCGCGTTAGGCTTGCCGGATCCAGCCAGCGAGAAGCCGATCCACGCCGCCGCCACCGCGTCCATCAGGTAGCCGCTCCCGGCGTTGACCTGCGAGGAGCCGATGCGCGAGGCCAGCAGAATGCCGCCGAGTCCCGCCAGCAGCGAGGCGATGACGTAGGCCGCTACCTTGTAGCGGGTGGTGCGGATCCCGGAGAGGCGCGCCGCCTCCGGGTTGCCGCCGATGGCGTACATCCGCCGTCCGTGGGTGGTCAGCGACAGGCCAAGCTGAGCTACCACCGTGACCACCAGCATCACAATGACAATGATCGGCACCTGGCCGAGCAGGCTGAAGCCCGGCGGGATCAGCCCCTCCGCCATCTCGCCGCTCGGCAGCAGCATATTTTCAGTGATCGACCCGCCGTAGCTGTAGGTCATCGCCACGCCCTGGATAACAAACAGGCTACCGAGGGTGGCGAGCATGTCGGGAATGCGCAGCACGACGATCAGGAAGGCATTAAACAGGCCGACAAGCGTACAGAGTGCCAGGGTCACGAGGATCGCTTCGGTAGTGCCAAAGCCGTGCCAGACAAAGAGCGAGATCACCAGCGCGTTGGCCAGCGACGCCGTCGACCCCACGGAGAGATCGAATCCGCCAATGGTCAGTGAAATCGAGACGCCGACGGCAATCACCGTTACGATGGCAATCGAACGCAGAATATTGATGATGTTAAAGGGGTCGAGGAAGTTATCCGCGGCGATGCCAAAGATAGCCACCAGCAGCACCACGGTCAGCAACATGCCCCACTTATAAAGAAAATCGAAAAATTGCTGACGGCCCGACGCCGCCGCTTTTACTGACAGGGCTTTGCTCACGCCGCCGCTCCTCCGGTCGAATAGTAAAGTAGTGTCTCTTCCCGGGCCTCTGCTCCGGCTATCTCTGCCACGATACGGCCATCCCACAGCACGCAGATGCGATCGCAGAGGCCCACCAGCTCGGCAAACTCGCCGGAGGCGTAGACGATCCCCTTGCCCTCCCGGGCGAGGCCGTCAATCAGGCGGAAGAGATCGGTTTTGGCTTTCACGTCGACGCCCTTGGTAGGCTCGTCGAAGATCACCACGCTGGCGTTGCCGCGCAGCCATTTGCCTATCGCCACTTTCTGCTGGTTGCCGCCGGAGAGGCGACGCAGGATCTGCCCCGGGCCGGTGGTGCGCACGCCCACGCGCTCAATCACCCTCTGCGCCCAGCGCCAGGCTTTGCGGTGGCCAAACAGGCTCCAGCGAGAGAAGCTGTTGTCCGCGCTGACCGCCAGGTTCATGGCAATCGGCTCGTCAATAAAGATGCCCTCTTTGCGCCGCTCCTCAGGGATCAGCGCCATCCCGCGTATAACGGAATCTGCCGGATCCCGAGGCCGCCACGGCTGGCCGTTCAGCTCGCCCTGGGCGACGCGGCTCTTCTCCGCGCCAAATAGCGCCTTGCAGAGCTCGGTTTTGCCCGCGCCCGCCAGGCCCGCGATGCCGAGGATTTCGCCCCTGCGCAGGTGCAGGGAGATATCCTTCAGTAGCTTCTCGTCATGCAGCCCCTCCACGCGCAGCAGGGTCTCTTCCCCGTGCGGCGGACGGCGCGGGGGGTAGATATCGTTCAGTTGGTGGCCGAGCATCTTCTCCACGATCTCCTCACCGCTGAGAGCAGCCATCGGGCCGGACTCCACCAGCCTGCCGTCGCGCAGCACCGTCAGGGTGTCGCAGATAGCTTTCAGCTCGTGAATGCGATGAGAGATAAAGACCACGCCGATCCCCTGCTGCTGCAGGCGTCGAACCACGGTAAACAGCCGCTCGCTCTCGTGCTGATCCAGCGGCGCGGTAGGCTCATCGAGGATCAAAAAGCGGCAGCGATGGGAGAGCGCGCGGGCCAGCAGGATCTGCTGCTTTTCCGCAAGGGTGCAGCTGTCGATGGCGCGTCTGACGTCGAGAGAGACGTCAAGCTGGGCCAGCGCATCCCGCGCATGCTGGCGTACGGTAGACCAGCGCCAGGCATAGCCTGGTTCAGCCAGCTTATCGAGCATAATGTTTTCCGCGATGCTAAGACCGGGAACCAGTGCCACATCGACCTCCTGCTGCACCAGATGAATGCCGAGACGTTTGGCATCCAGCGGAGAGCGAATGGCGACCGGCTGGTCATCAATGATGATCTCACCCTCATAGCCTGCCCAGGTGCCGCACAGCACCGCCATCAGCGTGGACTTTCCCGCGCCATTGGCCCCGGTAAGGGCATGCACCGATCCGCCGCGCAGGCTGAAATTCACCTGCGTCAGGGCATTAACACCGGCAAAGGCGAGGCTTATCGCACGCATCTCGAGATGGTTAACGCTCATCTGTGAGGCTTTCCTGGGATTAATAGATTGATTTAGCGAATTTTTCATAGCCGCGCTTGACTGGCAACAGCAGAAAAGGCATAAGATAAAGCGAAATATTATTAGCCATCCGGATGTCCAGACATAACATCGGGTTAGCGATTCTGCACAAGGACACAGTCATGAGCAACACCGATATCCGCGTTGTACCCGGCCCGGCCAACTACTACTCCCACAGCGGCAGCCTGGCGCGTCTGAACGATTTCTATACGCCAGAGCAGCTCTCCCGCGCGGTTTTAATCTATGGCGAACGCGCCATTGCGGCCGCCCGCCCCTACCTGCCGGAGAGCGTTAACGCCCCGGGCGTGAAGCACCTGCTGTTCAGGGGCCACTGCAGCGAGCATGACGTAACCGCGCTGGTGAACGATGCGGGCAGCGACCGCAGCGTGGTGATTGGTATTGGCGGCGGCGCACTGCTGGATACCGCGAAGGCGGTGGCGCGCCGCTTAGGGTTGCCGGTCGTGGCGATCCCGACCATCGCCGCCACCTGCGCGGCCTGGACGCCGCTCTCGGTCTGGTATAACGACGCGGGTCAGGCGCTGCACTTTGAAATTTTCGACGACGCCAACTTCCTGGTGCTGGTGGAGCCGCAGATTATTCTCGACGCGCCGGTGACGTATCTGCTGGCGGGCATCGGCGATACGCTGGCGAAGTGGTATGAGGCGGTGGTGCTGGCCCCGGATCCGGCCAGCCTGCCGCTGACCGTGCGGCTGGGGATTAACGGCGCGCTGACGATCCGCGATGTGCTGCTGGAGAGCAGTGAAACCGCGCTGGCGGACCAGCAGCGCGGGGAGCTGACTCAGGCATTCCGTGACGTGGTAGATGCGATTATTGCCGGAGGTGGAATGGTGGGCGGACTCGGCGAGCGCTACACCCGCGTTGCCGCAGCCCATGCGGTGCACAACGGTCTGACGGTGCTGCCGCAGACCGATAAGTTCCTGCACGGCACCAAGGTGGCCTACGGCATTCTGGTGCAGAGCGCCCTGCTCGGCCAGGATGAGGTGTTAGCCCAGCTGATCAATGCCTTCCAGCGCTTCAACCTGCCGACCACCCTGGCGGCGCTGGAGGTCGATATCCATAACCGCGACGAGCTGGATCGGGTCATTGCCCACACTCTGCGCCCGGTGGAGTCGATTCACTACCTGCCGGTGACCTTAACGCCCGAGACGCTGCGTGCCGCGTTCGAGAAGGTAGAGACGTTTAACCACTGAATTAGCAGCAGCGCGCTCCGCCTTTGCCGCCGTAGCGCGCGTCCTGCCGGTCACGGAAAAAGTCCTCATAGGTCATCGGGGTCTGGTCCGGATGGTTAAGCTGCATATGGGCGACGTAGTTGTCATAGTCCGGCACGCCAACCATCATTTTCGCGGCCTGGCCTAAATACTTTCCGGCCTTAGCAAGGGTATCAAACATCGTAGGCTCCTTGCCCCTCCCCACCCAGGAGAGGGGCATGATTAAACTCAGTGCGCCCGTTTCGCCTGGGCCACGACCTGCTCAGCGTTAGCTGGCATCGGCTCGTACGGGGTCTCTTTCGCCGTCGGCTGACGCTCTTTCAGCGCCGCCAGCGCGGTTTTAAGCGAGTAGACCGCCAGCACCACGACCACCACCATAAAGAAGATGGTCAGACCGGCATCCAGACGGTTGTTAAACACCAGCTGGCGCAGCTGCGACTCGGTGTACTGGGCCGGAATACTCCCGCTGTCGATCATCCCCTGGAAGCGGTTAGCGATCGCCAGGAAGCCCACTTTTACGTCCGGGCTAAAGGCTTTCTGCCAGCCAGCGGTCAGGGTACAGATCAGCAGCCATGCGGTAGGCACGAGGGCCACCCATGCGAAGCGCTGGCGTTTCATCTTGAACAGCACCACCGCGCAGAGCATCAGCGCCATCCCGGCCAGCATCTGGTTAGCGATACCAAACAGCGGCCAGAGTGTGTTGATGCCACCGAGCGGATCCACCACCCCTTGATGGAGGAAGTAGCCCCACGCCAGCACGCAGAGCGCCGTCGCCAGCAGGTTAGCGGGCAGCGAGTCGGTACGCTTCAGCCCCGGGCTTATCACCCCCAGCAGATCCTGCAGCATAAAGCGCGCCGCACGGGTGCCCGCATCCACCGCCGTGAGGATAAACAGCGCCTCAAACAAGATGGCAAAGTGGTACCAGAACGAGACGTCCATCAGCCCACCCAGCGCGCCGTGGAGAATATAGGCCATCCCAACCGCCAGGGTCGGTGCCCCGCCCGCACGGGAGATAATGGTCTGCTCGCCCACCTCGTTAGCAATCTGGTTGAGGGTGTCCGGCGTAATGCTGAAGCCCCAGCCGCTCACCACCTGCGCCGCCGAGGCGACCACGTCCGCCGTACCGGCAGGGGCCAACACCGCCATCGGGCTGTTCATCGCGAAGTAGACGCCCGGATCGATAATGCAGGCAGAGACCAGGGCCATAATCGCCACGAATGACTCCATCAGCATTCCGCCGTAGCCAATCAGGCAGGCCTGGCTCTCGTTGGCCAGCATCTTCGGCGTGGTGCCGGAGGAGATCAGGGCATGGAAGCCCGACACCGCCCCGCAGGCGATGGTGATAAACAGGAACGGAAAGAGGTTACCGGTCCACACCGGGCCGGTGCCGTCGACAAATTTGGTCAGGGCGGGCATGGTCAGCGTCGGACGCATGATCAGGATACCGATCGCCAGGCCAATAATGGTACCGATTTTCAGGAAGGTAGAGAGATAGTCACGCGGGGCCAGCAGCAGCCACACCGGCAGCACCGCCGCGATAAAGCCGTAGCCCACCAGCATCCAGGTCAGCTGCACGCCGGTAAAGTCGAACATCGGTGCCCAGGTTGGACTTTCCGCCACCCAGCCACCAGAGATGATAGCGAAAATCAGCAGCACGAGGCCGATCACCGAGACTTCACCAATGCGTCCGGGGCGCAGGTAGCGAATGTAGATCCCCATAAAGATCGCCAGCGGAATGGTGAAGGCCACGGTATAAGTACCCCACGGGCTGTGGGTCAGGGCCTTGACCACGATCATCGCCAGCACGGCCAGGATGATCACCATGATCATAAAGCAGGCCACCAGGGCGATCACGCCCGCCGTCGGTCCCATCTCCTCTTTCACCAGCTCCCCCAGCGAACGGCCATCGCGGCGGGTTGAGACGAAGAGCACCATAAAATCCTGCACTGCCCCAGCGAGCACCACCCCGGCGAGGATCCAGATCATCCCCGGCAGGTAGCCCATCTGCGCCGCCAGCACCGGTCCCACCAGCGGCCCTGCCCCGGCGATGGCCGCAAAGTGGTGACCGAATAGCACCTTCTTATCGGTGGGAACGTAGTCCAGCCCGTCGTTATGGCGTACGGCGGGTGTCATGCGAGTTGGATCTACTGCCAGCACGTTGCGGGCAATATATTGACCATAAAAGCGATAGGCGATCAGATAGATACAGACGGCTGCCACCACAATCCATAAGGCATTAATCTGTTCACCCCGATTAAGTGCGATATAGCCGAGAGCAAAAGCACCTGTTAACGCGAGCAATGCCCAAATAAGGTATTTCCCTGAGTTTTGCATAGTCGTTTTCCGTTGGCTGAAGCAGGAAGATGTTACATTTTGTTTCTAGATCAGGCGGCGGATTTTAACAACGTTGTTACGTCAGAAAGCAGAGGGGCAACCGGTTATTTACAACACTCTGTAATGGAGATCACTTATGCGGGATGAAACGCGGGGAAAGTTGTAGGCCGGGCAAACGCCGTGCCGCCCGGCGTTGCTGCATCGGCAAAGCCACGCCCGGTGGCGCTACGCTTACCGGGCCTACAAACCGCACCGTGCTCACCGTAGGCCGGGCAAACGCCGTGCCGCCAGGCGTTGCTGCATCAGCACAGTAACGCCCGGTGGCGCTACGCTTACCGGGCCTGCAAACCGCACCGTGCTCACCGCAGGCCGGGCAAACGCCGTGCCGCCCGGCTTTGCTGCATCAGCACAGCCACGCCCGGTGGCGCTACGCTTACCGGGCCTACAAACCGCACCGTGCTCACCGCAGGCCGGGCAAACGCCGTGCCGCCAGGCGTTGCTGCATCAGCACAGTAACCCCCGGTGGCGCTACGCTTACCGGGCCTACAAACCGCACCGTGCTCACCGCAGGCCGGGCAAACGCATTGCCGCCCGGCGTTGCTGCATCGGCAAAGCCACGCCCGGTGGCGCTACGCTTACCGGGCCTGCAAACCGCACCGTGCTCACCGCAGGCCGGGCAAACGCAGTGCCGCCCGGCTTTGCTGCATCAGCACAGCCACGCCCGGTGGCGCTACGCTTACCGGGCCTACAAACCGCACCGTGCTCACCGCAGGCCGGACAAACGCCGTGCCGCCCGGCGTTGCAGCATCAGCACAGCCACGCCCGGTGGCGCTACGCTTACCGGGCCTACAAACCGCACCGTGCTCACCGCAGGCCGGGCAAACGCCGTGCCGCCCGGCGTTGCTGCATCGGCAAAGCCACGCCCGGTGGCGCTACGCTTACCGGGCCTACAAACCGCACCGTGCTCACCGTAGGCCGGGCAAACGCAGTGCCGCCCGGCGTTGCTGC
>JBCNNW010000247.1:0-2551 GCA_039594205.1 Pseudescherichia sp. | reverse complement strand
GCGTGGCCCCGATTACGCTGGACGTCATCTGGGACCATTTTCTGGCCCGTCACTGGCAGCAGTTCATGCCCGGCCAGACGCTGGCGCAGTTTTCTGCCGCCGCCGAGCGCGAAATCGTGCCGCACCTCGCGGAGACGCCGGTCGATTTTCAGGAACTTAACGCGGTGATGTGGCGCGAGCGCTGGTTTGAGCATTATGCCCAGCCTGCGCGGCTGGAGCGGGTTCTCCACGGCATGGCCAGCCGCCGTCCGCGTCTGGCGGCACTGCGCGACTCCTATCAGGATTTCACCGAACACTACGATCAGCTGGAAGCGCTGTTTTTTGTTTTTTATCCGCGTTTAATGGCGCTGGCGACCAGCCGCACCCTGTAAAACCCGATCCTCTGCTGCCGCGCCGGGCGGGCGCAGGCGCCTGCCCGCTGAAAAAGCCCGTCGTCCGCCCCTGCGCCATCTTGCCATTGCCCGCTAACTGCGGCTTAATGAAGCCTTTCTTAACAATAGTTACGTTAACAGCACAGCCAGACCGCCTGTTCAGGCGCGCCTTCCGTTCGTTATGGCACAAAATCATAAGAGGAAAAGATGTCATCCGCTTCGCAATCTGAAATTGACGCGCGTTACCGTTACGCCTGCGACATCGCCCGTGCGGCGGGCAGCCGGGCCCTGTCATGGTATCAGCAGCGTCAGACACTGGTGGTGGAACACAAAAGGGATTTACAGGATGTGGTGAGCGAGGCTGACCGCAACGTGGAAGCGCTGCTTAAAACATTAATCGCTGAACGTTTTCCTGACGATGCCGTCTATGGCGAAGAGAGCGGTGGCGAGGTTCAGGGTGCCCCCTTTGTCTGGGTCATCGATCCCATCGACGGCACCGCCTGCTTCGTCAACGGCCTGCCTAACTGGTGCGTGTCGCTGGCGGTGGTCTGCGAGGGCGAACCGGTGATCGGCGTGATCTGCGACCCCAATCATCAGGAGCTGTTTCATGCCCGCAAAAACCACGGGGCGTGGCTTAACGAAAGCCGCCTGCAGGTCCATGCGGCAGAGCGGCTTAACGAGGGACTGCTGGGTATCAGCAACTCCAGCCGCACCGGCGGCGAAAGCGTCTCGCGCCTCATCACCGGCCTGATTGAGCAGGGTGGCATGTTTATTCGGGTGGGGTCCGGCGCGCTGACCAGCGCCTGGGCTGCTGCTGGACGCCTGATAGGCTATTACGAAGCGCACATGCATCCCTGGGATAGTCTGCCGGGCATTGTCCTGATGCGCGAAGCGGGCGGCGTCACCAACGACTACCTGCGTAACGACGGGCTGAAAAACGGTAATCCGGTTCTGCTGGCCAATGCGGCCCTCTATCCACAGATTAAAGCGCTGACGGGTAATCCCGCTCTGGATGAGTAGATGATCCGGTTACGGCTGCGTCGGTGCGCGCTTATTCTCGCCGCTCTCTGTCTGCTGAGCACGACGTCACAGGCGGCTGAGTATCAGCTGGAGAAGGTGGTCGAGCTGAGCCGCCACGGCGTGCGGCCACCGACGCCGGGAAACCGCAAAGAGATTGAGGCGGCCAGTGAGCAATCCTGGACGGTGTGGACCACCGCCGATGGGGAGCTGACCGGACATGGCTACAGCGCGGTCGTGAATAAGGGGCGCTGGCAGGGCGATCACTATCGCCAGCTCGGCCTGCTGGCGGCGGGCTGCCCCGATGCGGCGCAGGTCTATGTGCGGGCCAGTCCGTTGCAGCGCACCCGCGCCACCGCGGCGGCACTGACTGACGGCGCCTTTCCCGGCTGCGGCGTGCCGGTGCATCACGTCGCGGGCGAGGTCGATCCCCTGTTTCAGAGCGACAAACTGCCCCTCACCCACATCGATCCCGCCCGGGCGCTGGCGGCTAAGCAGCAGAAGGCAGGCGATCTGGCACAGCGGCAAAAGCAGCTGCAACCGGCAATTCAGCAGCTCAGAGCGGCGGTCTGCCCGCCTGCGTCCCGCTGCACGTTCTTCGATCGCCCCTGGCAGTTCAGACAGACCCGCAACGGCGGCAGTTACGTTGAGGGGCTGAGCGCGATGGCCAGCATGGTGGAGACGCTGCGCCTGGGCTACAGCGAAAATCTGCCGTCTGATCAACTCGCCTGGGGACACATCACCTCGGCGGCGCAGATCACCTCGCTGCTGCCACTGCTGACCGCAAACTACGACCTCAGTAACGATATCCTCTATCTGGCCCAGCGGCGTGGCTCGATCCTCCTCAGCACAATGCTGCAGGCGATTGGTTCCGACACGTCGCCGACCCGCTGGTTAATTCTGGTGGCGCACGACACCAATATTGCCATGGTGCGCACGCTGATGGGCTTTGACTGGGCGTTGCCAGGTTATTCACGCGGGAATATTCCGCCGGGCGGCAGTCTGGTGCTGGAGCGCTGGCGCGACACGCGAAGCGGGGAACGTTTTTTACAGATCTACTTTCAGGCGCAAAGCCTGGATGATCTCCGCCGGCTGCAACCGGTTGATGAAAAACACCCGTTATTACATCAGGCGTGGCATCAGCCTGGCTGCAGGGATACCAG
>JBCNNW010000246.1:0-2565 GCA_039594205.1 Pseudescherichia sp. | reverse complement strand
AGCAAAACGCACCCCAACCATGCAGCAAATGCCCACAGACCGTGCAACTACTCCTTTGGTGTTACCTGCCAGAGTGCCTTCACGGTGAGCAGCGCCCGGGCGATATCCACCATGCGCTGGTTCTTGTCCATCGCCATCTTACGCAGCTGACACCAGGCTTGATCTTCGCTCATCTGCTGATGAGTCATCAGCACGCTTTTGGCTTTATCGATGATCTTGCGCTCCTCCAGGGTGTCGCGCATCGATGCCAGCTGCTGCGATAGTTGCTCAATCTCGCGCGCCTGCTGGCGAACCAGCGGTAAGAGTGGCTGAACAGGATAGTGGCCGAGGGGCTCACCGACCGCCGCAGCTTCCGGCGGGTAGTCGTCGGCGTGGGTAATCAGCCGATCGACGGCAATCATCAGATCGGCAATGAGCAACTCTTCCTGACTGCGCAGGTGTTCCAGCCGCTCGGTCAGCAGAGAAAACCAGTGCAGCGCCAGCACGCCGTTGTCCGCAGCAGGCTGTCGGGTGCAGGCCAGACGACGCAGCTGTTCCGCCTCCGCGCCGGGGGTGCTTAAGGTGAAATGCTCCTGCAACTGCTGAGGGGTAAGTGAGAGAAAAACGTCAAAGCAGGCCTGCTGGCCATCGATGCGGTCCACCAGCGTCTGGCGCATCTCGTCGCTGAAGAAGCCCTGCGTAAAGCCGATGGCCCCCAGCGCCCGCTCCTGCCCGACCAGCTCTTTGCCCTGCATCAGACTATAAAGGGCAACAAAACGGCCCGCGATTTGCGGATCGTCAATGCTATCATTGAGTTGCGGCACGATACTGAGCAGGTGGCGCAGCGTGCGGCTATAGTGCTCCATGGCGCGGTCAGCCGCGAGGGTGCGGGCCATAATGTGTTCGCGCAGAGTGGGCAACTGTTCAAGATGATGCAGGGCATGGGCCACGCGCTCACAGAGCGCGGCGCTGGCCATCAGCGGTGAGCCCAGCGCCTGCTGTAAAGCGAGCAGCTGTTCATCCACCAGCGCGCGGCTGGCTTTACACTCCGGGGCATACAGCGCACCCTGTGAACAGAGCCAAATATTCGAGGCGCCGCGTTCGCACTGGAGCATATGCGCCAGATGACTAATGCGGCTGACGAGCGTACCCAGCTGTGCCAGTTTGCAGAGCTGCTGTTTACGCATCAATTTTGCGTGCTGTAACCATTCGGTGGCGCCGGGTGGACTGCCCGTTATTTTCATCATGCTTACTCTCCCGGGTCGTTGGTATCAGGATCAGTAAGCAATAACCGTGCCTTATCATTTAACAGGAGAAATTATGCAGAAGATTGTGATTATCGCCAACGGGGCGGCCTACGGAAGTGAATCCCTGTTCAACAGCCTGCGTCTGGCCATTGCCCTGCGTGAACAGGACAACGCGCCGGAGCTGAAGCTGTTTTTAATGTCTGATGCGGTCACGGCAGGGCTGCGCGGCCAGAAGCCTGCGGAGGGGTATAACATTCAGCAAATGCTGGAGATCCTGACGGCGCAAAATGTGCCGGTTAAACTCTGCAAAACTTGCACCGAAGGGCGTGGCATCACGGCGTTACCGCTGATTGACGGCGTGGAGATCGGGACACTGGTTGAGTTGGCGCAGTGGACTCTGTCCGCCGATAAAGTATTAACTTTCTAATAATAACCTTCCGTAGATATATTTTTCTTATGGACGCGGTTGCAGCATCAAGTTTGCCTCTGGGTTGCCGATAGGCTCTTTACAATCACTCAGCAGGTATTTCACATATGTTCAGGTCAATTCGCGCACGCATTATCGCGGCGGCAGTCGGGTGTCTGTTCGTCGCGTTACTTCTTAACACCGTAATTAACTACCAGGTCACCCGCCTGGATAACCTGCAAACACAGCGCGATATGCTCGCCAGCAGCGGCTCTAGTCATAGCCTCGCCATTGGCGACTGGGTTGCGACCAAAATGACCGCGATTACCTCCCTGCAAAGCGTGGCCCTGACCGAAGATCCGGTACCGGTCTTCAAACAGCTGGCGCAGGCAGCGGGTTTTAGTAACGTCTATGTGGGCTATGCGACGAAAACCGCGAAATTTTCTGACCCGACCGGCGTGCCCGCCGATTACGACCCCACCGTACGCCCGTGGTATCAGCAGGTGCTGAATGCCGACGCACCGGCGGTAACGGCCCCCTACGTGGATGCCGGCACCGGTAAACTGGTGGTCACCTTCGCAGTACCGGTTAAAGAGAACGGGACGCTGAAAGCCGTCGTGGCGGGGGATGTGGTGATGGACAGCGTGGTGGCGAACGTGCGCGAGATCCATCCCACGCCGGCCAGCAGCGGCCTGCTGGTCAACAGCGATGGAAGCGTCATTGCCGCCAGCGATCCGGCTCTGACGCTGAAACCCTTTGCAGAAGCCATCAGCGGTGCCGACCTCAACGCCCTGAAAAAGGGGGAAACCTCTACCGGCCTGCTGAAAGGCGCCGAGAAGAACTTTGCCGCCACGCCGATCCCGGGTACCCAGTGGATGCTGGTGGTGGCTTTGGATCAGCACGATGCCACCAGCGGTATGCGCTCGATGCTGA
>JBCNNW010000245.1:0-2581 GCA_039594205.1 Pseudescherichia sp. | reverse complement strand
GGTTCAGCTTCTGGTTTAGCAGCACGCCGCCAAGGATCGCTTCGGTCGGTAACTTCCCGACAGAGCCAATCACCGCCGTTGGGCCGAGGTGGTCGGTACCGGAAGCCGGGCTTGCCCCCTCCGCCAGAGGCGTATGCGCCTTACGCCCGTCCGGGGTGGCCATGGTGGCAGCGCCAAAGGGCACGTTCGCCGAGATGGACGAGGTCCCGGCATAGTACTTGCCGCCTATCGGACCGCGACCGTAGCGCGGATTGTGGTACTGCTTCAGTTCGTCGATATAGGTCTGGTATGCGCGCGTCAGCAGCAGATCCACGCTGTCGTCGTCATTGCCGTACTTCGGCGCGCCGTTGATCAGGCGCTGGCGCAGCTGTTCGTGCGTCAGCCCGTCGAAGTCGTCCGCCAGAGCAGCGGCAAGCTGCTGCTGCCCAAGGGTACCCTGCTCGAAGACCAGTTTCTTCACCGCCGCCAGGCTGTTGCCGAGGTTCGCAATACCCACCTGCAGGCCCGAAACCCAGTCATATTTTGCGCCACCCTGCTTGATACTTTTCGCGCGCTCAATGCAGTCATCTACCAGCGCCGAGCAGAGAATATCGTGGACGTTCTCTTCCAGCATGGTGTCCACCACGTACTCAATTTCGATAGATTTACGGGTGTAGTAACGTATCTGGCGATCCCAGGCGGCCATCACCTCGTCGAAATCGGTAAAGTTGCCGGCTGAGAGCGCCTTGACCTGGGGCAAGAACACCTTACCGCTGGTGGCGTCCCGGCCGCCTTCCATTGCCGCCAGCATTACGCGGGCGAAATTAATAAAGCTCATGCCGGTACAGCGGTAGCCCCATTTGCCGCCAACGGCGGTTTCGATACAGCCAATTGCCGCATAGTCGTAAGCATCCGCTTTTTCCACGCCGAGCTTGATAAACTCCGGAATGACGATTTCATCGTTGTTAAACGCCGGCATGCCAAAGCCGCAGCGGATCACCTGCACGCAGGCGTCGAGGAAGTCATTGCTCATGCCCGCGTGATAACGCACGCTGAGGTTTGGCTGGGTAGAGCGCAGACGGCCGCAGGATTCAAGAATCGCGTAGGAGAGCGGGTTCACCGCATCCATCGGTTCACCGTTGACCAGCTTCTGGCCGCCAATGGTCACGTTCTGATAGAGCGGACTCCCGGCCGAGGCTTTCGAGTGCGAGCCGGAGCGGATCTTGTTCACTTCCAGCAGTTTCAGCCAGCAGCTGTGCAGCAGCTCAATGGCGTGCTCGCGATCCAGACTCTGTTGCAGCTCCACGTCGCGACGGTAGAAGGGGTAGAGGTACTGGTCCATGCGGGCAAACGAGACCGAATGACCGTTTGACTCAATCTGCAGGATCAACTGGATGAAATAGCAGAGTTGCAGCGCCTGCCAGAAAGTCTCTGGCGGCTGGTGCGCAATCACATCGCAGTTTTCCGCCATCGCCAGCAGTTCATCGCGGCGGCTTTCGCGGGTTTCAGTGGCGGCCATCTCACGCGCCAGGGCGGCAAAGCGTTCAATATGCAGGCTGACCGCCTCCAGCACGATATCAATTGCCTTCAGGAACTGATCGCCGTGCAGGTCGTCAAGGCAGGTGAGGTTGATTCGCGAACGGCGTTCATCCACCTTATGACGCAGACCATCCAGCCCTTTTTCCAGCAGCAGCGGGAAGTTCACCGCCAGGTGGGCATCGCCGGAGGTCATGTTACCTTCGGCCTTGATGATACCGCTCTCCAGTAACCCTTTTTGCTCATCGGTGAACATGCCGTAGCAGCGATCCTGCACCGTCTGACCACGCCACCACGGGCAGATCTCATGCAGCACGCGTTTGTTCTCATCGCTCACCGCAAAGCCTGCGCCAGGACGGTCGGCCAGGTCGTCGATCTCTTTCTCAATCCAGGCGACGGTATACTCCGGGAAGATGGGCGCGGCGCGGACTTCGCTCGCCTGGTTTCCGATAATCAGCTCATCGTGTTTGATCCAGATGGTCCGCTGCGCCAGATGGTGTGCCAGCGCCAGCGCGCGGCGCACCGGGATCGGTTTGTCCATATGCTGCTGGTACATCTCGGTATAGTGCTGAGCACGCTCGGTACAGACCGGCGGCTTGACGATATGAACCAGCGCGGTTTTATGGGCTTTAATGCGATCGCTCAGGGTAGTGAGATTCAGGGTCGTCATAACGTTATCCTCGTAGGGTCGCCGTTAACCCTTTCTGGCTGGCATACTGCTGTGCAAAGGCCAGTAAATCAGGGTTATCGAGCGGTTTATCAGGGGCAGAGTAGGGTTCGCCGAGCAGGCTGTACTTATTCATGCCCAGCGTGTGATAGGGTAAAAAATGGATATCGCGAACGTTGAGTTCGTCGGCGGCAAAATTAGTAATGGCGGTCACCGAGGCCTCATCGGCGTTAAAACCCGGGATCAGCGGTACGCGGATGGTAAGGGTTTTTCCCGCGGCGGCGAGCCGTTTCAGGTTGTCCAGTACGCGCTTCGCAGAGCCGTTGGTCCACTGTTTAAAGCGTGCGCTATCGACCTGTTTCAGGTCGGCCAGGAAGAGATCGACATAGGGTAATGAGG
>JBCNNW010000244.1:0-2624 GCA_039594205.1 Pseudescherichia sp. | reverse complement strand
ATTGCCGTAGCGCAGGCGTAAGTTTTGCGACACCGCCGGCGTGGCCGAGTTGACCCACGGCTGCTTCTGGATCGCGGCCAGATCGTCATACTTCAACGCCTGCTGAAACTGCGGCTCGTCATCGCCAAAATCCTTACCGGGATAGACATCAATGGTGTTGGTCCCGATAGCGCGAATGTCGGCCAGCACCAGCTGCTTGGCCGCATCACCGACTACGACAATCGAGACCACCGAAGCGATACCGATAATGATGCCGAGCATCGTCAGCAGGGTTCGCATTTTATTGGCCGCCATCGCCAGCCAGGCCATGGTCAGTGCCTCACGGAAACTGCTGGCAAACTGGCGCCAGCCGGAGGGGGGCGGTAGCGCCACCTGCTGACTGCGTGTTTGGCCCTGCTTTGCCGGAGGATTGCTGACCAGCTCGCCATCCCGGATCTCTACGATGCGCTCTGCCTGGGCGGCAACCTGGGGATCGTGGGTGACAATGATCACCGTATGCCCCTGATCGCGGAGTTGGTGCAGGATGGCCATCACCTCTTCGCCGGAGTGGCTGTCGAGCGCCCCGGTGGGTTCGTCAGCGAGGATCACTTGCCCGCCGTTCATCAGAGCACGCGCGATACTGACGCGCTGCTGTTGACCGCCGGAAAGCTGCGAGGGTTGATAATCGACGCGCTCGCCCAGCCCCAGCCGGGTTAAGAGCGCCTGTGCCCGCTCCAGCCGTTTGCGGCGCTCTACGCCCGCGTAAACGGCTGGCACTTCGACGTTCTGTACGGCGCTCAGATGCGAGAGCAGGTGATAACGCTGAAAGATAAACCCGAAGTGCTCGCGGCGCAGTTTGGCCAGGGCATCCCCACTGAGGGTCGACACGTCGGTGCCCGCCACGCGGTAGGTGCCGCTGGTGGGTTTATCCAGACAGCCGAGAATGTTCATCAGGGTGGATTTACCGGAGCCCGAGGCACCGACGATGGCGACCATCTCCCCCGCTTCAACCTGCAGAGAGATGCCTTTCAGCACCTCCACCTCGCCATCCCCCGAAGGGTAACTCCGGCGAATTGCATTCAGTTCAAGCAAAGCGGTCATTTACCCGCTCCCGGCAGGGTCTCACTGACGACGACCTCATCCCCCTCTTCCAGCCCTTTCACAACCACCACGTCCGTGTCATTGCGCGAGCCGAGGCTGACTTCACGCTCACGGGTCTCGCCGTTACGCAGCACTTTGACTTTATAGCGATTATCTCCGGTCGATTCGCCCAGCGCCGCCAGCGGTACGGTCAGCACATTTTTTTCGCCGGTGAGCTGGATATGCACCTGCGCGGTCATCTCCAGACGCAACACCCCTTTTGGGTTCGGGACCTCAAAGCGGGCATGGTAGAAAATGGCGTCGTTGACCTTTTCCGGCGTTGGCAGGATATCTTTCAGCACCCCTTCATAGCGGGTTTGCGGGTCACCCAGTACGGTAAACCAGGCTTTTTGACCGGGTTTAAGGTGGATAACGTCTGCCTCGGAGACCTGGGCTTTCACCAGCATGGTGCTCATGTCTGCGAGGGTCAGAATGTTTGGAGCCTGCTGAGCGGCAATCACCGTCTGCCCTTGCAGGGTAGTGATTTGCGTCACCTCACCGGCCATCGGCGCGACGATACGGGTATACTCGAGGTTCGTTTTGGCGCTGTCGAGGCTGGCCTGATTGCGTTTGATTTGCGCGTCAATGGTGCCAATCTGCGCCTGCTTCACCGCCAGTTCTGTGGCCGCTGTATCCAGATCCTGACGAGAGATGGCCTGGGTTTTGGCCAGTTGCTGCTGGCGCGCCAGCGTCACCTGGGCCAATTTACGCTCTGCTTCGGCTTGCCCGCGCTGGGCGCGCAGCTCCATCAGGGTCGCTTCCACCTCTTTGATCTGGTTCTCAGCCTGCTCAGGATCGATCACCCCCAGCAGTTCCCCTTTTTTCACTTTATCCCCAATTTCAACCGACAGCGTTTTCAGCTGCCCGCTCACCTGTGCGCCCACGTCGACTTTACGCAGTGCATCAAGTTTACCGGTAGCTAATACGCTTTGTTGCAGCTCGCCCGGGCGGACAATAAGCGTCTGGTAGAGAGGAGTGGGTTTATTTAGCGTCTTCCAGACAGCAATCAGCGCAACGAAAATAATAATCGCAGCAAGGATATACCGCTTTTTGAGCTTACTTCTGATCTTCATAACGATCCTGGTTCCTTCGAATGTTCCATCAAAATGAGAAGGCTAATATCAACTGGGGTTAAACAAGGTTTGAATAGTGATGAGAGTACCAGAGTTATTGATAATTCGTTAAGTTAACAAATGATGAAATCACCCCATCAATAATAATGGATGGTTTCACTATGTCGCAGCTTACTGATAACGCGCTCACGCCTTCTCGGCCCCTCACTCGCCTGGGACTGTTTTTTGACCTGCTCAGCGGTAAATGGCGGCCGGGTAAATTCTGGCACCAGCGCAGCTTCCGCCGTAAATTTCTGCTGCGCTCTTTAATGATGCCACGTTTAAGTCTGGAGTGGATGAACGTTCTGGCCCAGTTGCCGGAGCTCAATCAGCTGTTGATCCGCCAGCCCCGCCTGCCCGTGCGCCTGCATCGCCCCTATCTGGCGGCCAACT
>JBCNNW010000243.1:0-2630 GCA_039594205.1 Pseudescherichia sp. | reverse complement strand
GCCGCGAAGCGATCGCTCAGTTCGATAATCAGCTGTTGCGCCGCCTGTTGCCCGAATGGCACCAGCTTGACGCCCGCCATCACCGCGCTCTCAATCCAGCTGTAACCCAGGCTCAGGGCCAGCTCGCGAGGAGGGATCGCCCAGCGAACGCCCAGCCATGCCATGCCGCAAAGCTGGCTTTGCATAAACAGCGGTTGCCAGTCAGGCGGGCAGTCCGGCTCCCAACTCTTGATAAGCCGGGTGAAGGCGGCACCGCGATTGCGCTCCTCTTCGCGCAGTTCACGCGTTTCGCGGCAGGCCAGCAGGTACGCCGTCCACCGTTTTGCCTGGGCGATATCGTGCCGCTCGCAGGCGTGGCAGAGGCGGATAAACAGCGGTAAATCGGTGCAGAAAAAGCTCTGCTCCATCTGCTGTATCTGCCAGCGGCGGAATGCGTCGACGGTCGTCACCCAGCCCGCTTCGGCCGCCCACTCCAGCCCCTGGGACCAGGTAAACGACCCCACCGGCAGACTACTGCTAGAGAGCTGCATCAGCCGCAGCCGCTGGCGGGCGTTCTCCATCAGCTCATCAGCGCCAGCAGCGCAGAGGCGATAAGTCCGCCGCCCAGGGTTTTACGGATCCCGTCATGACGGCGCAGCAGCAGGCCTGCGCCGAAGCTCACGCACAGCACCGCCGCGCTGGCGAGCATAAAGCCAGAGGTAAAGAGCCAGAAGCTGTGGCCCGCCATCTCTACGCCGTGCGCCCAGCCGTGGAACATAGCCAGTGCAGGCACCGCCAGCAGCAGTCGGTTCTCTGTTTTAAACATCATCACGCCGCATACCGCCAGCGAGGCGACGATCAGCGTCTCCATCCCGCTAAAGCCACCGAACAGGCTGCCCGCAATGGCACCGGTGAGCATCATGCCGAGGGTGGCGAGCGGCATCAGCAGCTTACGGCCGCTGAGGGCAGAGAGGACGCCAGCGCCGGTCAGCATCAGCAGGTGATCGAGACCGGTCAGCGGATGGAAAAAGCCCGCCTGAAAGCTATCCGCGCCGTGCCCCGGATGGGCGAGGGCGGGAAGGGAAAAGGCCAGCAATAACAGAGGAAGGTATGTACGCATGACAGATCCTTAATGTGAATGAGCGTGAGAGTGGCTATGGCTGTGAGCATCGCTGGCATACGCCCCGGCTTCCGGTTCAAACGGCAGCGTGGCAAACGTCACCTCAAGGCCGAGCAGCCGCACCATGTCGTCGAGGACATGATCGTGGTGATAGCGCAGCTCGCCGGGCATGATTTGCAGCGGCACGTGGCGGTTGCCCAGGTGATAGCAGGCGCGGGCAAGCAGGAAAGGATCGGCGCAACGCACCACCGAAACGGACTCCGGGGCGGCAATCACTTCAATAATTTCGCTGCCGTCTTCCGTTGCCAGCATGTCGCCGCCGCGAAGCAGCAGGCCGCGCGGCAACATGAGCCCCGCTTCGCGACCATCGTTCAACGTGACGCGGGCGCGGCTTTTGACGCGGATATCAATCGGCAGCGTCACGCTGGTGGTGACGCGATGGGCGTGATCAAGGCGTTGGGTTAAGGTGATCATCTTGGCTCCTCAGAACAGGAAATAGCGTTGCGCCATCGGCAGGATCTCTGCCGGTTCGCTGGTTATCAGCTCATCGTCCACGCGCACCTCGTAAGTTTGCGCATCGACGGTGATGTTGGGTTGCAGGCCGTTGTGGATCATGTCGGCCTTCTTCACGCTGCGACAGCCCCGCACCACGGCGGTGGCGCTTTGCAGGTTCAGCTGCCGGGCAATGCCCTGAGCCTCTGCCGCCTGCGAAATAAAGGTCAGGCGGGTGGCGTGACGGGCGGCCCCCAGCGCGCCGAACATCGGGCGGTAGTGCACGGGTTGCGGAGTAGGGATAGAGGCGTTGATATCGCCCATCGGGGCGCAGGCGATCATCCCGCCTTTCACAATGGTCGCGGGTTTTACGCCAAAGAATGCCGGAGACCAGACCACCAGATCCGCCAGTTTGCCCGCTTCGATGGAGCCGACTTCGTGGGCGATACCGTGGGTCAGCGCCGGATTAATGGTGTATTTGGCGACGTAGCGCTTCACGCGGAAGTTATCGTTATCACCGCTCTCTTCCGGCAGCGCGCCGCGCTGTACCTTCATCCGGTGGGCGACCTGCCAGGTGCGGATAATCACTTCGCCCACGCGGCCCATCGCCTGCGAGTCGGACGAGGTGAGCGAGAAGGCGCCGATATCATGCAGCACATCTTCGGCGGCGATGGTCTCCCGGCGGATGCGCGATTCGGCAAAAGCCACGTCCTCGGCGATGTCCGGGTCAAGGTGGTGGCACACCATCAGCATGTCGAGATGCTCATCGATGGTATTCACCGTATAGGGCAGCGTCGGGTTGGTGGAGGAGGGGAGAATGTTCGGATGTGCGCAGGCGGTAATGATATCCGGCGCGTGACCGCCGCCCGCCCCTTCGGTGTGGAAGGTGTGAATGGTACGCCCGCCAATCGCCGCCAGGGTATCTTCTACAAAGCCGGATTCGTTCAGCGTGTCGCTGTGCAGCGCCACCTGTATATCCATCTCTTCGGCCACCTCCAGCGAACAGTTGATGGCCGCCGGCGTCGCCCCCCAGTCTTCG
>JBCNNW010000242.1:0-2634 GCA_039594205.1 Pseudescherichia sp. | reverse complement strand
GGGTACAGTTTAACCCAACGGATGATTTTTCTATCGGCATCGGCTACGAAGGTACCACAGCAAAATATTACGAATCTTACTCCGTTAACGGCTTTAACCTCTCGGTCGGCTACCGCTTCTAATATCCTCCCACCCTGCTGAAAAAAAATCCCGGCACAGGCCGGGATAGTCATGCTAAAGGGAGTCATTATCCCAGAATTCTCTGTAATACCGGTCCAATGGTCTCAAACGCCTGCGGCGAAATAATATCGACGTGAGCGCAATCCTGACGGTATACCTCCAGTTCTCCCACCCAGGGTGCCCATGCCTGATGCGGATCCTGGGTGCGTGTGCGCTCGGCAACAAACAGCGTCGCTTTGCCGTCGAACTTCGCGCTGTGAGCGGTGGTGAGCAGGCGCACGGCATCAGCGTAGTTGCCCTCTATCGCTTCAAACAGTTTGCCAGGCGCCTGCCCCTGCTGGGCGGCGATAAAGGCGTCGCGCTCGCGGGCAATCTCGGCCAGCACTTCGGGATCAAGTCCGTTTGCCTCTTTTTCTGCCCAGTTTTGCGTCTCTGGCGGCCAGGTATCCAGCAGTCCGAGGAACGCGACCTCTTCGCCCTGCTGACGCAGACGTGCGGCGATGCCTTGCGCCAGCGTGCCGCCGAGTGAGTAACCGAACAAATAGTAGGGCCCGTGCGGTTGTTGGGCTTGCAGCGTCGCCAGATGATGGTCTATCACCGCATCCAGATTGTCACCCTGCTGCATCGGTCCCTCGGGCCGCGGCGACTGGATCCCCATTATCGACCAGCGCGGGCTCAGATAGCGCGCCAGCACGCTGAACTGCCAGGCAAAACCCGAAGCCGGATGGAAGCAGAACAGCGTAGGCCCCTCGCTTTTACGCAGAGGCAGCAGGGTTTCGTACCCCATTCGCTGTGCTTCATCATCGTTCCACGACGCCAGCAGCGTGCTGAGCGCCCCCACCGTTGAGGCTACCATCACCTGTCCCGGGGTTACCTTGCGGGCAAACGTATTGCTAAGCTGTGCCGCCAGACGCATCGCCAGTAGCGAGTGGCCACCCAGGGCAAAGAAATCGGCCTCAATGTCATTCACTTCGCAACCCAACAGCATTGAGAAGGCCTGAGCAACAGCGATTTCAGTGTCGGATCCCGGTGCGCGACCGCTGGTTTTGTTGGACACGGCAGGCAACGGCAGCGCCTTGCGGTCAAGCTTGCCATTGGCAGACAGCGGCAACTCACTGATTTGCAGCAGTACCACTGGCACCATGTGGGCGGGTAACTGCGCTTTCAGCCTCTCGCGTAGCGCGTCGCGATCCAGCGGCAGGCCGGACTCAGATACGACATATCCCACCAGCTGACGCGCATCTCCGCCCGTCGCCACCGCCTGGTTGAAGACGCAGGCATGGGCCACGGCCTGCGCCACGTCCGGCAGACTCAGCATCGCCCGGTCAATTTCACCCAGCTCAATGCGTTGACCGCGGATTTTAAGCTGATCGTCACTGCGCCCTAAATACTCCACCGCGCCGTTATCCAGCCAGCGCGCCACGTCACCGGTGCGATACATCCGTTCGCCGGGGGCAAAGGGATCGGCAATAAAACGGCTGGCCGTCAGATCCGGACGGCCCAGATAGCCCTGAGCCAGCTGGATACCGGTGAGATAGAGATCGCCCGCGACGCCAAACGGCACCGGACGCATCATGGCATCCAGAATACGCAGGCCGGTGTTCCACGTCGGGAAACCAATCGGCACGCTGTTGCCCTGCACGGCCGCCAGCTCCGGCCCAAACGCCGGATACCAGCTGACATCTACCGCCGCCTCGGTCGGGCCATACAGATTATGCAGCGGCACGCGCGTAAGCTGCTCCCACTCACGGCAAAGCTCGGTCGGCAGCGCTTCACCGCTACAGAACACCTGCTTCAGGCTGCGGGTACAGGCCACGTTTTCCGGGGTCAGGGTCGCCACAAAGGCGGCCAGCATGGAAGGCACGAAATGGGTCGTCGTGATGCCGTACCGGGCAAAGAACTGCTGCATAGCCAACGGATCGCGATGGGCCTCCGGCTCGGCCATCACCAGCTTCGCCCCGGCGATAAATGGCCACCAGAACTCCCATACCGACACATCAAAGCTGCACGGGGTTTTCTGCGCGACGACGTCTTTAGCAGTCAGCGGGTAGTGATCCTGCATCCATAACAGGCGGTTAACGATGGCGGTCTGTCCCACCATCACCCCTTTCGGCCGTCCTGTTGAGCCCGAGGTGAAGATGATGTAGGCAGTTTGCTGCGGCGCGCACAGGTTCAGCGGTTCGCTGCCCGCGGCAGGTAATAGTGTGTTGTAACTAAAAGTCGGTATCGCCAGCTGGCTGAAGCGCGTGCGCTGGTCGCCGGTCGTGATCAGCAACGAGGGCTGCGCGTCCTCGAGCATCATGTGCAGGCGATCGTCCGGATAACCAGTATCCAGCGGTAGCCAGGCGGCCCCCGCCTCCACGATAGCATGTAACGCCAGGGTCAGAAATACCGAGCGAGGTAACGCCACCGCGACGCTGTCGCCTGGCTGTACGCCCCGTTCGCGCAATAGCGTGGCAAGGGCAACCACCTGCTCGCGCATCTGGCGGTAGCTTAGTTCGTGCTGTGCATCGG
>JBCNNW010000241.1:0-2693 GCA_039594205.1 Pseudescherichia sp. | reverse complement strand
AGGCCGATCCGAGGTGCGCGCCCAGCTGGTCACGAAAATCAAAGGGGGTAAAGATGCGATGGGTCACCAGCTGGCTACGCAGGCCCGGCATGTAGTGCTGCTCAAGATAGTCAAAGATCCTGTCGCGCAGGCGCGGCCCCTCTGTGTGCCAGTCGAGATCGGCCGTACCCAGATGGGGCACCGGCGCCAGCACGTAATAGCTGCCGCAGCCGGGCGGTGCCAGGGAGGGATCAGTCACGCAGGGGGCGTGCAGATAGAGCGAAAAGTCCTCTGACAGGGTGTTTTTATTGAAAATATCATCGATCAGGGCTTTATAGCGCGGGCCAAAGCAGACGGTATGGTGCGCCAGATCGTGCTGCTTATTGAGACCAAAATAGAGCACAAACAGCGAGTTGCTCATCCGCTTGCGCTTCAGAGAGGCCGCGCGCGCCGCGCCGGCAGGATGATGGCCGAGCAGCTTTTCGTAGGTGTGCACCACGTCGGCGTTAGACGCCACCGCCGCGGTCTGGATAGTTTCCCCGTTCTTTAGCTCAACGGCGCGGATGCGGTTGTCATCGGCAATCAGCCGGGTCACCTCGGCATTTAGCCTTATCTCGCCCCCGAGATCCTGATAGAGCTTCACCAGCCCCTGCACCAATGCCCCCGTGCCGCCACGGGCAAACCAGACTCCCCACTCCCGCTCCAGGGCATGAATAAGGGTATAAATTGAGGAGGTGGCGAAGGGATTCCCCCCTACCAGCAGCGAGTGGAAGGAGAATGCCTGGCGAAGCTGTTCGTTCTCAATGAAGCGGGAGACCATGCTGTAAACGCTGCGCCAGGCCTGCAGGCGGGTTAACTGGGGGCCGGCCCGCAGCATATCGCGGAATGATAAAAAGGGAACGGTGCCGAGCTTCAGATACCCCTCTTTAAAGACCTCCCGGGAGTAGGCGTGAAATTTGCGGTAGCCTTCGACGTCGCGCGGATTGAAGCGCGCGATTTGCGCCTCCAGTTTGTCCTGGACGTTGTCATAATCAAATACCTCCCCCGTCTCCCAGCACAGGCGGTAGAACGGAGTGACCGGCAGCAGCTCGACATAATCTTCCATCCGCTTTCCGGCGAGGGTAAAGAGCGCTTCAATGGCGCTGGGATCGGTAATGACCGTCGGCCCTGCGTCAAACGTAAACCCCTTTTCCTGGTAGACGTAAGCACGTCCGCCAGGCTTATCGCGCTGCTCCAGCAGCAGCGTGTCAATCCCTTGCGCCTGTAGCCGGATGGCGAGCGCTAAGCCGCCGAATCCGGCGCCGATAATAATAGTTTTAGTCATGATAAAAGGCTCGCAGCCGGGGAGTAAGTTGCAAAATGGCGAGCATCGCTTCGCCGACCGGAACAGGCGGTTTGCCTGCCAGAATTCGTGCTTTATCACCGGGCGTCAGCTGCCCGGCGTAAAAACGGCCTATCAGCCCTTCATTCAGGGTGTAAAATCGCTGCATCACCCGCCAGCGGTTATCCGCCTCTCCCGCCAGAAAAAGCATGCGGTTGAGGACGCGGAAAAAACGTTGAGCGCGCCACTGGCGCAGGGCATATCGGTGAATCAGCCGGGACAAGGCTTGTGCGTTGATATCCTTCGCGTCGGCAATGGCTTCGGCAAGGGCAACGGCGTGCGGCAGGGAGTAGCCGGTAGTGGCATGAAAAAGCCCCGCCCGCAGGCCGCTGCAGGGCTGTCCCTCACGTGCCCGCCAAAAAGCGTGAACATCACCTGAGAGCATAATCGGCAGATGCCCCTGCTCCTCGCGCACCAGCGTCTCTAACTGCCAGCCCTGCTGGCGGGCATAGTCAGCGATATGTTGCCGCGCATCGACGCTCTCAAGCCGGGCATCATCAATATAGTGGGTGTCTTCGATCAAAAGCTCAGTGGCTGAAAAAGGGAGGGTATAGACGAAGCGATACCCGCCCTGCTGGTCGACCGTCGCATCCATCAGGATCGGGCGCGTCAGGCCGTGCGGCTTTTTGAGCCGCCACTGCTGGCCGAGAAAAGACTGGCTGCCGGTACGTAAATGGGCCTCTGGCTGATAGCCTCTGCCATCAATCACCGCCGCGGCCTCCAGTAAGGTACCGTCCGTCAGCGTAACGCTCGTCGGCGTGAGGGAGGCGATGCTCACCCCGGTTTGCAGGCTGTCGCCCAGATCCTGGCTGAGCACATCGGCAAAATGGTCTGAGGTGAGCGTGAGATAGTCGCCTGGCAGCGTACGCGTCAGCGCCGGAAAACGGACGTCGTAACCCGGCCAGCGGTAACTGACGAGCGGAGCCAGCCAGCGGTGCTGGTCAGGGGTCAGATCGTCCTGGTGGAAGGACCAGGTATGATTCCCGCCGGGGCGCGTCTGCACTTCAAGCATCAGGACGCGAAGTTCAGGACGACGGTGCGATAGATGCCAGGCGATCAGCCCGTTGGCCAGCCCGCCTCCCGCCAGAATCAGATCCCATCGGCGTGTTGTCATGAGGTCCCGGCTACCAGGGTGGCCTTACGAAGCGCCGCCAGGCTGTCGCTGCCCGTACAGAAGCAGGCAACCCGAAGCTGGGCAATCATGGTCTCAAAATGGGCGATGACCGCATCGCTGGAGATCAGCGCGCTTTGCAGAACGCCAGCCGCCTGTCCGACCAGGCTGGCCCCCAGGCAGAGCGCCTTCGCCGCCTCCACGCCGTTGGCAATACCGCCC
>JBCNNW010000240.1:0-2755 GCA_039594205.1 Pseudescherichia sp. | reverse complement strand
CTGGCGCGTCTGGGGCTGATGGTGCACGTAACCGCGCACCGTATCGATCCAGGCTGGTCGGGTCGCATTGTGCTGGAGTTCTTTAACGCCGGTAAATTGCCGCTGGCATTACGTCCAGGCATGATGATTGGCGCGCTCAGTTTCGAGCCGCTGACCGGCCCGGCTGCACGTCCTTACAACCGCCGCCAGGATGCGAAATACCGCGATCAGCAGGGTGCGGTTGCCAGTCGTATTGACAAAGACTGAGCCCAGCCCAGTCCACCGAGGAAGCCATGAGAAGAGTTCTGACAACGCTGATGATTTTGCTGGTGGTCTTGCTGGCAGGTCTTACTGCGTTGGTGCTGCTGGTTAATCCCAACGATTTTCGTGCCTACATGGTGCGCCAGGTTGAAGCGCGCAGTGGCTACGTGATGAAGCTGGACGGCCCGCTGCGCTGGCACGTCTGGCCGCAGTTAAGCATTCTTTCCGGCCGGATGTCGTTAACCGCGCCGGGGGCTTCCGTGCCGCTGCTTACCTCCGACAATATGCGTCTGGACGTGGCGTTAATGCCGCTTCTTTCACATCAGTTGCAGGTGAATCAGGTGATGCTTAAAGGGGCGGTAATTCAGTTGACGCCGCAGACCGAGGCGGTGCGCAAGCCCGATGCCCCGGTGGCGCCGCGCGAAAACACGCTCCCCGACGTAGCTGAAGATAACGGCTGGTCGTTTGATATTGGCAAACTGAAGGTCGCCGATAGCGTGCTGGTGTTCCAGCATGAGAGCGACGAACAGGTGACGGTGCGTAATATCAATCTGCAGATGGAGCAGGATGAGCACCACAAAGGCACGATGGACTTTAGCGGGCGCGTGAACCGTAATCAGCGCGACATGGTGGTCTCGCTGAATGCGAATGTCGATGCGTCTGACTATCCTCACCAGCTGATTGCCAATATTCAGCAGCTTGACTGGCAGCTGACCGGGGCCGATCTTCCGGCGCAGGGGATCACCGGACAGGGCAAACTGCAGGCAGTCTGGCGGGAAGAGCGCAAACAGCTTGAGCTCAACCAGCTCGATCTGAAAGCGAACGACAGCGCGTTGACTGGCCAGGCGAGCGTGATGCTGAGCGACACCCCGCAATGGGTGATCAACCTGCAATTTGATACGCTCAATCTTGAAAATCTGCTTACGGCGCAAGCCGCTGCCGCCCAGGGCGACGTGGCGCAGCAGGGGCAGTCTCAGCCGAAGCCGCGCCCGGTGATCTCGACGAACCTCGATCGGCCTGACTATAACGGTCTGCGCGGTTTTGACGCGGATATCATGCTAAAAGCCAACCGCGTCCACTGGCGCGGCATGGATTTCACCCATGTCTCCAGCCAGATGACTAACAAAAATGGTTTGCTCACCATCAGCGATCTGAGCGGCGAGATGGGGCAGGGGCGCCTCTCATTGCCAGGCACCCTGGATGTGCGCAAAGCGGAGGCCCGCACGGCATTCCAGCCGCGGCTGGAAAATGTCGAGATTGGCACCATCCTGAAAGCTTTCAACTATCCGATCCCCCTGACCGGTAGCCTGACGCTGGCGGGTGATTTCTCTGGCGGCAAGATCGACGCCGAGGCCTTCCGTCGCAACTGGCAAGGGCAGGCCCACGTCGAGATGAGCAACACCCGTATGGAAGGGCTTAACTTCCAGCAGCTGGTGCAGCAGGCGGTGGAGCGCAGCAGTAATGTGAAGGTCAAAGATAACTTTGAGAACGCCACCCGTCTGAATCGCTTTGTTACCGAGCTTTCGCTTGATAACGGCCAGCTCTCGCTGGAGAGCATGCAGGGGGAATCGCCTATGTTATCGCTTGAGGGCGATGGCACGATGGACCTGGTCAAAGAGACGGCGGATACCCACTTTAAAGTGACGGTGCTGGAGGGCTGGTTGGGCGAGGGTAAGCTGATCGATTTCCTGAAACAGACACCGATCCCGCTGAGCGTGTATGGTCAGTGGCAGGCGCTCAACTACAGTCTGCAGGTGGATCAGCTGATGCGTAAACATCTTCAGGATGAAGCCAAACGGCGTCTGAACGACTGGGCGGATCGCAACAAGGATTCGAAAAACAGTAAAGACGTGAAAAAGCTGCTGGAAAAACTTTAATGATTAAGCCGGGTAGGGGTTAGCCTTACCCGGCTTTTTATTACACTTCGTACTCTTCCTCTGCTTCATCAGCCTGCGGAATTAACTGCACCTTCTGCACCCGGTGATGATCGACTTCCAGCGTCCTCAGAGCATAGTGACCCACCTGGACCTCTTCCCCAGGGGCGGGAATACGTTGCAGGTATTCCATCAGCAGACCGGCGAGGGTGTGATACTCACGCTTCTCATCCAGCGGCAATGGCACATACTGCACCAGGTCTTCCAGCGGCATATGACCGTTCGCCGTCCAGCTTCCGTCGGCATTTTTCTGAATATCATGGCGGGCGTCGATCTCTTCCACTTCGTTGGGCAGGTTACCGGCAATGGTCTCCATCACGTCGCTCAGGGTCACCACCCCCTCAACGGAGCCGAATTCATCCACCACAAAGGCAAAGTGCGTACGGGCGTTGCGGAACTGCTCCAGCGCAGAGAGCAGCGGCAGCCCCTCCGGGAAGACCAGCGGCTGACGCACCAGCGCCCGCAGGTCAAGCGGCTCATCGTGTAACTGCTGGTTGAGCAGGTCGATAACGTGTACCACGCCGAGCAGATCCTCCTCCTGCTCGCCACCGGTTACCACCACGCGGGTATGCTGGTTTTTT
>JBCNNW010000024.1:0-45645 GCA_039594205.1 Pseudescherichia sp. | reverse complement strand
AAAGCGCCCGCACTTCTGCTTCAAAACCTGAAGCTAACATCTGATGAAAACGCTGCTCAATTCGCTGATGGAGCAGTTCACGGCTCGCCGGGGCGATGGCGAACTGATGCACCTGATACGGCAGAGCTTCTCCTGACGTTTGCGTCAGTTCCGTTAAAGTTTTACCCGAAATGAAAAAAACTTCCAGTGCCCGGGAAAGCCTTTGCGGGTCGTTCGGATGAATTCGTGCACTCGCTAGCGGATCTATCTCTGCCAGCCGCTTATGCAACGCTTCCCACCCCTGCTCTGCCGCCATCTGTTCAATTTTAGCTCTTACTGCGGGATCCGCTGAGGGCAGCGGTGACAGGCCCTCAAGCAATGCCTTAAAGTAGAGCATGGTTCCCCCCACCAGCAGGGGGATCCGTCCAGCGGCAGTGATCTCTGCCATCTGGGCCAGCGCGTCGCGGCGAAAATCAGCCGCCGAGTACGCCTGGGCTGGATCGAGAATATCCAGTAATCGATGGGGCGCAGCCGCCTGCTCATGGGCGTCTGGCTTTGCCGTGCCGATATCCATCCCCTGATAGATAAGGGCTGAGTCGACGCTAATCAACTCTACTGGCAAAACTTTACGCAGCGCGATGGCCAGCGCGGTCTTTCCGGAGGCGGTTGGCCCCATTAAAAAAATTGCCTTAGGCAGGCTCGCCTTCGCTATATCAGTGCTTACGTCAGTCATCTTTCAGGGCTTTCATCGCCGGGGTGATATCAACACATTGTAACAAACCGCCCGGCGGCGCGTTTACCAGATGCGGGCAAAGCCGCTCAACGTCAGTTAACAGCGCCACAGCCTGCGCGATATTCCACTGGGGACGCTCGCTGGCCAGACGACGGGCAATCCACTGGGCGCTCTCTGCCACGCTGAAGGTTGTCTGCTGCGCCAGGTAGCCTATCAGTTCAGGAATCAAGATTTGTAAATTTTGTTGCCGTAAGGGTAAAGGCACCGCGCGAATGGTCACATGATGCGCATCAGACTGAAACTCAATGCCCATTTCATTCAGCATGGTGGCTGCCCGCGTTAAAACGGCCCGCTCTTCAGCCGACACCTTCAGCCGCACCGGGATCAGCAGCGGCTGGCTGCACGGCGTGCCCTCTATCGGTACCAGCTGCGCCTGCTTAACCCAGCGTTCAGCCACGGGCAGCGAGAGCACGCAGAGCTGACCATCGCGATCCAGCAGGGCGCAGTCATCATTGACGATGGTCAGCACGCGGCCAAAGCTCTGGCTGCGCGCGGTGGGCAGTGGCGCTGCTGTTTTCGGCGCGGCGGGCGCGGGCGCACTATCCGGCGTCTCTAACAGCTTGCGGTAGAGCGCCCCCTGCTGCTTTTGATACCCCGGCTGGGCGTTCGGCCAGCCTGCGCCACCTGCGCTGCTCGATCCACTGCCCTGACTCCCCGACCCGCCGCTCTGGCTGCGTGGCTGCGTGGCCGCTGGTTCACGGGCCACCGGCGGCTGGGCAAACTGATTCTTACCGGCGGCGATGCGGTTCTCCGGTACCTGACGCGGTGCGGGTTCGTCCGCCAGCGCCAGCGGAGCAGCGATCTGCTGCTGCAATACGCTGGCGACGCCCTGGTAGATAAAATCATGCACCAGCCGTGACTGGTGGAAGCGCACCTCGTGCTTGGCAGGATGGACGTTAACGTCGACCTGATGCGGATCGATCTCCAGGTAGAGCACAAACGCGGGCTGCTGATCCGCCCCCAGCTTGTCTTCACAGGCCTGGCGGATAGCATGGTTGATCAGCCGGTCACGCATCATGCGGCCGTTGACGTAGCTGTATTGGATCTCTGCCAGCGCCGCCGTGGTGGCTTTCGGATCGGCAACCCAGCCGCGCATGGCTAAATCGCCATGCTGCCACTCAATTGCCAGCGCCTGCTCCATAAACGGAAGACCGCAGATGGTCCCCAGGCGGCGTTCGCGCTGCCCTCCTGGCGGCACGGCGCGGTACTGGCGCACCATCTTACCGTTGTGGTTCAGGGTGATCGTGACGTCGAAACGCGCCAGCGCGATGCGGCGGATCACCTCATCGATATGGCCGAATTCGGTCTTTTCCGTACGCATAAACTTGCGCCGCGCAGGGGTGTTATAAAACAGATCGAGCACTTCGAGCGTCGTGCCTGGGGGATGGGCGGCGGGCTTCACCGTGACCGCCATCTCCCGCCCTTCGGCATAGGCCTGCCATGCCTCCGGCTGGTCGGCGGTGCGGGAGGTCAGCGTCAGTCGGGATACCGAGCTGATACTGGCCAGCGCCTCGCCGCGAAAGCCCAGGCTGACAATGGCCTCCAGATCGTCCAACGAGGCAATCTTGCTGGTGGCATGACGCGCGAGGGCCAACGCCAGCTCATCTTTACCGATGCCGCTGCCGTTATCCCGAATGCGGATCAGCTTCGCCCCGCCGCGCTCAATATCGATATCGATGCGGGTTGCGCCCGCATCAAGGCTGTTCTCAACCAGCTCTTTCACCACCGACGCAGGGCGCTCCACCACTTCGCCAGCGGCGATCTGGTTCGCTAGCTGCGGCGGCAAGACCTGAATCGGCATGAAATCTCCTTAGTTAAAAAAGCCGCTCCCCGGCGATCCGGCGCTGGCGGTCTGTGCTGCACCGCCCTGCGGCGCGGACTGCATCGGATGCGCCTGGAAGTAGCTTTGCAGCCCAGCGTAGATAGCCTCCGCCAGCTGCTGCTGATAGTCGTCGCTGTCCAGCAGGCGCTCTTCGCTGCGGTTGCTGATAAAGCCGGTCTCCACCAGCACTGATGGGATATCCGGCGAGCGCAGCACGCCAAGGCTGGCGTGTTCCGGGCGGCGCTTGTGCAGCGACCCGATACGTGACAGCTGACTGAGCATATTGGTCGCCACATCATACCCGACGCGCTGGGAATGACCGAACTGCAAATCGAGAACCGCCTGGCTTAGGTAGGGATCGGACTGGCTGTTCGCCAGCACGTCACCCGCCCCGCCCAGCAGCTCAGACTGCTTCTCATGCTGCTCTAACCAGCTTGCCATTTCGCTGTTGGCGCGGCGGTTAGAGAGCACCCACACAGAGGCACCGGTGGCGTCACGATTTGGCGCGGCGTCGGCATGAATAGAGACGAGGAAATTGGCGTTTTGTTTGCGCGCCACGTCTGAGCGTCCCATTACCGAGATAAAGTAGTCCCCGTCGCGGGTCAGCACGCCCTTAAACATCGGATCGTTGTTTAGCAGCGTACGCAGCTTGCGCGCTACGGAGAGAGTGATATTTTTCTCACGCGTGCCGCCTGGGCCGATAGCGCCAGGATCCTGACCGCCGTGTCCGGCATCAATGGCGATGATCACCTTATCACCGGAAGCAGAGCTGGCGCGCATGGCTGGACGCGTCACGGTATTGCTGCTGGTGACGCTGGTCACCCGGTCATTTTCATTTTTAAACGGGTTACGGGCAGGCTCCGCTGGCCGGGGCGCAACTGCAACTGCCGGCGTCTCGACGCGTTTCGCGACAACCGGCGGTGGCGGCGGCGGTGGAGGCGGCGGCGCGTCGGCATCAATGGTAAACACCACTTTATAGTTCGCGCCGTTCTGCTGTTTTACCGCCCGGGTTTTGCCATTTTCAGTGAGATCGACCACCAGCCGCAGCGACTGGTTATCTTTCGGCGTCCCGGAACGAATGCTTTTTACCAGATTGTTGCCGCTGAACTGCAGCGGCAGGCCCTGAATGACACCGGTCTGTTTGATATCCAGCGCCACGCTGCGTTTGCCCTCCTGGGAAAACGCGTACTCCGGATCGCCCATAAAACTCAGCGTGATACGGGCCTGGTCATCGCCATTGGAGACCTGAATATCCGACAGACTTGCGGCGGTGGCCTGCGCGCTTAGCGCGACCAGTGCTGCCAGGGCCCAGCATTTTACGCGACTGATCATCCCGTCATCCTGTAATAGTTACAAACGCGTCAGTAAAGACTCACCCGCAGAGGAGACGGCCGCAATGCGCGCCTCTCGCCCCTGGGCCTGGTACTCTAAATGGATTTCGATATCCGGATCGGGCAGTACGCCCGACCCCTGCTGCGGCCACTCAACGAGGCAGATGGCATCGTTGGCAAAATAGTCACGAATGCCCATAAATTCCAGCTCTTCAGGATCGGCAAGGCGGTAGAGGTCAAAGTGGTACACCATCAGCTTATCGAGGGTATAGGGTTCAACCAGCGTATAGGTTGGGCTTTTTACATTCCCCTGATGGCCCAGCGCCTGCAGGAAGCCCCGGCTCAGGGTAGTTTTACCCGCGCCTAAATCACCGTACAGGTAGATAACGGTTGCGCCGTTGCAGGCCTGCGCGACGCGCTCGCCCAGCGTTAAGGTTGCCTGCTCGTCGGGCAGAGGGATCACTCGATTAATCATGGTCTACGTCAATCACATCCGGGTTAATAACACGCATCAGCGCGGAAAAAAGATCGGTTGCCAGCATCCCACGGGTGCCGTAACGCGCCGCGCGGTAGTCAGCAGCCGCACCGTGCGCCACACAGCCCACACAGGCAGCTTCATACAGGGAAAACGACTGTCCCAGCATGGCACCAATGATGCCAGAGAGCACGTCTCCCATCCCTCCGCTACCCATCCCGGCGTTGCCGGCATCCACCATGCCGACGTCACCGTCTGTGCTGGCGACGACGGTACCCGCGCCTTTCAGCACGGCAACGCCACCGTAACGTTTTACCAGACGCTGAGCAGAAAGTAAGCGATCGCTCTCAATTTCTGCCACGCTACAGTTAAGCAGGCGTGCAGCTTCGCCAGGGTGCGGAGTGATAACGCGATTGTGACGTTTATCGGGATTGATTGCCAGAAGGTTCAGCGCGTCGGCATCCCACAGCATGGGTTTGCGAAAATTCTCAATTTTTTGCAGCGCTTTTTTGCCCCACGGCTGCTGGCCGAGGCCAGGACCGATCACCACTACGTCGGCCCACTCAAGGCTCTCTTCCAGCAGCTTTTCCGTAAGCTCGTGTACCATCAGCTCCGGACGGGCAGCGATCAGCGGGGCGATATTCTCAACGCGCGTCAGGACGCGCACCAGCCCGGCTCCCGCACGCAGCGCCGCTTCGCCAGTCATGCGGATCGCCCCGGCGGTGCCGTGGTCGCCGCCAACGATCACCAGCCGTCCATTATCGCCTTTATGGGATGTAGGACGGCGCGGCGGCAGCCACTGCGCAAGCTGCGAGGCCTCCAGACGGTGAATCGTCGTTTCCTGAGCTGACAGCCAGCCCTCCAGCCCCAGCGCGTTATGGTGTAGCGTGCCGGTGACGTCACGGGCTTTCCCAGTAAGCAGGCCAGGCTTGAGAGCAATAAAGGTCACCGTATGCGCAGCATGGATTACCGCCCCAGGGGTAGCCCCGGTCTGGGCATTCAGCCCGGAGGGGATGTCCAGAGCGATAACCGGCGCGGCATGGGCGTTGGCACGCTCGATAAGGCTCGCGGCCGGTTCGCGCGGGGCGCTGTTCAAGCCGGTTCCCAGCAGGCCGTCAATAATCAGATCGATCTCTTCCGGCCAGGCACTGTCGGCGGCATGGATCTCACCCGCGGCGTTTAGCCAGGCTGAACGCGCCTGCTCCGCCTCTTCCGGCAGGGGCTTATCGCTCTCAAGGGCCAGCAGCGTGACTTCAATGCCCGCCGCCTTCGCCAGCCTTGCTACCACATAGCCGTCGCCGCCGTTGTTGCCGTGGCCGCAGAGGATCAGCCAGCGGCGTGACTGCGGATATGCAGCACGGGCAATGCTGAATGCCGCCTCTCCCGCCCGCAGCATCAGCTCAAACAGCGTAATACCCAGGCTATCTGCCGCCTCTTTTTCTGCTTCGCGCAGCGCCTGCGCAGGCCAGACAGAGTGTGGTATAGTGGTACGGTTTTTATTCAGTCTACTTTTCAACGTATGGTCCGTCATGTCACAGCCCCTCGATCTCAATCAGCTAGCGCAAAACATTAAGCAGTGGGGCACCGAACTGGGGTTTCAACAGGTCGGCATTACCGATACCGATCTCAGCGCCAGCGAACCCAAACTCCAGGCATGGCTGGATAAGCAGTATCATGGCGAAATGGCATGGATGGCACGCCACGGCATGATGCGCGCCCGTCCGCATGAGCTGCTACCCGGTACGCTGCGGGTGATCAGCGTGCGCATGAACTACCTGCCAGCCAATGCCGCCTTTGCCAGCACGCTAAAAAATCCTGCGCTTGGTTACGTTAGCCGTTACGCGCTGGGCCGTGATTACCACAAGCTCCTGCGCAACCGTCTTAAAAAACTGGGTGAAACTATCCAGCAGCACTGCGTTTCGCTGAATTTTAGACCCTTTGTCGACTCCGCGCCGCTGCTTGAGCGTCCGCTGGCGGAAAAAGCGGGACTGGGCTGGACAGGTAAGCACTCACTTATCCTTAACCGCGAGGCAGGTTCGTTCTTTTTTCTCGGCGAACTGTTGATCGACCTCCCCTTGCCGATCGATAAGCCAGTGGAAGAGAACTGCGGGAAGTGCGTGGCCTGCATGACCATCTGTCCAACCGGAGCCATCGTTGAACCCTATACCGTCGATGCCCGGCGCTGTATCTCCTATCTGACAATTGAGCTGGAGGGATCGATCCCTCCTGAGTTCCGACCGCTGATTGGCAACCGTATTTACGGTTGCGATGACTGCCAGCTGATCTGTCCGTGGAACCGTTTTTCGCAGCTTACTGACGAAGAGGATTTTAGCCCGCGTAAGGCGCTGCACGCCCCGGAACTCATTGCGCTGTTTGGCTGGAGCGAAGCGCATTTTCTCAAGGTCACTGAGGGGTCGGCTATTCGCCGTATCGGTCACCTGCGCTGGCTGCGTAATGTTGCGGTCGCGCTAGGCAATGCTCCCTGGGATGAGGCCAATATTCAGGCGCTGGAGCAACGCCGGGGTGAGCACCCACTTCTGGATGAGCACATAGATTGGGCGATTGCGCAGCAAATTGAAAAGCGAAATGCCTGCGTCGTTGAGGTTCAGCTCCCGCAGAAGTTAAGGCTGGTCAGGGTGATTGAAAAAGGGCTTCCGCGCGACGCCTGAGCTTTCCACAGGGTGTGCATAAAAATAAAAATCTATTGCGATTCAATACGGAAAAATTCGTCAAGGGATCGCATTAACATTCTGTAATAATATTTAATCATTAAAAATCAATGAGTTAATAAGATATTATTTACATTGTTAACATTTAGGCGAAAGGGCCTGTTGAGGTATCCCTGTGGATAACTCTGTTTACAAGAATATGTCAAAACAGAAATAAAACGATGCCAGCAGGCGTTTGCGCTGTGGATAATTTATTCAGAAGAGAAAATTTGGAGCGGGAAACGAGACTCGAACTCGCGACCCCGACCTTGGCAAGGTCGTGCTCTACCAACTGAGCTATTCCCGCTTAATCTTCGTCTTTCAAGCTACCTTGTTGCAGCTCGAAATCCTGTGATTAGGATGGTGCGTATCTTACGATACTTTCAAATTTTGGAGCGGGAAACGAGACTCGAACTCGCGACCCCGACCTTGGCAAGGTCGTGCTCTACCAACTGAGCTATTCCCGCTTAATCTTCGTCTTTCAAGCTGCCTTGTTGCAGCTCGAAATCCAATGAGTTGGATGGTACTGCTTGCAGCAAGTTTTGGAGCGGGAAACGAGACTCGAACTCGCGACCCCGACCTTGGCAAGGTCGTGCTCTACCAACTGAGCTATTCCCGCAAACTTGTTGCTGTCGTAACGTTAATTTCTCATCGTTACGGGAGGCGCATTATACGAGAAATCATTTTAGCTGCAACCCCCTACAAAGCGAATTTTGCGAAATTAAGTTTAAACGCTGCAATATTCGTCACATTGCACATTTTTACATCGGGTTACATGCCGCAGGCCCGGCAAGCCTGTGCCGCCGGGCATGTTGCGCTTACAGCTTAATAAAATGCTCGCGATAATAAGCCAGCTCGGCCACGGACTCGCGGATATCATCCAGTGCCTGGTGCGTATTCTGCTTTTTCAGGCCGTTGAGCACGTCTGGCTTCCAGCGACGCGCCAGCTCTTTCAGCGTGCTAACATCGAGATAGCGATAGTGGAAGTAAGCTTCCAGCTCAGGCATATACTTAAACAGGAAGCGACGATCCTGACCGATGCTATTGCCGCAGATCGGGGATTTGCCCGCTGGAACCCACTCCTTCAGGAAGGCGATGGTTGCCAGCTCGGCGGCGCGATCGTCCTGGGTGCTGGCCTTAACCCGCTCTACCAGCCCGCTGCCGGTATGGGTGCGCACGTTCCACTCATCCATCAGCGCCAGCTGTTCGTCGGACTGATGCACGGCAATCACCGGGCCTTCCGCCAGGATATTCAGGTTGGCATCGGTCACCAGCGTTGCGATCTCAATAATGCGATCGCGCTCGGGATCGAGTCCGGTCATCTCAAGATCGATCCAAATCAGGTTGTTTTCATCTGCACTCATGCTATTTTCCACCCATCTCGCACGACTATAATTATCTAAATTAGCATCTATCATAGAGGTTTTGCCCATCAGGGGCGACCAGGAGTCAGTACGATTGAGTAAAAATAAACTCTCCAAAGGCCAGCAGCGCCGTGTGAAAGCAAACCACCAGCGTCGGCTTAAAACGTCTACGGAGAAGCCGGACTACGACGATAACCTGTTTGGCGAAACCGCCGAAGGGATTGTCATTAGCCGTTTTGGTATGCACGCCGACGTTGAAGCCGCCGACGGCAACGTCCACCGCTGCAACATTCGCCGCACCATCCGCTCTCTGGTCACCGGTGACCGGGTAGTCTGGCGTCCGGGTAAACCCGCCGCTGAAGGCGTTAACGTAAAAGGCATCGTTGAAGCGGTGCATGAGCGCACGTCAGTGCTGACCCGCCCCGATTTTTATGACGGGGTAAAACCCATCGCCGCTAATATCGATCAGATTATTATCGTCTCTGCCATTCTGCCGGAGCTGTCGCCTAACATCATCGACCGCTATCTGGTGGCCTGTGAAACGCTGGACGTCGAACCGCTCATCGTGCTCAACAAGATTGACCTACTGGACGATGAAAGCAGAGCATTTGTGGACGAGCAGATGGATGTCTACCGTAAGATTGGCTACCGCGTGCTGATGGTCTCCAGTCATACCCAGGACGGCTTGAAACCGCTGGAAGAGGCGCTGACCGATCGCATCAGCATCTTTGCAGGCCAGTCCGGCGTTGGCAAATCGAGCCTGCTGAACGCCCTGCTGGGGTTACAGGAGGAGATCCTGACTAACGACGTCTCTGACAACTCGGGACTCGGCCAGCACACCACTACGGCCGCGCGGCTCTATCACTTCCCCCACGGTGGGGATGTGATCGACTCCCCTGGCGTGCGTGAATTTGGTCTCTGGCACCTGGAGCCGGAACAAATCACCCGCGGCTTTGTCGAATTCCACGACTATCTTGGCCACTGTAAATACCGCGACTGCAAGCATGCCAACGATCCCGGCTGTGCGATCCGTGAAGCTGTGGACAGAGGTGAGATTGCTGAGACCCGGTTTGAAAACTATCACCGTATTCTGGAGAGCATGGCGCAGGTAAAAACGCGTAAAAGCTTTTCTGAATCCGATGACTGACAATTAAGCTGAGCATCGCTAAAATCGTCCCCTTTTTTTAAGGGTCCGCTGCTGCGTTGCGGATCAGGTACGACCCAAACACTAGCCTGGAGGCTACCTTGTTAGACTCATTTAAACTTTCGCTTCAATACATTTTGCCTAAACTGTGGCTCACTCGCCTCGCGGGCTGGGGCGCAAGCAAACGCGGAGGATGGCTGACTAAGCTGGTCATCGACCTGTTCGTCAAATACTACAAGGTCAATATGCAGGAGGCGCAAAAGCCGGATACCGCCAGCTATCGCACCTTTAACGACTTTTTTGTCCGCCCGCTGCGCGACGAAGTCCGCCCGCTTAACACCGATCCCAGCGTGCTGGTGATGCCTGCCGACGGCGTAATCAGCCAGCTTGGCCGCATCGAAAGCGATAAGCTGCTGCAGGCCAAAGGCCATCATTACAGCCTTGAGGCACTGCTGGCCGGCAACTATCTGCTGGCAGACAAGTTCCGTGACGGCAGCTTCGCGACCACCTATCTGTCGCCGCGCGACTATCACCGCGTACACATGCCCTGCAACGGCATCCTGCGCGAGATGATCTATGTCCCGGGCGATCTCTTCTCGGTCAACCATCTCACCGCGCGTAACGTGCCGAATCTGTTCGCCCGTAACGAGCGCGTTATCTGCGTGTTCGATACCGAGTTTGGCCCAATGGCGCAGATTCTGGTGGGTGCGACCATCGTTGGCAGCATTGAAACCGTCTGGGCAGGCACCATCACGCCGCCGCGCGAAGGCATTATCAAACGCTGGACGTGGCCGGAAGGCGAAAGCGAAGGCGCAGTGGCGCTGCTCAAGGGCCAGGAGATGGGCCGCTTTAAGCTCGGCTCAACGGTGATCAACCTCTTTGCACCGGGCAGCGTAGCGCTGGCGGAGCAGTTAGAGAGCCTGTCGGTAACCAAAATCGGCGAGCCGCTGGCTTACTCCACCGAGGCCGTTGCGCCGGATATCACCCCTACCCCGCTGTCGCAGGATGAGATTGACGCCGAGCACGACGCCAGTCCGCTGGTAGACGATAACAAAGATCCGGTCTGATTTAACAAAGGTTAATTTACAAAGGTATAGCAACGTGCGCCTGATTATCGCATTTCTGATGGCCTGGTGCCTCAGCGCGGGGGCGTACGCTGCGACGATCCCCGACGCCAAACAGATTACCCAGGAGCTGGAGCAGGCCAAAGCGGCCGCCGCCTCGCCAGAGCAGGCGGAGACCGTAGAGGTGCTCCAGTCCGCGCTGAACGCCCTTGAGGAGCGTAACGGTTCCCTCGAGCGCGCCAAGCAGTATCAGCAGGTCATCGACGACTTCCCTAAACTCTCCCAGACGCTGCGCGCCCAGCTCAACGGCCTGCGCGATGAGCCTAAAGCCGTTCCGGCGGGTATTTCTACTGATGCGCTAAACCAGGAGATCCTCCAGGTCAGCAGCCAGCTGCTGGAAAAGACGCGCCAGGCCCAACAAGAGCAAGAGCGCGCCCGAGAGATCAACGACTCTCTGAGCCAGCTTCCGCAACAGCAGACCGACGCCCGCCGCCAGCTAAGCGAGGTAGAACGCCGCATCGGCACTCAAGCCGGTACAACCTCGCTGTCGCAGGCGCAGGCCCTGAGCGCACAGGCCAACTCGGCGAAGCTCAAGGCGCAGGTTGACGAGCTGGAGCTGGCCCAACTGTCGGCGAACAACCGTCAGGAGCTGGCGCGGATGCGATCCGAGCTGGCTCAGAAGCAGGCCCAGCAGCTGGATACCTATCTGCAGGCGCTGCGAAACCATCTTAACAGCCAGCGTCAGCGCGAGGCCGAGCAGGCGCTGGAGAGCACCGAGCTGCTGGCAGAGAACAGCGCCAACCTGCCTGCGGGCATTGTTGACCAGTTCAAAATTAACCGCGAGCTGTCCCAGGCGCTCAACCAGCAGGCCCAGCGGATGGACCTGGTTGCTTCCCAGCAGCGGCAGGCGACGGGCCAGACGCTGCAGGTACGCCAGGCCCTGAATACGCTGCGCGAGCAGTCCCAGTGGCTGGGCGTCTCCAACATGCTCGGCGATGCGCTGCGTGCCCAGGTAGCCCGACTGCCGGAGATGCCAAAACCGCAGCAGCTGGATACCGAGATGGCCCAGCTGCGGGTGCACCGCATGCACTATGAGGATCTGCTCAACAAGCAGCCCCAGCTGCGCCAGATCCGCCAGGCGGATGGGCAGCCGCTAACCGCCGAGCAGAGCCGCATTCTGGAGGCGCAGCTGCGCACCCAGCGCGAGCTGCTCACCTCTCTGCTGCAGGGGGGTGACACGCTGATCCTTGAGCTGACCAAGCTGAAGGTCTCCAACAGCCAGCTGGAGGATGCGCTGAAAGAGGTTAACGAAGCCACCCACCGCTATCTCTTCTGGACCGCCGACGTCAGCCCAATGACGCTTAGCTGGCCAATTGAAATTGTGCAGGATCTGCGGCGGCTTATCTCGCTGGATACCGTTAACCAGCTCGGCAAGGCGACGATGATGATGGTAACCAGCAAGGAGACGCTGCTGCCGCTGTTTGCCGCGCTGATCCTGGTGGGTTTCAGTGTCTATTCCCGCAAGCACTTTACCCGCTTCCTGGAGCGCTCCAGCGCGAAGGTAGGCAAGGTGACTCAGGACCACTTCTGGCTCACGCTGCGCACGGTGTTCTGGTCGATCCTTGTAGCCTCACCGCTGCCGGTGCTGTGGGCGACGCTCGGCTACGGCCTGCGATCCGCGTGGCCTTACCCGCTGGCAGTGGCGATCGGCGACGGCGTTACCGCCACCGTGCCGCTGCTGTGGGTAGTGATGATCTGCGCCACCTTCGCTCGCCCTACCGGTCTGTTTGTTATCCACTTTGGCTGGCCGCGCAGCCGGGTCGCACGCGGGCTGCGCTCCTATCTGATGAGCATTGGCCTGATCGTGCCGCTGATTATGGCGCTGATCATGTTCGATAATCTCAACGACCGGGAGTTCTCCGGCTCTCTTGGCCGCCTCTGCTTTATGCTGATCTGTGGCGCGCTGGCCGTGGTCACGCTGAGCCTGAAACGCGCCGGGATCCCGCTCTACGTCGATAAGAGCGGCAGCGGCGACAACATGGTTAACCACATGCTGTGGAACCTGCTGATGAGCGCCCCGCTGGCGGCGATGCTGGCGGCTGCCGTCGGCTATCTGGCAACGGCCCAGGCGCTGCTCGCCCGTCTGGAGACCTCCGTAGCGATCTGGTTCCTGCTGCTGGTGGTGTATCACATTATTCGCCGCTGGATGCTGATCCAGCGTCGCCGCCTGGCCTTTGACCGTGCAAGGCACCGCCGGGCTGAGATCCTCGCCCAACGCGCCCGTGGCGAAGAGGAGCAGCCTCACTCAATTAGTACGGAGGGCGCGGTAGAGGTGGACGAGAGCGAGCTGGATCTGGATGCCATTAGCGCCCAGTCGCTGCGGCTGGTGCGCTCGCTGCTGATGCTTATCGCCCTGCTGTCGGTGATTGTGCTGTGGTCAGAGATCCACTCAGCGTTTGGCTTCCTGGAGAATATCTCCCTGTGGGACGTCACCTCGACGGTGCAGGGCGTAGAGAGCCTGGAGCCGATTACCCTCGGCGCAGTGTTGATCGCCATCCTGGTGTTTATCATCACGACCCAGCTGGTGCGCCACCTGCCAGCCCTGCTGGAGCTGGCACTGCTTCAGCACCTCGACCTGACGCCGGGAACAGGCTACGCCATCACCACCATTACCAAGTATCTGCTGATGCTATTCGGTGGCCTGGTGGGCTTCTCGATGATCGGTATTGAGTGGTCAAAACTGCAGTGGCTGGTCGCAGCGCTCGGTGTGGGATTAGGCTTTGGTTTACAGGAGATCTTCGCCAACTTTATCTCGGGCCTGATCATCCTGTTTGAGAAGCCGATCCGCATTGGCGATACCGTGACTATTCGCGATCTCACCGGTAGCGTAACGAAGATCAATACTCGCGCAACCACCATCAGCGACTGGGACCGCAAGGAAATTATCGTGCCGAATAAGGCGTTTATCACCGAGCAGTTTATCAACTGGTCGCTGTCGGACTCGGTGACGCGTGTGGTACTTACCGTTCCCGCGCCCTCCGATGCTAATAGCGAAGAGGTAACCCAGCTGCTCTATACCGCCGCTGAGCGCTGCTCGCTGGTGATCGATAACCCGCCGCCGGAGGTCTTCCTGGTCGATCTGCAGCAGGGTATTCAGCTTTTTGAGCTGCGTATTTATGCCGCAGAGATGGGCCACCGGATGCCGCTGCGCCACGAGATCCATCAGCTGATTCTGCAGGGCTTCCGCGAGCATGGCATCGATCTGCCGTTCCCGCCGTTTCAGATGCGCCTTGAGTCACTCGACGGCAAACGCACTGCCAGAACGCTAAGCTCGGCCGGACGCGGCCAGCGCCCGTCGGGTAGCCTGTAGTCACCAAAGCAGAGTAGCCGCCAAACAGAGTAACAACGCCGCAGCGTAACCGCTGCGGCGTTTTTTTAGCGGGGTGACAGCCTGCCCACGCGGCTGATGCGCCGCTGGTAGCGCTCATACAGCCCCAGCGCCAGCAGCGAGAAGAAGATCGGCCCGCCGGCCATCCACAGGGCGCTGCTCAAATCCCCTTTCTCAATCACCGGCTCAATAACCGTAAAGATATTGGCGAAGGTCACTAACAGCACCACCACACCGGTCATCACCAGCGTCGTGCCACGGGATTGAAAAATCACGAAGGGTCGGTGCAGATCGGTTTTGGCCTTAAAGAAGGGAAACGCCAGCGCCAGGAAGAGATACGGCAGCGTCATGGAGACGTTCGCCATCAGGGTCACTTTGTTATAAAACGCCGATGCCGTGCCGCCGCCAAACGAGACCAGCAGAATGATCAGGCTTACCAGCAGGCACTGCAGCCACATTGATGTCTCAGGCATGCCACTTTTATTCAGGCGGGTCATCGGCGCGGGCCACATCTCCTTCGGCGTCCCCTGGATAATTGCCTTCAGCGGAGAGTAGATCAGCGTAAAGAATGCCCCGGTATAGGCGAGGAACATCGACAGGCCGGTAATTCTGGCAAACCAGATACCGGCCAGGCTGGCCGCCTCAGGCGACAGATTCAGCGCGTTACCCAGCGTTGTCCCCAGGCTCTGCATCAGCACGTAGGTAATGTTGCCAAGGTTGGTGGAATCGGTGCTTAACACCTGCTGCCAGTTGGTGCTGACGCCCCAGAGAACGATGGCCAGAGAGTAGCCGATGGAGATCACTACGGCGGCAAAGATGATGCCTTTAGCAAAGTTTTTCTCCGGGTTCTCGGTCTTATCCACCAGGCCGCCTACCGCCTCAATGCCGCCGTAGGCGAACAGGGCAAAGACCATAAACGACAGCATAGAGAGATCGGAGTGGTAGCCAGGGTTCGGTGAGGCAGTAAAGTTGATCGCCTCGGCAAAATGCCCGCCGTTGAGCAGGAGAATAGCGATGCTGGCAAGGAGCAGTACCAGGTTGAGGCACATGACGGCAATCCCGCCGACGGCGGTAACTTTGGCGATCTTATTAATGCCTTTTGCCGCCACAAAGGTTACTACTACCATCCAGACAACGGCCAGAACGCCCACCACCTGGGTGGGCTGTAAGCCAGCAACGTGCCAGCGCTGGGTCATATCCGTGCCCACGATAAAGGTAGAGAAGGGAACCCAAACCTTCGCTGCGGTGCTTACCATCCAGATAACGTACGATGAAAACCACATAAAAGTGCCGATAAACGCATAGCGTGGCCCGACGCTGTTCTCCATCCACGAGTAAATGCCACCCTCCTCCTTACGGTAAGCGGCACCCATCTCAGCCATCATCAAAGCAAAGGGGATGAAGAAGAACAGGGCGGCAAAGATATACCAGGGCGTGGCGCTGTGGCCCATCAGGTAAAACGCGCTGGCGCTGTTAGCGAAGCCAAAAACCGACGTAAATATCATGAGAACAAGCCCCATCAGGCTCATCTTTTTAAGATTGTCGCTCATAGATCTATCCATGTTGTCTGGTGAAAGAGAGGGTAAAAAAATTACCCAAACGAACGGCTGGATAGTAACAAAGCGGCAGGTTTATATTGTGACTTCAGGAGTGAAAGCAAAAGATGGAATGGGCAATTAGCACAAAATGTAGTGTTTTATTTTGCACGCTCAGGGTAGTGCAGTAGGCCGGGCAAGCAGAGCGCCTCCCGGCAATAACAGTCAGGCGCGATCGACCGAAAAAGCCAGTACCTCGGCCAGGGTCTCTGTGCCCAGCGCCAGCATCACCAGACGGTCGACACCCAGCGCTACGCCGGAGCAGTCCGGCAGGCCAGCCTCCAGTGCACCCAGCAGGTTATAGTCGATAGGCTGCTGCTCCAGGCCCATCGCCGCACGCTTGCGATTATCCTGCTCAAAGCGCTGCTGCTGTTCACGGGCATCGGTCAGCTCATGGAAACCGTTCGCCAGCTCCATCCCTTTGAAATAGACCTCAAAGCGCTCCGCCACGCGGTGATCTTCGGTGCTGATCTGCGCCAGCGCCGCCTGGCTTGCCGGGAAGTGATAGACAAACGCCGGGCGATCTTTGCCAATGTGCGGCTCCACGCCCATGGTAAAGAGCAGCTGTAGCAGCGTATCCCGATCCTCTTCCCGGTCGGCAATATTGCTGAGATCCAGCTTTGCCGCCACGCCACGCAGCTGCTGCTTATCGGCCGTGAGCGGATCGATATCCAGATGACGTTGAAACGCCTGCTGGTAGGAGAGCGACTCCGCCGCCGGGCACTCCAGCACCTGCTGCAAAAGGTCATCCACCTCGTTCATCAGACGGTACATGTCATAGTGCGGACGGTACCACTCCAGCATAGTGAATTCAGGGTTGTGATGACGTCCCATCTCTTCGTTGCGAAAGCTGCGGCAGAGCTGGAACACCGGCCCGCAGCCCGCGGCCAACAGGCGCTTCATATGGTACTCCGGGCTGGTCATCAGATAGAGATCCAGTCCCTGCGAGTGGCCCGGGCCAACAAAACGGGTTTTGAACGGGAACAGATGAATGTCCGTTACCGTCGCCTGGCTCATGCAGGGCGTCTCCACCTCCAGTACGCCGCGATCGGCAAAGAAACGGCGGATCTCAGCCATTATTGCTGCGCGTTTCAGCAGGTTAGGAATAGATGCGCTCGGCCGCCAGGCTGCCGTTTCACTCATGGTGTGTTCTCCGATGTCAGACAAGGGCACGAAGTCTACTCGACGGGCGACCCGGAGACAAATTATGTGCGGCAAATTTACGCAATCAGAACACGTTTCCGTGACGGGCCGGAGCAAAAAACCACCGCAAAGATCGGCAAAAAAATCGATCGCGTCAAATTTCCCCTAAATCCCTGCGGTTATACTGGCGTACCCATAAAGGAGCAGTGGAACTGTTTACAGCCAATCTGGAGGAATGTCGTGCACACTTTTCAAGCCGATCTCGTCGTCATAGGCGCTGGCGGCGCGGGCATACGCGCTGCCATTGCCGCCGCCCAGGCGGATCCCCATGCGAAAATCGCCCTTGTCTCAAAGGTTTATCCCATGCGTAGCCACACCGTGGCCGCCGAGGGGGGATCCGCAGCCGTCGCGCAGGATCACGACAGCTTTGATTACCATTTTCACGACACCGTTGCCGGCGGCGACTGGCTGTGTGAGCAGGACGTTGTCGACTACTTTGTCCACCAGTGCCCGACGGAGATGACCCAGCTTGAGCTGTGGGGCTGCCCGTGGAGCCGCCGCCCGGACGGCAGCGTCAACGTACGCCGCTTCGGCGGGATGAAGATCGAACGCACCTGGTTCGCCGCCGATAAGACCGGCTTCCATATGCTGCATACCCTCTTCCAGACCTCACTTCAGTTTCCACAGATCCAGCGCTTCGATGAGCACTTCGTACTGGATATCCTCGTGGACGACGGCCAGGTTCGCGGCCTGGTGGCCATGAATATGATGGAAGGTACCCTGATGCAGATTCGTGCCAATGCGGTGGTGATGGCTACTGGCGGCGCGGGGCGTGTCTACCGCTATAACACTAACGGCGGCATCGTTACCGGCGACGGCATGGGGATGGCGCTGGCCCACGGCGTACCGCTGCGCGATATGGAGTTCGTGCAGTATCACCCTACCGGCCTGCCCGGCTCCGGCATTCTGATGACGGAGGGGTGCCGGGGCGAAGGCGGTATTCTGGTTAACAAGAACGGCTACCGCTATCTGCAAGACTACGGCATGGGTCCAGAGACGCCGCTGGGCGAGCCGAAAAATAAATATATGGAGCTGGGTCCACGCGACAGAGTCTCCCAGGCGTTCTGGCACGAGTGGCGTAAGGGCAACACCATCCCTACACCGCGTGGTGACGTGGTCTATCTCGATCTACGCCACCTTGGCGAGAAGAAAATTCTTGAGCGCCTGCCCTTTATCTGTGAGCTGGCCAAAGCCTACGTCGGCGTCGACCCGGTGAAAGAGCCGATTCCGGTACGTCCGACCGCCCATTACACCATGGGCGGCATTGAGACCGACAGCCAGTGTGAGACCCGCATCAAGGGGTTATTTGCCGTCGGCGAGTGCTCCTCGGTCGGCCTGCACGGCGCTAACCGTCTTGGCTCAAACTCGCTGGCGGAGCTGGTCGTCTTTGGCCGCCTGGCTGGCGAGCGTGCTATCGCCCATTCGCACACCGTGGGCACGGCTGCCGATAGCGCCCTGACCGCCCAGGCGGTTGCTGTAGAGCAGCGCTTAAAAGCGCTGGTTAACCAGCAGGGCAACGAGAGCTGGGCGACGATCCGCGATGAGATGGGCCTGGCAATGGAGGAGGGCTGCGGCATCTACCGTACCCCGGAGCTGATGCAGAAAACCGTCGACAAGCTGGCAGAGCTACAGGAGCGCTTTAAGCGCGTACGGGTTACCGATACCTCCAGCGTCTTTAATACCGACCTGCTCTACACCATTGAGCTGGGCCACGGTCTGAACGTTGCCGAGTGTATGGCCCACTCCGCGCTGGCTCGCAAAGAGTCACGTGGGGCGCACCAGCGTCTGGATGAAGGCTGTACCGAGCGTGATGACGTCAACTTCCTCAAGCATACTCTCGCCTTCCGCGATGCCGACGGCACGACACGACTTGACTACAGCGATGTCAACATCACCACGCTGCCACCGGCGAAACGCGTCTACGGCGGGGAAGCGGAAGCCGCTGAGAACAAGGAGAAGGCGAATGGCTGAGATGAAAAACCTGAACGTTGAGGTGGTGCGCTATAACCCGGAGATCGACTCCGCACCCCACAGCGTTTTTTACGCGGTGCCCTACGATGAGCAGACCTCGCTGCTGGACGCGCTGGGCTACATCAAAGATAACCTCGCACCCGACCTGAGCTACCGCTGGTCCTGCCGCATGGCCATCTGCGGCTCCTGCGGCATGATGGTTAACAACGTACCAAAGTTGGCCTGTAAAACGTTTCTGCGCGACTACACGAAGGGCATCAAAGTGGCGGCGCTGGGCAACTTCCCTATTGAGCGCGATCTGGTGGTGGATATGACCCACTTTATCGAGAGCCTTGAAGCCATCAAGCCCTATATTATCGGCAACCCTCGTACACCGGAGCAAGGCCCGAACCGCCAGACGCCAGCGCAGATGGCGAAGTATCATCAGTTCTCCGGCTGCATCAACTGCGGTCTGTGCTACGCCGCCTGTCCGCAGTTTGGCCTGAACCCGGAGTTTATCGGCCCGGCGGCCATTACCCTGGCCCATCGCTACAACGAAGATAGCCGCGACCATGGCAAGCGGGATCGCATGGCGCAGCTAAACGGCGAAAACGGCGTCTGGAGCTGTACCTTTGTCGGCTACTGCTCGGAAGTCTGTCCGAAGCATGTCGATCCGGCGGCGGCCATTCAGCAGGGCAAGGTAGAGAGTTCAAAAGACTTTCTGATCGCCACCCTGAAACCACGCTAAGGAGCGCACGATGACAACGAAACGTAAACCCTGGGTGCAGCCGATGCCGTCAGGCTGGTGGAAACGCCTGCCCTTTTACCGCTTCTATATGCTGCGTGAAGGCACCTCCGTGCCCACGGTCTGGTTCAGCATTGTGCTGATCTACGGCCTGTTTGCGCTGAAGCATGGCCCGGCGTCATGGGCGGGCTTTGTCGGCTTTTTGCAAAACCCGGTGGTGATTATCCTGAACTTGCTGGCCCTGGCGGCCGCGCTGCTGCATACCAAAACCTGGTTTGAACTGGCTCCGAAAGCCGCCACCCTTATCGTGAAGGGCGAGAAGCTAGGATCGCGACCGGTTATCAACGCTCTCTGGGCCGTCACGGTGCTGGTCAGCGTAGTGGTTCTGTTTATTGCACTCTTCTGGTAAGGAGACCTCATGATTAACCCAAACCCAAAACGCGCTGACGAGCCGGTATTCTGGGGGCTGTTTGGCGCAGGCGGCATGTGGAGCGCTATCGTCACCCCAGTAATGGTACTGCTGATTGCCATTCTGCTGCCGCTCGGGCTCTATCCAGGAGAGGCGCTGGGCTACGATCGCGTGCTGACTTTTGCCCAGAGTCTTGTTGGCCGGGCATTTATCTTTTTAATGATTGTTCTGCCGCTATGGTGTGGTCTGCACCGCATTCACCATGGCATGCACGACCTCAAAATCCATGTCTCCCATGGCAAATGGGTGTTCTATGGCCTGGCGGCCATTCTGAGCATTGTCACGCTGATCGGCGTTATTACCCTTTAACGCTGCCGATGCCCAACCCTGTTGGGCATCGCATTACAGAAATATCTCCCGACGCAAAACACATTTTCTTTAGCCAGGTTCTACACTTAGCAAAAAAGCCCGGAAGGAAAATACCATGCGTCTACTCCCTATTGTTGCCGCCGTTGCCGCTGCGTTTGTCGTGGTCTCCTGTAGCTCCCCGACTCCGCCCTCTGGCGTGACGGTTGTCGAGCATTTCGATGCCAAACGCTATATCGGTACCTGGTACGAGATCGCCCGCCTCGACCATCGTTTTGAGCGCGGATTAACTAACGTTACTGCCACCTATACGCTGCGTGACGATGGCGGATTAAACGTCATCAATAAGGGCTTCAACCCATCACGGGGAATGTGGCAGTCCACCGACGGCAAGGCCTACTTTACCGGCAGCCCGGATCGCGCCGCGCTGAAGGTCTCTTTCTTCGGCCCGTTCTACGGTGGCTATAACGTGATAGCGCTGGATAAAGATTACCAGCATGCACTGGTCTGCGGCCCGAATCGTGACTATCTGTGGATCCTGTCACGCACCCGTACTATCCCTGACAAAGTAAAACAGCAGCTGCTGGATACGGCTACTCGCCAGGGATTTGCCGTAGAGAAGTTAATTTGGGTGCCGCAGAACCGTTAGTGGGTACTGAGCTTCAGGCCAATAATCCCGGCAACGATCAGCACCAGGCTGAAGATCCGCGCCGGGCTGGCTGATTCACCCAGCAGCAGAATACCTGCGGTTGCCGCCCCCACCGCCCCGATGCCGGTCCAGATGGCGTAGGCCGTACCGACCGGCAGGGTTTTCATTGCCCACGACAGCATCATAATGCTGACGATCATCGCACTGACGGTAATAAGGCTGGGGACCAAACGGGTAAAACCGTGGGTGTACTTCAGGCCGATGGCCCACACCACTTCAAGCAGACCCGCAATAAACAGAATGAACCAGGACATAACAGGCTCCCGACTGTGGGGCCGTCCCCGGTGAAAGATGGCGCTTGTGGGTCGTCCCGCAAGGCTAAAGTGAGTAAAGAATTGTCGCCTGGGATGACCTGTTTTTCAACTTTTTAGTAAAACGTCGGTTTTAGCCCTTTAAAGCAAGAAATAGATGCAGTTAGCAACGTAGTTCCCGCATTTATCCTTTATCGCTCGCCCCTATGATAGGGAGCTTTCTGCTAGCAGTAAGCCGTCACCCCTATCCTGACTGCGAATAAAGATATGCTGAAAATTCTTTTGATTGACCGTTGTTATTTCACCCGTTCCGGGCTGGAGATATGGCTCAATCAAGCTGGTTTATTTTCCACTCCCGTTGTCGTTACCGGACTGAATAACCTGATGCTGGCAAAAGAGCATGCCATGCAGTGGCAGCCGGACCTGATTATTGCCGATCTCTACGGTTTCGCTGGCGATCTACACCATATTCAACAGCTCTCATCGCTATTGACCGCCTGTAACGAGCATAGTCAGCTTATTTTGTTACAGTCCGGCCATAATGAGGAGATGGAGAGCTACTGCCGACAATTTACCCTCTCGGCCCGTCTGGCAAAAACCAGCCCGCTGGATGAGCTTGCAAAGGCGATGAATACTGCGCTGCTTGCCCGTCCTGTCTATGCTGAGCCGCAGGCTGCTGCACCGCTGCTTACGCGCCAGGAGGAGAAGGTATTATCGCTATGGATGGAAGGGACTAACAACCACTCTATTGCTCACCGTCTCGGGATTAACGGCAAAACAGTGTACACCTACAAGCGTAACATTCGTATGAAGCTGGGGATGGGTAATCGCTTTACGCCATTCCTGTCGCTGCCGGAAGGGGTAAGTTAACGGTACGGCCGGTAGCCGTACCGTCCTGATTACTGCTGGGCTTTGGTTGCTGCCCCAGAGATAGCGCTACCGCCGGTAGAGATATCTTCGCCAACGCCACGGGTGGTGTTACAGGCAGTCAATGCAGAAGAAAGCACCAGAACAGAAAAGATCGCTGCAATTGTTTTCTTAACCATAATATCTTCCTTTAAAGCCTAAGTTATTTGTGTATAGCAACATAAGCATAGACAAAATCCCGAAAAATGAGGGGATAGGATGATTTTTTTAAGAAAATTCGAGTGGGATGCCGGGAGTGGAACAGTAAAAAAGCATCGGCGCAGCGGGAGCCGCGCCGACTCGCTTATCGCATGAATTACTTCACGCGAGAAACGTATTCGCCAGAGCGGGTGTCAACTTTGATCACTTCGCCAATCTGAACAAACAGCGGAACCTTAACTACCGCACCGGTAGAGAGAGTAGCCGGTTTGCCACCGGTACCGGCGGTATCACCCTTCAGGCCTGGATCGGTTTCAACGATCTCCAGCTCGACGAAGTTCGGCGGAGTTACTGCGATAGGCTGACCGTTCCACAGGGTCACGATGCACTCAGCCTGGTCCAGCAGCCACTTCGCATTCTCGCCAACCGCTTTCTCATCGGCAGCCAGCTGCTCGAAAGTCTGGTTGTTCATGAAGTGATAGAACTCACCGTCGTTGTAGAGGTAAGTCAGGTTCATATCTACTACGTCTGCGCCTTCAGCGGAGTCGGTAGATTTGAAGGTTTTCTCAACGCGGGTGCCGGTCAGCAGACGGCGCAGCTTAACGCGGGCGAAAGCCTGGCCTTTACCCGGTTTAACGAATTCACTGGCTTCAACCGCATACGGTTCGCCATCCATCATGATTTTAAGACCAGCACGAAAATCGTTGCTATAGTAAGTCGCCATAAGGCCCTCTGAAATTGATAACTGGTAGCTAAGCCACAAAATGGCGCATATTGTAACCCTAAATACCCCATCCAGAGAAGATTGGTTAGTACAACTTGCCGATGTAATTACCGATCCGGATGAACTACTGCGTCTGTTAAATATAGATGCCGATGAAAATCTTCTCGCAGGACGGGCGGCGAAACGCCTGTTTGCCCTGCGCGTCCCCCGGGCGTTTGTCGCGCGAATGGAGCGGGGCAACCCCAACGATCCGCTGCTAAGACAGGTACTTACCTCGCAGGAGGAGTTTGTTGCCGCCCCCGGATTCAGTACCGATCCGCTTGATGAGCAGCATAGCGTAGTGCCCGGACTGCTGCATAAATACCGTAACCGCGCCCTGCTGCTGGTGAAGGGCGGCTGCGCGGTAAACTGTCGCTACTGCTTCCGTCGTCACTTCCCCTATGCCGATAATCAGGGCAACAAGCGCAACTGGCAGGCCGCGCTGGACTATATCGCCGCGCATCCTGAGCTGGATGAGATTATTTTCTCCGGCGGCGATCCGCTGATGGCGAAGGATCATGAGCTGGATTGGCTGCTGACCCAGCTGGAAGCGATCCCGCACGTGAAGCGCCTGCGCATCCACAGCCGACTGCCGATTGTGATCCCGGCACGCATTACCGATGCGCTGGCATCACGTTTTGCCCGCTCTTCGCTGCAGATCCTGTTGGTTAACCACATTAACCATGCCCAGGAGATTGATGCATCGTTTCGTCAGGCGATGACAACGCTGCGCGCTGCGGGCGTAACGCTGCTTAACCAGAGCGTGCTGCTGCGCGGCGTTAATGATAGCGCCCGGACGCTGGCGGATCTCAGCAACGCGCTGTTTGATGCGGGGGTGATGCCTTACTACCTGCACGTGCTGGATAAGGTTCAGGGTGCGGCGCACTTTATGGTGACGGATGATGAAGCCCGCCAGATTATGCGCGAGCTGTTGACCCTGGTATCAGGCTATATGGTGCCAAGACTGGCGCGGGAGATCGGCGGCGAGCCGAGCAAAACGCCGCTGGATCTGCAGCTCAGGCAGAGCTAGCCCCGTAGGCCAGGTAGATGGCGTGGCAGCGTCAGTATTATAACGCCCGGTGGCGCTACGCTTACCGGGCCTACCAAACGCACTGCCCCTAATCAGTTCGGGCACTTATAGACCTGGCCGTTCATTTCGCTGGCGGTCGGCACAAAGCTCGACATAAAGCCCTGGGTCGGACTGGTAACGCTGTAGAGGACGTTGCCGCCCATCTCAGCGGCATGGTTACGCAGCGCTACCGCCGCGCCGCGCATGGAGCCACCCTCTTCGCCATGCTGGCCTGAGAGCCAGTTGCTCTGCTTGCCCGTTGCGGTGCCGATATAGTGACACTCCGCGCCCGGCTTATCTTCGACAAAGCGAACGCTCTGCCCGCCTGCGGTGAGGTTATTGCCGGAGCTACAGCCCGCCAGCAGCAGTGCCGCACCTACGATCCCTGCAGAAACTTTCATGCGCATTTTATTCCTCGTTGTTATCAGCTGGACACAACCTGTCCGTGTCTAAACCTTATACTAAAAAGATGACCAAAAGAAAAACCCCCGGACATTTCTGCCCGAGGGTTTCTCTTTATGACGGATGCCCGCCCAAATCATTCTGGTTGCAGGAAGGCGGCAAGGTCGCGTATCCCCAGGAGCTTACTAAAGTAAGTGACTGGGGTGCGTGAACGCAGCCAACACACCTGCGGCCTGAAGGATGCCGGGCGGAGGGGGGCATTACATCATGCCGCCCATACCACCCATGCCGCCCATACCACCAGCGCCGCCTAAGTCAGGTGCGTCAGCTTTCGGCAGGTCGGTCACCATGCACTCGGTGGTGATCATCAGACCGGCTACGGAAGCCGCGTACTGCAGAGCAGAACGGGTCACTTTAGTCGGATCCAGGATACCCATGTCGATCATGTTGCCGTACTCTTCGGTCGCAGCGTTGTAACCGTAGTTACCGTCACCTGCTTTCACGGTGTTGGCAACAACTGACGGCTCTTCACCGCAGTTCAGCACGATCTGACGCAGCGGTGCTTCCATTGCGCGCAGCGCAACTTTGATACCGACGTTCTGGTCTTCGTTCTGGCCACGCAGCTCGCTCAGTTTGCTTGCTACGCGGATCAGCGCCACGCCACCACCGGCAACCACGCCCTCTTCTACCGCAGCACGGGTTGCGTGCAGGGCATCTTCAACGCGGGCTTTCTTCTCTTTCATTTCAACTTCGGTCGCCGCACCGACTTTGATTACCGCTACGCCGCCTGCCAGTTTCGCTACGCGCTCCTGCAGTTTTTCACGGTCGTAATCGGAGGTCACTTCTTCGATCTGCTGACGGATCTGAGAAACACGGCCCTGAATGGCTGCTTCTTCGCCCACGCCATCGATGATGGTGGTGGTGTCTTTGTTGATCACAACGCGTTTTGCCTGACCCAGATCTTCCAGGGTAGCTTTTTCCAGCTCCATACCGATCTCTTCAGAGATCACGGTACCGCCGGTCAGGATAGCGATATCCTGCAGCATGGCTTTACGACGGTCGCCGAAGCCCGGTGCTTTCACCGCAGCCACTTTCACGATACCGCGCATGGTGTTCACTACCAGAGTCGCCAGCGCTTCGCCTTCAACGTCTTCAGCAACGATCAGCAGCGGTTTACCGGCTTTAGCAACGGCTTCCAGCACCGGCAGCATTTCGCGGATGTTGGAGATTTTTTTGTCAGCCAGCAGGATGAACGGGCTTTCCAGTTCGATAGAACCCGTTTCCGGCTTGTTGATGAAGTAAGGGGAGAGGTAGCCACGGTCAAACTGCATACCTTCTACCACATCCAGCTCGTCCTGCAGACCGGTGCCCTCTTCAACGGTGATCACGCCCTCTTTGCCCACTTTCTCCATCGCCTGCGCGATCAGAGTACCGACGGTTTCGTCGGAGTTAGCAGAGATGGTGCCTACCTGAGCAATAGCACGGGAGTCAGAGCACGGTACGGAGAGGGTTTTCAGCTCTTCAACGGCGGCGATAACGGCTTTATCGATACCGCGTTTCAGATCCATCGGGTTCATGCCCGCCGCAACGGCTTTCAGGCCTTCGGTGATGATGGACTGAGCCAGTACGGTTGCAGTGGTGGTACCGTCGCCCGCAGCGTCGTTCGCTTTGGAGGCCACTTCTTTCACCATCTGCGCGCCCATGTTCTCGAACTTGTCTTCCAGTTCGATTTCACGTGCAACGGAAACACCGTCTTTAGTAATGGTCGGTGCACCGAAAGATTTATCCAGAACGACGTTACGGCCTTTCGGGCCCAGGGTCACTTTCACTGCATCTGCCAGCACGTTTACGCCGCGCAGCATTTTCACACGGGCGTCGTTACCGAATTTTACGTCTTTAGCTGCCATTTTCTTTTTCCCTTAAATTCGTATGGTTCAGTTCGCGCGTGGATTACGCTTCAACAATTGCCAGAATGTCAGATTCAGACATGATCAGCACTTCCTGATCGTCGATTTTCTCTGCTTTCACGCCGTAGCCATCGTTGAAAATAACGATGTCGCCGACTTTAACGTCCAGCGGCTGCACGGATCCGTTTTCGAGGATGCGGCCTTTACCGACAGCGATGATCTCGCCACGAGTAGATTTACCAGCAGCACTACCGGTCAGAACGATGCCGCCAGCTGATTTAGACTCGACTTCTTTACGCTTGACGATGACACGGTCATGTAGTGGACGAATACTCATTGATAGCTCTCCTTTGAGAAAGTCAGTATCGGTTATGGATGACGCCGGTTCCTTTTCGCTTCCCGGCTGGTGACGAGAGAGATGGGGATGGGGTTTTCCCCCTTCAAGGGGCCAACGAAAAAAAATTTGTGAAAGTGTTACCATCATCGCTCTTTGGACAGGGGCAGGATAAGAATAGATGAGTGGCTTAAAACAGGAGCTGGGGCTGGCTCAGGGCGTGGGGCTGTTATCAACCTCACTGTTAGGTACCGGCGTGTTTGCCGTGCCTGCGCTGGCGGCGCTGGTGGCAGGCAACAACAGTCTGTGGGCGTGGCCGGTGCTGATCGTACTGGTTTTCCCTATTGCGATTGTCTTCGCCCTGCTCGGACGGCACTTTCCCAGTGCGGGCGGCGTGGCCCACTTCGTCGGCATGGCGTTTGGCCCGCGCCTGGAGCGCGTCACGGGCTGGCTCTTTCTGTCGGTGATCCCGGTGGGGCTGCCTGCTGCGCTGCATATTGCCGCGGGCTTCTGGCAGGCGCTGTTTGGCTGGCACGGCCCAATGCTGCTGATGGCGGAGCTGGGCACGCTGCTGCTGGTATGGGTGGTGGGAACGCAGGGGGCCAGCTCCAGCGCCAATCTGCAAACCCTGGTCGCTGGCCTGATCGTGGCACTGATCGCCGCCGTCTGGTGGTATGGCGATCTCACCGTGGCTGAAATTCCCTTCCCTGCCCCGCAGGACGTCGAGGCGTCGGGCCTGTTTGCCGCTCTGTCGGTAATGTTCTGGTGCTTTGTCGGCCTTGAAGCCTTTGCCCATCTGGCCTCTGAATTCAAACGTCCGGAGCGGGACTTTCCTCGCGCACTGATGATTGGCCTGCTGCTGGCCGGTTTCGTCTACTGGGCCTGCACGGTGATTGTGCTGCACTTTGACGCCTACGGCGCCGATCGTGCTGCCGCAGCCTCCCTGCCGGGGATCGTGGTACAGCTGTTTGGTGAGAAGGCGCTGTGGGTCGCCTGCGTGATTGGCTATCTGGCCTGCTTCGCCAGCCTTAATATCTACATTCAGAGCTTTGCCCGTCTGGTGTGGTCGCAGGCGATGTACAATCCGCAGGGCCGTCTGGCTCAGCTTTCAAAACGCCAGATCCCCTTTAACGCCCTGAACGCGGTACTGATCTGCTGCGTTATCAGCACGCTGGTTATCTATGCGCTGCAGATCAACCTCGACGCGCTGATTATCTACGCCAACGGCATTTTCATTATCATCTATCTGCTGTGCATGCTGGCAGGGTGTCGTTTATTGAAGGGGCGCTATCGGGCGCTGGCGGCGGTGGGTGGCCTGCTGTGCCTGCTGCTGCTGGCGATGGTGGGCTGGAAGAGCCTGTATGCCATTATTATGCTGACGGCGCTGTGGCTCTTTTTACCCAAGCGCGCCATTGTGCATTAAATAATGCCGGGTGGCGCGATGCCTACCCGGCCTCGGCTTATTGCTCGTCTTTATGATCGATACGGTCGCGCTGATCGTCCTTGCGCTGGTATTCGCCGTCAAAGGTCTGGCCGCCCTGACTTCCGGCGCTAAATCCGCCGCCCGGCATCCGGGAGAAGCGCAGATGCGGGAGCAGGCGCAGGGTCAGCAGCTTCTGCACCGGCGGCAGCAGCAGCAGCAGGCCCAGCAGATCGGTAAAGAAGCCCGGCAGCAGCAGCAGCAGCCCGGCAATCATCAGCGACACGCTCTTAATCATCTCTGCCGCGGGGCTCTCTCCGGCGGCCATCTTCTGCTGCATCAGCAGAATGTTTTTAAAGCCCTGGTTACGCACCAGCGACATGCCGATGACCGAAGTGAAGATCACCAGCACCAGCGTGAGCAGGACGCCAAAGACGTGGGCGACCTGAATAAAAATCGAGATTTCGATGTAAACGTATAAAAATATTGCAATTAGCGGTATCCAGCGCACTGGCGTCTCCTGTAGGTTTGCGGCGTGCATCCTGTTGAGATGGTGCTTAATAGTAATAATTCAATAGGATTGCACGCCAGGTTTCCTGAAAATCTCTGGCCGGTGATGCATTTCACAAATCATTAAAACTAATGCAACGACTAAGATAATAAGTGATCCAGATTACGGCATTTCGCTATCATCAGCATATGATCCCGGGTACGTGACCGATTAAGGAAATAATCGTCGGTCAGCAAACACACATAACCCCAGATGTACTGTGTGTTTAGTACATTCATTCGCAGCTTGAAAAAGAAGGTTCACATGTTAAACAGCATTCGTATCGAAGAAGATTTGTTGGGCACAAGGGAAGTACCAGCGGACGCTTACTACGGCATCCACACTCTGAGAGCGATTGAGAATTTCTACATCAGCAACAGCAAAATCAGCGATATCCCTGAATTTGTGCGTGGCATGGTGATGGTCAAGAAAGCCGCAGCGCTGGCGAACAAAGAGCTGCACACTATTCCGAAAAGCGTGGCCAATGCCATCGTCGCCGCCTGTGATGAAGTCCTGAATAACGGCAAATGCATGGATCAGTTCCCGGTCGACGTCTATCAGGGCGGCGCGGGCACCTCCGTGAATATGAACACCAACGAAGTGCTGGCAAACATTGGCCTTGAGCTGATGGGCCACCAGAAAGGCGACTACCAGTACCTCAACCCGAACGACCACGTAAACAAGTGCCAGTCTACCAACGACGCCTATCCCACCGGCTTCCGCATCGCGGTCTATGCCTCTATTGTGAAGCTGGTAGACGCCATCAACCAGCTTGGAGAAGGGTTCCAGAACAAGGCAGTGGAGTTCAGCGACATTCTGAAAATGGGCCGCACCCAGCTGCAGGATGCGGTGCCGATGACCCTCGGCCAGGAGTTCCATGCTTTTAACGTCTTGCTCAACGAAGAGACGCGCAACCTGCTGCGCACTGCCGAACTGCTGCTTGAGGTCAACCTCGGTGCGACGGCGATCGGCACCCGTCTGAACACCCCGGACGGCTATCAGCAGCTGGCAGTGCAGAAGCTGGCGGAAGTGAGCAACCTGCCGGTAGTACCGGCGGAAGATCTGATCGAAGCCACCTCCGACTGCGGTGCCTACGTTATGGTTCACAGCTCGCTGAAGCGCCTGGCGGTTAAGCTCTCCAAAATTTGTAACGATCTGCGCCTGCTCTCTTCCGGCCCGCGAGCTGGCCTGAATGAGATCAACCTGCCGGAGCTGCAGGCTGGCTCCTCAATCATGCCCGCCAAGGTCAATCCGGTGGTGCCAGAGGTCGTGAACCAGGTCTGCTTCAAGGTGATCGGCAACGACATCACGGTGACGATGGCCTCCGAAGCCGGTCAGCTCCAGCTTAACGTTATGGAACCGGTCATTGGCCAGGCGATATTTGAGTCTATCCACATCCTGACCAACGCCTGCTACAACCTGCTGGAGAAATGTATCAACGGCATAACCGCCAACAAAGCGGTGTGCGAAAGCTATGTCTACAACTCCATCGGCATTGTTACCTATCTCAACCCGTTTATCGGCCACCATAACGGTGATATCGTTGGTAAAATCTGTGCCGAAACCGGTAAGAGCGTCCGTGAGGTAGTGCTGGAGCGTGGCCTGCTGACCGAGGCGGAGCTGGACGATATCTTCTCGGTGCAGAATCTGATGCACCCGGCTTATAAAGCAAAACGGTATACGGATGAGAGCGAACAGTAACCTCTCCTCCGGGTAAGACCTCAAAGGCACGTCAGCGATGACGTGCCTTTTTGTTTATAGACGCTACTAAAATTCAACAAATCAATATCAACTTGTATACACATCAAGGAAGCCAACTATGTTTGCTGCGGAACTTGTGATTGTCCTGCTGGCGATCTACCTGGGTGCCAGACTCGGCGGTATCGGCATCGGCTTTGCCGGTGGGCTGGGCGTACTGGTCCTGACGCTCTTTTTCCAGATCAAGCCTGGCGCGATCCCCTTTGACGTTATTGAGATCATCATGGCGGTGATCGCTGCCATTGCCGCCATGCAGGTGGCCGGGGGGATGGACTACCTGGTTAGCCTGGCGGAGCGCCTGCTGCGCCGTCACCCTAAATACATCACCTTTCTCGCCCCGCTGGTGACCTGGTTTATGACCATTCTCGCCGGTACCGGACACACCGCGTTCTCTACCCTGCCGGTGATCACCGAGGTAGCAAAAGAGCAGGGCATTCGCCCCTCTCGCCCGCTCTCTATCGCCGTGGTGGCCTCGCAGATCGCCATTACCGCCTCGCCCATTTCTGCGGCGGTAGTGTTTTTCGCCGGGATCCTCGAACCGCTGGGCGTTAGCTACCTGACCCTGCTGGCGATCTGCATTCCTGTCACCCTGATCGCCATCATGCTTACCGCCGTGGTGTGTAACTTTCTTGGTGCAGAGCTAAAGGACGATCCGGTCTACCAGCAGCGGCTGGCCAGGGGCGAAGTGAAGCTGCGCGGCAATCAGGTCTTTCAGCTTAAGCCGCACGCTAAGCGCTCGGTGATGCTGTTTCTGATCGGTATTGTCGCGGTGATGGTTTACGCCACCATTATCAGCCCAACGGTGGGACTCATTACCGATCCGGTTCTGCCGCGCAACGAGGCGATTGTGGTCTTTATGCTCACCATCGCCACGCTGATCTGCCTGAGCTGCAAAGTCGACACCGGTGAGATCCTCAACGCCGGGACCTTTAAGTCCGGGATGAGCGCCTGTATCTGCGTGCTGGGCGTGGCCTGGCTTGGCGACACCTTTGTGAAGACCCACATTACGGATATCCAGAGCGTGGCTGGCGACCTGCTGCACAGCTATCCGTGGCTGCTGGCGGTGGTGCTCTTTTTTGCCGCCACCCTGCTCTACTCCCAGGCGGCGACCACTAAAGCACTGATGCCCGCCGCGCTGCTGCTCGGCGTTACGCCCCTGACCGCCATCGCCTCGTTCGCCGCCGTATCGGCCCTGTTCGTGCTGCCCACCTACCCGACGCTGCTGGCGGCGGTAGAGATGGACGACACCGGCTCGACCCGCATCGGCAAGTATGTCTTTAACCACGCCTTCCTGATCCCCGGCGTGATCGCCATCGCCCTGTGCGTCATTCTGGGCTTCGTGATTGGTGGCCTTGTTTTGTAGACTGTTTTGTAACGGGCATGATGGTGTAAATGTCGTTAAAATCGGGCTGCCTGGCGGCCCGGTTGATTAATCCGCGCCCAACGGCGTGCTATAGTGGCTTTTTCGTCTGATACGAGATTGCCGATGAATACGCCTGATGCCGTCGTTGTGCTCTGTACTGCCCCGGATGAAGCCACTGCCCAGGAGCTGGCGGCCAAAGTGCTGGCGGATAAGCTCGCCGCCTGCGTGACGATTTTGCCCGGTGCCACTTCGCTCTACTACTGGGAAGGCAAGCTGGAGCAGGAGTATGAAGTCCAGATGCTGCTGAAAAGCACCGCCGCCCATCAGGAGGCGCTGCTGGCCTGCCTGAAATCGCACCATCCGTATCAAACTCCCGAACTATTAGTGCTGCCCGTCGCACATGGAGACAACGATTACCTCTCATGGCTCAACGCATCCTTACGTTAATCCTGCTGTTTTGCAGTACCTCCGTCTTTGCTGGGTTGTTTGACGCGCCCGGTGCCGGGAAGTTTGTTCCTGCGGATAGCGCATTTACCTTCGACTTTCAGCAAAATGAGCACGACCTGACGCTCAACTGGCAGATCAAAGAGGGCTACTACCTCTATCGCCAGCAGATCGGCGTCACGCCCGCGCAGGCGGACATCGCCCCGCTCCAGCTCCCGAAAGGCGAAAGTCACAAAGATGAATTCTTTGGCACCAGCGAAATCTATCGCCAGCGGCTCAGCCTGCCGGTGACGGTGCGCTCGGCCAATAAAGCGGCGACGCTGACCGTGACTTACCAGGGCTGCGCGGCGGCGGGCTACTGCTATCCGCCGGAGACCAAAGTGATACCGGTTAGTGAGGTCCAGCCGCTGGCAAAAAGCGCGCCGGACCAACCGGCTCCAGACCCGGCCGCCCCCGCGCTGCCCTTCCCGGCGCTATGGGCGCTGCTGATCGGCATTGGCATCGCCTTTACCCCCTGCGTGCTGCCGATGTATCCGCTCATCTCCGGCATCGTGCTGGGGAGCAACGCGCGTCTCTCTACCGGACGAGCGCTGCTGCTGACCGTGCTCTATGTGCAGGGCATGGCCCTCACCTACACCGCGCTGGGTCTTGTCGTGGCCGCCGCCGGGTTACAGTTTCAGGCGGCGCTGCAGCATCCCTATGTCTTAATTGGCCTGTCGGTGATTTTCACCCTGCTGGCGCTGTCGATGTTTGGTCTGTTCACCCTCCAGCTGCCGTCATCTGTTCAGACGCGCCTGAGCCTGATGAGCAACCGCCAGCAGGGCGGCTCCCCGGGCGGTGTCTTTGCGATGGGGGCGATTGCCGGGCTGATCTGCTCACCCTGCACCACCGCACCGCTCAGCGCTATTCTGCTCTATATCGCCCAGAGCGGTAACCTGTGGCTCGGCGGCGGCACCCTCTATCTCTATGCGCTCGGCATGGGCATCCCGCTCATCCTGGTGACCCTGTTCGGCAACCGCCTGCTGCCGAAAAGCGGCCCGTGGATGGAGCAGGTTAAAATTGCCTTTGGTTTTGCGATCCTCGCCCTGCCGGTATTTTTACTGGAGCGTATTTTGGGCGAGACATGGGGCCTGCGCCTCTGGTCGCTGCTCGCCGTGGCGTTTTTCAGCTGGGCATTTATCACCTGTTTGGGTGGTACCCGGCGCGGGATACGCGTGCTACAGATCGTCCTGCTGGGCGCGGCGCTGGTGAGTGCGAAGCCGCTGCAGGACTGGGCGTTTGGCGTCAGCGCCTCTGCCCCGCAGGCGCACCTGAACTTTACCCGCATCGCCAGCGTAGACGAGCTGAACCAGGCCCTGGCGCAGGCCAGGGGTAAACCGGTCATGCTCGACCTCTACGCCGACTGGTGCGTGGCCTGCAAAGAGTTTGAGAAGTACACCTTCAGCGATCCGCAGGTCCAGGCGGCGCTGAAGGAGACGGTGCTGCTGCAGGCGGACGTGACCGCCAACAGCACCGAGGATGCCGCCCTGCTTCGCCATCTTGGCGTGCCGGGCCTGCCGACAATTCTGTTCTTTGACGCCCAGGGCAACGCGCAGCCTGCGCAACGGGTGGCAGGATTTATGGACGCGGAAGCATTTAGTAGACATTTGCGCAATCGCCAGCCATAAACTACACCAGGAGTGGAAAAATGGTTCTAAAAACGCAGGAGAACACCGTGCAACGCGAAGACGTCTTAGGGAAAACATTGCAGTGGCTTGAGATCGAAGGCCTTGCTGCCACGACGCCCGAAATTATCGCCGAACGTCTTAACTATCCATTGGACGAGTTTTTGCGCTTTTGGCCCGATAAAGAGGCGCTGCATTATGATGCGCTGCGCCACCTCAGCCAGCAGGTTGATGCCTGGCGCAGGCAGATGCTGTTAAACGATGAGCTAAGCAAAGAGCAGAAGCTGCTGGCTCGCTACACGGCGCTGACCGAGTGCGTCACCAACCATCGCTATCCGGGCTGCCTGTTTATTGCCGCCTGCACAATCTATCCGGATCCGGCTCATCCTATCCATCAGCTGGCGAATCAGCAAAAAAGTGCGGCATATGACTACACCCACGAGCTGCTGACGGCGCTGGAGGTGGACGATCCGGCGATGGTTGCCAAGCAGATGGAGCTGGTGCTGGAGGGCTGCCTCAGCCGGATGCTGGTCAACCGTAGCCAGGTCGACGTCGATACCGCCTACCGGCTGGCGGAAGATATTCTGCGCTTTGCTCAGTGCCGCATGGGCGGCGCGCTGACCTGATATCAGATCAGCAGCCCTGCCCACGCAGAGAGCAGTAAACAGAGCGCCATCGCCCGCTGAAACCAGACCAGCGAGGCGGGGGTGCGAAAGATTTGGTTTACCGCTCTGCCGCACAACGCCCAGACGGTGAGGCAGAGCAGGGAGATAACCAGAAACAGCAGCGCCATCACGGCGATCTCCCGCAGCGGATGCGTCCCATGGGGGGCAAACAGGCTCACCACCGCCAGCGCCATCATCCAGGTTTTCGGGTTAATCAGCTGCAACATGGCTGCCGCCCGAACGCTAAAGGGCCGCTGCGCCTCACCCTCCAGCGCCGTCGCCGGAGCACGAAATAGCTGCCAGCTCATCCAGCTTAGCCACAGCACCCCTGCCCAACTCATCCCCGTCCGCACCAGCGGATAGTGGCCCAACGCCTCCCCCGCGCCTCCCCCGGAGATCAAGACAATCAGGCTTGCGGCTACGCAGGCGCTGACTACCGCAGGCAGCGTGGCCATTACGCCGAAGCGCTGGCTGCTGGATAAAATTAAAATGTTGGTGGGGCCAGGGGTGATCGATGCCACGAAGGCAAACAGCATAAACGGCAACCAGGTATAGAACAGATTCACAGGCAGGACTCCTTAATATCGTTGTCCTGACTGTCGCGTTATTTCACTGTCGCGTCTGGAAGATTTGTGCACAGACTGCGGTAGCGCGCCGGGGAGAGACGGTAGGCCCGCTGGAACCAGCGTCCGAGGTGGCTCTGATCGGCAAAGCCCAACGCCGCCGCAACGCTGGCAGGCTGCTCGCCTTTTGCCAGCATGGCGCGGGCGCTCGCCAGTCGAAGCTGGATCAGCCAGGCGTGCGGCGAAAGGTGGAACTCGCGCTTAAAACAGCGCGTGAGGGTGAAGCGATCGGTCCCGGTCTCCCGCGCCACGTCGTCGAGGCCGATATTGTCTCCCCGGTGAGCGTAGAGGTAGTCCCGCGCCCGATGGGCGATAGCCGCGCTCTGACGCTGCGCCGAGAGCCGCTTGCGCCACTGGCAGTGGTGCGTCAGTTGGCTCAGTAGTCCATCCATCATGCCCTGCTGCACGATGCGCATCTCATCGTTATGCAGCGTAAAAAAGGTTTGGGCAATAGTGTTCACCAGCTGTGGTGCGCGGGCGATGGTCTGGTCAAAGTGCAACGAGTAGCTTGAGGGCGTGGCATCGTACAGGCCGCGCAGGGTGTCGCTTAGCCAGCGGTCATCGAGATAGAACGTCAGGTAGGTAAAGCCGCCCTCTACCGGCGCGTCGCCGTCGTGGATCTCGCCCGGCTCCAGCAGGAAGGCGTCCCCCGGCGTGCTGCGATGGCGTTCGCGGCGGCAGTGAAACTGCTGAGTGCCGGTCAGGGTGATGCCCACCAGGTAGCTGTCGTGCCAGTGCGGATCGTAGGCGTGCCCCTCAAAGTGCGCACGGATGGTTTCGATGCCGGTATCGGCATGCTGCCGTAGCTCCAGCCAGTCTGCCATATCAACCTCCTGAATGATTCCCGAGTGTAACATCAATCATTCAGCCTGAAAGGTCTGGAAGATTTGTGCAGCGCGACACAAAACGGCTGAGATGGCGGCAAACTGCCGAAGAGTTTTAACGATCACAGAAGCAAAAAAACATAATTAATTAATATAAAAACGCAATAGATTCTCCGCGGTCATCTGTGTCAGAAAGTAACCCTCATTCATAAGAGACCGGAGATGTGATTCAAATGAGTAGAGACATACTAAAAAATCACCATGATGAATACCATATATTAACTCGCGGGGAACGTATTGGTTATGGAATGGGGGATTTTGCGCAAAACCTTGTTTTTGGCACAGTAGGCGGTTTTCTTGCTCTGCATATGTTGACTGTCAACGCCATTGGTACAGCAACCGCAGGGTTTATATTTCTTTTCGTCCGCATCATCAATGTCTTTTGGGATCCCATGGTGGGAACCTATGTTGATAAAAGAATTTCAGCAGCGGGGAAATATCGTCCCTGGCTCTTAAGAGCGGGCGTGCCGCTGGTTATTCTCTCCGCTCTGCTTTTTACCCCTATCCCCGGCATCAGAGGGTCGGTTCCCTTTGCTTTTATTGTCTATCTGGCGCTGGATTTAGTGTATTCATTGGTAAACATTCCGTACGGTTCTCTTAATGCCTCGCTGACAAGAGATCCTGAATCTATTGATAAACTGACCAGTACAAGAATGATGCTAGCCAACACGGCCAATCTTCTTGTCTACACCCTATTCCCTATGTTTGTTCAAATGGCCTCACCAAAGGATCGCAGCCTCAAGGATACGGGTTTCTTTGGACTTGAGCTGAACATGGGTAACTATACCGACCCGTCAGCGAACTACGCCTGGTTTGGCGTTTACTCTATCTATATGGTAATCGGCGCGGTAGCACTTTTTATCTGCTATAAGTACACGAAAGAACGTGTAGTCGCGACTGCGGAACAGACTGCCAACGTAAAAACAACCGATCTCTTTCTTGAATTAAAATACAACCGACCGCTGGTTATCCTCGGACTGTTTTTCATGCTGGGCTTTACGTTCATGTTTTTCATGAATACCGTAAATGGCTTTTTCAATCAGTTTGTTGTCGGCCATTCAGAATGGATGGGGGCTATAGGCCTGGTAGCATCCATTCCGGGGATTCTATTCCCTGTATTCTGGCCAGGACTGAAGAAAATTTTTGGCAAAAAAGGGTTCTTCCACCTTTTCCTTGCCATGTTTATCGTGGGTGAATTGTTAACTTACGTCTGGTCACGCGAAGGAATGCACGATGCGCTGTGGCTTGCTTATATCGCTACCTTTATTAAACAGTGGGGTTTAACTTCCGCGACCGGATTCATGTGGGCGCTGGTCCCTGAAGTGATTGCTTATGGCGAACTAAAATCAGGCAAGCGCAACGCCGCCATCATTAATGCGATTATGGGGCTTTTCTTTAAGATTGGCTTTACCCTTGGTGGTGCCATTCCGCTGTGGTTGCTGGCCGTTTATGGTTTTAACGAAACAGGCGCGCAACAAAATGCCAATGCAATCGACGGGATCATTATGACGGCGGTCTGGATCCCCATCGTTTTAGCCTTCATTTCAATGATCGTCATTCAGGTCTATCCCATTTCAGACAAAAATGTCACAGACATCAACCGTCAACTCGATGAGATACGCGTGTAATTAAAAGAACTAAAAAAGCAAAATACAAATAAGCAGCTTAAAAAGGTAGAAACATATGTCACTTATTCAAAACCCTATCTTACCTGGATTTAATGCCGATCCGAGTATTATCCGTGTAGAAGACACTTACTATATCGCAAGCTCTACATTCGAGTGGTTTCCTGGCGTCCGTTTACATGAGTCCAAAGATCTGCAGCACTGGAATCTGCTTCCCAGTCCGTTATCAACCACCACGCTGTTAGATATGAGAGGAAACCCATCATCAGGGGGGATTTGGGCGCCCGATCTCTCTTACGCCGACGGTAAGTTTTGGCTAGTTTATACAGATGTAAAAGTTACAGAGGGTGCCTTTAAAGACATGACCAACTATCTGTCTACCGCCACAGATATTCGTGGTCCATGGACCGATCCGATCAAGCTTAACGGTGTTGGTTTTGACGCTTCACTTTTCCATGACGAAGATGGTCGTAAATATATCGTTCAACAGACCTGGGATCATCGGGAGTATCACCATCCCTTTAATGGCATTACCTTAACCGAGCTTGATATCAATACACTGAAGCTAATGCCAGAAACAGCGCGAACCCTTTATCGCGGCACGGCCGTTGCACTTGTTGAGGGGCCACATATCTACAAACTGAATGGCTATTACTATCTTTTTGCTGCTCAGGGCGGGACCGTTTTCACCCACCAGGAGGTGGTTGCACGTTCAAAAAGCCTGGACGCCGACAGTTTTGAGACACAGCCAGGCGAGGTTTTCTTAACTAACGTGGACACCCCAGACAGCTACATTCAAAAACAGGGGCACGGTGCGCTGGTTTCCACGCCCAAAGGAGAGTGGTATTACGCTTCGCTCTGCGCTCGCCCATGGAATCGTGCAGGTGAACCGGCCTACGATCCGCGAGGTTGGTCAACCCTGGGCAGGGAGACATCTATCCAAAAGGTGTATTGGGATGACGAAGGCTGGCCACGAATTGAAGGCGGTCACGGAGGAAAAACCTTTGTTGAAGGACCGGTCGATGCCATTCATACCGAAAGCGCCAACGATCACAGCCAGCATGACGAGTTTGACGTGCCGACACTCGATCTCAACTGGAATACGCTTCGTGTTCCATTTACCGGGAAAATGGGCACCACCGGCGACGGAAAATTAACGTTAATAGGTCAAGGTTCTTTAGCGAATACGCATGACCTGTCGCTGATTGCGCGACGTTGGCAGGCTTTCTATTTTGATGCTCAGGTTAAGGTAAAATTTACCCCATTTACCTATCAACAAATGGCGGGATTAACAAATTACTATAACGAACGTCACTGGAGCTTTGTTTTCATTACCTGGAACGAAATTAATGGCTCAGTAATCGAAGTAGCCGAAAACAACCGGGGCAAATACACCTCGTACCTTAAAGATAAAGCCATCAAAATCCCAGAAGAGACCGAGTACGTCTGGTTCCGCACCAGAGTTCGCAAGGAAACGTATACTTATGAATACAGTCTGGATGGAACAAACTTTACTGAAATTCCTGTCACGCTGGATGCTGCAATTCTTTCAGATGATTATGTCCTGCAAAGCTACGGCGGGTTCTTTACCGGAGCATTTGTTGGCCTTGCGGTCGTGGACTACTCGGGTTACGCAGCCAAAGCCGAGTTTTATCATTTCGATTACCACGAGCTTGGTGACGCTCTCGTGGCCAATGGCACCTACAGCTGGCAAGCCAGTGAATCACGCTTTGATTAGCTAAGGTTTGGAAAATCTGAGCGAATGTGCAGCACAGACGCGTAGATTGTCGCAATAGTAAGCAGTTGAACGGCTTTTCGATGATTTTGGTTGACGGAAAGAGGCGACTACGGTTTAATGCGCTGCGTTGCCCGGATAGCTCAGTCGGTAGAGCAGGGGATTGAAAATCCCCGTGTCCTTGGTTCGATTCCGAGTCCGGGCACCACTATTTAGAAGAACCCGCCTATGGCGGGTTTTTTGCTTTTGGCGAGCCGGACTCTTCATCGAACTTCGTTCGATTACTCGTCGCATCCCTGCGACTCGCCCTGCAGGACAGCGCAGGCGCTGTTCAAAAACGCTCCCGGCGTTTTAGTCCGAGCCCGGGCACCACTCCTACTTATGCAGCATCCTCGCTTCGGTTGAGAAATTTTATCTTTATGTGGGCAGACCCTTCATCAAACTCCGTTCGATTACTTATCGCAACCCTGCGACTTGCCTTGCGTGCCAACTCAAACGCTATAAAAAACCTTTCTAATTACCATGTCAGAATAAAAAGCTAAATTCTTTTTAAAATAAGCACATTACTCCGTTATTGAAATTAATGTATATTTATTGATCTCACAACTTGATTATGCTAATAGAATTTTGATAATAATTAATGGCACACCCAAAAAATTTCCCCTTTGACTTATTGATTATACTGGAAAAAAAGATGCAGCAAGAAAGAAGAGTTTTTTGTACTATAGATAAAGGTTACGGCCTAGAACGAGAAGAACAAATCGGTAAATTAAAAGTATATTTCGAAATACAATCAAATGGAGATATATCACCAATTAATGAAAATGAATTTTTCTGCGACACAGAACAAGTATTTGTCACCAGTGGTTACTCAGAAATTAAAGACAGATTTAAAAGCAATTTATTTGAAGTTATATGCGTCCCTACGAACTTTGAACAAAAAGATGGCAACTGTAAATATGTAACTCGCGCCAGCTCTTGTGAAGAGATAAAGGGATTGCAGGTTTGTCAAATATTTGAGGAAAAATTACCCTCACCAAATAACCCATTAATTGTCGTTAATGACAATCCGATAACGAAAACTTTACTTGTCAAAGATGGTGATTTTATATATGGCCCATTTGACTATACCAGCTCTTATGATGAAAAAACTGATAGATTCATACTTTCACTTAAATCAATTAGTACTCCACTGAGCAAAATCCCCCAATACCATATAGGGAAAATAGGGATACAAAAATGTGTCGCATATATTTCAGACGGAAAGCACGGGCCTACTTTTTTAGCTAATATAAAAAAAGCATTAGATGTCATAGATGATGAGATAGACTTCATTACCGATGATCAAATCATATCAACATATGGTAATAAAATTGCTCTAAACTCAGATTTTAGATCCTTTACAAAAGGAACTATTGCACAAATAAGAAAACATTTTTCATCAACTAACGAGTACCGGACGTTTCCTCAGCGCTTTTCGCGATTATTTCAATGTTTGGAAGACTCATTAGAATGGGACGATACCAAAACAGAATTAATCAAAGGATTTTTAGCTACTAAAGAAGGTAAAGATATATTAGTTAACTACATTTCTAAAAATAAAGATGATTACTTTAGAGAAGAAAAAGCAAATTATCTTAAAAAAATAGCCGAGGAAAATAAAAAACAACAAGATTTAATTGATGAGTTACAAGAAAAAAAGGAAAGTTTAGAATCTGAAATAAGAAAGAAAACAAGAGAGCGGAATGATTTTGAACTTAATAATGCAAGTAATTTATCAAGTCTAACAGACGAGAAAAGAAAATTAATTGAGTCCCAAATTACTTTCGAAAGAAATAAATTAGATAGTTTAATGAATGAAGTTAGAAGTATAGAAGACAAACATAAAAAACTTAAAGAATATGATAATCTGCATGAACAAATCCAAACCCTAGAAAATGATCGAGATAGGGCTCGAGATCGAAAAAAACAGATGGAAGAACAAGTTAATGAAGTGCAGGCAAAGCTTAAAGAAAATAATGAAAGCTTGACTAGCCGCTTAGTTAAATTAAAGCCTGATGTAGATGCTTTGTGTGGATTACGGCCACGTGCAGAAGTTCGCTATGTCGATTTTAATGTAAGTGTTAGAACAAATCACTCCTCTAATGATATTGAAGACATCCGAGAAGATTTGATTGACACAGTTTTAGACTCTTTGAATAACCTTGGAAGAAAAACTGATTATTTTACAGCCGCCAACATATTAACTACAATAGCTCAATGTCAGTTTACCCTATTTAGCGGGTTACCAGGCACAGGTAAAACCTCATTAGCTAAAATGCTAGGGAATTGTTTAGGTTTAAAAAACCGCTTTCTTAATATACCGGTAGCTAGAGGTTGGACATCATCAAGAGATATTATTGGGTTTTATAATGCTTTATCACAGTCTTTCTCCCCAGCTGCAACAGGTCTTTATGAATTAATTCAACATTTAAGTTCTGAGTTAGAAGAAAATAAAGAAGCCGCAGCTTCTATAATATTATTGGATGAGTTTAATTTATCTCAACCTGAACACTACTTTAGCCCATTTTTAGAAATGGCTGATCCTGAATCTAAAAGAATACTTGCTACAGGAAATCCAGATAAAGCCTATCTAAATATTCCGGATTACCTACGCTTTTTAGGCACAATAAATCAAGATGAATCAGTCCAATCACTAACACCTCGATTACTAGATCGAGCTGCGATTATAAGTTTTGATGACTTCGAGCCTAGTTATGATCTAAGCATTATCACATCAGATACCAACTTTGAATTCTCGCCTGAAGCTATTAGTGGAAGGAAATTCATCGAAATATTTAAAGCTAATAGCCTAGAAATGCCAGCCGATATTGAGAAAATTCTCCAGTCAATAATAATGACATTAAGAGATGATCGTGCAGAATATGGCATTCCTATTATTATTTCTTATAGAAAAATAAAAGCCATTAGATCCTATTACAATGTTGCAGGCCCTCTAATGTCTACAGAAAGTAAATATTTAGGCTTAGATTATGCAATATGCCAACATATCATTCCGTTGCTCAATGGGTATGGTCAAGGATTTGGTAAAAGATTAGAAGCATTGTTAATGATTTTACCGGATGAAATGGAAAAATCACTTAAAATGCTTAAAAGAATACTGAACCAAGGTAGCCAAAATATGTTTGGTTATGGATATAATTTATGATCCAATGGCAAGTTTTTATTAACTCAACTGAAGAACACTCCTGTGTTGAGCTCTCACATAAAGAAAGGTTACAAATAAAAGAAACTGATAGTTTATTATTTGTAGTTCAAATGAGCACTGACGATTTTTCTACCTCGGGATCACCAACTATAGTATTGGGTGATATCCCATTAATTATGAGTTTGCACGAAAATGTGGATAATGATTTTTATACCTTTATCTCAAATGAGCCGATAGCATCACATAAGTCAAAGTTTTTTTATAATTTCTTTGGTGAAAGTGAAGTTACACTCTACTTTGATAACAAATATCAAGAAGCTGTAACTGTCACTTTTGATATTTTAGCAAGGAAAGAAAATGCAGTGATAGCTAATGAGATGTTAAATTTTTTAACCGAAAACATTGAAGATGCTATAGCTATATGTTTTTCAAGAAGTAAAAGAGGTGCTGATCTGACTGGCGACAATGGCCATAATTTTAATAAGGTTGACGCTATTGATAAAACTGTACATTATTTAAGAGACTCTATACAAAAGTTTGTTCGAGAAAAAAAATCTTCAATCGATTTAAAAATGATACTTTCAGAAAATGGCCAGCCAACTGGCCCTGATTCTGTATACTGGGCATTAACTAATCTTGATAAACTATCGCCTGCGAATGAAGATAGCGTTAACATTTACTTTAATAATAGAGGATATCATTATGATAAGTTACCAAAGGAAATTTCCGAATATAATTACGACGTATACGAGAACAGAGTAATTAATTCTTTTTTGGCAGGCGCTGAAATATTCCTAACTACATTGAAAAACGAATATAATGTTGAGCATGAGTATTATCAAGATAGCCTAAACCCTGATTACGTAAGGTTCGATCATACTATGGCCAGATTCTCAAAAATGGCTTTAGATGTTAAAGTCAAAGAAATTGAATCCTTAGTCATTAAAGTCAGAGAATTAAGAAGTCTTTATTTGCGAATTCTTCCTTCTAGATTTAATGTATTGACCCTTCCAAAAATAACGTCGTTCGTTGCTAAAAAAAGCCATTATCGAGAAGCATTTTCATTAATTGAAAAGTGTTATAGAGCACCTGCGCCTGATTTTTCCAAAAACAAATTACTATTAGGATTGAAAAACCTTTCAATCATTTATGAACTAACTGCACTGTTAATGCTGCATAAAGAAATAGAAAACACTTTTCACACTAATGTATGTATTCAAAATTTTAGAGCTCATGATGAATCATATCCTTTTGGGGGGATTGATGAGGAAAGGCCTGAGGGAATAATAAACAATCATTTCGTTTTTACGAGCCCTGACTATTTAATAGATCTACTTTATGAAGCAAGAATTTATCCTTACAGTGACAATAGAAGGCCGGGAGATTTGATTGACACAAGTAATACCCATGGTTCAATTAAATATGGGAAACATCATTTTTGCCCTGATTTTGTATTAAAAATCACATCGAAGAAATGGGGAAATACTTTTACAGTGATTTTAGATGCTAAATTTAAAGATATTAATACAATAAAATATTATGATTTTGAAAGCCTTACTAACAAATATCTTTTAAACATACACTCCATTAGTAACGATGGAGATATAAAAATATCACCTATTGATATGCTAATCATATTATTCGCTCATAGTAAACATGGTAACATATTAAGAAGCGTTGCTCCTCGGCACTGCGTAACTGGCCAATTCCCGGTATTCCCGCAATCAACAGCTATAGCCCTACATCCGAACGAACCATCTTTATTAAGCGAACACTTAAATAGTATGAGAAATTTGATCTCAAAAGGCCTTGGCATAAGGTTTTCTTAAGGGAGTTTTTAGTGTTTATTACATAAAAACTATATCCGAATGGGTATGATGTTTATGTAAGCAAGCTGTTTATATAATACTGTAATCATGTAAGGCGTACTATCCCTTAGTTGGCACTGTAATGATTAACCAGTCACATCAGGAGAACACGAGATGTCTGAGCATCCAAGGATTGCGCTTATCGGCCCAGGTGCAATAGGTACGACTATCGCTGCCGTGCTGCATGAAGCTGGCCGCACGCCTCTGCTTTGCGGGCGCACCGCTCACCCGCAGTTAACGCTGCGCCACGAGGAGGGCGAAATTATCGTGCCCGGCCCGGTACTGAGCGATCCGGCGGCGGTTTCTCATCCGTTCGACATCGTCTTCGTGGCGGTGAAAGTCACGCAGGTCGCTGACTGCGCGGGCTGGTTGGCAACGCTGTGTGATAAAAACACCACGGTGTGCGCCCTGCAAAACGGCGTTGAGCAGAAAACTCAGCTTGTCCCCCTGGTGAACGGTGCCGAAGTGCTGCCGTCGATTGTATGGTTCCCCGCGCAGCGAGAGCCAGACGCCTCTGTCTGGTTACGCGCCACGCCGCGACTTACCCTGCCGGATGTTTCTCAGGCAAAACGGGTGGCGGAGGCGCTCAACGGCACACGCTGTACGGTAGAGCTCTCGTCCGACTTTATCTCTCTCGCCTGGCGCAAGCTGCTGCAAAACGCAGTCGCAGGCCTTATGGTTCTCGCCAATCGCCGCGCGGGGATGTTCTCACGCCCGGATATCACCGCCCTGGCCCTGGCCTATCTGCAAGAGGGGCTAACCGTTGCCCGCGCGGAAGGTGCGACACTGAGCGACAGCGTGCCCCAGGAGATTGTGGACGGTTTTCACCGTGCCCCGGCGGATCTCGGCACCTCGATTCTCGCCGACCGCCAGGCTAACCGCCCGCTGGAGTGGGATATCCGCAACGGCGTGATACAGCGTTATGGCCAGGCACAGGGTATTCCTACGCCCATCAGCAATGTGCTGGTCCCGCTTCTGGCAGCAGGAAGCGAGGGGCCAGGT
>JBCNNW010000239.1:0-2784 GCA_039594205.1 Pseudescherichia sp. | reverse complement strand
CCCCTGCTGCACATCAAGCAGCAGCGCCAGCGCCAGATCGGCCTGCAGGCTGCGCTCGTGAAACTCATCCAGGATCACCAGCGACACGCCCTCCAGCATCGGGTCGTGCTGAAGCATGCGCGTCAGCATGCCTTCGGTCACCACTTCCAGTCGCGTCTCTGGCCCGACGCAGCTTTCGCCGCGCATGCGGAATCCCACCGTCGCCCCCGGCGGCTCGCCGAGCTGCTCCGCCAGCCGTTGCGCTACGTTGCGCGCCGCCAGCCGCCGTGGCTCCAGCATAATGATCCGTCCCGGCAGTGCCGCCTGCTGTAATAGCTGCAGCGGCAGCCAGGTCGATTTGCCTGCCCCCGTCGGTGCGGCCAGCAGGATTTGAGGGGCGTGGTTCAGCGCCGCCAGAATGTCAGGCAGCACCGCGCTGACCGGTAAATCGCTCACAGCAAACTCCGCTTCTGCCTGTGCTAAGATGGCGCGCATTGTAGCATCCATCCGTGATATTTGCCGGAGAGCGCCATGGCGACACAACGCTTATTTTTTGCCATCAGCCTGCCTGACGCGATGCAGCAACAGCTGGTGCGCTGGCGGGCCGACACCTTCCCTGCAGAGGCGGGCCAGCCGGTGGCCGCCGCCAGCCTGCACCTGACGCTGGCGTTTCTCGGGGAGGTCACGCCGGAGACCTCCCAGCGCCTGCAGACGCTGGCATCGCGCATTGATCAGCCCGGCTTCGATCTCGAGCTGGATGATGCCGGACACTGGCCCCGCCCCGGGGTGGTCTGGCTCGGCTGCCAGCGCGCCCCACGCGGTCTGTTACAGCTCGCCAGCCTGCTGCGGGCCCAGGCCGCCCGGCACGGCTGCCACCAGAGCCCGCAGCCGTTTCATCCGCACATTACGCTGTTACGCCAGGCGACACAGCCCGTGGCGCTGCCGCCGCGCGGCTTTCACTGGCGTTTTCATGTCCCGGCGTTTTCGCTGTTTGCCTCGGAGTACAGCCGGGGCCGTACCCGTTATCGCACCCTGGCCAGCTGGCCGTTACGCTCTCAGGATCCCCATGCACTTCTCTCCTCCTCTTAAACCCGCCCGCCTGATCGCCCGCTACAAGCGCTTCCTGGCCGATGTCGTGACGCCCGAGGGCGAGCAGCTGACGATTCACTGCGCCAACACCGGCGCCATGACCGGCTGCGCCACCCCAGGCGATCGGGTCTGGTACTCCACCTCCGGCAGCCTGACGCGCAAATACCCGCACAGCTGGGAGCTGACCGAGACGCAGGCGGGAGAGTGGATCTGCGTCAATACGCTGCGCGCGAATCAACTGGTAGCCGAAGCGCTGGACCAGAACCGGATAGCGGAACTGACCGGTTATGCCCAGCGTCAGGCGGAAGTCAGATATGGCAGTGAAAAAAGCAGAATTGATTTCCTGCTCAGAGCAGAGGGCCGACGCAACTGCTATATTGAGGTGAAATCCGTAACCCTTTTACATGAAGGTAAAGGTTATTTTCCGGATGCGGTGACGATTCGAGGACAGAAACACCTGCGCGAACTGGCGACGGTTGCGGCAGAGGGTCATCGGGCCGTTTTGTTGTTTGCCGTTCTGCACTCGGGGATTGAGGACGTTTCCCCGGCACGCCACATTGATGCGGCGTATGCAGAACAACTGGCTCAGGCGCAGCGAGAGGGTGTAGAGGTTTTCGCGTATCAGGCAGACTTATCCGCGGCGGGAATAGTTCTTAAAACGCCGGTTAACGTAACCTTGTAATATCTTTTGCAATTTTATGTGGTAAGAATGCTCAGAATCGGGGACCAACTACGCTGTTCCTCACAGGCTTGTCAAGGTGTGTTCACGAAGAATTGCCAACCCTGACTGCTTCTGTTATTTATAGCGGCCTGTTTTTTTCCCCAATGGGGGATCGATGTACCCCGCAGATGTCAAATGCAGGCTGGCAGCAACGCCCCTGCGAGACGCAAGTCGAAGGGTATAGTGCGTGTTATCCAGGAGAAGCAACATGCAAGAAGGTCAAAACCGTAAAACATCGTCCCTGAGTATTCTCGCTATCGCCGGCGTCGAACCTTACCAGGTGAAACCGGGCGAAGAGTATATGAACGACGCGCAGCTGACCCATTTTCGCAAGATTCTGGAAGCCTGGCGTAATCAATTGCGGGACGAAGTCGATCGTACCGTATCGCACATGCAGGATGAAGCTGCTAACTTCCCGGACCCGGTAGACCGTGCCGCGCAGGAAGAGGAGTTCAGCCTGGAGCTGCGTAACCGCGATCGCGAACGTAAACTGATTAAAAAGATCGAGAAGACGCTGAAGAAAGTGGAAGATGACGACTTCGGCTATTGCGATTCCTGTGGCGTAGAGATCGGTATCCGCCGTCTCGAAGCGCGTCCTACCGCCGATCTCTGCATCGACTGTAAGACCTTAGCAGAAATTCGTGAGAAACAAATGGCCGGCTGATGCCGCGTCCAGCCTGTTGCCACGCAGCGGTACACCTGTTGTCCTGTCCGCTGCGTGGTCACTTCTGAAACCTATGTCATCCTCCTGTATCGGTCGCTTCGCCCCCTCTCCTTCTGGTGAACTCCATTTCGGCTCGCTGATTGCTGCGCTGGGCAGTTACCTGAGCGCGCGTGCGCAGAACGGGCTCTGGCGGGTGCGGATTGAAGATATCGACCCGCCACGCGAAGTGCCGGGGGCTGCAGATCGTATCCTGCATCAGCTGACGCACTATGGACTGGCGTGGGATGGTGAGGTGCTGTGGCAGTCGCAGCGTCATGAAGCCTACCGGGAG
>JBCNNW010000238.1:0-2793 GCA_039594205.1 Pseudescherichia sp. | reverse complement strand
GCGCTCACCACCGTCCTGCTGCTCGGGCGCACTCATCAGCGACAGCTAATGAGGACGGTTAAGCCTTAAGGTCAATGCCGCTGTGCGCCAGCACGCCCATCTGGCTATACATGGCGCAGGCGGCGCTGACGATCGACATGCCCAGCGCGGCGCCGCTCCCCTCGCCAAGCCGGAGGTCGAGCCAGAGATAGGGCTGTAAACCAAGATGTTCCAGCGCACGCTGCGATCCCTTCTCTGCTGAGAAATGGGAAGGGATGCAGTAGTGTTTCACCGCCGGCGCGATCTGGCAGGCCGCGATTGCCGAAGCGTAAGAGAGAAAACCGTCGAGCACCACCGGCAGTCCGCAGGCCCCGGCCCCCAGGATAACCCCGGTCATCCCCACCAGGTCATACCCCCCTACCTTCGCCAGCACGTCCAGCGCATCGGTGGCATCCGGCTGATTAACGCGGATGGCCTGCCTGACAATCGCCTCCTTGTGCTGCAGCCGCTCGGGGGGCAGGTTTGCACCATGCCCCACCACCTCATGCGGATCGCAGCCGCACAGGACGCTGATCATCGCCGAGGCGGGGGTGGTGTTCGCCATCCCTAGCTCACCGGTACCCAACACCGCGATCCCCGCTGCGGCCCGCTGTTTTACCAGCTCAGCGCTCGCCAGCAGGATCTGTTCCGCCTGCTCGCGACGCATTGCCGGACCGACGGCGATGTTATCGCTGCCCCGCGCCACTTTCAGGCTGAGCATCCCGTCAATGGGGTCGCCGTTAATGCCCACATCCACCGGCAGCACCGTCGTCTGGTTGCTTCTCGCCAGCACGCAGACGCCAGAGGAGCCATTGAGCATATTCTGCGCCTGAAGACGGGTGACCGCCTGCGGAGCCAGCGCAACCCCCTCCTGATAGACACCGTGGTCGGCGCACATCACGATAATCTCTTTGGCCAGATCGCCCAGCGGCGGCAGCCCCCGCATACCCGCCAGTTGAATAGCCAGCGCCTCCAGCCTGCCAAGGCTATTCAGCGGCTTCACCAGACCATCAATGTGCTGCACGGCCTGCGCCATTTTCTCTGCGTCCAGCGGGGCGATCGCCGCCACCAGCGCTTCTATGCTCTGCATGGGTGTTATTCTCACTGTTCTGAACGGAAGGGACTTTGATGATTAAAGTGGCGTAAGATCATAAACCCACCGCGATTTTCCACCATCGTCCAGCTGCCCTGCTGAAACGGAAAGTGCCACATCGCCTCTGCCGGCATACGTAGCCAGTGGGCCAGCATCAGGCTTAATACGCCCTGATGAGCGACGACCAGGCTGTCGCCGTCATCCTGTTGTTGCGCCAGCTCGTCGGCAACGCTTTTTACCCGTCCGGCAAATTCGGCAAAGGGCTCACCGCCGCCGGGGGTGACGTTCTGCCAGTCATCCACCCAGCGCTGCCACGCCTGGGGTTCCTCTTCGGCAATGCTGCTGTGGTGGCGCATCTCCCAGCTGCCGAAGTGCATCTCGTTGAGCCGGGGATCGCTGTTGGTGATAATGCCGTTGGGCACCACCAGTCGGGCGGTTTGCTGCGCGCGCTGAAGCTGGCTGCAGTGAATTTGCCCGAAGGTGAGCGTCGCCAGACACTCCCCCACTCGCCGCCCCTGCTCAATGCCTTTATCGGTTAATGGCAGGTCGGTGCTGCCGTAAAAGAGGCCGCTCTCATTGGCTGCGGTTTGCCCGTGACGTACCAGAACCAGGCGCATGGTTTAGCTCCACATCAGGGCCAGCAGAAACAGCGTCTCGCCGGTTTCTGCCAGCGCGCCAAGGGTATCGCCGGTCTGGCCGCCTAAACGGGTACGCAAATAGCGCACCAGGCATGCCATCAGCCCCCAGGTGACCAGCATCGCCGCCACGCCGTGGAGTCCGGTCAGCGCCACCACGATAAGCGCGCCGATGAGCAGCGTTATCGCCGCTTCGTGAAACAGAATGCCGCCAATGTACAGCGTACCCAGCCCCTCGCCTTCCCGGGCATAGCGCTGACCATACATCCCCAGCACCAGCCCTGCCCGTGAGACAACCGGCGCACAGACCAGCAGCACGAAGAGTTCCGCAGGGGGACGAGAGGATAAGCCCGTCACCGCCATCACCTTCAGCAGAATGCAGAAGATCAGCGCCAGCCCGCCGAAGGTGCCGAGGCGGCTGTCCTTCATGATCGCCAGCATCCGCTCCCGGCTACGGGCAGAGAAGATCCCGTCGCAGGTATCGGCCAGCCCGTCGAGATGGAAGCCGCCCGTCAGCAGGGCCATCGCCAGCGCCCAGACGGCGGCCCCCAGGTAAATGCCGCCCCCGGTCTGGCTCACCAGCAACGCGGCCAGCGCGGCCACCACGCCGACAAACAGCCCCACCAGCGGGAAATAGGGCACGCCGCGTCCGAGCTGGCGAAACTCGACCCCATCGGCCCACTTCTCCGGCACCGGGAAACGGGTCATTAGCCGCAGCGTAGCCCAGAGTAAATTCAGCTTCATTTAATTTTGACTCCAATCCCTGAGACCATCAGCCATACGTCGTCTGCGGCCAGGGCCAGCTTCTGGTTGGCCCGCCCGGCGATATCGACAAAGTGACGCGCGAGGCGATTTTCCGGGGTGATGCTCATCCCCAGCTCATTGGTAACAATAAATACCGGTGCCGCCGTGTGCTGGCAGGCGGTAATCAGCGCGTCCACCTGCTCCTGCAGCCAGATCTCCAGCGGCGCGAAATCGAGCGTATCCGGGTCGGCACCGCCGGAGGCCTCGTACAACAAGTTAGCGAGCCAGGTGGTGATGCACTCC
>JBCNNW010000237.1:0-2815 GCA_039594205.1 Pseudescherichia sp. | reverse complement strand
ACTCCCCTGGCCTGCACTCGGTGCGTTCGCAAAACGGCGAGCTGGCGAAAGCGCACGCCGACCATGCTGACCTGATCCTCTACACCATGAAATCGGATGCGCCGGGACGCGCCAGCGATTTAAACGAGATCCGTCAACTGCTGGGGAAAGAGAAGGAGATCATGTTGCTGCTGACGGGCAGCGATAAAAAGCAGCATGGCTGGGATGAGGTCAACGAGGTGCCTGTCGATATCTGCGTGATGAAACCAGCGCAGGATCGCCAGATGCAGCAGGATTTCGTAAAGCGCGAGCTGGAGGCCGAAGGCGTTGATACCGGGCGTGTGCAAGTGCTGTCCCTTTCCGCCCGCTATGCCGAACTGCACGGGAATGACCCGGCGGCCATCGCCGACAGCGGAATGGGGCAGCTATTTACCCGCCTGAAGCAAATCTCGCAGGAAGAGGGCGTCCGGATGAAGCGTGCGGTGCCGATGACGAATTTCAAAAACTTCCTCTCCGGCTGCCTGGTGGAAGTGGAGAAATATCAGGCGTTGACGGCATCTCTGGCTACGATGATTGCGACGGTCGACCAGGATGTAAAAAAACAGATTACCCCGGCCGTACGCCTTGCCCAGTCTGAATTACGTCAAACCATTCAGGCCAGTTTTAACGAGCTGGCCGCCAGCCGCGACGACGAAGCCGGGCTGAATAGCGCCCTGCTAGCCGCGCAAAAAAGATGGGACAGCCGGATGGCGACCCTCACCGGGGATGCGCTGGAGGCGATCCTGAACAAGGCGATGAAGGCCTTTAAATCAGCGGTTGTCACCACCTGGACCTCCTCCTCGCTCACGCTGCCTGCCTTCTCGGTAGAAAAAGTGACCGAGCAGATCCCTGAAGGCTACACCAAAAGCACGCGTAGCCGTAACGGTGGGCTGGGGGCATTGATCGGCGGCGGCATTGGGATGCTGCTGGGGCCTGCGGGCGCGGCCATAGGCGCCACTCTCGGGGCCGGGCTGGGCTCGATGACCGGAGATAGCGCCCAACAAACCACCCGCACCATTGAAATGGTGGTGGGAGATAACCTCAGTGAAGTCCGTAACCGGATCCTGAGCCTTTACCTGGACGGTATTGAAAACGAGATCACCACTCAGGTTGGTACGCTCTTAAGCACCTTACTCAACGAGATGGAGGAGGACTGTAGCCGGCTAAATTATGAAGTGGAACAGTTTAAGCGGGCGATTGGCGTACTGAAGCAGCAAGCAGAGCAGCAATTAACGAGTGAGGGGAACGCGTAATATGGCGATGTCAGCGGCAGAACTTTTTGAAACTTACGACCTGACGGCGAAACTGGCAAGCCAGTATCCTGCGCTGGCGGCAGAATTTGCGCCTGTGCAGAAACAGTTTGAAGACAAGCGCAACCAGCCGGACGCCAGCATTATGGTCTACGGCGTGTATAACGCCGGCAAAAGCACGCTCATCAACGCTCTGGTTGGCGAATGCGTGGCAGCGACCGGCGATGTTCCGTTAACCGCCTCAGTTGACTCCTATTGCTGGAATAACAGCACCATTCTGGACACCCCGGGCGTGGATGCGCCGCTGGATCATGAAGCGGTCACCCGGGAACAGATGCTGAAAGCGGATGCGGTGATTTTTGTGGTAAACCCGTCCGGTGCCGCCGAAGAGGAGAAGACACTCAAGGTGCTGGTCGAAATTTTACAGGCCCGGAAAAAGCTGTTCCTGGTGCTCAACGACAAAGATCGCATGGACGTCGAGACCTTAACCCGCCTTAAAAACGACATTCGTATTCGTCTGCAAAGCCTGGCGGAAGCGCAGGGTCTGCAGGATGTGCTGCAGGATATCCCTATCCTGCGCGTTAATGCGGAGATGGCGCTGCAGGCGAAGCTAAACAATGTGCCGGGACTGCTGCGCGCCAGTGAGTTCCCGATCTTCGAAGAGGCGCTGACCACCTTTATCGCCAGTATTGATAGCCAGCATATCTACCGTCGACTGGGCGCGACGCTGAACGGCTTCCTCGACAAGTTGCTGCACACCTTAGAGCAGCAGACCACCAGTGATACCGTGCGCAGTTTCGATACCCTTTTGAAAAATATCGTTGCGCAGCAGCAGCTTTGCCGTAACGCGGTCATCGATGAGGTGAAGAACCAGCGTGAGGTCATGTACCGGGGCAGCAAGGCGGCATTGCGCCAGGATCCTGAACACGCGCAGGCACACATCGAGGCGCTGTTCCGGCAGGCCAGCGGCGAGGTGGAAGCGGCGCAAAACCGTGAGATGACCTATCTGGTGCAGCGTTTTGCCGACGATGTCGACAGCCTGCAAGCGGCGATCGCCCGACAGGCAGAACAGGGTGCCTCACAGTCGATTCCGCACATGCCGGGTGCGCAGGCAACTCAGGAGCAGGGGGTATCGCCAGAGTCCGGGGGCATTAACGCCGAGATGATGAACCACGCGGTCAATACGCTGGGTTCGATGGCAAAACCGGAACACGTGGTCAGCGGCCTGAAAGTGGTGAAAGAGTGGCTACCGTCACTGATGAAGGGGATTGGCCCAAAAACCATGGAGAAGTGGGGTACGCTGGTGGTGGGCAAATGGCTGCCGTACGTAGGGCCAGCCATCACTGTAGTCAGTTCGCTGTGGGATATCTTCGCAGAAGATCGCGAAACCAAACAGGCGCGTGAACAAAGCGAGCAACAACGCCGCGAATGGGAGCGTTATCAGCAAGAGATCGACGATTTTGCCTTCACGACGGCCGCACAGTTTGAATCCGGTGCGTTACGGCTGGTGGATGAGTCGCTGGAGCCCTGGTTCGCAGAGTTACTGG
>JBCNNW010000236.1:0-2880 GCA_039594205.1 Pseudescherichia sp. | reverse complement strand
AGCCCGGGATGCGCAGGTTAGAAACCGAGAAGCCGACCAGGCCCGCTTTCGGCTTGGAGCCGCGTCCGGTTGCGCCTTCATCACGGATTTCGCCACCGGAACCGGTCGCTGCGCCTGGCCACGGTGAGATGGCCGTCGGGTGGTTGTGTGTTTCCACCTTCATCAGGATGTGCGCCGCTTCCTGATGCCAGCGGTATTCGCTCTCTCCGGCGTCAGCGAAGAAGCGGCCCACTTCGGAGCCTTCCATCACGGCGGCGTTATCTTTATACGCAGAGAGCACGTAGTCCGGCGTCTGCTCCATCGTGTTTTTGATCATCTTAAACAGCGACTTTGGCTGTTTTTCGCCGTCGATAATCCAGTCGGCGTTGAAGATCTTGTGACGGCAGTGCTCAGAGTTCGCCTGAGCAAACATATAGAGTTCGATATCGTTGGGGTTGCGCCCCAGCGCGGTAAAGGCCGTCACCAGGTAGTCGATTTCATCATCCGCCAGCGCCAGACCCAGCGTGGTGTTCGCCTGAACCAGCGCCTGACGGCCCTCACCCAGCAGATCGACACTCTTCACCGGCTGCGGCGTATGGTGCGCGAATAATTGCTCAGCCTGCGCCAGATCGCTGAAGACCGTTTCCATCATCCGGTCATGCAGCAGTGTGCTCAGCGCCTGCCACTGCGTTTCGGTCAGCTGCGGGGCCTGCACATAAAAGGCCAGGCCGCGTTCGAGGCGGCGAACCTGCGGCAGGCCGCAGTTGTGGGCGATGTCGGTGGCTTTGGATGACCAGGGCGAAATCGTACCGGGACGCGGGGTCACCAGCAGCAGACGGCCCTGCGGGGCATGTTCAGCAAGAGAGGGACCATATTTCAGCAGGCGCTGCAGACGGCTCTGTTCGTCTGCGCTTAACGGCGTGCTGACATCAGCAAAATGGATGTACTCGGCGTAAATATCACTCACCGGCAGATGAGCGTCCTGAAAGCGGGTCAGCAGTTTGTTTACACGAAATGCCGACAGGGCGGGCGAACCACGCAGAATTTCCATTACATAAGTCTCTCGTCAGGGCGCCGGGCGACGCTTGATTGGGCGCAACAGGGAAAACGGGGCGTATTATAGAGAAAGCGCCTTCGCGACGAAACCGTTTGCGCACAATTTTTGGCGACACGGATTTGCCTGAAATTTGCGCAAAAGCTGCTATAAAAGTTGCTCAGCGTCATTTTGTTGCGCAAAATGCCCCTCGCTCTGGGAGTTCAAAGAAGACAAATACTGCCTTTAAAAGACAGAGGCCTTAGAGCCAGCGAGAGATAACTATTTGAAACGCCTAAAATTTAATTATCTGTTTATCGGTCTGGTTGCCGTGCTGTTAGCGTTAGCGCTGTGGCCATCCATTCCCTGGTATGGGGGTGGGCAGGACACGATTTCACAGATTAAATCACGGGGAGTGCTGCGCGTCAGTACCATCAATTCCCCCCTGACTTACTACACCGTCAATCAATCTCCGGCCGGTATGGATTATGAGCTGGCAAAACGTTTTGCTGATTATCTGGGCGTCAAGCTCAAGGTCACGGTGCGCCCTAATCTGAGCGATCTGTTTGATGACCTAGATGATGGCAAAGCCGATTTGCTGGCCGCTGGCCTGAATTACAACAGCGAACGCCTGACCCGTTATCAGACCGGGCCGGGTTACTACAACGTATCGCAGCAGCTGGTCTACCGCGTGGATAAGCCTCGCCCCAAAAACCTCGGTGACTTAAAGGGGCGGTTAACGGTTGCGTCCGGATCGGCTTACCTCTCCACGCTGAAGAGTGCCCGTTCCAATCAGTTCCCCGACCTGGACTGGGCCATCTCCACCGACCAGAGCCCGAAAGCCCTGCTGGAAGCGGTGGCAGACGGCAAGCTCGACTACACCATTGGTGATTCCGTCACCATCGCCCTGCTGCAGCGTATCTACCCGCAGCTGGCGGTGGCGTTCGACGTGACTGATGAGGAGCCGGTCACCTGGTATGTGCGGCACAGCGACGATGACAGCCTGAATGCCGCGATGCTCGACTTCTTTAATGGCATGGGTGAAGAAGGCGCGATGGCGCGACTGGAGGAGAAGTATCTCGGCCACGTCGGCACCTTCGATTATGTCGATACCCGCACCTTCCTGCGCGCGATCGATAACACGCTGCCCGACATCAAGCCGCTGTTTGAGAAGTACGCCACCAGCATTGACTGGCGGCTGCTGGCGGCGATCTCCTATCAGGAGTCACACTGGAATCCTCAGGCCACCTCCCCTACCGGCGTGCGCGGCATGATGATGCTGACGCGCAACACCGCAGAGAGCCTGGATGTGGGCGACCGCACCGACCCTGAACAGAGCATTCGCGGTGGCAGTCAGTATCTGCAGGATATGATGTCGAAAGTGCCACAGACCATCCCGGAAGATGAGCGCATCTGGTTTGCGCTGGCCGCCTATAACATGGGCTACGCTCATATGCTGGATGTGCGGAAACTCACGGCCCGTCAGGGTGGCAATCCGGACAGCTGGGCAGATGTGAAGCTGCGGTTACCGATGCTGAGCCAGAAACGCTACTACGCCCAGACGACCTACGGCTATGCGCGCGGGCATGAGGCCTATAACTATGTGGAGAACATCCGCAAGTATCAGATCAGTCTGGTGGGCTATCTGCAGGAGCAGGAGAAGCGCCTGGCACGCCAGGCGGCGGAGGCAGCAGCCGAGGCCGAACTGGCCAAAGGCTATCCGGCGGTGGAACCGAAGATCGCCATGAACTAACTCTGGCGTTGCGCCTGACGCAACGCTTTTTTCTCTTCGCGACGCATACGAAAGAAGTCGCTCAGCATCGCAGCACACTCCTCCGCCAGCACGCCGCTCGCTAACTCAACCTGAT
>JBCNNW010000235.1:0-2883 GCA_039594205.1 Pseudescherichia sp. | reverse complement strand
GGTGATGGCATCGCCTTCATCTACCGTTAACGACGCCAGCCGCCCCCCCACGCGGAAACTCATATTAACGGTACGAATATCCACATTACCGTACAGGGTCAGCCCTTTATCCTGCTGGCCCTGATACCAGAGCCAGCCTCCCGTCACGATGGCAACCAGCGCCAGCGCGGCCAGGATAACAACCACGGGTTTTTTCATCACTCCGGACTCCTTTGCGTTAATCCCTCTAAAACGAGATCGATATGGCAGCTCACGACCTGAAAAATTTGCTCTGCCCGCTCTTCATCAAAATGACTCCAGCCCGCGCGCAGCAGGATGGTCTCGCGCCCGAGGCGAAAGGCGAGGATCTCGCCCAGCAGCGCATGGGTGTGCAAAATGGTTTGGGTATCCTCCGCTGCGCGCCCGGTATAGGCGGCAATCAGCCGGGTCAAATGACCGTGCATCGGGGCGATAACCTGGTCATGCACGTGCTGATACGCCGTGGTGGGGGAGAGCTGCTCGCGGGAAATAAATTTACTGAGGTTCAGCGTGTCGTCGTGGGTCAGCAGCTGGATCATGTTCCTGGCCGCCTGCAGGATCAGGGCGCGCACCGCGCTTTTATCCGGCACGGGTTGCGCAAGCAGGGTTGTCGCGGCCTCCACATGTGGGCGGAAATGGGTGCCAATAAAATCGGCGATCCACTGGGCGCAGGCGAGGTACAGATCCTCTTTTGAGCCAAAATAGTAGGTGATGGCGGCGATGTTCTGCCCCGCCTGTGCGGCGATATCGCGAGTGGTAGCATGCAGGCCATACTCGCCAAACTGGGAGAGTGCAGCGGCAATCAGCTGGCTGCGGGCTTGTTCGCCTTTACTGGTGGTGGGGATTGTATTCATCGTCGCGCCAAAAAATTAATCAATCGATTGATTAACTTTATGGTTAAATTTTCGCCTTGTCCAGCCGACCGGAGATTTATTTTGTCATGCCCGCCGTCAGGGATATTTTATGCGCCAAGTCACAAAATCTGCTACACTCCGCAGCTTCGTGACATTGTGGTTTTTGTCCTGTCTATTCGTCTTATCTCCCTGAAAACTACACCTGTGACGGTCGGGGCGGTTCGGAGTTGTTATGTCTTTTGATACCCTTGGCCTGAATCCTGATATTCTGCGCGCTGTCGCAGAGCAGGGCTATCGCGAACCTACCCCTATTCAGCAGAAGGCGATCCCCGCCGTGCTGCAAGGCCGTGACCTGATGGCGAGCGCCCAGACCGGTACCGGTAAAACCGCAGGCTTTACGCTGCCGCTGCTGCAACGTCTGATCGAGAATCAGCCGCATGCGAAAGGCCGCCGTCCGGTTCGTGCCCTGATTCTGACCCCAACCCGTGAGCTTGCTGCTCAGGTGGGCGAGAACGTCCGTGAATACAGCCGCTATCTGAATATTCGCTCGCTGGTGGTCTTCGGCGGCGTGAGCATTAATCCGCAGATGATGAAACTGCGCGGCGGCGTGGATGTGCTGGTGGCAACGCCGGGCCGTCTGCTCGATCTGGAACACCAGAATGCGCTGAAGCTGGATAGCGTAGAGATTCTGGTGCTGGACGAAGCCGACCGTATGCTGGATATGGGCTTTATCCACGACATCCGCCGCGTACTGGCTAAACTGCCGGCGCGTCGTCAGAACCTCCTCTTCTCTGCGACCTTCTCGGATGAGATCAAATCGCTGGCAGAAAAACTGCTTCACAACCCGCTGGAAGTGGAAGTGGCGCGTCGTAACACTGCGTCTGAGCAAGTGACCCAGTATGTGCACTTTGTTGATAAGAAGCGTAAACGCGAGCTGCTCTCCCAGATGATCGGTCAGGGCAACTGGCAGCAGGTGCTGGTCTTTACCCGCACCAAGCACGGTGCCAACCATCTGGCAGAACAGCTGAACAAAGACGGCATTCGCAGTGCGGCGATCCACGGCAATAAGAGCCAGGGGGCACGTACCCGCGCGCTGGCCGACTTTAAATCGGGTGACATCCGCGTGCTGGTCGCCACCGATATCGCCGCCCGTGGTCTGGATATCGAAGAGCTGCCGCACGTAGTGAACTACGAGCTGCCGAACGTGCCAGAAGATTACGTTCACCGTATTGGCCGTACCGGCCGTGCTGCCGCCACGGGTCAAGCGCTGTCGCTGGTCTGCGTCGATGAGCATAAGCTGCTGCGCGATATTGAGCGCCTGCTGAAGAAAGAGATCCCGCGCATCCAGACTCCAGGTTATGAAGTGGATCCTTCTATCAAAGCCGAACCGATCCAGAACGGTCGCCAGGGTGGCGGACGCGGTCAGGGCGGTGGACGCGGGCAAGGCGGAGGTGGCCGTGGTCAACAGCAGCCGCGCCGTACTGAAGGGGCAGCCGCTAAGCCTGCCAGCAAACCGCCGCGCCGTGATGGCGAAGGCAAGCCCGCCGGAGAAGGGCAGCGCCGTCGCCGTCCGCGTAAACCGGCGGCAGGACAGTAATCTGGAAGCCCGGCCGTAGAGCCGGGCTTTTTTTTTGCCGCTGGCAAGTGAACGTGCCACAATAGTGGCTGTTTATACAGTATTTCAGGTTCCCCGATGGCTTTAACCGCTGCGCTAAAAGCGCAAATTGCCGCCTGGTATAAGGCGCTGCAACAGCAGATACCCGACTTTATTCCCCGAGCACCGCAGCGGCAAATGATTGCCGATGTGGCGAAGACGCTTGCGGGCGACGAGGGCCGGCATCTGGCGATTGAAGCCCCAACCGGCGTCGGGAAAACCCTCTCATATCTCATTCCGGGTATTGCCATTGCCCGTGAAGAGCAAAAAACGCTGGTGGTCAGTACCGCCAACGTTGCCTTGCAAGATCAAATCTTCAGCAAAGACCTGCCTCTGCTGCGCAAAATTATTCCTGAG
>JBCNNW010000234.1:0-2906 GCA_039594205.1 Pseudescherichia sp. | reverse complement strand
CAGGTAGGCCAGCAGCGTCTCATGGGTGCCGACCGGTGCGTAGATACGGCACGGACGGTTCAGCTTGCCGTCGGCAATATTGCCTACCACCTGCTCATAGAGCGGTTCCCCCATGCCGTGCAGGCACTGGAACTCATACTGGCCCGGATAGTAGTTCTCCCCGGCAAGCTGGTAGATGGCGGCCAGGGTGTGGGCGTTGTGGGTCGCAAACTGCGGGTAGATCAGATTCGGTACGCTGAGCAGCTTTTTCGCACAGGCGATATAGGAGACGTCGGTATAGACCTTGCGGGTATAGACCGGGTAGCCCTCAAGCCCCTCAACCTGGGCGCGTTTGATTTCGCTGTCCCAGTAGGCGCCTTTCACCAGACGGATCATCAGGCGGCGACGGCTGCGGGAGGCGAGATCGGTCAGGTAGTCAATGACAAACGGGCAGCGCTTCATATAGGCCTGGATCACGAAGCCGATGCCGTTCCAGCCCGCCAGATCCGGATCGAAGCAGAGTTTTTCCAGCAGATCGAGAGAGATCTCCAGCCGGTCCGCCTCTTCGGCGTCGATGTTGATCCCGATATCGTACTGGCGCGCCAGCAGGGTTAAGGACTTCAGGCGCGGATAGAGCTCGCTCATCACCCGGTCATACTGCGCCCGGCTATAGCGCGGATGCAGCGCCGACAGCTTGATGGAGATCCCCGGACCCTCATAGATGCCGCGGCCGTTGGAGGCTTTGCCGATAGCGTGGATCGCCTGCTGATAGGAGACCATATAGGCCTGCGCATCCGTAGCGGTCAGCGCCGCCTCGCCCAGCATATCGTAAGAGTAGCGGAACCCTTTCTCCTCCAGCTTGCGCGCGTTCGCCAGCGCCTCGGCAATGGTTTCACCGGTAACAAACTGTTCGCCCATCAGGCGCATCGCCATGTCGACGCCTTTACGGATCAGCGGCTCGCCGCTCTTGCCGATGATACGGTTCAGCGAGCGCGAGAGGCTGGCTTCATTATGGGTAGACACCAGGCGGCCGGTAAACAGCAGGCCCCAGGTCGCGGCGTTAACAAACAGCGAGGGGCTGCGTCCGATGTGCGACTGCCAGTTGCCGTTGCTGATTTTGTCACGGATCAGCGCATCACGGGTGGCCTTGTCCGGAATACGCAGCAGCGCTTCGGCCAGGCACATCAGGGCGACACCCTCCTGGGAGGAGAGGGAGAACTCCTGGAGCAGGCTCTGCACCATCCCTGCACGCCCGGTGGCGGTTTTCTGGTTACGCAGCTTCTCTGCCAGGCGGTAGGCGAGCTTCTGGGCGCGACCGGCCACCGGCTCCGGCAGACGCGCCTGCTCCAGCAGCATCGGGACGGCGTCGGTTTCCGCGCGACGCCAGGCAGCGGTGATCGCCGCGCGGCTCACCGACTGAGGCAGGATCTGCTCGGCAAACTCCAGGAAGGGCTGATGCGGCTCGTCATTCGGTAGGCTGGCCTCAGCATGCTCGCTCTCTGTACCGTTGAACTGGCCCGGTAGCTCCGGCAGCGCGTCACCGCTCTCAACGCGCTCGAGATAGTTAAAGATGGCCTGCTTAATCAGCCAGTGCGGCGTGCGATCGATCTGCGTCGCGGCCTGCTTAATACGTTCCCGCGTGGCGTCATCAAGCTTAACCCCCATCGTGGTGCTACCCATGCATCTACTCCTCGTTATTATCGTCACTCTGTTCGTTAGCGAGGAATATCTACCATGTTGCAACTTTGTGCAACCATGTTAATTGTGACGCGGCCAGCAAGCTGAAAAATGAATGGATTGTTAAAAGAGATCCCGCTCTCAGAATCAGCACTAGCATGCTGAAAAGCCAGGAACCATGCGGTGCTTAACACTTTTGCACGGTGTTACCTTGCAAAGCGTGAGCGAGTGCAACCTATTAGAAAATGGTATCGTAACGGGGATGTAATTCATGTGAATGCCATGTTAAATCGATTGTGGTTAGAAATCGCTTCCGGCAGGATACGGTCGCCCAATACAACAACGAGACCTTTTCCCCGTTCCGGTAAAGGTCAGTGCAGCAGATATTACGTTTGCTGACGAAGAGATCTGGAGACTTTTGAATGGCAATGAGCACCCCGATGCTGGTGACGTTTCTTGTTTACATCTTTGGCATGATTTTGATTGGCTTTGTCGCCTGGCGATCGACAAAAAACTTTGACGACTATATTCTCGGCGGGCGCAGCCTGGGGCCGATGGTAACTGCACTCTCTGCGGGCGCGTCCGATATGAGCGGCTGGCTGCTGATGGGCCTGCCTGGGGCCATATTTATCTCTGGTATCTCTGAAAGCTGGATCGCTATTGGCCTGACGCTGGGGGCATGGATCAACTGGAAGCTGGTGGCGGGCCGCCTGCGCGTGCACACCGAGGTGAACAACAATGCCCTGACGCTGCCGGACTACTTCACCGGCCGCTTTGAAGATCGTAGCCGCGTGCTGCGCATCATCTCTGCGCTGGTTATCCTGCTCTTCTTCACCATCTACTGTGCCTCTGGCATTGTGGCAGGGGCGCGTCTGTTTGAAAGCACCTTTGGCATGAGCTACGAAACGGCGCTGTGGGCCGGTGCGGCAGCAACCATCATCTATACCTTCGTGGGCGGCTTCCTGGCCGTCAGCTGGACCGACACCGTGCAGGCCAGCCTGATGATCTTCGCCCTGATCCTCACCCCGGTAATGGTGATGGTCTCCGTAGGCGGCTTTGACGACTCGCTGATGGTGATCAAGCAGAAGAGCATTGAAAACGTCGACATGCTCAAAGGACTGAACTTCGTGGCTATCGTCTCGCTGCTGGGCTGGGGCCTGGGCTACTTCGGCCAGCCGCATATTCTGGCGCGCTTTATGGCGGCGGATTCTCACCACACCATCGTTCACGCTCGCCGGATCAGCATGACC
>JBCNNW010000233.1:0-2913 GCA_039594205.1 Pseudescherichia sp. | reverse complement strand
TGACCAGGGCAGAATTTGAGATGGCCACAGGGCGGTGCCGTCCGGTTTGACCTGGAAGAAGACGGTGTTGATGCCGAGGCTTTTGAGGTTGTCCAGCTTGGTGATTAATGCCTGCTGCTGCAGTCGTATACGCAGCGCGGGGCTGCTGACATTTACCGAGTTTACCGGCGGCCAGTCGAGACGAGAGACCGTGGCCAGCCAGACGCCACGCATCGGCTGATTATCCTGCTGACGTTGGTCTGGCACCGGCTGTTTGGCTACTGGCGGCAGCGGGGTGACCAACGATTTTGGCGGCTCAGAGGCACAGCTGGCTAACAAAAGGGCGCAGGCGAGCAGCATGCCCGACCGTGTAACGTCTCGCATCATGGCGTGTCAGCTCTTTGTATGGCGATTATTGGACCAGGGGCTGGCGGTGGGCGCCGGCGCGGATTCCGGTGCGGGTTCGTCGAGGCTATCGAGATACAGGGCTTCAACCTCTGCACGCGCCCACGGTGTGCGGCGTAAAAATTTCAGGCTGGATTTCACGCTCGGGTCGCTGTTGAAACAATTAATCTTGATAAGCTGACCCAGCTTTTCCCAACCGTAGCGCGCCACCAGAGCGTTAATTTGCATCTCGAGGGTAACGCCGTGCAGAGGATCTTTCGAAATTTGTGCTGACATGCTGTGTCCGTTTGTTGTCATTTATCGCTAAGAAAGGTTACATCATTATCCGCCGGTTTTCTGCGTGTTTATCGCAGCCTGATAGCATGCCTGCATCTGATCCAGCGCCGCCTGGTTATCCAGCCCCCACTGGTACATCTGCTCTATAGGTTCGGCAAAGGTTCGGCCCAGCGGGGTAAGGCGATAATCCACTTTGGGCGGGATAACGTCATAGACGTGTCGGCTAATGAGTCCGCGCTGCTCCAGCTCTTTAAGCGTCTGAAAAAGCATCTTTTTTGAGATCCCCTGCAGACTGCGCTGCAGCTCGCCCGTGCGGGCGCGATCGTCCGGCCAGTGGTAGAGGGCGTGCAGCACCATGGTGCTCCATTTGACCGAGAAGAGATCCATTAACCGGCGCGGCGGTGAATCCGCGTAAAAAAACAGTTTTCCGTCTACCCAGGCGGGCATGGCGTGCTCCTCATTTATGGTCACCAAATGGTAACTACTATCAATTGTGAACCCATTTACGTAAAGTCTGCCGCCTTCGATTGAGAAAAGCCAGTGCATTGCGAGGCGGCATGAAAGTTAAAGCGTTAGTTGCCCATGAGGCGACACAACCCCTGGTCTCCGGGAACATTACCCTGCGTCCCCTGCAAAAGCAGGACGTCAATATTGAAATTCTTTACTGCGGCGTCTGCCACTCCGACCTGCATATGGCGCGTAACGAGTGGGCCGTGAGCCGTTATCCGCTGGTTCCGGGTCACGAAATTGTTGGCCGCGTGGTGGCGACCGGCAGCAATGTGGATCGCTTGCGTCCGGGAGACATTGTCGGCGTAGGCGTAATGGTTGACTCCTGCCGCGAGTGCCATTTCTGCCAACAGCAGGAGGAGCAATACTGCGAGGCTGGCTTTACCGCAACCTACAACGGTATCGACAAGGTGACCGGTGAGAGCACTTGGGGCGGCTATGCCCAGAATGTGATTGTCGATCAGCATTTCGTGGTCAAAGTGCCGCAGAACCTGCTTCTGGCAGGGGTCGCGCCGCTACTCTGCGCCGGCGTGACCGTCTGGTCTCCGCTGCGCCACTTCAATGTGAAGGCGGGCGATCGCGTAGGGGTGGTTGGTCTCGGCGGGCTGGGGCATATGGCGGTGAAACTAGCCAGCGCGCTGGGCGCGGAGGTCACGCTCTTCACCACATCCCCGGAAAAGGGGGCGGATGCGAAAAGGCTGGGTGCGAAGCGGGTGGTGGTATCCCGCGATGCGGCGCAAATGGCCGAGGTGCAGAGCTCGCTCGATATCATTATTGATTGCGTAGCGGCCCCGCACGATCTGAATCCCTTGCTCGCAACGCTGAAAACCAACGGACGACTGGTGCTGGTGGGCATTCCGGACAGTCCGCATCTCTCGCCGGATATCACGCCAATGGTTTTCCGACGCCTGAGCATCAGCGGCTCATCGATTGGCAGTATTAAAGAGACTCAGGAGATGCTCGATTTTTGCGGTGCTCACAACATTACCGCCGATATCGAGTTGATTACCGGTAACGAAGTCGAACAGGCGTTTAGTCGCATGCTGAAAGGCGATGTGCGCTACCGGTTTGTGATAGATATGCAGGGGACGCGCTGGTCAGCGAGTTAAGGACTTTACTCAAAGCCAGCAGGCTCATGGTTTGCTGGCTTTAGTCATCTAAACCGTTAACGTTTTTGCAGGGTAGCCATCTTCGCCAGCAGTCTGGCTTTGGCATTATCAATCGTATCGGCATTGGTTTTGGCTGATAGCGTAGCGCGCGCTTTCTTACCGAGGAAGTAACTGATGCGCTCGGCGTTCGCCCCGGACGGGTGAGGCAGGCCGTCAAGCAGTTGCTCCGGTTTGAGCAGCCCGCGTGCTTGCAAATGCAGAAACACTTCCGTCACTTTAGGGCCAAGAGGAACGTACAGACACTCAGGCCCCAGCAGCGCAATCTCCTCAGCCAGATGGGTATCAATTTGCTGACGCATACTGGCGCGCTGCAACATGCCAGGCGAACCGCTGTAATTTTTCCCTTTGATGAATACCGGGTAGCGCAGCGCTGACGTATAGTGAACCAGGTGGCTGTGCGTTCCGAATAGCTGGGTGCAGCGCTCAATTTTCAGAATATCGGGCAGACCTATATGATCCAGCATAGCGATAAGATTACTGCGCATTGGACCGGCGAAGCTGCCCGTCTCTTTTGCCGCTTTTCTCGCCTGCTCGACGGTGGCCCCCATCCGCAAGTGACGCTGTGCCTCTTCCAGCG
>JBCNNW010000232.1:0-2921 GCA_039594205.1 Pseudescherichia sp. | reverse complement strand
CCTGTGCTTCGCCACTCAACTGGGCTTCGGCAAGATAGGTATGCACCGGCTGGCCATCGTCATCTTCCATTACCACGTGGTACCAGGGTGCGGCGCGGAGATCTGCGTTAACCGCCAGCTCATCGGCTGACGGTTCATCGAGTGAGTATTCCGGGTCGATATCAACAACCACGCCCAGATACCCTAACAGAGAGTGGCGGACCTGCTGGCCGATACCGAATTTGCTGGCAATCATAGTCACCTCCCGGGAAACGTTACTTACACTATAAGTGTGGGCAACATTCCACTTTTCAAGTTACATGACGCGACAGGCAAACCCTTTCAGATAAAGCCCTTCAGGATAGGTTGCGATCACCGGGTGATCGGCCGCCTGACGGAACTGCTCTATAAATTGTACATCACGACCGGCATCTACAGCGGCATCGGCCACAATTTTCTGAAATAATTCGTTTGTCATCAGGCCAGAGCAGGAGAAGGTCAGGAGTACGCCGCCTGGGTTAAGCAGTTGTATCGCCAGCATATTGATGTCTTTATAACCGCGGCAGGCACCCATCAGCTGATTTTTGTTTTCCACAAATTTCGGCGGATCCATCACGATAACGTCGAATTTCTCGCCCTGGTCGCGATATTTACGCAGCAGCTTAAACACATCATCGCGCACAAACTCAGCTTTACTCAGATCCAGCTTGTTGAGTTCAACGTTTTGTTTCGCCACGTCCAGAGCCTCCTGAGAGGTATCCACGCTCACCACGCTGGCACAGCCGCCCATCAGCGCAGAAACCGCAAAGCCGCCCGTGTAAGAGAAGCAGTTAAGGACGCGTTTGTCTTTTACGTACTGGCGGGTCGCCAGACGACTGTCACGCTGATCGAGGTAATAGCCGGTTTTATGTCCGCCCTGGATGTCCACCAGCAGCTTCATGCCGTGCTCTTGAATCGGCAGCAGCGCAGGTGGCAGTTCGCCGGTGACCGGGCCCTGGGTCAACTCCATGCCCTCTTTTTTGCGTACCGCCACGTCGCTGCGGTCATAAATCGCGCATTCCGGATAGAGGCCTTGCAGGGCGCTGATCAACGCCGCGCGTTGATACTCCGCCCCCGCGCTCAGCAACTGCAGAACCAGGAAGTTGCCAAAGCGGTCAATCGTCACGCCCGGCATGCCGTCGGACTCCCCGGCAATCAGACGATAGCTGTCTAACCCGTCACGCTGTGCCAGCCAGTCTCGCCACTGCTGCGCCTGCTGCAAGCGGCGGGTAAAGAAGGCGATATCGATGGTTTCCTGAGGATCAAAGGTCCAGACGCGCGCACGGATCTGTGACGCGGGCGAGTATGCGCCGCGGGCTAACCATTTCCCCTGATGGTCAACGATATCGATGGTTTCACCGAGGCTGGCTTTTCCTTCCATTCGGGCAACGGCACCGGAAAAGACCCAGGGATGACGACGCAGTAATGACTTCTCGCGCCCTTTGGCTAACACTAAACGTACACTCATAATTGGCTATTCTGTCGATTCAATGAAATGGCCGCCATTTTCCCGAGTTCAGGGGGGAAATGCAACGCGCCACGAGGATAAGGAGAACGATGATGTCAAATATCTGCACGATCGCATGGGTACACGGCACGGTTCAGGGGGTGGGCTTTCGTTACAGCACCCAGCGAGAAGCGACGCAGCTTGGGTTGACCGGCTACGCGCGAAACATGGATGACGGCAGCGTTGAGGTTGTGGCTTGTGGTGATTCAGCGCAGGTGGAAAAGCTCATCGCCTGGCTGAAGGCAGGGGGGCCGCGCAGTGCTCGGGTTGAAAAGGTTTTATCAGAACCGCATCAACCCGGCCGGGAATATACCAACTTTGGTATTCGCTATTAAATACACTTCACCGGTTTAGGCAGGCCGGCGATCTTGGTCGCCTGTTTCGCCGGGCCTTTCGGGAACAGACGATAGAGATAGCGGCTGTTGCCTTTCTCTTCGCCAAACTTTTTAGCCATCGCCTTCACCAGCATACGAATCGCAGGGGAGGTATTAAATTCCAGATAGAAATCACGCACGAAACGCACCACTTCCCAGTGTTCAGGCGACAAGGTGATGGCCTCTTTTTCGGCAATCACTTCCGCCAGCGCTTCGCTCCACTGGCTGCTCTCTTTCAGATAACCGTCGTTATCGGTCTCGATCTCTTTACCGTCAAAGCTCAACATAGTTCATCACACGTCAGTCAAAAACCGCTGCAGTGTAGCAAAAAACAGAGCCCCGCATAAGCGGGGCCCGGGGATACAGCACAGTGAGGGGGTTAATCGCGGCTGGCGAAGCCCAGGATACTCAGCAGGCTGACGAAGATGTTGTACAGCGACACATACAGGCTCACGGTGGCGCGGATGTAGTTAGTCTCGCCGCCGTGAATGATGTTGCTGGTCTCATACAGAATAGCGCCAGAGGAGATCAGGATAAACACGGCGCTGATCGCCAGGTGCAGAGCCGGCAGCTGCAGGAAGATGTTTGCCACCATACCCACCAGCACAATTACAATACCTGCCATCAGCATACCGCCGAGGAAGGACATGTCTTTACGGGTGGTCAGCACATAGGCCGAGCAGCAGAAGAAGACCAGGGCCGTACCGCCCAGCGCCATACCAATCACGTCACCCATACCTGCTGACAGGTAAGTATTCAGGATCGGCCCGAGGATATACCCCAGGAAGCCGGTAAAGGCGAAGGCAGATAAAATACCAACAGGTTTATCTGCGGTTTTATAAGTCAGGAACATCAGGCCATACATACCCACCAGCGTCAGAATCAGCCCTGGAGAAGGCAGCATCAGTACGGTGCTGGCAGTCGCGGTGAGGGCCGAAAACGCCAGCGTCAGGCTCAGCATGAAATAGGTATTGCGCAGCACTTTATGGGTGCTAAGCAGCGACGCGCGGTCGCGGGAAGAA
>JBCNNW010000231.1:0-2932 GCA_039594205.1 Pseudescherichia sp. | reverse complement strand
GCGTGGTTCGGCTCGCTGCCGGTGGTGGCGGAGGGATGCAAAGCCAGCACCCTGCTGGGTGAAAAAGGGTGTGAGACCAACGGCTACACCTACTTCGACAAAATCATGTTCTGGAAAACCCCGATAGCCCAGGGCGGCAAGTTCGTCCCTTACAGCCGCTGGACGCAGGATTACATCGCCATTATGGGCGGCCGTTAATCGCCCGGGAGCAGAAGATGACGTACGCGTTAGAGTTTAACGACGTCTCCCGACGCTATGGTGAGGTGCGCGCGGTGGATCGCGTCACCATGGGGATCCGTGACGGGGAGTTCTTCTCCATGCTGGGGCCTTCGGGTTCCGGCAAAACCACCTGTCTGCGCCTGATTGCCGGGTTTGAACAGCTGAGCGGTGGGGCCATTACCCTGTTCGGTAAAGAGGCCAGCGAACTCCCTCCCTGGGAGCGGGATGTGAATACCGTCTTTCAGGACTATGCGCTCTTCCCCCATATGTCGATTCTCGATAACGTCGCCTACGGGCTTATGGTAAAGGGCATCGACAAAAAAACGCGTCATGCCCGGGCGCATGAGGCGCTGGAAAAGGTCAGTCTGGGCTTCGCCGTGGCCCGGAAACCTTCTCAGCTTTCGGGCGGCCAGCGTCAGCGAGTGGCGATTGCCCGCGCGCTGGTCAATCAGCCCCGGGTATTGCTGCTGGACGAGCCGCTGGGTGCGCTGGATCTAAAACTGCGCGAGCAGATGCAGTTCGAACTTAAAAAGCTCCAGCAAGAGCTGGGGATAACCTTTATCTTCGTGACCCACGATCAGGGCGAAGCGCTCTCGATGTCGGATCGGGTCGCGGTATTTAATAACGGCCGCATCGAGCAAATTGACACGCCCCAGGCACTCTATATGCGCCCACGCACGCCTTTTGTCGCCGGGTTTGTTGGCACCTCGAACCTGTTTAATGACGAGCAAGCCCAGCGGGTCTGTGGCATGCCGGGCCTCTTCGCTCTGCGCCCGGAACATATCCGCCTGAACGTGGGCGGTGAAGTCCAGGTGCAGGGGGTGGTGCAGGCGGTACAGTATCAGGGGGCCGCGACCCGCTTTGAGCTGCGGCTGGCCGATGGCGCAAAATTGCTGGTGAGCCAGGCCAATCTCAGCGATGCGCACTTACCCGCCGGGCTGGAGGTTGGCCAGCCGGTCACCGCCTCCTGGGCGCGATCGGCGATGGTGCCGCTCCATAAGGAGAGGTGAGATGGCGATGAGTACCTCACCGGGAATCGCATCGCAGGGGATGGTCAATCGGCTCTCCGGCCTGTTCTGGCGCAGACCATCGCTGGGACTTTTCCTGCTGTTGTTAGGGCCGCTGATGTGGTTTGGCATTGTCTATTTAGGGTCGCTGCTCACCCTGTTGTGGCAGGGGTTCTATACCTTCGACGATTTCACCATGTCGGTAACGCCGGATTTGACCCTGGCGAATCTTTACGCGCTCTTTAACCCGGCGAACTACGACATCATCATTCGCACGCTGGTGATGGCGGTGGCGGTAACGCTCGCCAGCGCGGTGCTGGCGTTTCCAATGGCGTGGTACATGGCACGCTATACCCGCGGCAAATGGAAAGCGTTTTTCTATATTGCGGTAATGCTGCCGATGTGGGCCAGCTACATTGTTAAAGCCTACGCCTGGACGCTGTTGCTGGCCAAAGATGGCGTGGCGCAATGGTTTCTGGGCCATATGGGGCTTGAGCCGCTGCTCACCTCACTGCTGATGTTACCCGCCATCGGCGGCAATACGCTGTCCACCTCCGGGCTGGGGCGTTTCCTGATCTTCGTCTACATCTGGTTGCCCTTTATGATCCTGCCGGTGCAGGCCGCGCTGGAGCGTCTGCCAGCCTCGCTGCTTCAGGCCTCCGGCGATCTCGGGGCCCGCCCGCGTCAGACCTTCCGTTATATCGTGTTGCCGCTGGCGATCCCGGGTATTGCTGCCGGGTCTATCTTCACCTTTTCATTGACGCTGGGCGACTTTATCGTGCCGCAGCTAGTGGGGCCACCGGGCTATTTTATTGGTCAGATGGTTTACTCCCAGCAGGGGGCGATTGGCAACATGCCGATGGCAGCCGCGTTTACGCTGGTGCCCATCATTCTGATCGCGGTCTACCTGGCGGTCGTGAAACGCCTGGGAGCCTTTGATGCACTCTGAACGCGCACCGCTGTTTCTCAAAATTGCCACCTGGGGCGGGGTGATCTTCCTTCACTTCCCGCTATTGATCATTGCTATCTATGCGTTTAATACCGAGGATGCCGCGTTCAGTTTTCCACCGCAGGGGCTAACGTTGAAGTGGTTTAGCGTCGCGGCAGCGCGGGGCGATATCATTGACTCCGTGACGTTGTCACTTAAAATTGCCGCGCTCTCCACCGTGATTGCGCTGGTGCTGGGTACGCTGGCGGCCGCGGCGCTATGGCGCAGTGACTTCTTTGGCAAAAATGCGATCTCACTGTTGCTGCTCCTTCCCATCGCACTGCCGGGAATCATCACCGGCCTGGCACTGCTTACCGCCTTTAAAACCGTCAATCTTGAACCGGGTTTCTTCACCATTGTGGTCGGCCACGCCACCTTCTGCGTGGTGGTGGTGTTCAATAATGTAATTGCCCGCTTCAGGCGGACCTCATGGAGCCTGGTCGAAGCCTCGATGGATTTAGGGGCCAACGGCTGGCAAACCTTCCGCTATGTCGTGCTGCCCAACCTCGGCACGGCGCTGCTGGCCGGCGGAATGCTGGCCTTTGCTCTCTCATTCGATGAGATCATCGTCACCACCTTTACCGCAGGACACGAACGGACGTTACCGCTGTGGTTGTTAAATCAGCTGGGTCGCCCGCGCGACGTGCCGGTGACTAACGTGGTGGCACTGCTGGTCATGCTGGTAACAACCATCCCCATTCTGGGAGCCTGGTGGCTC
>JBCNNW010000230.1:0-2941 GCA_039594205.1 Pseudescherichia sp. | reverse complement strand
CGTGCGGAAACCTTCGGGTTTGACGTCATTGTGGATGATGCCGAAAAGGTGAAGGATCATCAGGATGTCTTTGGCGTGCTGTTGCAGCAGGTGGGCACCACCGGTGAAGTCCACGATTACAGCGATCTTATTGCCGAGCTGAAAGCCCGGAAAATCGTGGTCAGCGTAGCGGCCGATTTTATGTCGCTGGTACTGCTCACGGCGCCGGGTAAACAGGGGGCGGACATCGTCTTCGGCTCTGCCCAGCGCTTTGGCGTTCCGATGGGCTACGGTGGCCCGCACGCGGCCTTCTTTGCCGCAAAAGATGAATTCAAACGCTCCATGCCGGGCCGTATTATCGGCGTCTCTAAAGATGCGGCCGGTAATACCGCGCTGCGCATGGCGATGCAGACGCGCGAGCAGCATATCCGCCGCGAGAAAGCGAACTCCAACATCTGTACCTCTCAGGTACTGCTGGCCAACATCGCCAGCCTGTATGCCGTCTTCCATGGCCCGGTTGGCCTGAAGCGCATTGCTTCCCGCATTCATCGCTTCGCCGATATCCTGGCGACGGGTCTGCAGCAAAAAGGGCAAAAGCTGCGTCACGCCCACTTCTTCGACACCCTGTGTGTTGAGGTTGCCGACAAGGCCGCCGTGCTGGCGCGGGCCGAGGCCGCAGAGATTAACCTGCGCAGCGACATCCTGAACGCGGTGGGTATTACGCTGAACGAAACCACGACCCGCGACGATGTTGCGGCGCTGTTCGACGTCCTGCTGGGTGCAGACCATGGCCTGAACATCGACACGCTGGATAAAGAGGTGGCGCACGATAGCCGCTCCATCCAGGAAAGCATGCTGCGTAACGACGACATCCTGACCCATCCGGTCTTTAACCGTTACCACAGCGAAACGGAGATGATGCGTTATATGCACTCTCTGGAGCGCAAAGATCTGGCGCTGAACCAGGCGATGATCCCGCTGGGGTCATGCACCATGAAGCTCAACGCCGCGGCCGAGATGATCCCGATCACCTGGCCGGAATTCGCCGAGCTGCACCCGTTCTGCCCGGCAGATCAGGCGGAAGGTTACCACCAGATGATCAACCAGCTCTCTGACTGGCTGGTGAAGCTGACCGGCTACGACGCGCTCTGCATGCAGCCGAACTCCGGCGCGCAGGGTGAATACGCGGGCCTGCTGGCGATTCGTCACTATCATGAAAGCCGCAACGAAGGGCATCGCGATATCTGCCTGATCCCAAGCTCCGCGCACGGCACCAACCCAGCCTCTGCTCAGATGGCGGGTATGGAAGTGGTGGTGGTCGCTTGCGATAAGAACGGCAACATTGATCTTGCGGATCTGCGGGCGAAAGCCGAGCAGACCGGTGACAAGCTCTCCTGCATCATGGTCACTTACCCGTCCACTCACGGTGTGTACGAAGAGACTATCCGCGAAGTCTGCGAAATCGTGCACCAGTATGGCGGCCAGGTTTACCTGGATGGCGCAAACATGAATGCCCAGGTGGGTATCACGACCCCTGGCTTTATCGGCGCGGACGTCTCCCACCTGAACCTGCATAAAACCTTCTGCATCCCACACGGTGGCGGCGGACCAGGTATGGGGCCGATTGGCGTGAAAGCGCACCTGGCGCCGTTTGTTCCGGGCCATAGCGTGGTGCAGATCGAAGGCATGCTGACCCGTCAGGGCGCGGTCTCTGCGGCACCGTTTGGCAGCGCTTCTATCCTGCCAATCAGCTGGATGTACATCCGCATGATGGGTGCTGAAGGGCTGAAGCAGGCAAGCCAGGTCGCCATCCTCAACGCGAACTACATTGCGACGCGTCTGAAAGATGCCTATCCGGTGCTCTACACGGGCCGTGATGGCCGCGTAGCACACGAGTGCATTCTGGATATCCGTCCGCTGAAAGAAGAGACCGGCATCAGCGAACTGGATATTGCTAAACGTCTGATCGACTACGGCTTCCACGCGCCAACCATGTCCTTCCCGGTTGCAGGAACCCTGATGGTTGAGCCGACCGAGTCTGAAAGCAAAGTCGAGCTGGACCGCTTTATCGATGCGATGCTGGCGATCCGCAGTGAGATTGACCGCGTGAAATCGGGTGAGTGGACGCTTACCGATAACCCACTGGTAAATGCCCCGCATACCCAGAACGAACTGGTGGCGGAGTGGAATCACGGTTACACCCGCGAACTGGCGGTCTTCCCGGCGGGTGTGGCAAACAAATACTGGCCGACGGTTAAACGTCTGGACGATGTCTACGGCGACCGGAATCTGTTCTGCTCTTGCGTGCCGATGAGCGAATACCAGTAACCCCCCACTGATTAACAAACCGGGTAAGCGCATGCGCTACCCGGTTTTTTTAAGGAGTGAACAATGGCAATCGCACTGGTTACCGGCGCCAGCCGGGGGATTGGCAAAGCTACCGCGCTGCAGCTGGCCCGTGAAGGTTATACCGTGGCGGTTAACTACCAGCACAACATCCACGCCGCCACGCAGGTCATTAATGCCATACAGGACGCAGGCGGCAGGGCGTTTGCATTGCGCGCCGATATCAGCGATGAAGCGCAGGTGCTGGCAATGTTTGAAAGTCTCGATCGTGAAGGAGAACCGCTCACCGCCCTGGTCAATAATGCCGGCATTCTGTTTGAACAGAGCACGATTGCGAATCTCTCTGCCGAGCGCATTAACCGGGTGCTGGCGACCAACGTCACCGGCTATTTCCTCTGCTGCCGTGAGGCGGTCAAACGCATGGCGCACAACCACGGGGGTAAAGGCGGGGCGATTGTTAACGTCTCCTCCGCCGCCTCTCGCCTTGGTGCACCGGGCGAGTATGTGGATTATGCCGCGTCGAAAGGGGCCGTGGATTCGCTGACCACCGGCTTAGCGCTGGAAGTGGCAGCGCAGGGGATCCGCGTGAACTGCGTGCGTCCGGGGCTGATTTACA
>JBCNNW010000023.1:0-46636 GCA_039594205.1 Pseudescherichia sp. | reverse complement strand
ATATCTTGATTTTAATTGAGAGATAAGCCGATTAAAACCAACAAGAACGGGCCTCGCAAGGCCCGCTATTATTACGCTGATTTATCTATCAGTAGGCGGACTGGTGAACGCCTACCGCACGGCCTGATGGATCGTTCATGGTTTTGAACGCTTCATCCCACTCAATCGCTTTGGCAGAGGAGCAGGCGACGGACGGGCCGCCAGGCACGCACTCGGCTGCGCTGGCAACCGGGAACAGCTCTTCGAACACTTCACGGTACAGGTACGCCTCTTTAGAGGTCGGCGTGTTGTACGGGAAGCGATAGCTGGCGGTCTCCAGCTGCTGATCGCTTACCTGCTGCGCCGCCACCTCCTTCAGGGTGTCGATCCAGCTGTAGCCTACGCCATCAGAGAACTGCTCTTTCTGACGCCATGCCACGCTTGCCGGCAGGTAGGACTCGAAGCACTCACGCAGGACGTGTTTCTCCATTTTGCCGTTGCCGCACATCTTATCCTGCGGGTTGATGCGCATTGCCACATCAAGGAAGTTTTTATCCAGGAAGGGCACGCGCGCCTCTACGCCCCAGGCTGACATCGCTTTGTTAGCGCGGGCGCAGTCAAACATATGCAGCGCCTGCAGCTTACGCACGGTCTCTTCATGCAGCTCTTTGGCATCTGGCGCTTTATGGAAGTAGAGGTAGCCACCAAACACTTCGTCAGAGCCTTCGCCCGACAGCACCATCTTGATGCCCATCGCTTTGATCTTACGCGACATCAGATACATCGGCGTTGAGGCGCGGATGGTGGTCACATCATAGGTCTCAATGTGGTAAATCACGTCGCGGATGGCATCCAGACCCTCCTGCACGGTGAAGTGGATCTCGTGGTGTACGGTACCCAGATGTTCAGCAACCGCCTGGGCCGCTTTCAGATCCGGCGCGCCTTCCAGGCCTACGGCAAAAGAGTGCAGCTGCGGCCACCAGGCCTCTGACTGCTCCTGATCTTCCACGCGGCGGGCGGCAAATTTCTTGGTAATGGCGGAGATGATGGACGAGTCCAGGCCACCGGAGAGCAATACGCCGTACGGCACGTCTGACATCAGGTGGCTCTTCACCGCATCTTCCAGCGCCTGACGCAGCTTGGCTTTGTCAGTCACGTTGTCTTTTACCGCGTCGTACGCAAACCAGTCGCGCTGGTAGTAGCTGCGGATCTCGCCGTCCTGGCTCCACAGATAGCTGCCCGCCGGGAACTCTTTAATGGTACGGCAGACCGGTACCAGGGCTTTCATTTCAGATGCCACGTACATGTTGCCGTGCTCGTCGTAGCCCATGTACAGCGGGATGATACCGATATGGTCACGGCCAATCAGGTAGGCATCCTTTTCGCTATCGTAGAGCACGAAGGCGAACATGCCCTGCAGCTCGTCGAGGAACTCTGGACCTTTCTCCTGATACAGCGCCAGGATAACCTCGCAGTCGGAGCCGGTCTGGAAGTCATAGCGATCGCCATACTCGGCGCGCAGGGCCTGATGGTTGTAGATTTCACCGTTAACGGCCAGGGCATGGGTTTTTTGGGCGTTGTAGAGCGGCTGTGCACCCGCATTGACGTCAACAATTGAGAGACGTTCGTGGGAGAGAATCGCTTTGTCGCTTGCGTATACGCCGGACCAGTCAGGGCCGCGATGGCGCATCAGGCGAGAAAGCTCCAGCGCTTTCTTACGCAGTTCACCTGCATCCGTTTTAATATCCAGTACGCCAAAAATTGAACACATAACCTTCTCCATTAACCCTGTTAGTTTGCCGACGTTGCGTCATCGCGTTGTCTTATTGCTTGATTAAGAAAATGCCGTAAAGCAGGGGCAGGCGCAAGGGTTTTAGCGAGGCGAAATTAAAAAGTGCAATCGCGATTGCCGAATAGTGAAAAAAGCACAGAGTTAGAGGGCAGTAATTGATGATTATTCATTTTTAAGCCGTTTTTTTTGATGTGGGTTATCGTATGGATAGGTAGAAATGAAAAAACCACGCCCGGAGACGTGGTTATGGTTAACGACGGGAGTCGCTGCTACTCCTCCAGCAGATGCTGCAGCAGCGAGCCGTTGAGCATGGCGCGCTTCACCAGCGCAAAGGCGCCGATAGCTGAGCGGTGATCCAGCGTAGAGCGCACTACCGGCAGGTTTTTGCGGAATGCCTTCAGTGCCTGGGTATTGATGCAGCCCTCAATAGCGGGGAGCAGCACCTTCTCTGCTTCGACAATCTCACCGGCAATCACAATCTTCTGCGGGTTAAACAGGTTAATAGCAATGGCAATGGTTTTGCCAAGGTGGCGGCCTACGTGCTCAATGACCTCGCAGGCCAGCGCGTCGCCTTTGTTGGCCGCTTTGCAGATAGCTTTTATTGAGCAGTCGTCCAGCGTGATACGGCTCTGGTAACCCTGCTCCAGCAGGTGGCGCACCCGCTGCTCGATGGCGGCATTGGCCGCTACGGTCTCCAGACAGCCAAAGTTACCGCAGTGGCAGCGCTCTCCCAGCGGCTCGACCTGAATATGGCCGATCTCACCGACGTTGCCGTTGCGGCCAATAAAAATGCGTCCGTTAGAGATAATGCCTGCTCCAGTACCGCGATGGACGCGCACCAGAATAGAGTCCTCGCAGTCCTGACTTGCACCAAAGTAGTGCTCGGCCAGCGCCAGGCTGCGGATATCGTGTCCGACAAAACAGGTCACCTTAAAGCGTTTTTCCAGCGCGCTGACCAGCCCCCAGTTCTCGACCTGAATATGCGGCATATAGCGGATCACGCCGCTCTCTGGATCTACCAGCCCCGGCAGGATCACCGAGATCGCAATCAGCTCGCGGGTTTTACGCTGGCAGGTATCAATAAAGGTGGCAATGGTGTTCAGCAGGGCGTGCTCTAACGTCTCCTGAGTGCGCTCCGGCAGGGGATAGTGCTCTTCCGCCAGCACCTTGCTGCTCAGATCGTAGAGCGTCAGGGTCGTATCATGACGACCCAGGCGCACGCCAATGGCATTAAAATTACGCGTCTCGGTGATAATAGAGATGGCGCGGCGACCACCGGTCGAGGCCTGCTGATCGACCTCTTTAATTAAACCGCGCTCAATAAGCTGTCGCGTGATTTTCGTCACGCTGGCGGGGGCAAGCTGGCTCTGCTCGGCAATCTGAATCCGCGAGATAGGCCCATGCTGGTCGATCAGGCGGTAAACAGCCGCGCTATTGAGTTGTTTTACGAGGTCAACGTTACCAATTTGAGCTTGTCCGCCTGATGTCATACTTTTACTTACTCGATGATGACCTCGTTACCATTAACGATGGTCTTAATTACGTTAAAGTCGTGGGTAAACGCGGTCAGGTTCGCCACCATGCCCGGGGCGATGCTGCCTAGCTGTTTATCAACGCCGATGGCGCGGGCCGGGTAGAGCGTTGCCATTCGCAGCGCTTCGTCCAGCGCAACGCCGACGTGCTCGACAAGATTCGCCACCCCTTCGATCATGGTCAGTGCCGAACCGCTCAGGGTACCGTTCTCATCTACACAGAGTCCATTACGGTAGTATATTGTTTTACCAGCAAAAATGAATTCGTCAATCACCGCGCCCGCTGCCGCGGTAGCGTCGGTCACCAGGCAGAGCTTATCGCCCTTCAGGCGTTTCGCCATCCGAACGTTAGTAAAATCAACGTGTAAGCCGTCAACGATAATGCCGCAGTAGACGTCAGCATCGTCGAGAACCGCGCCGGTGAGTCCCGGTTCGCGCCCGGTGATGTAGGGCATGGCATTGAAAAGGTGGGTAGCAAAGGTGATCCCCGCGCGGAAACCGGCTTTTGCCTCGACGAGGGTCGAATTAGAGTGGCCAGCCGAGACCACAATCCCCGCTGCCGCCAGCTTGTGGATCACGGCAGGATCGACCATCTCCGGGGCCAGCGTCAGTTTGGTAATCACATCGGCATTGGCGCAGAGGAAATCCACCAGATCGCTGTCCGGGCGGCGTACAAAGTCAGGATCGTGGGTGCCTTTTTTCACCACGTTGAGCCACGGCCCTTCAAGATGCAGCCCCAGCGCCTGGTGCGGATATTTCGCCAGATAGTCGCGCATTACCTGCACGCCCTGTTTCATCAGGTCATCGCTGGTGGTGATGAGCGTCGGTAAAAAGCTGGTGCAGCCCGACTGTTCATTGGCACGCTGCATGATCTCCAGCGTCTCTACGCTAACGGCTTCGGCAGTGTCGTTAAACTGTACGCCGCCGCAGCCGTTCAGCTGCAGGTCGATAAAACCGGGGGCCAGATAAGCGCCGTTGAGCGAGCGCTGCTCAATCGTTGGCGGCAGGTCTGCCTGCGGGCAGAGGCGGTCGATAAGACCATCAACGACAATCAGCGCGTGATCGTCCAGAACGTCGTGGCCGGTAAAAATACGGCACTGGGTTAAAGCATACATAACAACCCCCGGGTAAAAATGTTACAGACCTTTGATATTTTCCGCTTCCAGCTCAGTGAAGTATTTGAGCGTCTTCACCTTTAGCTCCATGGTGGACGGTTCGTCGCACACCACTACCGCTTTCGGATGCAGCTGCAGGCAGCTAATCGTCCACATGTGGTTAACGTTGCCTTCCACTGCCGCCTGCAGGGCCTGTGCCTTGACGTTGCCCAGCACGAGGATCATTACCTCTTCAGCATCCAGCAGGGTACCCACGCCAACGGTCAGCGCGTATTTCGGCACCTGATCAACGTCGCCATCAAAAAAGCGGGAGTTTGCCACGCGGGTGTCATGGGTCAAGGTTTTAATGCGGGTGCGGGAGGCCAGCGAGGAGGCCGGTTCGTTAAACGCGATGTGCCCGTCGTTGCCTACGCCACCCATAAACAGGTGAATTTTACCGTAGGCACGAATTTTTTCTTCATAACGGCGACATTCTGCGTCAATATCCGGCGCATTACCATTGAGCAGGTTGATGTTTTCTGCGGGAATATCAACGTGATCGAAAAAGTTGCGGTGCATAAAGCTGTAGTAGCTCTCCGGGTGCTCTTTTGCCAGGCCGACATATTCGTCCATGTTGAAGGTCACGACGTTCTGAAAGCTAACCTGGCCCGCTTTGTGCATTTCAACCAGCGCCTTATAGGCGGTAAGTGGCGTGCCACCAGTGGGCAGGCCCAGAACAAACGGACGATCCGCCGTAGGTTTAAATGCGTTGATGCGGTTAACGATATGGCGGGCAGCCCATTTACCGACCTGTTCGGCACTCGTCAGGGGGATCAGTCTCATTGTTTACCTCTACAAAGGGTGAATTAACATTGGCAAACTGCAGCCTGTACGCTGTTAAGCGTAACTCAGATTGCGCCATAAGCGGCGGCAGTTCGCTCTGATTTTTCGAATCATAAAATAAGTTTTCGTTCTTAGCCAGTAACAAGGAGTGAAAATAACGATATTTGGTGATTGTAATCACAAAAAATGCGCGTTTAATTTGCGAGGCGAATTAAATTTCCACACACTTGAACAGTCTGCATAAAACGACCGCGTTACAGGGTTGGTTTAACTATAAAAAATGGTTAGTGATGAGGCTCAGCGAGTTTCATAGGGGGGTATAAAATGAATATTCTTGGTTTCTTCCAGCGACTGGGGCGGGCATTACAGCTTCCTATCGCTGTGCTGCCCGTCGCGGCGCTGCTGCTGCGATTCGGCCAGCCCGATCTGCTTAACGTCCCGTTTATCGCCCAGGCGGGCGGGGCAATCTTTGACAACCTCGCCCTGATCTTCGCTATCGGTGTGGCCTCGTCGTGGTCGAAAGACAGCGCGGGTGCGGCAGCGCTGGCGGGGGCGGTAGGCTACTTTGTGATGACCAAAGCGATGGTCACCATTAACCCGGCCATCAACATGGGCGTACTCTCCGGGATCATCACCGGCCTGGTGGGCGGCGCGGTCTACAACCGCTGGTCCAACATCAAGCTGCCTGAGTTCCTGAGCTTCTTCGGCGGCAAGCGCTTTGTGCCGATCGCCACCGGCTTCTTCTGCCTGATCCTGGCGGCGATTTTCGGCTACGTCTGGCCGCCGGTACAGAACGCTATTCACGCGGGCGGGGAGTGGATCGTCTCCATGGGCGCGGTTGGCTCCGGCATCTTCGGCTTCGTTAACCGTCTGCTGATCCCGACCGGCCTGCATCAGGTACTGAACACTATCGCCTGGTTCCAGATTGGCGAATTCACTAACGCCGCGGGTACCGTTTTCCATGGCGATATCAACCGCTTCTACGCGGGTGACGGCACCGCAGGCATGTTCATGTCTGGCTTCTTCCCGATCATGATGTTTGGTCTGCCTGGCGCGGCGCTGGCGATGTATTTTGCTGCACCGAAAGCGCGTCGTCCGATGATTGGCGGCATGCTGCTCTCTGTGGCCATCACCGCCTTCCTGACCGGGGTCACCGAGCCGCTGGAATTCCTCTTCATGTTCCTGGCGCCGCTGCTGTATCTCCTGCACGCCGTGCTGACGGGCATCAGCCTGTTTGTCGCCACCGCGCTGGGGATCCATGCGGGCTTCTCCTTCTCTGCGGGCGCCATCGACTATGCGCTGATGTATAACCTGCCTGCCGCCAGCCGTAACGTCTGGATGCTGGTAGTGATGGGTCTGATCTTCTTCGCCATCTACTTTGTGGTCTTCAGCTTCGTTATCCGCGCGTTCAACCTGAAAACGCCGGGCCGTGAAGAGACCGACGACGCGGTAGTGACTTCTGAAGCCAACAGCAATACCGATGAGGGCCTTGAGCAGCTGGCCACCAGCTACATTGCTGCCATCGGTGGTACTGACAACCTGAAAGCGATCGACGCCTGTATTACCCGTCTGCGTCTGACCGTGGCGGACTCTTCACGGGTTAACGATGTGCAGTGTAAGCGTCTGGGGGCATCTGGCGTAGTGAAGCTGAACAAGCAGAGCATCCAGGTGATTGTCGGTGCGAAGGCGGAGTCCGTAGGCGATGCCATGAAACGCGTGGTCGCCCGTGGCCCGGTGGCCGCAGCTGCCAGCGTCCAGCCTGCTGCTAACGCCCCGGCGGCCGCGGTTAAACCGCAGGCCGTGCCAAACGCCGTCACCGTTGCCGCGCTGGTGTCGCCGGTTACCGGTGAGGTTGTTCCGCTGGAGCAGGTGCCTGATGAAGCCTTTGCCAGCAAAGCGGTTGGCGACGGCGTGGCGGTGAAGCCGACGGGGAAAACCGTGGTCTCTCCGGCTGCCGGTACCATCGTTAAGATTTTCAACACCAACCATGCTTTCTGTCTGGAAACCGAAAAAGGCGCGGAGATCGTGGTCCACATGGGCATCGACACCGTTGCGCTGAACGGTCAGGGCTTTACCCGCCTGGTGGAAGAGGGCGCGAAAGTGGCCGCAGGCCAGCCGGTGCTGGAGATGGATCTCGACTATCTCAACGCCAACGCGCGCTCAATGATTAGCCCGGTGGTGTGCAGCAATATCGACGATTTCAGCGGTCTGCTCTTCCAGGCTGAAGGTCAGGTTGTTGCAGGCCAGACTCCGCTGTTTGAGGTGAAGGGTAAATAGCCGTAACCTGCGGTTAATCAGCGGCGGAGACTCTCTCCGCCGCTTTTTTTTGCCCGACGTGCGACGATCCCGCCGCCATTAACGCTTTTTGTTGATCTAAGGGTTGTCTCTGCGTCCCGCTTATAAGATCATGTTCCGTTATACGTTATTTACGTTTTTGAGGAACCCGCGATGAGTGAGGCAGAAGCCCGCCCGACTAACTTTATCCGCCAGATTATTGATGAGGATCTGGCCAGTGGTAAGCACACTACCGTTCATACCCGTTTTCCGCCGGAGCCGAACGGTTACCTGCATATCGGTCATGCAAAATCTATCTGCCTGAATTTTGGCATCGCGCAAGACTATAACGGCCAGTGTAACCTGCGTTTCGATGACACCAACCCGGTGAAAGAGGATATCGAATACGTAGAGTCCATTAAGAACGATGTGCAGTGGCTGGGCTTCAACTGGAGCGGCGATATCTGCTACTCCTCTGATTACTTCGACCAGCTGTTCGCCTATGCCGTCGAGCTGATCAACAAAGGGCTGGCCTACGTTGATGAGCTGTCACCGGAGCAGATCCGCGAATACCGTGGCACCCTGACCGCGCCGGGTAAAAATAGCCCGTTCCGCGATCGCAGCGTGGAAGAGAACCTGGCCCTGTTTGAAAAGATGCGTGCCGGTGGCTTCGAAGAGGGCACCGCCTGCCTGCGTGCCAAAATTGACATGGCGTCGCCGTTTATCGTGATGCGCGATCCGGTTCTGTACCGCATTAAGTTTGCCGAGCACCATCAGACCGGCAACAAGTGGTGCATCTACCCGATGTACGATTTCACCCACTGCATCAGCGATGCGCTGGAAGGCATCACCCACTCTCTCTGCACTCTGGAGTTCCAGGACAACCGTCGGCTCTACGACTGGGTGCTGGATAACATCACTATTCCGGTTCATCCGCGCCAGTACGAGTTCTCGCGTCTGAATCTGGAGTACACTGTGATGTCCAAGCGTAAGCTGAACCTGCTGGTGACCGACAAGCACGTCGAGGGCTGGGACGATCCGCGTATGCCGACCATCTCTGGCCTGCGTCGTCGCGGCTATACCGCTGCCTCTATCCGTGAGTTCTGCAAACGCATCGGCGTGACCAAGCAGGACAACACCATTGAGATGGCGTCGCTGGAGTCCTGCATTCGTGAGGATCTCAACGACAACGCTCCGCGTGCGATGGCGGTTATCGATCCGGTGAAGCTGGTGATCGAGAACTACCCGCAGGGTGAGAGCGAAGTGGTTACCATGCCGAATCATCCGAACAAGCCGGAGATGGGTAGCCGCGAGGTGCCGTTTAGCGCTGAGATCTGGATCGACCGTGCTGACTTCCGTGAAGAGGCGAACAAGCAGTATAAGCGCCTGGTGCTGGGTAAAGAGGTGCGCCTGCGTAACGCCTACGTGATCAAAGCCGAGCGCGTAGAGAAAGATGCGGAAGGCAATATCACTACCATCTTCTGCTCCTACGATGCCGAGACGCTGAGCAAAGATCCGGCCGACGGTCGCAAGGTGAAAGGGGTGATCCACTGGGTCAGCGCTGCGCATGCGCTGCCGGTTGAGATCCGTCTCTACGATCGCCTGTTCAGCGTGGCGAACCCGGGTGCGGCAGAGGATTTCCTCGCCACCATCAACCCGGAGTCGCTGGTGATCAAGCAGGGCTTCGCCGAGCAGTCCCTGAACGCCGCCGAAGCTGGCAAGGCGTACCAGTTCGAGCGTGAAGGCTACTTCTGCCTCGACAGCCGCTACTCTACGGCGGAGAAGCTGGTGTTTAACCGCACCGTCGGCCTGCGCGATACCTGGACTAAGGTCGGCGAGTAAGTTGCTCTCGCCAGGACAGGAAAAAAACGCCGCTGATGCGGCGTTTTTTATTGCCCGGTGGCGCTGCGCTTACCGGGCCTACAAAACACCGGGTATTACGTTGCCTCTGCCTGCAATTTTTTCTCGTGACGGCGCAGCAGCACGACCTTGCTTTGCAGACGCTGCTGGAACTGATCGATAACCACCGCGGTGACAATCACCAGACCCTTAATGACCATCTGCCAGAAGTCGCTAACCCCCATCATCACCATCCCGTCTGCAAGGAAGACGATGACGAAGGCGCCGATGATAGAGCCGGAGACCCTGCCTCGTCCGCCTGCCAGCGCAGTTCCGCCCAGCACGGTTGCGCCGATAGCATCCATCTCAAACATATTCCCGGTCATCGGGTGAGAGGTTTGCAGCTGAGATGCCACAATCAGCCCCACCAGCGCCGCGCACAGGCCTGAGAAGGCGTAGACAAACACTTTAACCTTGATGATAGGCACGCCCGCCAGCCGCGCGGCGGATTCATTCCCGCCGATGGCGTAAATGTAGCGGCCCAGCGGGGTTTTACGGGTCATGTAGAGGCCCAGCAGCAGGAAGCTCACCATCAGCCAGATCGGAATATAGATGCCGAGGATCGTGCCGGAGCCTAAGATCGCGAAGCCGGTGTTGCCTAACTCAGGCATGCCTACCAGGTTGGCATAGGTGCTGCCGTCGTTAAACAGCAGCGCCGCGCCGCGGGCAACGTACATCATGCCGAGGGTACAGATAAATGGCGCAACGCCCAGGCGCGTGATCACCGCCCCGTTGATCAGGCCCAGCAGAATACCGAATCCAGCCACCAGCAAAATCACTTCCGGTACGTTAAAGAAGATAATCTGCTCGCCCCAGATCGGCAGGCCGTTAGTTAACAGCGCCCCGGCAACCATGCCGCACATGCCCGCCACCGCGCCGACGGAGAGGTCGATCCCGCCGGTGAGAATGACAAGGGTCATGCCAATCGCCAGCAGGCCGGTAATCGCCACGTGCTGGGTCATGATCAGCAGGTTCGACATGGTCAAGAAGTTAGGCACCATCACGCTGAAGAAGCCCATGACGATCAGCAGGGCGATGAAGGTGCGCGCTTTGAGCAAATACATGTAGATCATATACTTTTTGTTCATTTCTCTCTCCAGCAGAGATCACTCCTGCGGTGTAGAAGCGCTGATTAATTTTTCCCGCGTCACGGAATCACGCGGCAAATCTGCGGTGATACGGCCATCGGCCATAACCAGAACCCGGTCGGCCAGCGCCATGACCTCATCCAGCTCGGAGGAGGAGAACATCACCGCCAGCCCCTGATGCGCCATTTTGCCAATCAGGTGATACACATCGGTTTTCGCACCCACGTCGATGCCACGCGTCGGCTCATCGAGCAGGACCACTTTGGGTCCGGTCATCAATGCCTTCCCTAACACCACCTTTTGCTGGTTGCCGCCGCTGAGTGAGGTAATGGGCAGCTCCGTGTCGCCAGCCTTGATCGCCAGCTGTTCCACCATGTGGTTGACCTGCTGCTCCTCTTTAACCGGGCTGAGCAGGCGCAAGGCGCGGCGAAAGCCCAGCAGGCTCAGGTCGGTCAGCGTCATATTGCTTTTGATCGACATAAGCTGCACCACGCCTTCGCCCTGGCGATCCTCCGGCACCAGGGTAATGCCGCGCTTCAGCCGCTGCTGGAAAGAGCGCTTGTCGAGGCTTTCACCATCCAGACTGATGGTGCCTGACTGGCAGCCCATCATCCCCACCAGGCCTTTAAACAGCTCGGTACGTCCCGCGCCGAGCAGGCCATAGATGCCAATAACTTCTCCCTTGCGCAGATCAAAGGAGACGTCATGCAACTTATACCCCCCGTTCTGGTGCAGGGCGGTCAGGCCGTTCACCTTCAGGATGGTCTCCCCGTGTGCGGCAGGGCTGTAGTCAAAGTGCTTTTTCTTGTCACCAACCATCTGCTCGATGATCCAGGGCACGCTGGCCTGCTGAACGGGACGCTCGCTAATAAAGCGGCCATCGCGGAAGATAGTGATACGATCGCCAATCTCCATCAGCTCCTCCAGCCGGTGAGAGATGTAGATAATGGTGACGCCGCGGCGCTTAAGCTGGGCGATAACGTTAAACAGCACCCGCACTTCCGACTGGCTCAGGGCGCTGGTAGGCTCGTCCATGATCAGTACCCGGGTATCTTTGGAGAGCGCGCGGGCGATCTCCACCAGCTGCTGATGGCCGATCCCCAATTCGCCTAACGGGGCATAGGGATCAACGTTCAGCTCCAGCCGCTCCAGTAGCGACTTAGCCAGCTCGTACTGATATTTTTCGTTAATCACGCCGCGCTGGAAGAACTCATTGCCAATGAAAATGTTGTCCATCACGTTCATATTGGGGAAGAGGTTCAACTCCTGGAAAATAATGCTGATGCCGTGCTTTTCCGCCTGGTGAGTGGAACCGAGGGTGACCCGCTCCCCGTCCAGCAGGATCTCGCCAGAGGAGGGCGTCTCCACCCCGGCCAGCATTTTCATCATCGTCGATTTGCCCGCGCCGTTCTCGCCAATCAGTACGTTGACCTGATTACGGTATACACGGTAGTTAACGCTATCGAGCGCGACTACCCCAGGGTAAATACGGGAGAGGTCGCGCGTTTCAATAATGACCTCATCCGGCTGGGTCTGTTGCTCATTCATAGCCCTCTCCTCACTGCCGTACGATATGTGCCGCGGTAACATCCGGGATGGTTTGTGGAATATCCCAGGCGGCGAATACGCCAGAAACCGTGACCTTATCCCCGACAACGGGCTTGAAGTTCACCATCATCGCCGACGCCTGCTGATTGATAGCCTTACCGTAATCGCCGTACAGCACCTGATCGTTAAAGTCCTGGTAGCTCGCGCCTTTATACCCGTCCCGTAGGCTGGTGCCGCGAATAATAGGGCCCATTTGCACCACGATGTCGCCGCCTTGCTCATCGCGTACCGTCATCTTCCCGCTGCGGGATTTCGTATTCACCTTGATCACTTCCCCGCTGATACGCACGCTAAAGACGCAGGGGTTTTCACTCTGGCTGCGGTAGCCGTCTTTGCTACAGGCCTCATCAAAGCTCTTTTCGCTCTGCAAGGTTTTCAGTAATTCCGCGACAGGTTTCGCCTCACGCACATACTGCGGCACAATCTTTTGCTGCCAGGTTTGCTGAATATTGGCCATTTGTGGATTGGGGGGATTTTTAAGATCGGCCAACTCTTTCTGCGATACGATGCGGCAGCCGCCAAGCGCTAAAACGATCGCTACCAGCGCAAGTTTTCTGTGCATTATGTCCTCCTTTGCGCCCGCCGAAGCGGGCGCTGCAACGTGTCATCAGGATTTGAAATTGAAGTCTTGCACTCCGGAGGCGTTGTCAGGGGTAATCAGAATGCCGCGGAACATCACGCGCTGTTTTTCAGGCTTGGTACCTTTTTGGATGAAATTATCGAGATCGGTCACGCCCTGGGCGGCAATGGCCTGGGCCTGCAGCATCACCGTGGCTTTCAGGGTGCCCGCTTTAACGGCTTCGCGCTCGTCGTTGCTGCCGTCGATGCCCACGACAATAACGTCGTCACGGCCAGCGGATTTCAGCGCGGCAATTGCGCCCAGCGCCACGGGACCGTTGCCGCAGATGACGCCTTTCACATCCGGGTGCGCCTGCAGGATGCTGTCCATAATGCGCTTGCCATCGATTAACGTGCCTTTGGCATCCTGCCTGGCAACGCTCTGCATATCCGGATACTGATCCAGCACCTGGTGGAAAGATTTAGAGCGGGTGACGCAGTTGTTGTCGGCCAGATTACAGGTCAGTTCAGCGTACTTCCCTGCCTCTTCCATCTTTTCGACGAAGACGTTCGCCACGTCAGAGCCAGCCTGGAAGTTGTTATGGGTGATCTGTTCAAGCGCGATGTTATCAACCGGAATTTCACGGTTGATTAATACGACGGGGATGCCCGCGTCTTTGGCTTTTTGAATGGCGGCCACGCTGGCGGTTGAGTCGGCGTTATCCAGAATAATGCCCTGAACTTTTTTACCGATAGCAGCATCGATAAGCTCGCTCTGCTTTTTGACATCTTCGCCGTGCGACAGCACGCTGGTAGTGTAGCCCAGCTCTTTCGCTTTGAGATCGGCACCTTTTGCCTCTGCGGCGTAGTAGGGGTTATCCAGCGAGTTGACCATAATCATGATGGTGCCTTTTTCAGCGGCCAACGCATTCACCGAAAAGGCACAGGCTGCTGCCAGACCTAAAAACAGTAATTTCGCTTTCATAAGATGTTCTCTCTAAATGTTATGTAGTGGTTCGACAGGTGTAGGGGTAACGCTCTTTATTTATTAATAAGGGCCAGGGCCTGATTGACGATCCCTGCGACATCAAACCCATGGTATGCCCGCATATCTTTGCGATCGGCAGCGATAGCATATTCGCCGTCAGGGATCCCCAGCCGTTTAAGCACCGCGCCGTGACCGTTTTCAGCCAGCACCTCCGCGACGATGCTGCCTACGCCACCGTTCACGTTATGCTCTTCGACGCTGATAATATGTTTAACACCCTGCAACGCGGCGAACAGCGCGTCGCGATCCAGGGGGCGAATAGAGGGGATGCTGATGACCTTCGCCGAAATACCCTGTTCCGCCAGCTGCGCGGCGGCATCAACGGCTTCATGAACGGTAGAGCCCATCGCCACCAGCGCGATCTCATCGCCTTCGCGCAGAACATCTACTGCACCGGGGACAAAGGTGTAGCTTTCATCGTGTAGTTCAGGTAGCGCTTTACCGTCCATGCGAATGTAGACCGGGCCGACATGCTCAAGCGCATACTCGATAATCTGGCGACACTCATGCGGTGACGAGGGGGCAAAGATCTGAATGTTGCCAAAGCCGCGCATCACGGCGATATCATCAATAGCGTGGTGGGTGCTGGCCAGCGGGCCGTAGCTGGCCCCGGCGTTCAGGCCAAACAGCTTCACGTTGGTGTTGTTGTAGCAGATATCGACTTTAACCTGCTCGTTGGCGCGTGAGACCAGAAACGGCGCGGCGTTGCAGGTTACGGCGATTTTTCCGCCCAGCGCCAGCCCGGCGGCAGCCCCAACCAGGGTCTGTTCGGCAATCCCGACGTTAACAATGCGATCCGGATACTGTTTTATAAAAGGTGAGATTTTGGCGGTAGACGTCGAGTCTGCCACCACAGGAACCAGATCAACGCCTCTCTCAACCGCATTAATGAAAGCATCAACCATCACGTTTGCAAGATGTTCTGAATTACTCACTTTTCATGCCCTCTTCGATCAGATCGTTCAGTTCGCTCATTGCCAGCCCGATTTCGTCGCCCTTCGGCACACGATGGTGCCATTCCGGTTTACCGGCGATAAAGGAGACGCCCGCGCCCTTGGTGGTATGGGCGATAACGACGTTAGGTTTTCCGGTCTGGGGCAGGTTCTCTAGCGCGTTCACCACCGAGGCCATATCGTTACCCTCGCACTCGGTCACCTCCATGCCGAAGGCGCGCCATTTCTCGTCCAGCGGATCGGTGCACATAATGTCTTTGGTGGCCCCCGCCAGCTGCAGACCATTTTTGTCATTGATAATGACCAGGTTATCCAGCTTGTAGTGGGCTGCGACCATCGCAGCCTCCCAGTTACTGCCCTCTGCCAGCTCGCCGTCGCCGGTAATCAGGAAGACACGGCGCTTGCTGTTGCTGCGCTTAGCCGCCAGCGCCACGCCAACGGCTACCGGAAAGCCATGTCCCAGCGCGCCGGTATTCAGCTCAATGCCCGGCGTCTTCTGCTTAACCGGGTGCCCCGGCAGGTGGGAGTTCGCGTGCTGGTAGGTTGCAAGCCACTCCACCGGGAAATAGCCTGCCTCGGCAAGCACGCAGTAATAGCAGCCCACGGCATGGCCTTTGGACTGAATGTAGATATCACGCTCTTCATCGTCCTGGCGATCGGCTGCGCAGTCGAGTACGCGAAAATAGAGTGCCGTTAACAGTTCGACCTGCGAGAGATCGGCCCCGGTATGACCGCCAGCTGGGCTATTGGCATTCAGGGAGATGATGTGACGGCGCACTGCGCGGGCTTTGTTTTCAAGCTCGGGTACAGAAAGTAAGAACGGATTCATCAAACTCCTCCGAATTATTATGCGACTCTGAATATATATTCAGGTGGGTTCAAAAAAATTGGGCCTGCCCGTTGCTTCAGGTTGCCCTGACCATAAGTGAATAGTGCTCTGTGATACATCGCGTGTTGCATCTTAGAATATATATTCACATGTGACTTTATATTCATAATATCCCCTCTCTTGCGGAGTTGTCCAGAGCGATTGAGTGAATTGTGATGACTAACACAATTGTCGCTTTTGCCTGTAGATGCAGATAGCAATCCTCGCTATCGTTTACAAAATAAATAATCAGTGTTGAATATATATTCATAGAAGGTTCGCTTTTCCGGAGAAACCTATGTCTTCACACAAAAATATTATCATTGCCCTTGATGAAGGTACGACAAACGCAAAGGCTGTCGCGCTGGATGAAGCAGGCAAGGTTATTGTTAAGTTCAATCAACCGCTCTCCATTCAGACGCCTCGCGAGGGGTGGGTCGAACAGTCAGGCGCGGCGCTGATTGAAGCCTCGGTTAAGGTTATCTCGCAGGCTATTAACGCGGTAGGCGCTGAAAAGGTCGCGGCGCTGGCCATTAGTAACCAGCGTGAAACCACCATAGGCTGGTACCGTAGCAACGGAACGCCGCTGCATGCGGCGATCAGCTGGCAATGCTCGCGCACCGCAGATTTTTGCGAGGCGCTACGTCGCGAGAATAGAGAGCCGACAATCAAAGCCGTTACCGGCCTGCCGGTTGCGCCACTCTTCTCCGGCTCCAAGATGCGCTGGCTCATCGAGTCGACGCCAAACGGCCAGGCGCTGGCGGCAAACGGTGAAATTTGCCTCGGCACCATCGACAGCTGGCTGCTCTGGAATCTGACCGCCGGCGAAAGTTTCTTTTGCGACTACTCAAACGCCGCCCGAACACAGCTTCTGGATCTGCAAAGCGGAGGCTGGAGTCCGGAGATGCTGGATATCTTTCAGATCCCGGCGGCCGCGCTGCCGGAGATCAAGCCCTCCAGCGGCCTTTTCGGTTACACCAAAAACGTGGCGGGCGTTCCCGACGGCATCCCGATTATGGCGATGGTAGGCGACTCACACGCTGCGCTGTTCGGTCATGCGCTAGGAGAGGCGGGCTGCGTCAAGGCGACCTACGGCACGGGATCATCGGTCATGGCCCCGGTCACCTCTGCGCAGTGCAACATTCACTCGCTGGCCACTACCCTTGCCTGGCACGATGGCGAACAGCTGATCTATGGCCTGGAGGGCAACATCCCCCATACCGGAGACGGCGTCGCATGGATGGCAGACAGCACCGGTCTGAGCGAACTGCCCGAGGCCGAGCTGGCGGCAGAGCTGAACTCACTTCCGGCCTCGGTGGAGTCAACGCTGGGCGTCTATTTTGTCCCGGCGCTTACCGGTTTAGGTGCGCCCTGGTGGGATGAGAATGCCCGGGGAGTGATCTGCGGCCTGAGTCGTGGCGTAAAACGGGCGCACCTGATGCGGGCCGCGCTGGAGGCCATCACCTACCAGATCGCCGATGTGGTGACCGCCATGCGCCAGCACAACGACTTTTCGCTGACGGCGTTGATGGTAGATGGCGGCCCGACTAAAAATGACTGGCTGATGCAGTATCAGTCGGACCTGCTGGGTTGCCCGGTGATGCGCAGCGACGTACCCGAACTGTCTGCTATCGGTGCTGCACTGCTGGCGCGTAAAGCCGTGGGGCAGCTCTCGCACGATGAGCTGAAACAGTACCTTTATCCGCATAGCGAATTTCGCCCCAACATGGAGCGCCATGGCCGTTTACAAAAACGCTGGCGGGAGTGGCAGCAGGCCGTCGAAAGAACCCTACATAAATTCTGAACAGCGGGGGAGGAGAGAGGATGGGCTATACATTTGAAAATAAAACGGTCGTCATTACCGGTGCTGCCAAAGGCATCGGCGAGGGCATCGCCAGAAAATTTGCTGATGCAGGAGCGAATCTGGTGCTCTCTGACTACTCGGCTGAGGTCACTGAGACCGCAGAGCGGCTAAAAGAGGAGTATCACGAAAATATCATCTCCTTTGTTGCTGACGTTACTGATGAGGAGCAGGTCACCGAGCTGTACCGGCTCGCGCATCGCACCTTTTCCACTATTGACGTCTCTATTCAAAACGCCGGCATTATCACTATCGACCGTTTCGATAAAATGACGCGTCAGGAGTTTGATAACGTGCTCAGCGTCAATACTACCGGCGTGTGGTTATGCTGCCGTGAAGCCGCTAAGTATATGGTGAAACAGCAGAGCGGACGTCTGATCAACACCTCTTCCGGGCAGGGCCGCGTTGGCTTTATCTACACCCCGCACTACGCTGCCAGCAAAATGGGCGTAATCGGCATTACCCAAAGCCTGGCGCTTGAGCTGGCACAGCACAACATTACGGTTAACGCGTTCTGTCCTGGGATTATTGAGACCAACATGTGGGACTACAACGACCGCGTATGGGGCGAGATCCTGAGCACGCCGGAGAAGCAGTATAAAAAAGGCGAGCTGATGGACGAATGGGTGCAGGGTATTCCCCTCAAGCGGGCAGGCAAACCCGCCGACGTTGCCGGGCTGGTGGCGTTTCTGGCGTCCGAGGACGCGGCTTATATTACGGGGCAAACCATCAACGTTGATGGCGGCTTGATCATGTCGTAACACACTCTGGAGTAATACCATGGATAAACACTTTTCCCAACGGCTGTTCGACTTAAGCGATCGCGTCGCGTTTGTTACCGGGGCAGGCAGCGGTATCGGTCAAATGATTGCTTACGGCTTTGCCAGCGCGGGGGCGAAGGTTGCCTGCTTCGATCTGCGTGAGGATGGCGGGCTGACGGAGACCGTCAGCACCATTCAGGAGATGGGCGGCAGCGCCTTCGCTTATACCGGCGACGTACGCGATATTGCGCATCTGCGTGCCGCCATTGCCGAGGTGAAAAAACAGTTTGGCCGGCTGGATATTGCGCTCAACGCCGCCGGAATTGCCAACGCTAATCCGGCGCTGGAGATGGAGCCGGACCAGTGGCAGCGGGTTATCGATATCAACCTGACCGGCGTCTGGAACAGTTGCAAAGCCGAGGCGGAGCTGATGCTGGAGAGCGGCGGCGGCGGCGCGATCATCAATATCGCCTCGATGTCCGGCGTGATTGTTAACCGTGGGCTGGAGCAGGCGCATTACAACTGCTCCAAGGCAGGGGTGATCCACTTAAGCAAAAGCCTGGCGATGGAATGGGCGGAGAAAAATATTCGCGTCAACACAATCAGTCCGGGCTATACGGCGACGCCGATGAACACCCGTCCAGAGATGGTGCACCAGACAAAATCGTTTGAGAGCCAGACCCCGATGCAGCGTATGGCAAGGGTTGAGGAGATGGCGGGGCCGGCGATTTTCCTTGCCGCGGATGCCTCCTCGTTCTGCACCGGTGTGGATCTGCTGGTCGATGGCGGGTTTGTTTGCTGGTAACAGACTCTTTTTTGCGCCGGGTGGGCACGGTGTGGGTTTGTAGGCCCGCGTAAGCGAAGCGCCACCGGGCGTTATTATGTTGATGGTGCAACGCCGGGCGGCACTGCGTTTGCCCGGCCTACGTCAGGCACGGTGCGGGTTTGTAGGCCCGCGTAAGCGAAGCGCCACCGGGCGTGGTTATGTTGACGCTGCAATGCCGGGCGGCACTGCGTTTGCCCGGCCTGGGGTTTCGCTCTTCCCATAAAAAAAGGGCCACCCCTGGGTGACCCTTTTTCGTTTTCAATTACAGCTTGCGCGGCATGGTCTCATGCGCATGTTCATTTTCACGGCAGTCGCCTTCAGCGCAGTGACCGTAGAGATAGAGGCTGTGGTTCGTCAGGCGGATGCCGTGCTTCGTAGCGATTTCACGCTGGCGAGCTTCAATCGAGTCATCGCTAAATTCGATCACTTTGCCACAGTCGAGGCAGATCAGATGATCGTGGTGATGCTGCTGGGTCAGTTCGAAAACGGATTTGCCGCCTTCAAAGTTGTGACGGGTTACGATCCCGGCATCATCAAACTGGTTAAGCACGCGGTACACGGTAGCCAGACCAATTTCCTCGCCCATGTCGATCAGTCGCTTGTATAAGTCTTCCGCACTGACATGATGGTTATCCGGTCCCTGAAGCACTTCCAGAATTTTTAAACGAGGAAGCGTGACTTTCAGGCCGGCCTTCTTTAATGCGGTGTTATTGTCAGTCATGCGGAGTCTGTCCTGTTGCTAATCGATTCACTTCCGAGGGGGAAGTTAATGAGAATGACCTTGAGTAAATGCGTCTCATTATAGAATTGCCACTTCTTAATGAAAACTACAAGTCCTCAAGTAAAGTATGCGTATAAAACGTGGTCTCGCCAACAAACAATCGTTGCGCGACCTGTTTGACCAGGGGATATTGTACAGGTATGTACGCGAAAGTTAAAAATTTGTAGCAATTATTTCTATTGCTTTTATCTATCAATAGCAGCGCAGCACTAAGGCTGCGCCGTCTAAAATCAGGCGTTCACGATCTCGTCGAGGTGCAGCTCTTCAGAGATCTGCTTCACCCACTTCTCAACGCGTTCGGCGGTCAGCTCCGGCTGACGATCTTCGTCAATGGCGAGGCCTACAAAGTGATCGTCATCGGCCAGGCCTTTAGACGCTTCGAAGTGGTAACCGGCGGTTGGCCAGTGACCGACGATAGTCGCCCCGTTGGGTTCAATGATATCACGAATGGTGCCAAGGGCATCACAGAAGTACTCGGCGTAGTCCTCCTGATCGCCACAGCCGAACAACGCTACCAGCTTACCGTTGAAGTCTACCTCTTCCAGGGTCGGGAAGAAGTCATCCCAGTCGCACTGCGCTTCACCATAGTACCAGGTTGGGATGCCCAACAGCAGAATATCATAGCCTTCCAGATCTTCTTTGCTGCTCTTGGCAATGTCATGCACGTCAGCAATCTCTTTACCCAGCTGCTTTTGGATCATCTTCGCGATATTTTCGGTGTTACCGGTGTCGCTACCGAAAAAAATGCCTGTAATTGCCATGAGTAAAATAACCTCTTGAAACTTAATGATATGGTGGTGGAGCACGGCCCACGGATAAGGGCAATAATAGCAGAACAGAGCCGTACGCGAAATTCGTAATCGTCCGGACTGCACTCTGTGCTACATGAAAGTGTGATTTGACGAGGTTTTCAGACGTCGCCCTGGCGGTGCAGGGCCTTGAGCTGGGTGAGCAGCAGCTCTTCAATTAGCTCGCTGCGGCTCATCTGCCGCGCGTCGGCCAGCGCATTGAGCGCCTCAACGGCATCGGCATTCATTTTTAACTCGACGCGCTTAAGCCCACGAACTTTATCGCGTTTAAGCTGGTTACGCTTGTTGATGCGTAGCTGTTCGTCACGCGAAAGCGGATTCGTTTTCGGTCGTCCCGGGCGACGCTCGTTCGCGAACAGATCTAAGGTCGTACGGTCCGTTTGTTCTTTTGCCATGATTTTGGGTGACGTCGGGGAAAACAGGCTGCCAGGGTAACCCTGCGCGATTAGCGCGCCATCATACATCAGCGGAGCAGGGACGCCAACGACCGTAAGCCTTGCGGCGTCCGGTCGCCGGGTTTTTAATCAGCCTGCCTCGTTGGCCAGATAGCGGCGAATTGCCCGCAACACCGCCTCGGGCTTTTCAGCATGTACCCAGTGGCCAGCCCCGGCGATGACGTGCGCCCGCGCCTGAGGGAACTGGGCAAGCAGCACATCGCGGTGCGCCTCGGTGACATAGGGTGACTGACCGCCGCGGACAAACAGCGCCGGACGCGCCCAGGCCGGCACGGTCTGCCAGCCAATAATCTCGTCGTAGCAATCCCACAGCGTGGGCACGTTGAAGCGCCACTCGCCGTCAATAAAGGATTTCAGAAGAAACTGAATAACGCCCTCTTCATGCAGGGTCTGGCGCATCAGGGCAGCGGCCTGCTGACGGCTGGTAGCCCCGGCGGCAGTCACCGCCTGGATCGCGGCAAAAATCTCGTCGTGGCGGCGTACCTGATAGGCGACCGGCGCAATATCAATGGCCACCAGCTGGTCTATCCGCTCGGGGGCGAGGGCGGTAAGCGCCATAACCGCCTTGCCGCCCATCGAGTGGCCGATAAAGGTCGCCTTCTCCAGACCTCCGGCGTCGAGGGTGTCGAGCAGATCCTGCGCCATGGCCGGATAGTTCATCTCCGGCGAGCGGGGAGAGAGACCATGGTTGCGCATATCCACCTGAATGATATCGTGATCGTTTACCAGATCGCGTGCCAGCACGCCGAGGTTGTCCAGGCTGCCAAACAGGCCATGGACCAGAACAATGGGAGAATTGTTGTGCGGATGTTGTGCAGATTGCGTTCGGGTATTCAATTTCATGGCAAAGTTCTTTTTTTCGCTCTGTCGGGTTAGGGTATTATGTTGACCATTCTGCCGCCTGGCTGCAAGGGGTCGATGCGAACCGACTTTTGCCTGACGCTAACCGTTGTTGAGATTTCGCCTATAATCCCAACAGCTTGTATTCAGATAAGATACTCCACTGGATTAAAATGAAAACGATCGAAGTTGATGATGAGCTTTACAGCTATATTGCTAGCCACACCAAACACATCGGCGAGAGCGCATCCGAGATTTTACGCCGGATGCTGAAGTTTACCGCCAACGGCAGCAGGCCAGCGGCCACCGCCCCGAAAGAGGCCGCCATTGTCAACGTCCCGGCCGAAGTGAAGCCGGCTAATCCTGTGAAAGACAAGGTCCGTGCCATGCGCGAGCTGCTGCTGTCTGATGAATATGCAGAACAGAGAAAAGCGGTCAACCGCTTCATGCTGGTGCTGTCTACACTCTATTCATTGGATGAGAAAGCGTTTGCCGAGGCGACGGAGTCCCTGCATGGCCGCACCCGTGTTTACTTTGCCGGCGATCAGCAGACGCTGCTGCAAAATGGGGCACAGACTAAACCTAAGCACCTGGCAAATACGCCATACTGGGTGATCACGAATACTAATACGGACCGTAAACGCAGCATGGTGGAGCATATCATGCAGTCGATGCAGTTCCCGGTGGAGCTGATTGATAAGGTTTGCGGCACAATTTAACCCTTGCATAAGAAGGATCAGGCAATGGCAAACCATGAACGCGCAGGGCAGCCTGCACAACAGGGCGATCTGATTAACGTCGCTCAGCTTACTGCGCAATACTATGTGCTGAAACCGGAAACGGGCAACAGCGAGCATGCGGTAAAATTCGGTACCTCCGGGCACCGCGGCAGCGCGGTACGCCACAGCTTCAACGAACCGCACATTCTGGCAATCGCCCAGGCGATTGCCGAAGAGCGCGCCAAAAATGGCATCACCGGGCCGTGCTACGTAGGCAAGGACACGCACGCGCTCTCTGAGCCGGCGTTTATCTCCGTGCTGGAAGTGCTGGCCGCTAACGGCGTTGATATTATCGTGCAGGAGAATAACGGCTATACGCCAACGCCTGCCGTGTCGAATGCCATCCTTGAGCACAACAAGCAGGGCGGTGCCCAGGCTGACGGCATCGTTATTACTCCTTCGCACAACCCACCGGAAGATGGCGGCATCAAATATAACCCGCCTAACGGTGGCCCGGCCGATACCAACGTGACCAAAGTCGTTGAAGATCGCGCTAATGCGCTGCTGGCAGCCGGGCTGGAAGGGGTTAAACGCATCACCCTTGATGAAGCCATGACCTCAGGTCGTGTGACTGAAAAGGATCTGGTTCAGCCCTTTATTGAAGGCCTGGCCGAGATCGTCGACATGGCGGCCATCCAGAAAGCGGGCCTGAAACTGGGCGTCGATCCGCTGGGCGGCTCCGGTATTGAGTACTGGAAGCGCATAGCCGAGCACTACAAGCTCGATCTGACCATCGTTAACGATCAGGTCGATCAGACCTTCCGCTTTATGCATCTCGACAAAGATGGCGCGATCCGCATGGACTGCTCCTCCGAGTGTGCGATGGCGGGCCTGCTGGCGCTGCGCGACAAGTTTGACCTGGCCTTTGCCAACGATCCGGATTATGACCGCCACGGCATCGTTACCCCGGCGGGGCTGATGAATCCGAACCACTACCTGGCAGTAGCGATCAACTACCTGTTCCAGCATCGTCCGCAGTGGGGCAAAGAGGTGGCGGTAGGGAAAACTCTGGTCTCCTCGGCGATGATCGACCGCGTGGTCAACGATCTGGGTCGTAAGCTGGTGGAAGTGCCGGTTGGCTTCAAGTGGTTTGTCGATGGTCTGCACGACGGCAGCTTCGGCTTCGGCGGCGAAGAGAGCGCCGGCGCGTCGTTCCTGCGCTTCGACGGCACCCCGTGGTCCACCGATAAAGACGGCATTATCATGTGCCTGCTGGCGGCGGAGATCACCGCCGTCACCGGCAAAAACCCGCAGCAGCACTATGATGAGCTGGCTGAGCGCTTTGGCGCGCCAAGCTATAACCGTCTGCAGGCCGGCGCGACCTCTGCGCAAAAAGCCGCGCTGTCGAAGCTGTCGCCAGAGATGGTTAGCGCCAGTCAGCTGGCAGGGGATCCGATCACGGCGCGTCTGACTGCGGCACCGGGTAACGGGGCCTCTATCGGCGGGCTGAAGGTGATGACCGACAACGGCTGGTTTGCTGCACGTCCGTCAGGGACAGAAGATGCCTACAAAATTTACTGCGAAAGCTTCCTCGGTGAAGAGCACCGTAAGCTGATCGAGAAAGAAGCGGTAGAGATTGTAAGTGAAGTGCTGAAAAACGCCTGATGCCGTTAAGCGCCCGGCGGCAATGCGCTGCCGGGTGCTACTCTTTCCGGGTAATGTTTACCGTTTGATCACGTTACACCACACCGCTTTACGCCCCTCGTGCTCCTGAATGTAGACCCCCTGTAGCTCCGGCGCGAAGCCCGGCAGCAGATTGATCCCCTCCTCAAGCGCGGTAAAGTAGCGCAGTACAGAACCGCCCCAAACCTCACCCGGTACGACGCACAGCACACCCGGGGGATAGGGGAGCGCGCCTTCGGCGGCGATCCGTCCTTCGGCCTCGCTCAGCAGCACCAGCTCACTCTCGCCGCGAATAAAGGCGTAGTTAGCTTCCTGAGGCGACATGGACACCGGCGGCAGACAGGCTTTGCGGAACATCTCTTTTTGCAGCTGCTTAACGTTGTTACGTGCATAGAGGTCGTGCATCTCCTGGCAGAGCTGGCGCAGGGTATAACCGGCGTAACGCTGCGGGTGCTGGTGGTAAATTGACGGCAACACCTCCTGCAGAGGTGCATCGCTGGCCAGCAGCGTCTCAAACTGCGCCAGCCGGGCCACCAGCTGTTGCAGTTTGCCCATCTCCTCTGCAGGCGTCAGCAGGAAGAGGATGGAGTTAAGATCGCACTTCTCGGGTACCACGCCGTTTTCGCGCAGGTAGTTGGCGAGAATGGTTGCCGGTACGCCAAACGCTTCATACTCACCGGTGGCAGCGTCGATGCCCGGCGTGGTCAGCAGCAGCTTGCAGGGATCGATAAAGTACTGGTGCGGCGCATAGCCCTCAAAGGCGTGCCAGTTCTCGCCGGGGACAAAGTGGAAGAAGCGCAGATCGCGGGCGATCTCAGCGGTGTCGTACGACTCCCACGGACGATCGTCCACCGTTGTCGGAACGAAAGGACGGATAAATTTGCACTGATTGAGGATCATCTTGCGGGCCTCAACGCCCTGCTCAACGCAGCGCATCCACATCCTTTTGCCGCTCTCGCCCTCGTGCATGCGGGCGTTGACGTCCAGCGCGGCGAAGAGAGGGTAGAAGGGACTGGTTGAGGCGTGCATCATAAAGGCGTTGTTCAGGCGTTTGTGCGGAACGTAGCGCTGCTGGCCCTTGATATGGCTATCCTTTTTGTGGATCTGCGAGGTCTGGGAGAAGCCTGCCTGCTGTTTGTGCACCGACTGGGTAACCAGAATGCCCGGATCGTTCTCATTGAGATCCAGCAGCAGCGGCGAGCAGTCAGCCATCATGGGAATAAACTGCTCATAGCCAACCCACGCTGAGTCAAACAGGATGTAGTCGCAGAGGTGACCTATGTTATCTACCACCTGGCGGGCATTGTAGATGGTGCCGTCATAGGTGCCGAGCTGGATCACCGCCAGACGGAACGGACGCTGACGCTCTGCGTGTTGAGGCGATACCTCGGCCACCAGTTTGCGCAGATACGGCTCTTCAAAACAGTGGGCGTCGATGCCGCCGATAAAGCCGTAGGGGTTACGCGCCGTCTCCAGATAGACCGGCGTAGCGCCCGCCTGCAGCAGCGCCCCATGATGGTTCGACTTATGGTTGTTGCGATCGAACAGCACCAGGTCTCCCGGTGCCAGCAGGGCATTAAGTACCACCTTGTTAGCCGACGAGGTGCCGTTGAGGACGAAATAGGTTTTGTCGGCGTTAAACACTCTGGCCGCATGCTGCTGGGCCAGACAGGGTGCGCCTTCGTGGATCAGCAGATCGCCCATTGCCACGTCGGCGTTACAGAGGTCGGCGCGGAACAGCGCTTCGCCAAAGAAATCCACAAACTGGTTGCCGGCAGGATGGCGGCGGAAAAACTGCCCGCCCTGGTGTCCAGGACAGTCAAAAGCGCTGTTACCCTGCTTGACGTAATCCGTTAAGGCGCTGAAGAAGGGGGGGCGCAGGCCACGCTCATATTTTAGCGCAGCGGCCTCAAGCTGGCGGCCATAATATTCACGGTTGGCGTTACCGTACTGAAATACCCCGTAAATATCCGGAAGGTAGATTGCCGGAACGAATTCCGCTTCGTGCGTCATTACAAAGATGGGGATGTTAAATCCGGTCTCCTCAATCTTTTCTACCATCCCTTTATGGATATCATTAATAGAGAGGACGGCGGCGGCAACGTCAATAAAATTACTGTCATGTAGATCGATAATATCACGGCGGGTGGCGATAGATTCGTGGCAGGCGCGGCTCGCCGCTATTTTCAAGCGTTGCATAATAGGTCCTTGTTTTAGATAATAGTTGGTCCTCAATTCTCTTGCAGAATTGATGTTACAGGTAAGGATATAACGTGAAGTTAACTTATTTCGGGGGCCATTTTATCGGCAGAATTGAATTTCACCGTGAGATTGATCAATAAAAACAGTTTGCGAAAATAATATTTTTATTAATTACACTGTTATTTAATGTGATGGGATTATTCCGCGGAATTAAATATAATGCTAATTAAGCGAGCTATATTTACAATATAAAGCGATAGCCAATACCGGTTTCAGTAATAAAATGGCGCGGGCGGGCCGGATCGTTTTCCAGCTTCTGGCGCAGGTGGCCCATATAAATACGCAGATAGTGGCTGTGTTCAACCGCATTGGGTCCCCACACCTCGCGCAGCAGCTGCCGCTGGGTGAGCACCTTGCCGTGGTGGCCTATCAGCACCGCCAGCAGGCGGAATTCGATGGGGGTCAGGTGGATCTCCTCTTCACCGCGTTGAATGCGCCTGGCGGCCAGGTCAACGCGCACATCAGAGAAGGTCACTAGCGGATCGCTCTGGCTGCCGCTGCCATGACGGCGAAGTGCCACCCGCAGGCGCGCCTGCAGCTCACCAATACCAAACGGCTTGCTAAGATAGTCGTCCGCCCCGGCGTCGAGGGCGGCAATTTTATCCTGCTCTTCGGCGCGTGCCGAGAGCACGATAATAGGCGTCTGGCTCCACTGGCGCAGATCGCGAATAAAATCGAGGCCGTCACCGTCGGGCAGGCCAAGATCGAGGATAATCGCATCGGGCTTGCGCGTCGCGGCTTCCAGCAGGCCACGCTGCAGCGTCTGCGCCTCATATACCCGCAGACCATCCGCCTCCAGTGCGGCGCGCACAAAGCGAATAATGGCCTGCTCGTCCTCGACAATTAAAATGTTAATCACGCATCTCCGGTTAACTCATCAAGCTCTGGCGGCGCTGTTTGTGGAAGTGTAACACGAAAGCGCGCACCTCCCTCGGGCCGGTTTGCTACGGCAATTGTACCGCCGTGAACCTCGACGATTGCTTCACAGATGGCCAGCCCCAGCCCCACGCCCGGAATGGATGACTCTTTGTTACCCCGGGCGAATTTGGCAAAAATTTCCTGCTCTTGCCCTGCCGGGATACCCGGCCCGCTGTCCCATACCTCCAGTTGCAGCTGGTTCTCATCCCGCCACGCGTTAATGCCGATCGCCGCGGTGGGACCGGCATACTTCATGGCATTCTCCAGCAGATTGATCAGCACGCGCTCAAACAGCGGGCCGTCCACCTGCACCAGCATCAGCGGGTCCGGCAGGGCCAGCTGGATAGCACGACCGCCAGCGATCGGATCCAGCGCCTGCAGGGCGCTACCAACGATCTCCTCCAGCGTCAGCCACTCCAGCTTCAGATTGAAGCCGCCGGACTGGATACGCGCCATATCAAGCAGGTTATTCACCAGCCGGGTCATACTCAGTACCTGCTGGCGGATCTCACTGGCCTGCGGGGCGTGCGGCGATCCTGCGCTGGCCAGATCGAGAGTTAAAATCTCTGCCTGACCAAACAGCACGGTCAGCGGGGTACGAAGATCGTGTGAGAGCGCCGCCAGCAGCGAGTGGCGAATACTCTCCCGCTCACTGGTTAGCCTCGCATGCTGCTCGCTGGTGGTTAACGCCAGCCGCTCCAGCGCGCTGGCTACCAGCAGGGCGAAGGTCTCCAGCAGACGCTGCTGCTCGGGGATCATCAGCTGGCGCAGGCTGGCTGGCTCGACGATGACCACCCCCCGGGTTTTATCCACGTTTTTCAGGGGCAGGATAAGATAGGGCACGCCGGGCAGGGTATCGGTCCCGGCCCCGGCGGGCAGGCCCTTGTTCAGGCTCCACTGGGCGATGGCCTCATCCCACGGGGTCATGCTCTGCGCAGGCGTCACCGCTCTTAGCTTGCCGCTCTCGTCCGGGAGCAGGATCTGGCTGCGGGCGTGAAAGGTCGACTGGATAAAGGTCTCACCGGTGCGGGCAATATCCTCCTCGCTGCGTCCTATCGCCAGCGCCTTCGACATCTCATACAGATGGCGGGTCCGCTGCTCACGATAGCGGGCAATGCGCGCCTGATAACGCACGCCTGCGGTCAGGTTGCCGATCACCAGCCCCACCGTCAGCATCACGCCAAAGGTCAGCAGATACTGCACGTCGGAGACCGCCAGCGTGCCGCGCGGGGCAATAAAAAAGAGATCGAAGCTGATGACATTCATCATCGTCGCCAGCACCGACGGCCAGCGTCCGTAGAGCAGGGCGACAATCACCACCCCGAGCAGGTAGAGCATCACCAGATTGGCGGCGTCAAAGGCGATAAGCCACTGGCTGGCAATAAAGGTGATCAGGGCGCAGAGTGCGATGGCCACCAGACCGCCGACGATCTGCACCCGCCACTTCTCCATCAGCGGCCGGGCGTCGGCGGCACGCGGGATAAATGGCGAGGTGCTCTCTTCAAGGGCGACGACGAGCAGATCGAGATCGGGCGCATGGCGGGCAAGGCGTTCGGCGAAAGAGGGGGGATGCCACCAGCGACGCTGGCCCTGGCGGCCAATGACGATTTTGCCAAGATTATGCTCCCGGGCGTAGCGCAATACGGCCCGCTCCTCGGCAGTGTCGGCAAGCGTCGCGGTCTCCGCCCCCAGCGACTGCGCCAGCCGCAGGGCGCTTAAAATAGCCCGCCGCCGATGGGCCGGCAGCTTGTGCAGGGTAGGCGTCTCAACATAGACCGCATGCCAGACGCTGCCGAGCTTCGCCGCCAGCCGCGCGGCGGTACGCACCAGCTTCTCACTGCCCTGGCCGTGGCCGATACAGAGCAGAATGGCATCCCGGGTGTGCCAGACCTTCTCCAGGCCCTGGCGATCACGCCAGGCACGCATCTGGGAGTCGACGCGGTCAGCGGTGCGCCGCAGAGCCAGCTCGCGCAGGGCGATCAGGTTACCCTTGCGGAAAAAATGTTCGATGGCGCGCTCAGCCTGGCCGCCGATATAGACCTTGCCTTCGTGCAGACGCTGGCGGAGATCGTCCGGGGGCAGGTCGACCAGCACCACGTCGTCGGCGGCGTCAAAAAAGGGATCCGGCACGGTCTCCCGTACCTGGATCCCGGTCACGCCGCTTACCACGTCGTTCAGACTCTCCAGATGCTGCACGTTGAGAGTGGTGAAGACGTCGATTCCCGCCTCCAGCAGCTCGTCGACATCCTGCCAGCGTTTTGGATGGCGGGAGCCGGGGGCGTTGGTGTGAGCCAGTTCATCCATCAGGATCAGCGCCGGACGCCGGGCCAGCGCCCCATCGAGATCGAACTCCGCCAGACGCCGCCGCCGGTGGTTAGTAACGTTGAGCGGCAGAACCGTCAGGCTCTCCAGCATCGCCGCCGTCTCTTTACGCCCGTGGGTCTCTACCACCCCGGCGACAATATCCAGCCCCTGCGTCCGCAGGCGCTGCGCTTCGGCGAGCATGGCGAACGTTTTGCCCACTCCCGCGCAGGCCCCGAAAAAGATCTTCAGCCTGCCGCGATGCGTGCTGCTGGCCTGCTCCAGCAGGCGATCGGGATCGGGACGCAACGGCTCGTCGGTCATTTCGGGGTGTCCTTATACGCATCGAGGGCGAGGTTAAGCTCCACAATATTCACTCCCGGCTCGCCGGTAAAGCTCAGCAGCGGTTTATGCGTGTGTCTGGCGACCAACTCTGCAACCTGTGCCGTCGACAGGTTACGCGCCGCCGCCACGCGCGGGATCTGCCAGGCCGCGGCCTGCGGGGACAGCCCGTAATCCAGCCCGCTGGCGGAGGCGGTGACCAGCTCTACCGGCACGCGCGGGTTAGCCTGTGGATTGGCCGTCCGCAGCGCCGCGACGCGGGCGGTAATCGCCTCGTCAAGCGCCGGATTGCTGCCGGCCAGGTTGCTGCCGCCGGAAGCCAGCGGATTATAGGGTGCATCGGCGGTGGCGGAAGGGCGGCCCTGGAAGTAGCCCGGCGCGCTAAACGCCTGGCCAATCAGGCGCGAGCCGCGGATCTGCTGATCCTCGAGGATCAGCGAGCCGTTGGCCTGTGCCGGAAACAGGCCCTGACCGAGCAGGGTGGTAACCAGCGGATAAAGCCCGCCGGTAATGAGGGTTAACAGCAAGAACAGAAAAAGCACCGGACGAATTATAGCCATGTTGCAATCCTCTTAAACCAGGCCAAAAAGCGTTAACAGCAGATCGATCGCTTTGATGCCGATAAAGGGCACGATCAGCCCGCCCAGGCCGTAGATCCAAAGATTACGGCGCAGCATCGCCTGGGCCGAGAGCGGCGTATAGCTCACACCCCTTAAGGCCAGCGGGATCAGCACAATAATGATCAGCGCGTTAAAAATCACCGCGCTGAGTATCGCCGAGCTGGGCGAGTGGAGGTGCATAATATTCAGGGCATTAAGCGGCGGATAGGTGACCGCAAATGCAGCAGGAATGATGGCGAAGTACTTGGCTACGTCGTTAGCGATGCTGAAAGTGGTCAGCGAACCACGGGTCATCAGCATCTGTTTACCAATATGTACCACCTCAATCAGCTTGGTGGGGTTAGAGTCCAGATCCACCATGTTGCCCGCCTCCTTGGCTGCCTGGGTACCGGAGTTCATCGCCACCGCCACGTCGGCCTGGGCCAGCGCCGGAGCATCGTTGGTACCGTCCCCGGTCATCGCCACCAGCCGACCTTCGGCCTGATACTGGCGGATCAGCGCCAGCTTGGCTTCCGGCGTCGCCTCCGCCAGAAAGTCATCGACCCCTGCCTCGGCGGCAATGGCGGCGGCGGTGAGACGGTTATCGCCAGTGATCATTACCGTTTTGATGCCCATCTTACGCAACTGGGCGAAGCGGGCCTTAATCCCGCCCTTAACCACGTCCTTCAGCGGGATCACGCCTAATACGCGGTTGCCCTCGGCGACTACCAGCGGTGTCGCCCCCCGGCTCGCCACCTGTTCAACCATGGCGTCGACCTCGGCGGGAAACTCGCCACCGTTAGCGGCTATGTGACGGCGCAGGGCATCCACCGAGCCCTTGCGGATCTGTCGGTCCTGAATGTTGATGCCGCTCATCCGCGTCTGGGCGGTAAAGGGAACAAAGGCGGCATTCAGGCTCTGGACGTCGCGCTCCCGCAGGTTAAAACGCTGCTTTGCCAGCACCACGATGCTGCGACCCTCCGGAGTCTCATCCGCCAGCGAGGCCAGCTGTGCCGCATCGGCCAGCGTGCGCTCGTCTACACCCTTAGCCGGTAAAAACTCGGCGGCCTGGCGGTTGCCGAGGGTGATGGTGCCGGTCTTATCCAGCAGCAGCACGTCGATATCCCCCGCCGCTTCTACCGCCCGGCCGCTGGTGGCGATCACGTTTGCGCCCAGCATCCTGCTCATCCCGGCGACGCCAATGGCGGAGAGCAACCCGCCGATAGTGGTGGGGATCAGGCACACCAGCAGGGCCACCAGCACGGTGACGCTAACCGCTGTCCCGCCCCAGGCGGAGAAGGGCCAGAGGGTGGCGGTGGCCAGCAGGAAGACAATTGTCAGGGCTACCAGCAGAATAGTTAGTGCGATTTCGTTAGGCGTTTTCCGCCGCTGCGCGCCCTCGACCATGGCAATCATCCGGTCGAGGAAGGTCTCGCCAGGGTTGACGCTGCAGCGGATCACCAGCCAGTCTGAAAGAATACGCGTGCCGCCGGTGACCGAGGCAAAATCTCCTCCCGATTCACGAATGACCGGCGCGGACTCTCCGGTAATAGCGCTCTCATCTACCGATGCGCCACCCTCGATGGCCTCGCCGTCGCAGGGGATGATATCGCCTGCCTCGACCAGCACCACGTCTCCCCGGCGCAGATCGGCGGCAGGAATACGATCGGTTGGTGCACCATACTGCGGGGCACGCAGTTTACGGGCGAAGGCGGTTTTATTCACCCCTTTCAGGCTGCTGGCCTGGGCTTTGCTGCGCCCCTCGGCCAGCGCTTCCGCGACGTTGGCAAACAGCACGGTAAACCACAGCCAGAGACTGATCGCGCCGGTAAAGGCCGCGCTGCCGCTGAGATAGCCTGCGGCCATGGCGATCGCCAGCAGGGTAGTGAGCAGGCTGCCGATCCAGACGATAAACATTACCGGGTTACGCCACTGCACCCGTGGACTAAGTTTTACAAAAGAGGCTAATAGTGCCTTGCGAACCAGCGTGGGTTCGAACAGGGCAAGTTGCTTACGACTCATAAAGGCTCCCGCCAGGCTTAGCGTAAGGAAAGGTGTTCCGCGATTGGGCCTAAGGCCAGCGCGGGGATAAAGGTCAGCGCGCCAACGAGCAGCACGGTGCCGATCAGCAGGCCAACAAACAGCGCACCGTGGGTGGGCAGCGTACCGGGGCTGACGGGCTGGCTCTTTTTCATCACCAGCGATCCGGCGATAGCCATGACCGGGACGATCACGCCGAAGCGACCCACGAACATGCAGAACGCCAGCAGACAGTTCCAGAACGGGGTGTTAGCACTGAGACCGGCAAAGGCGCTGCCGTTGTTATTGGCTGCGGACGAGACGGCGTAGAGCACCTCGCTAAAGCCATGCGCCCCAGGGTTAAGCATCCCTGCACGTCCGGCATCGGTCATCATTGCCAGCGCCGTGCCGAGCAGCACCAGCGCCGGGGTGACGAGGATCGCCAGCGCGGTCATCTTCATCTCCCGCACGTCGATCTTTTTCCCCAGATACTCCGGCGTGCGGCCGATCATCAGCCCGGCAATAAACACCGCCAGCAGCACAAAGAGCAGCATGCCGTAGAGGCCCGATCCGACCCCGCCGAAGACCACCTCGCCAATCTGCATCAGCCATAGCGGCACCATGCCTCCCAGCGCGGTAAAGGAGTCGTGCATCGCATTGACCGCCCCGCAGGAGGCGGCGGTCGTTACCACTGCAAAGAGGCTGCTGGCGAGGATGCCAAAGCGGCTCTCTTTCCCCTCCATATTGGCGCTGCCGTCCGCCCCCAGCGTCAGCAGATGCGCATTGCCGTTTAGCTCGGCCCACATCACCAGTCCGGCGCAGACCACAAAGATAATTAACATCGCCCAGAGAATGGCGTGCCCCTGGCGACGGTCACCTACTGCATCACCGAAGGCGAAGCAGAGCGCAGTGGGGATCAGGAAAATGGCCAGCATCTGCAGGAAGTTGGTCAGCGCCGTCGGGTTCTCAAACGGATGCGCCGAGTTAGCGTTGAAGAAGCCGCCGCCGTTGGTTCCCAGCATTTTGATCGCCTCCTGGGAGGCGACGGGTCCCATCGGTAGCAGACCCTTGACGCCCTCCAGCGAGGTGTAGGGCTGGTAGGCGTTAACGTTTTGCAGCGTCCCCTGCTGGATAAACACCAGCGCCAGCAGCAGCGAGATGGGCAGCAGCACCCACAGGGTAATGCGGGTGATATCCACCCAGGCGTTACCCAAGGTATTGACGCTTTTACGGGAAAACGCGCGGATCAGCGCGAAGATCACCGCAATGCCGCTGGCCGCAGAGAGAAAGTTCTGCACCGTCAGACCGGCCATCTGGCTAAAGTAGCTCAGGGTGCTCTCGCCGCTATAGGACTGCCAGTTGGTGTTTGCGACAAAGCTTACGGCGGTATTGAGTGCCAGGTGCCAGGAGAGGCCAGGCAGCTGCTGCGGGTTAAACGGCAGCTGTGCCTGAAACATCAGCATCAGAAAGAGGACCAGTACGCCGAGCAGGTTAATAGAGAGGATGGCCAGCAGATAGTGCCGCCATGTCATCTCTGTCGGCCTGATGCCCGTTATACGCCAGATACCGCGTTCGACTGCCGCGGTACCCGCCAGCGGCTGGTTCGCTATCAGCCCTGCCAACAGCGTCCCCAGCGGACGCGCCAGCAGAAACAGCACCAGTAAAAAGCTGGCTATCAGTAAAAACGCCTGCGCCGCCATCAGAAGGCCTCCGCGTTAATCAGGGCATAAACCAGATAGCCCAACAACAGGAAAACCAGTACCACACCGGTTATTACGCCTGCACTCACACTCCACCTCCGTGGTGTTCTTAGGATGTGCAGTGAAGGTAAGGTTTCCGGCGCAAAGATTTTGCAAAAATTGACGGGGCGGGTGTAAAAAAAGTATAAAAATCACAAAGGCACAATTTAACTAATGTTTAGTATTAATTTAACTGTTTTGTAACTTTCCTACGCGAGAAGTGTAAATATCACCTCAACGGTGAAAAAATAGTGGTCGGATGAGTAGTAAAATTACAGACAAAGCGGTACTATTTTAACCAGTAACGTAAGTTGATTATTCCGGTGAATATTACCGACATGCCAGCCTCGTGAAGGATGACGGGGTAAAAGGGGGAAAACGTATGTCTTTATATCAAGATTATCCACTACATGTGATCGTTGCCCGTCGCGTTTTTGCCGTCGTGGCAGGCATAGCGGCACTGCCGTTTATGCTGTTCTGGAAAGATCGCGCCCGTTTCTACAGCTATCTGCACCGCGTCTGGGCGAAAACCAGCAACAAACCGGTGTGGATGGATCAGGCCGAAAAAGTGGCCTGCGATTTCTACTAAAAGGGCAAAGCCCACACAGCAGCTAAGCAAACCGCCCTTCGGGGCGGTTTTTTTATGCGCGGAAAGTGAAAAACCTTAGGCGCTGTAGGCCTGATAAGCGTAGCGCTATCAGGCGTTTCGCGCGTTTCCAGAAACGACAACGATGCTACACTTACGGAGAGTCTATAAGGAGCCGCTATGAGTGAAAAAATCCCTGTTGGCATCAGTGCCTGTCTGTTAGGGGAAACCGTGCGTTTTGACGGCGGGCACAAGCGACTGGCCTTTGCCGTTGAGGAGCTGTCGCCGTTAGTCCGTTTTGAGCCGGTCTGCCCGGAGATGGCCATCGGCCTGCCTACCCCGCGTCCGGCGCTGCGACTGGTTAAAATGCCTGAAGGCGATCCGGCGCTGCGCTTTAGCGACGGACGCGAGGGCGATCTGACTCAGTCAATGCAGAGCTATGCCCAGAAGCGCATCAGCCAGTTTGAACATCTCTGCGGCTATATCGTCTGCGCAAAATCACCCAGCTGCGGCATGGAGCGGGTGCGCGTCTACGATGCCGACGGCAAAAACAACCGTAAGGCCGGGCGCGGGATCTATACCGAAATATTAATGCAAACTTATCCCTGGCTGCCCGTTGAAGAGGACGGCCGCCTGCACGATCCCCTGATCCGCGAAAACTTTGTTGAGCGGATCTACGCCCTGCACGAGCTTAACGGCGTGCGCGAGCGTGGCCTGACGCGCGGGGAGCTGATCGCCTACCACAGCCGCTACAAGCTGCTGCTGCTGGCCCACTCCCAGCCGAAATACCGGGAGCTGGGGCGCTTTGTGGCAGCCATTCACGAGTGGGAATCGCTCGACGAATGGTTTGTTGAGTATCGCCAGCGGCTGATGGATCTGCTCTCTCACCAGGCCACCCGCCGCAACCACACCAATGTGCTGATGCATGTTCAGGGCTACTTCCGCAAGCAGCTAAACGCTCGCCAGCGCGAGGAGCTGTCGTCGCTTATCGAGCGCTATCGGCAGGGTACGCAGCCGCTGCTTGCCCCGGTGACGTTACTCAAGCACTACATGGCCGAATTCCCCGACGCCTACCTCGCCGGGCAGCGCTACTTTGACCCGTGGCCAGAGACCCTGCGCCTTCGTTACGGACATTAATTCAGGAGCTGTATGACCACCCATCTGGTCTGGTTTCGCGCGGATCTTCGCGTGAAGGATAACCTTGCCCTCGCTGCCGCCTGCCGCGATCGCCACGCAAAGGTGCTGGCACTCTTCATCTCTACCCCCAGGCAGTGGGAAAAGCACGACATGGCGCCGCGGCAGGCGGCGTTTATGCAGTCCCATCTTCACAGCCTTCAGCAGGAGCTGGCGGAAAAGGGGATCCCGCTGCTGTTCGTCGAGGTCGATGATTTTCATGCCAGCGTGGCGGCGGTAAAAAAGATCTGCGAGGCGCATGACGTTACGCATCTTTTCTACAACTATCAGTACGAGATTAACGAACGCCAGCGCGATGCCGCCGTCGAGCGGGCGCTCCCGGAGGTCACCTGCCAGGGGCTGGATGACAGCGTGCTGCTTCCCCCCGGCAGCGTCATGACCGGCGACCGGCAGATGTATAAGGTCTTCACCCCGTATAAAAACGCTTTTCTGCGCAGGCTTCGGGAAGATCTACCCGAGTGCGTGCCTGCACCTGCTGTGCGTGAGGGTGGGGCGCTAAGCGACGCGCTGAAGCCGCTTATGCTCAACTATCCGCAGCAGGATTTCGATCCCAGCCTCTTTCCGGCCACCGGGCAGGCGGTGGTTGAACGGCTGCGCGAGTTTTGCCGCAATGAGGTAGGGGAGTATGAGGCCCGGCGCGATTTTCCTGCGCTTGATGCCACCAGTCGGCTTTCGGCCTGTCTGGCGCTGGGGGTTCTCTCTCCGCGCCAGTGCCTGCACCGGCTGCTGGCAGAGCAGCCCGACGCTCTGAACGGCGGCGCGGGCGCGGTCTGGCTGAATGAGCTTATCTGGCGTGACTTCTACCGCCATCTGATGACCTCGTATCCCGAACTCTGCAAGCATCGGCCCTTTATTCCGTGGACCGAACAGGTACAGTGGCAAAGTAACCCGGCGCAGTTGCAGGCCTGGCAGACGGGGTGCACCGGCTATCCGATTGTCGATGCGGCGATGCGGCAGATGAATAATACCGGCTGGATGCATAACCGTTTGCGGATGATTACCGCCAGCTTCCTGGTCAAAGACTTACTGATCGACTGGCGCGTCGGAGAGCGCTATTTTATCTCTCAGCTTATTGATGGCGATTTGGCCGCTAACAACGGCGGCTGGCAGTGGGCAGCCTCGACCGGTACCGATGCTGCACCCTATTTTCGCATCTTTAACCCCACCACTCAGGGCGAAAAATTTGATAAGCAAGGCGAGTTTATCCGCCAGTGGCTGCCCGAGCTGGCAGCGGTGCCCGCGGCATCGCTGCACGACCCCTGGGCCTGGGCGGATAAGCAAGGGGTAACTCTGGACTACCCTCGCCCGGTGGTCGATCATAAACAGGCCCGCACGGCCACCCTGGCCGCGTATGAAGCCGCAAGAAAAGCGTAGAGAGGGATGATGAATAACACCGAACTGGAACGCCTGATTAATGACAAGCTTAACAGCGCGGCCTTCAGTGACTATGCCCCCAACGGCCTGCAGGTCGAGGGGCGTGACGAAGTACGAAAAATTATTACCGGCGTGACCGCCAGCCAGGCGCTGATCGATGAAGCAATCCGCCAGCAGGCCGATGCCATCATCGTCCATCACGGCTACTTCTGGAAAGGGGAATCCCCGACGATCCGCGGCATGAAGCGCAATCGCCTGAAGGCCCTGCTTGCCAATGATATCAACCTCTACGGCTGGCATCTGCCGCTGGACGCTCATCCGGAGCTGGGGAATAACGTTCAGCTGGCGGTGCTGTTAGGCATTACCGTGAAAGGCGAAATTGAGCCGCTGGTGCCCTGGGGTGAACTGGCGATGCCGGTACCCGGCCTGGAGCTGGCGTCGTGGATCGAGGCCCGCCTTGGCCGACGCCCGCTGTGGAGCGGCGATACCGGCCCGGATCTGGTCAAGCGCGTGGCGTGGTGTACCGGTGGTGGCCAGGGCTTTATCGACAGCGCCGCCCGTTTCGGCGTCGATGCCTTTATCACTGGCGAGGTCTCTGAGCAGACCATCCATAGCGCCCGTGAGCAGGGGCTGCATTTCTATGCAGCGGGACATCACGCCACTGAACGCGGCGGCATTCGCGCGCTTAGCGAGTGGCTAACCGAACATACAGACCTGGACGTTACCTTTATCGATATTCCCAATCCGGCATGATGCAAGGGGGACTAAGTGCAGCGAGCGCGTTGTTATCTATTAGGTGAGACCGCCGTGGTGCTGGAGCTAGAGCCTCCGGTAACCCTGGCCAGCCAGAAGCGTATCTGGCGGCTGGCCCAGCGGGTGGTTGAACTGCCCAATGTTGTTGATGTAATCCCCGGCATGAACAATGTCACCGTTGTGCTGGCGGATCCGCAGGAAAAGGCGCTGGATGCCATCGAGCGCCTTCAGCGCTGGTGGGAGGAGAGCGAAGCCCTGGAGCCAGAGTCGCGCTTTATCGAGATCCCGGTGGTCTACGGTGGTGCGGCGGGGCCGGATCTGGCCGTAGTAGCAGAGCACTGTAATCTCAGCGAACGGCAGGTGGTTGAGCTACATGCCTCCACCGAGTACGTGGTCTGGTTCCTCGGCTTCCAGCCGGGCTTCCCCTACCTGGGCGGGCTTCCGGAGGCGCTACATACTCCGCGTCGGGCAGAGCCGCGCCTCTCTGTGCCTGCCGGATCGGTGGGCATTGGCGGAGAGCAGACGGGGATCTATCCGCTGGCGACGCCGGGAGGCTGGCAGCTTATCGGCCATACGCCGCTGGCGCTGTTCAATCCGGATAACGACGATCCTGTACTTTTGCGCCCCGGTGACCGGGTGCGCTTTGTTCCACAGAAGGAGGGCGTATGCTGACGGTGATCCGTGCCGGGATGTATACCTCGGTGCAGGGCGGCAAACGCAAGGGGCTACGCCAGTCTGGCATCAGCTACTGCGGCGCGCTGGACGCCCCGGCGCTGGAGATTGCCAACGCGCTGGTGGGCAATGCCGCTGATGATGCCGCGCTGGAGATGACACTCGGCCAGTGCGAGTTTGAGTTCAACCACGACAGCTGGTTTGCCCTCACCGGGGCAGGCTGCGAGGCGACGCTGGACGGCAAGGCGGTGTGGACCGGCTGGCGACTTCAGGCCCGCGCCGGGCAGCGGCTGGTGCTTAAGCGCCCCCGGCATGGGATGCGCAGCTACCTGGCGGTGGCGGGCGGTTTCGACGTGCCGAAGGTGATGGGCTCCTACAGCACCGATCTGAAGGTGGGCATCGGTGGTTTTGCCGGACGGCAGTTGCAGGATGGCGATCGGCTACCGGTTCACGCCTGCGAACGCCATTTTTTGGGACCGCAAGGGGTGAAGCAGCTTCTGTGGGGCAACCGCATTCGTGCCCTGCCGGGACCAGAGTATCAGTCGTTCGATACCGCCTCGCAGGAGGCCCTGTGGCGACTGCCGTGGCAGCTTAGCCCGCAGAGTAACCGTATGGGCTACCGTCTGCACGGGCCAGAGCTGAAGCGGCGCGCAGAGCAGGAGATGCTCTCCCATGGGCTGGTTCCCGGCGTGATTCAGGTGCCGCATAACGGCCAGCCTATCGTGCTGATGAACGATGCGCAGACCACCGGTGGCTATCCGCGCATCGCCTGCATTATTGAGGCGGATATGTACCACCTGGGGCAGATCCGTCTTGGCGATCCCATTCATTTTGTGCCCTGCACCCTTGAGGAGGCGCTTAGCGCCCGTCGCGAGCAGCGGCTGTTTCTTGACCAGTTGACGCGAGGTCTGCGTGTTGAAAATCGATCTTAACGCCGACCTTGGGGAGGGGAGCACCAGCGACAGCGCTCTGCTACAGCGGGTATCCTCGGCTAACATCGCCTGCGGCTTTCATGCCGGCGATGCCCAGACCATGCTGGCCTGCGTGCGGGAGGCGCTCAAGTACGGCGTGGCGGTGGGGGCGCATCCCAGCTTTCCCGATCGCCAGAACTTTGGCCGTACGGCGATGGATCTCCCCCCGGAGACCGTCTATGCGCAAACGCTCTATCAGACAGGCGCGCTGGCGACCATCGTTCACGCTGAAGGCGGCAGAATGCGACACGTTAAGCCGCACGGCATGCTCTACAACCAGGCGGCGAAGGATCCGGCGCTCGCCGATGCTATTGCCCGGGCGGTGCACGCCTGCGATCCCGCTTTGATTCTGGTGGGGCTGGCAGGGAGCGAACTGATCCGCGCCGGAGAACGCTATGGTTTGCTAACCCGCGAAGAGGTCTTTGCTGACCGGGGCTATATGCGCGACGGCTCGCTGGTGCCGCGTACGCAGCCAGGCGCGCTGATCGAAGACGAAGCGCAGGCGCTCTCCCAGACGTTAGAGATGGTGCAGGCTGGACGGGTAAAGAGTATTGATGGCCAGTGGACCCGGGTCAACGCTCAGACGGTGTGCCTGCACGGCGATGGCGAGCACGCTCTGGCCTTTGCCTGCCGCCTGCGTGAGGCCTTTGCCGCCAGAGATATTGCCGTGACGGCAAGCTAACTAAGAAAGGAGAGTTGATGCCTGAAGGTCCTGAGATCCGCCGGGCGGCGGACAGCCTTGAAAAAGCGATCCAGGGTAAACCGCTAACCGAAGCCTGGTTTGCCTATGAACACCTGAAGCCGTGGGAGGCGGAGCTTGCCGGGCAGCATGTTGAACGTATCGAAACGCGCGGTAAAGCGCTCCTGACCCACTTCTCCGGCGGCATGACGCTCTACAGCCATAACCAGCTCTACGGCGTCTGGCGGGTCGTGAAGGCCGGTGAAGAGCCGCAGACCACGCGCATCCTGCGGGTGAAGCTGGCCGCCGCCGATAAAGCCATTCTGCTCTACAGCGCCTCGGATATTGAGATGCTGACCCCGGAGCAGCTGGCCGCCCACCCGTTTTTACTGCGCGTCGGGCCGGACGTGCTCGATCCCGATCTGGATGCGGCGACGGTCAGGGAGCGGCTGATTTCACCCCGTTTTCGTCGCCGTCAGTTTGCCGGACTGCTGCTGGATCAGGCCTTTCTGGCCGGGCTGGGTAACTATCTGCGAGTCGAGATCCTCTGGGCGACCGGGCTGGCACCCACTCATCGCGCAGCCGATCTCAGCGAGACGCAGCTGGATGCATTAGCCTGCGCGCTGTTAGAGGTGCCGCGTCTCTCCTACCGCACGCGCGGCAAGGTTAACGAGAAACGCCATCATGGGGCGCTGTTTCGCTTCAACGTGTTTCATCGGGCGGGAAAGGCGTGCAGTCGCTGCGGAGGAGTCATCGAGAAGACGACGCTCTCATCGCGGCCGTTTTATTGGTGTCCAGGATGTCAGAAGTAGGGAGAGGTGTATAGGCCCGGCAGACAGAGCGCCGCCGGGCAGAGCAGATTAGTGATCCTGCAGATCGGATTTGAAATCGCGCTGTTCGTAGCCGGTATAGAGCTGACGCGGACGGGCAATTTTGATGCCGTCGTCGTGCATTTCGTTCCAGTGGGCAATCCAGCCAACGGTACGTGCCATCGCGAAGATCACGGTAAACATTGAGGATGGAATGCCCATCGCTTTCAGGATGATGCCGGAGTAGAAGTCCACGTTCGGGTAGAGTTTCTTCTCAATGAAGTAGGGATCGTTGAGCGCAATATGCTCAAGCTCCATCGCCACCTGCAGCAGATCGTCTTTGGTGCCCAGCTCTTTCAGCACTTCATGACAGGTTTCACGCATCACGGTAGCGCGTGGGTCATAGTTTTTATAAACACGATGACCAAAGCCCATCAGGCGGAAAGAGTCGTTTTTATCTTTAGCACGACGCACAAATTCCGGAATGTGCTCAACGGTGCTGATCTCTTCCAGCATCTTCAGTGCCGCTTCGTTCGCGCCGCCGTGCGCCGGTCCCCACAGGGAGGCAATGCCAGCTGCGATACAGGCAAACGGGTTAGCGCCCGAGGAGCCAGCGGTGCGGACCGTAGAGGTTGAGGCGTTCTGCTCGTGATCGGCATGCAGGATCAGGATGCGGTCCATGGCGCGTTCCAGCACCGGGTTAACTTCATACTTCTCGCATGGGGTAGAGAACATCATGTTCAGGAAGTTACCGGCATAGGAGAGGTCGTTACGCGGGTAAACAAACGGCTGTCCGATTGAATACTTGTAACACATTGCTGCTACGGTTGGCATTTTAGACAGCAGACGGAACGCGGCAATCTCGCGGTGGCGCGGGTTATTCACATCCAGCGAGTCGTGGTAGAACGCCGCCAGCGCGCCGGTCACGCCGCACAGCACCGCCATCGGGTGGGAGTCGCGACGGAAGCCGTGGAACAGACGGGTGATCTGCTCGTGGATCATCGTGTGGCGCGTGACGATGGTTTTGAACTCGTCAAACTCGGCCTGGGTCGGCTTCTCACCCTTCAGCAGGATATAGCACACTTCCAGGTAGTTTGATTCGGTTGCCAGCTGGTCAATCGGGAAGCCGCGATGGAGCAGAATGCCTTCGTCACCGTCAATAAAGGTGATTTTAGATTCGCAGGATGCGGTAGAGGTGAAACCCGGGTCAAAGGTAAAAACCCCTTTCGAACCGAGCGTGCGGACATCAATTACGTCCTGACCGAGCGTGCCCTGTAGCACATCCAGTTCAATAGCATCGCCACCATTGTAGGTGAGGGTAGCTTTCTTATCAGCCATTTACGGTCTCCTTAGCGCCTTATGCTTAAGACTGTTGGGAAGAAGCCGGATTTGCATTCATACAGAAAATCAATGTTACCGGTTTGTTATTTGGCGCGTGGCTCTGTTGAGCAGAGAGAGCAGGGTACAGAGCGATAAGCGCTAGCAGGCAAACATTAAAATACCGTGAAAAATCAGCAAATCAGCCTTTTTACAGTCCGAATTTGTCAAACCTGTATATCACTAATAACTGTCCTGATAACGGCGGTCAATCCCTCTCACTGTTACATAACTAATTGTCAGGTGAAAGAGAGACCCCATAACTTTTACGAATTATATGACTTTTCCGCTGACGTTTGTAACAATAATGTTTAACTTTTGTCAAATCTCATGGTTAAAAATTAAAAATATGTTGGTATCGTGATAGAGGTCACTGTTCAGCATAAAACCCGACAAAGTGTATGTAGGTTAATTGTAATGATTTTGTGAACATCCTATACTGCCGCCAGGTCTCCGGAATACCCTGCCGTCCCGAGCCACCAGCGTTGTAATGCGTCGTTTAGCCTACGAAAGCATGAAATTTTGCATGACGAGCAGTTATACAAATGGACGCTGTCTGACCCGCCTGCAGACCGGAGGAAGGAAACTATAAGAACAGCATGTGGGCGTTATTCATGATAAAAAATGCTAAGAAACAAAGACCTGTCAATCTGGATCTGACTACGATCCGGTTCCCTGTTACGGCTATAGCGTCCATCCTCCACCGCGTGTCTGGCGTCATCACCTTCGTGGCGATCGGCATTCTGCTGTGGCTGTTGGGCCTGTCACTCTCCTCAGAAGAGGGCTTCCAGAACGCCTCTGCCATCATGGATAGCTTTTTCGTTAAGTTCATCATGTGGGGCATTCTCACCGCGCTGGCCTATCACGCTGTGGGCGGTATCCGCCACATGCTGATGGATGTCGGCTATCTGGAAGAAACCTTCGCCGCAGGTCAACGTTCTGCCTATATTGCTATTGCTATCACTGTCGTGCTTTCAATTCTCGCAGGAGTCCTCGTATGGTAAGCAACGCCTCCGCATTAGGACGCAACGGCGTACATGACTTCATTCTGGTCCGCGCTACCGCTATCGTTCTGACGCTGTACATCATCTATATGGTCGGGTTTTTCGCCATCAGCGGCGATGTAACCTATCAAGCCTGGACAGGCTTTTTCTCCTCCGCCTTTACCAAAGTCTTTACCCTGCTGGCGCTGGTTTCCACGTTAATCCACACCTGGATTGGCATGTGGCAGGTGTTTACTGACTACGTTAAATCCACGGCGCTGCGCCTGGGGTTACAGCTGCTCACCGTGGTGGCGCTGCTGGTATACGTTATTTATGGATTCGTTGTGGTGTGGGGTGTGTAATGAAACTGCCAGTCAGAGAATTTGATGCGGTTGTAATTGGTGCTGGTGGCGCAGGTATGCGCGCGGCGCTGCAAATTTCCCAAAGCGGCCAGAGCTGTGCGCTGCTCTCTAAAGTTTTCCCAACCCGTTCCCATACGGTCTCTGCGCAGGGCGGTATCACCGTGGCGCTGGGCAATACCCATGAAGACAACTGGGAATGGCACATGTATGACACGGTGAAAGGTTCCGACTATATCGGTGACCAGGACGCCATCGAGTACATGTGTAAAACCGGCCCGGAAGCGATTCTGGAGCTGGATCATATGGGCCTGCCGTTCTCCCGACTGGAGAATGGCACTATCTATCAGCGTCCGTTTGGTGGCCAGTCGAAAGATTTCGGCGGCGAGCAGGCGGCACGTACTGCGGCGGCGGCGGACCGTACCGGTCACGCCCTGCTGCACACCCTTTATCAGCAGAACCTGAAAAACAAGACCACCATCTTCTCTGAATGGTATGCGCTGGATCTGGTGAAAAACGCAGATGGTGCGGTAGTCGGCTGCACCGCGCTGTGCATCGAAACCGGGGAAGTGGTTTACTTCAAAGCGCGTGCAACGGTGCTGGCCACCGGCGGTGCGGGCCGTATCTACCAGTCCACTACCAACGCCCACATCAACACCGGTGACGGTGTCGGCATGGCGCTGCGCGCGGGCGTGCCGGTGCAGGATATGGAGATGTGGCAGTTCCACCCAACCGGTATCGCCGGTGCGGGCGTGCTGGTCACCGAAGGCTGCCGCGGTGAAGGCGGCTACCTGCTGAACAAGCACGGCGAGCGCTTTATGGAGCGCTATGCGCCGAACGCCAAAGACCTGGCGGGCCGTGATGTAGTAGCACGCTCAATCATGATCGAAATCCGCGAAGGCCGCGGCTGCGACGGTCCGTGGGGTCCGCATGCCAAGCTGAAGCTTGACCACCTCGGTAAAGAGGTTCTTGAATCCCGTCTGCCGGGCATCCTTGAGCTCTCCCGTACCTTTGCTCACGTCGATCCGGTGAAAGAGCCGATCCCGGTCATCCCGACCTGCCACTATATGATGGGCGGTATTCCAACTAAAGTGACCGGCCAGGCGCTGACCGTCAACGCCCAGGGTGAAGACGTGGTCATACCGGGGCTGTTTGCCGTAGGCGAGATCGCCTGCGTGTCGGTACACGGTGCCAACCGCCTCGGCGGCAACTCGCTGCTGGACCTGGTGGTCTTTGGTCGTGCGGTAGGCCTGCATCTGCAGGAGTCCATTGCCGAGCAGGGCGCGCTGCGTGATGCGACCGACGACGAAATTGATGCCTCGCTGGCGCGACTGAACCGCTGGAATAACAACCGCGATGGTGAAGATCCGGTGGCGATCCGCAAAGCGTTGCAGGAGTGTATGCAGCACAACTTCTCGGTGTTCCGTGAAGGTGATGCGATGGCGAAGGGGCTGGAGCAGCTGAAGGCTATCCGCGAGCGCCTGAAAAATGCCCGCCTGGATGACACCTCCAGCGAGTTCAACACCCAGCGCGTCGAGTGCCTGGAGCTGGATAACCTGATGGAGACCGCCTTTGCGACGGCGGTATCGGCGAACTTCCGTACCGAGAGCCGTGGAGCGCATAGCCGCTTCGACTTCCCGGAGCGTGACGACGAAAACTGGCTCTGCCACTCCCTGTATCTGCCAGAATCGGAATCCATGACGCGCCGCAGCGTGAACATGGAACCCAAACTGCGTCCGGCGTTCCCGCCGAAGATTCGTACCTACTAAGCGGAGACCGGAAAATGAGAATCGAATTTTCAATCTATCGTTATAACCCGGATGTCGACGACGCTCCGCGTATGCAGGACTACACCCTGGAAGGGGAAGAGGGTCGGGATATGATGCTGCTGGATGCCCTCATCCAGCTGAAAGAGAAGGATCCAACCCTGGCGTTCCGCCGCTCCTGCCGTGAAGGAGTCTGTGGCTCCGACGGCCTGAACATGAACGGCAAAAACGGCCTGGCCTGCATCACCCCGATCTCGGCGCTGGGCAACGGCACCAAAAAAATTGTTATCCGTCCTCTGCCTGGATTGCCGGTAGTACGCGATCTGGTGGTAGACATGGGGCAATTCTATGCACAATATGAGAAGATTAAGCCTTACTTATTGAATAATGGGCAGAATCCACCCGCTCGCGAGCATTTACAGGCGCCTGAGCAGCGTGAGAAGCTCGACGGTCTGTATGAGTGCATTCTTTGTGCCTGCTGTTCCACCTCCTGTCCGTCATTCTGGTGGAACCCGGACAAGTTCATCGGCCCGGCCGGTCTGCTGGCTGCGTATCGCTTCCTGATCGACAGCCGTGATACCGAAACCGAGAGCCGTCTCGACGGGCTGAGCGATGCTTTCAGCGTATTCCGCTGTCACAGCATCATGAACTGCGTCAGCGTG
>JBCNNW010000229.1:0-2971 GCA_039594205.1 Pseudescherichia sp. | reverse complement strand
TGCGGGTTTTCGCCAGATCGTAGCCTCTGCGCGCCAGGGCATCGACCACCAGGCCGTTGACCCACATCCCCACCGCCGCGGCAAGGAACGGGATCGCCGCCACCCAGCCGGTACGGGCCAGGCTTAACCCCTGCTGCGCCTGCAAATAGCCGGGTAACCAGGCGATATACAGCCAGCCGGTGTAGTTCACACCGGAAAAGCCGAGGATCATCCCCCAGGTAGTCCGCCGTTTAAACAGAGCCAGCCATTCGCTAAACTTCAGCGCCGGGCGGGCCGCCTCCTCACTGGCCAGATACTGCTGCTCCTCCTCCTGCAGGGTAAACTGCCGACGGTTACGGTAGCCCACATACCAGCACAGGCCGACCACGATCCCGGCTAAACCAATCACCACAAACATCGTTCGCCAACCCCAGGCCAACTGCATGATGACCAGGGCCGGCGGGGCGATAGCCTGGCCCAGCACCGTCGAGGAGTTGAATATTCCCACCGCCGTGCCGCGCTCTCTTTGCGCATACCAGTCGTTGATCGATTTCACGCCGGCTGGCATAAACGGCGCTTCGCCGATCCCGAGGCCAATGCGCAGCAGAATAAAATGCGAGAACGAATTGACCATCCCGGTCAGGGCCTGCATCGCGGACCAGAAAATCAGCCCGGCGCCCAGCACAATCCGTGGTCCCAGGCGATCCAACAAAATACCGGAGGGCAGTTGCGCGAAGCCGTAGGAGAGCGAAAAGGCGGAGAGCAGCACCCCAAACTCGGTGGCGCTAAGGCCCAGGTCGGCGCGTATCGCCTCCCCGGCGACGCTCAGCGAAGAGCGGTCAAGAAAGTTGACGATACCGGCGATAAACAGCAGCGTCAGGGTGATCTTCTGCACCCGACGGATGCGTAACGGCGTCGCCCCGGTCCGGGCGGCAAGAGTCTCGATAGCCATCGTTGTTCCTTACAGAGTCATACTTAAATAGGATGTCTGATAAGTAAGGCAATAGGTCGACTACCATACAAGAATTAGGGTTGAAAAAAGCGGCAGGGATCACACATGACGGGCTTAGGCCCGTCCCCACCACGCCACGATGATTAGCATACCGCACAGGGCGACGGCCGCGCCCGCCCAGTCATAATGGGTTAATTTGACCCCATCAACGACCCGCAGCCAGAGCAATGCGGTACAAACGTACACCCCACCGTAGGCGGCATATACCCGCCCGCTGGCGGCCGGATGGAGCGTCAGGAGCCAGACGAATAGCGCCAGCGCCAGGGCGGTGGGGATCAGCAGCAGCGGCGTTGCCCCGCGCTTGAGCCATAGCCACGGTAGATAACAGCCGACGATTTCACACAGAGCGGTAGCAAAGAACAGCAGCGTTGTTTTGAGCATTAAAAGATTCGTAAAAGAGACAAAGCGTTGAACCATTCTACGCGATAATAGCTTCTGCCCCACGCTGTTTTGCCGGCTATGCCCGACAAAAGAGCTGTAGTAAACTGAATCTAAGGGTTAACCCATCACTTAAAGGAAATCGTGATGAACATGACACTGAACAAACGCTGGTGCCTGACCGCCATTCTGGCGTTAAGCGCTGTGGTCTACACCTCCAGCTCCTATGCCGCCACCGACCGGCTGGTGATTGAATCTGGCGACAGCGCGCAGAGCCGTCAGCAGGCGTCGATGGAAAAAGAGCAATGGAACGACACCCGCAGCCTGCGCCAGAAGGTGAACAAACGGGCGGAAAAAGAGTGGGATAAAGCCGATGTCGCTTTCGACGCGCAGGATAACTGCCAGAAGAGCGCCAACGTCAATGCCTACTGGGAGCCAAACACCCTGCGCTGTCTTGACCGTCGCACCGGCCGCGCGATCAATCCCTGAGCCGCTTCCTGACCACGCTGGCGCCTGCGGGCGCCGCCTTTCTGTAATCCCTTTTCCGTTTTGACCACAGGAATCTCCATGACCGACGCGCTACACGTCAAACTCCGCCCGCTTGAGCGCGAAGATTTGCGCTTCGTCCACCAGCTCGATAACAACGCCAGCGTCATGCGCTACTGGTTTGAAGAGCCGTACGAGGCCTTCGTTGAGCTCTCCGATCTGTACGACAAACATATTCACGATCAAAGCGAGCGCCGCTTTGTCATCGAATGCAATGGCGATAAAGCCGGACTGGTGGAGCTGGTTGAAATCAACCATGTGCACCGCCGGGCCGAGTTCCAGATCATCATCTCCCCCGACTTCCAGGGAAAAGGTCTCGCCACCCGCGCCGCACGCCTGGCGATGGACTATGGCTTTACCGTGCTCAATCTGTATAAGCTGTATTTAATCGTTGATAAAGAGAATGAAAAAGCGATCCATATTTACCGCAAGCTCGGCTTTATGGTCGAGGGTGAACTGATCCATGAGTTTTTCATTAACGGCGAGTACCGCAACACCATCCGCATGTGCCTGTTCCAGCACCAGTATCTGGCCGAGCACAAAACGTCCGGGCCGTCCCTGCTGAAGCCGACGGCTCAGTAATAATCGATACGGTTTTTAATGGTGTAGTGGCGGGTCAGCGGCGGCTGGACGCTTTCATCGATCACCTGCAGCTCACAGCTCAGCGGATTGTCGTGATCGTCGTAGTCGCAGGTCTGACGCACCGTGCCCAGCGTGCGATCGTTGAAGGTGCTGATGGCGGTATAGTCCAATTTCTTACGCGGATCCTTTGACGGCGTTGAGGCGACGGTAAATCGCTCCTCTTTGGCGGTGGTGGTTTTTCCCAGCGGATAGCCATCGCTGTCATAGCGGTAGGTGGCGGTGGTCTCTTTGCCGCGTGCGCTGATAATAAAACCGTTATCATCCGTCTCCCAACTCACCCCGGCGGCAGGCATCTCCGCCAACTGACACTTGCCCTGCAGGAAGTCGGAGGCCAAGCGGTCTTAGGAAGACAACGGACGTTCTCTGATAAGGTCGCCATGCCTCTCAGTACGTCAGCAGTTCGCCAGAATCCAA
>JBCNNW010000228.1:0-3018 GCA_039594205.1 Pseudescherichia sp. | reverse complement strand
CAAAAGAACGGTGGTTTAACGTGGGGCAGTGAGGAAAACGCTGTTGTAGCGGAGGTTTATTCTGTTTATTTAGGCTGGCGTAGTTAATATCCACATGGAGTAAATAGTCGCCAGGTCCGTTAATCTGTCCGGGATCGAAATATAAGCAACTGATAAATAATGATTAATATATTTATAAGGATCGCGGATACGGAGAGTTATCCAGGCTGCCAGAAACTACACACAAACTTATCCACAGGCAAGATTTGCGAACGATCCCGACGATCGCAAAATCTTTGTCTGTATTAGGCCTGAAAAACTGATGTTTTCATCCTGATGTGGCATCCTTTATCCATAAATTACTCAAAGGCACGGACACTATGGTTCAGATCCCAGAAAACCCTCTTATTCTCGTCGACGGCTCTTCATACCTGTATCGGGCGTATCATGCGTTTCCTCCTCTGACCAACAGCGCCGGAGAGCCTACCGGCGCAATGTATGGCGTGCTGAATATGCTGCGCAGTTTAATCATGCAGTATCAACCCAGCCACGCGGCTGTGGTCTTTGATGCCAAGGGTAAAACCTTCCGTGATGAGCTGTTTGAGCACTACAAATCTCACCGTCCGCCAATGCCAGACGATCTGCGCGCGCAAATTGAACCGCTGCACAAGATGGTCAAAGCGATGGGTCTGCCTTTAATGGCGGTATCGGGTGTTGAAGCAGACGACGTGATTGGTACCCTGGCGCGTGAAGCCGAAAAAATGGGTCGTCCGGTTCTGATTAGTACGGGTGATAAAGATATGGCGCAGCTGGTTACGCCAGGGATCACCCTCATCAATACCATGACCAACACGATTCTGGGGCCAGAAGAGGTGGTCGCAAAATATGGTGTACCGCCAGAGTTGATTATCGATTTCCTCGCTCTGATGGGCGACTCCTCGGATAACATTCCCGGCGTACCGGGTGTGGGTGAGAAAACTGCCCAGGCATTGCTGCAGGGGTTAGGCGGGCTGGATACGCTCTACGCAGAATCGGACAAAATTGCCGGTCTCACCTTCCGTGGTGCGAAGACCATGGCGGGTAAGCTTGCCGATAACAAAGAGGTGGCCTATCTCTCTTATAAGCTGGCCACCATTAAAACCGACGTAGAGCTAGAGCTGGGCTGCGAACAGCTTGAAGTACAACAGCCTGCAGCAGACGAACTGCTGAGTCTGTTTAAACAGTATGAATTCAAACGCTGGAGCGCGGACGTAGAAGCGGGTAAATGGCTACAGGCGAAAGGGGCAAAACCCGCGGCGAAGCCGAAAGAGACAATTGTGGTCGATGCTGAAGAGCAGGCAGAAGAAGAAGCCGTAACGCTCTCTTTTGAACACTACGAAACGGTTCTCGAAGAGTCACGGTTGGTCGCCTGGATCGAGAAATTAAAAAACGCGCCGGTTTTCGCATTTGATACCGAAACCGATAGTCTCGATAACATTTCAGCCAATATGGTAGGCCTGTCGTTTGCGACGGAGCCGGGCATTGCGGCCTATGTTCCTGTGGCACATGACTACCTGGATGCCCCGGATCAGATCTCTCGCGAACGTGTTCTTGAGCTGCTGAAACCTATTCTGGAAGATGACAAAGCGCTGAAGGTCGGGCAAAACCTGAAGTATGACCGTGGCATACTGCAGAATTACGGTATTGAGCTTCGCGGTATCGCCTTCGATACCATGCTGGAATCCTACATTCTGGATAGCGTGGCGGGCCGTCATGATATGGATTCGCTATCTGACCGCTGGCTGAAGCATCAAACCATCACCTTTGAAGCGATCGCCGGTAAGGGCAAGAATCAGCTTACCTTTAACCAGATTGCGCTTGAAGAAGCGGGCCGTTATGCCGCAGAAGATGCGGACGTTACCCTGCAGCTGCATCTGAAAATGTGGCCAAAACTGCAAAAGCAGGCAGGCCCAATGAACGTATTCCAGCATGTAGAGATGCCGCTGGTGCCGGTGCTTTCCCGTATTGAACGCAACGGCGTCAAAATTGACCCAACTGTACTGCATAACCATTCTGGCGAGCTGGCGCAGCGCTTGACGGAGCTCGAGCAAAAAGCCCATGAGCTCGCCGGCGAGCCGTTTAATCTCTCTTCGCCTAAACAGCTGCAGACCATCCTGTTTGAGAAGCAGGGAATAAAACCACTGAAGAAAACGCCGGGCGGCGCACCATCGACGTCAGAAGAGGTGCTTGAGGAGCTGGCGCTGGACTACCCGCTGCCGAAAGTGATTCTGCAATATCGCGGGCTGGCGAAGCTGAAGTCGACCTATACCGACAAGCTGCCGTTGATGATCAATCCCAAAACCGGACGAGTGCATACCTCGTACCACCAGGCGGTGGCGGCGACAGGTCGTTTATCCTCCACCGATCCTAACCTGCAAAATATCCCGGTACGTAACGAAGAGGGGCGACGTATTCGCCAGGCATTTATTGCTCCGGAAGATTACGTGATCGTCTCAGCGGACTACTCGCAAATTGAGCTGCGTATTATGGCGCATCTGTCGCGTGATAAAGGCTTGCTGACGGCGTTTGCTGAAGGTCAGGACATTCACCGCGCAACGGCCGCCGAAGTCTTTGGTCTGCCGCTGGAGAGCGTGACGAACGAACAGCGTCGCAGCGCTAAAGCGATCAACTTCGGTCTGATCTACGGTATGAGCGCATTCGGCCTGTCGCGTCAGCTAAACATTCCGCGTAAAGAGTCCCAGCGGTATATGGATCTGTACTTTGAACGTTATCCTGGCGTGCTGCAGTACATGGAACGCACCCGCGCCCAGGCGAAAGAGCAAGGCTATGTCGAAACGCTCGATGGCCGACGCCTGTACCTGCCGGATATCAAATCCAGCAATGCGGCGCGTCGTGCCGGCGCAGAGCGTGCAGCGATTAACGCCCCGATGCAGGGCACCGCAGCGGATATTATTAAGCGCGCGATGATCGCCGTCGATGCGTGGCTGGAAAAGGAAAAGCCGCGGGTGCATATGATCATGCAGGTACACGATGAACTGG
>JBCNNW010000227.1:0-3030 GCA_039594205.1 Pseudescherichia sp. | reverse complement strand
CAGCGGGAAGTGCAGCCGGGTGTCCAGTTTCGCACCGGGCTTATCGAGGTCGATATCCTGATACCAGACGTTCTCGTCGCGCAGGGTATTCACGGTGTTATCCAGCACGCCGAGATAGCGCACGGTCGAGTAAGCGCCGATATCTGCCGCTTTGAAGTTGAAGCGCGGCAGACGCAGATCCAACGCCAGGCTACAGAGCATGGCGCCGACGGCGGCGGTGGATTTCGGATTGCCGATGCGCCCTTGCTGACTGAAGGGATACCATTCGTGGACGCGGTACTTATCCAGCCACACCATACGGCTAACGGGAACAGGCTGCAGGTGGCGGATCAGCGCCTGGACGCCCGGCAGGCAACCCGGACGGCCGGTAATCAGCAAAATATCGCAGGCGTAATGGGAGATCGCCTCGGATACCGCATGCAGCGGGGCGGCGAGGGTGAAATGGCCCGCCAGCATCGCCTCCTGCATTTCGCGGAAGTTAACATGCAGCGGCACCGCGAAGAGGTCAAACGGCGCTGAGCCAGCCGGCAGCGCATGATCGATAGCCTGCTGAAGGTAGTTCATGACGTTGCGCGTCGGTTTGCGGCTCAGCAGATCGCCAAAGGTGGCATGCAGTCCGTCCAGCGGGTCGTCGATATCACTGGCTTCCCAGGCGCCAAGAATGGCGTGACCGATCGGCATAAAGAGCTGCAGGGCCGTCTGCTGGCGCAGCACTGCCTGGGTATCAATACGCCCGGAGTCGCCAAACAGCGAGGCCATCAGCAGCGAAGCGTCGGCAATGCCTGCTTTTTGCAGCTCTGTCTGTAGGGCCGGCAGTACATAGCGCTGGATCACATCCAGCAGGGTGTCATCACCGGCCACCTTAAAGCCTTCGCGGAACAGCAGTTGCGGGGTGATTTTGACATTGCTGCCAGAACCGTCATCCAGCTGATAATGGGTGATGGCCATGTCGGTAGTGCCACCGCCAATATCGATAGAGGCTACCCGCAGCGCCCGTCCTGGCGCACAGCCAGGCTCCGGCTCGCGGTCAGGACGTGCAACGGAGGCAAAGAAGGTTTCGGTCTGGCCAGCGTAATGCGAGATGGCTTCGTTATAGAGCCATACCAGCTGACCGCAGCTTGCCTCGTCCCACTCCATCTGGATTTCCGGCACCGGTACCACGCTCTTTTCCTGCTGCTTGCGGCTGGCAAAATCTTCATCCTGCGGATGCCAGCCCATCGCCTTCCAGACAATGGCGATAGCTTCAAACATGCGGCGACGGAAGATCTCACGCTCCTGTTTGGGCATTGCCGACGGCAGAGTAAGGATCAGGGTGCGCAGCTGACGCGGGGAGGCCGGGAAGCCCAGACGCAGACGGGTGGCGACGCTATTGATCTGCCCCAGCGCCTGTGCCAGCAGTTCGCACAGCATGTGGGTCATCAGGGTGCTGCGGCTGTACTGCGGCGAGAAGACCGGCAAGCGCTCGTCCTGCGGCAGGGTAAACAGCGGCTCTCCGTCGTCATTCATCAGGTTCATCAGCGGGAAAGCGGTAGCCAGCGGTTCGCGCTGGGTTTTGGCATTCATCTGACTAAAACGCCAGTCCTGCACCACCGGGGTCTCATCCCACAGATAGCGGCGCGGGCTGGAGATGCCGCTGTTGCCTTCGGTTCCCAGACGCTGGGTCGCCAGTTTACGGGCTTCATCGCCCACGCGCACAATCGACGGCCAGACGAACGCGTCTTCGCGTCCACTCTCTACAGAGAAGTGCTGCTTACCGAAGCGGGCTTCAGAAAACTCGAGACGGCTGGTAAACAGCGGCTCATTCAGGAACTGGGGTTCGCTCAGAGACCGCACCTGGAGCTCTGCCGTCTGGCGCAGGCCATCGTTGGCGTCGCCATGATCTTCAATGATCACGCCGCAGGTATGGGTATTCCCCACATCCAGAATCAGATCCACCGGGATAGCCGGAGTGCTGAGGGTATGGGTGACAAATTTCACTTCCGGTATGGTGAGCTGTTCACCGAGCATGGCCAGCACGTTGAGCCAGTGAGCCTGGTACTCAAAATTACGCATCGCCAACTGCAGATCGCGGTCGGCACGGTTCTCCACGCCGGAAGCGTACTGGATAAAGGCTTCTCGCAGCCAGCCGTCAATCCAGGTCTGGTCGAGGAAATCTGCCACTTCGTCATCACGCCAGGCGAGGGAGAAACGGGTCCCGTTCAGGATATCGTTTTCCACCGGCGAGAGTCGGGAGGTAGCATGCGGCGCTATCTGGCTATCCAGAGCCAGCGTCACCCGGTGGGTATGGCCCGCGCTATCCGGCGCTTCCAGCTTACGCACCTGCACTCGCGCCCAGTTGTCCGGGCCTTCTACGAAGGTACGCGGCGGGTTGAAGCGCAGGAAGGGCACCGGCAGCCAGACGCCATCCAGCACCGTCAGGGAGTGCTGCAGCGAAAGGGTGCTTTCGGGTTTAACCACTTCCGGCTGGCCACCACCGCTGGCGGGCAGCGTGTAGCGGTTGTTAATCACGTCAAAATTGAGACGCAGCAGGGGGCCGTTGGCGGTTTTACGCACAAAACGTCCGCTCTGGGCACTGTCCTGCGGCGTCAGGCCAAAATCAAGAAACTGTACGCCACTGTTGGCGATAAGCGTGACGCTCTGTTTGTAGTCGCAAAGAGTTACCAGCATGGGATCACGCACCTGCTTTTCTGAATGTCAACGGAACCACGGTCTTGGCGTCGTAACGGGCGGTACATTCCGCCACATCGTTCACCCCGGCTTTGCAGGCGATCTCCGGCATCGGATAGCGAGAGCCGTCAGTGCAGCGGGCATTGCCGCGCGTTTTAATCATCAGCTCACCGTTGCTGTGCAGCCCGGAGAAGACCTCCGTACGGCAGACGATATTATCGCCATGCACCACGCGCGCGGTGCCTTTATTGTTCTGGATTTGGTAGCGCAGTGAGGGCGGTTTACCGGTGATAGGATCTTTCACATCCAGCATGACGCGCCAGCTACCGTTAAGGAAGCGGGTTGAGCCGGCTTTCACCAGGG
>JBCNNW010000226.1:0-3037 GCA_039594205.1 Pseudescherichia sp. | reverse complement strand
TGGGCACCAACCGCGCTGACGCGGTGCTGCACGACACCCCGAACATCCTTTACTTCATCAAAACCGCAGGCAACGGCAAGTTCAAGGCGGTAGGTGAGTCTCTGGAAGCGCAGGAATACGGTATCGCCTTCCCGAAAGGCAGCGACGATCTGCGTACTAAAGTGAACGGCGCGCTGAAAACCCTGCGTGAGAACGGCACTTATAACGAAATTTATAAAAAATGGTTCGGTACTGAACCAAAATAATAACGCGTTTGCTCTTCTGTGGGGGCGAACTTCGCCCCCTGTTGTCTTCACCACGGTAAAAACAGGAACTAATCATGGAGTTTGACTGGAGCGCCATCTGGCCCGCCATTCCTCTGTTGCTTGAAGGCGCCAAAATGACCCTGTGGATTTCGGTCCTCGGTCTCATTGGCGGGTTGATTATCGGCCTCGTCGCCGGTTTCGCCCGCACCTACGGCGGCTGGATTGCCAACCACATCGCACTGGTTTTCATTGAAATCATTCGTGGCACACCTATCGTTGTACAGGTGATGTTCATCTACTTCGCCCTGCCTATGGCCTTTACTGACCTGCGTATCGATCCGTTCAGCGCGGCCGTGGTCACCATCATGATCAACTCCGGTGCCTACATTGCGGAGATCACCCGTGGGGCAGTGCTGTCGATTCATAAAGGCTTTAGCGAAGCGGGCCTCGCCCTGGGTCTCTCTCGCCGCGAGACCATACGCCACGTTATTCTGCCGCTGGCGCTGCGCCGTATGCTGCCGCCGCTGGGTAACCAGTGGATCATCAGCATTAAAGATACCTCGCTGTTCATTGTGATCGGCGTGGCCGAACTGACGCGTCAGGGCCAGGAGATCATCGCCGGTAACTTCCGTGCGCTCGAGATCTGGACCGCCGTTGCCGTGGTTTATCTGATTATTACGCTGGCACTGAGCTTTGTTTTACGTCGTCTGGAAAGAAGGATGAAAATCCTGTGATTGAATTCAAAAACGTCTCCAAGCACTTTGGTCAGACCCAGGTGCTGCATAATATCGACCTGAAGATCGAAACGGGCGAAGTGGTCGTGATCATCGGCCCATCGGGTTCCGGTAAATCCACGCTGCTGCGCTGCATTAACAAACTGGAAGAGATCACCAGCGGCGACCTGATTGTCGATGGTCTGAAGGTTAATGACCCGAAAGTCGATGAACGCCTTATCCGCCAGGAAGCGGGGATGGTGTTTCAGCAGTTCTACCTTTTCCCGCATCTGACCGCGCTGGAAAACGTAATGTTTGGCCCGCTGCGCGTGCGCGGGGCCAATAAAGCGGAAGCTGAGAAGCTGGCAAAAGAGCTGCTGGCGAAAGTGGGCCTGGCCGAACGTGGTCACCACTATCCTTCTGAACTTTCCGGTGGTCAGCAGCAGCGTGTGGCGATTGCCCGCGCGCTGGCGGTGAAGCCGAAGATGATGCTGTTTGATGAGCCTACTTCTGCGCTTGACCCGGAACTGCGCCATGAAGTCCTGAAGGTGATGCAGGACCTGGCGGAAGAAGGGATGACGATGGTGATTGTGACCCACGAAATCGGCTTTGCCGAGAAAGTCGCTTCACGTCTGATCTTTATCGATAAAGGGCGTATTGCTGAAGATGGCAACCCGCAGACCTTGATCGAGAATCCGCCAAGCCAGCGTCTGCAGGAGTTCCTGCAGCACGTCTCCTGACGGTGCTTTGTTAATACGCTAAGCCGGGTTCGCCCGGCTTTTTTACGCCGGAATGTTCTCAAAACCATTTCTCCCTCCCCCGCCATCTATACTTATCTTTTTGCTGAATATTGTCATCGGAGGACGCCGTGCCGTGGATCCTGTTGCTGCTTGTTAGCCTGCTGTGTGCCCCTGCGCAGGCGATTACTATTCCGGGCGTCACCACGGGGACGACCCCGGCAGCAGAGGGGGCAGCCCCGGCAGAGCCCGACGTTGAACAGAAGAAAGCGGCTTACTCCGCTCTGGCGGATGTCCTTGAAAATGACGCGTCACGTCAGGAGTTGATCGGGCAGTTGCGTACCGCGGCTGCCACGCCGCCGCAGGAGACGGCGCCCAAAATCACGCCGCCGGCCATCGAAGAAGAGAAAACGGTGCTGGAGAATGTCACGGATGTTGGGCGTCACTATGGCGAAGCGCTGGCAACCCGCTTTGCGCAACTCTACCGCAACCTGATTGGCTCCCCACACAAAGCGTTTAATCCGGATACCTTTCTCAATGCCGCCAGCCATTTCCTGATCCTCGCCGGGCTGGTCTTTGCGTTCTACTGGCTGGTGCGCCTTTGCGCCTGGCCGCTGTACCGTAAAATGGGCGCGTGGGGACGTAAGAAAAACCGCGAGAAGAGTAGCTGGCTACATCTGCCGCTGATGATTACCACCGCCTTTATTATCGACTTGCTGCTGCTGGTACTCACCCTTTTCGTCGGCCAGTTGCTGAGTGATAACCTGCATGCCGGTAACAAAACCATTGCCTTCCAGCAGGGGTTGTTCCTTAACGCATTCGCGCTGATCGAATTCTTTAAAGCTATTCTACGGCTAATATTTTGCCCTCACGTTCCGGAGCTACGTCCGTTCAACATCGACGATCGGACCGCAAAATACTGGTCGCTGCGCCTGAGTACTCTGAGCGGACTCATTGGTTATGGCCTGCTGGTGGCGGTGCCCATTATCTCCAACCAGGTCAATGTGCAGATCGGGGCGCTGGCTAACGTGCTGATTATGCTCTGCATCACCGTCTGGGCGCTCTATCTTATCTTTCATAATAAGCGGGCCATTACCGAGGGACTGCTGCACCTGGCTGACCGCTCCTTATCCTTCTTCAGTCTATTTATTCGCGCGTTTGCGCTGGTGTGGCACTGGCTGGCCTGCGCCTACTTTATTGTGCTCTGCTTCTTCTCGCTGTTCGATCCCGGCAACAGCCTGAAGTTTATGATGGGTGCCACCTTCCAGAGCCTGGCGATTATCGGGATTGCGGCCTTTATCTCTGGCCTGCTTTCACGCTGGCTGGCCAAAACCATCACCCT
>JBCNNW010000225.1:0-3049 GCA_039594205.1 Pseudescherichia sp. | reverse complement strand
TTGTATCGAACGTGCGCTGAATGGCCTGGTCATCCACCGCGAGAAGCTGAGTGAAGAGACGCTTAATGCCCTCACCGACTGTTGCCCTACACAGGCTCTAACCGTGTGTGGTGAAGAAAAGCAGGTCACAGACATTATGGCAACCGTGCTGCGCGATAAACCGTTTTATGAGCGCAGCGGCGGCGGGATCACCCTCTCCGGCGGCGAACCATTTATGAACCCGCAACTGGCGCATACCCTGTTTAAGGCCAGCCACGAGCAGGGCATCCACACCGCCGTTGAAACTTGCCTTCACGTGCCGTGGCACTATATCGAGCCGTCATTACCGTACGTCGATCTGTTCCTCGCCGACCTTAAGCATGTGGATAGCGAGGTATTCAAACAATGGACGGATGGGTCAGCCAAACGGATCCTGGATAACCTGAAGCGCCTCGCGGCTACCGGGAAAAAAATGACCATTCGTGTGCCGCTGATTCAGGGCTTCAACGCCGATGAAGCCTCTATTACCGCCATTACCAACTTCGCCGCCGACGAACTCGGTGTCGATGATATCCATTTCCTGCCGTATCACACGCTGGGCATGAATAAATACACCCTGCTCGGCCAACCTTACTCTGCCCCTGACAAACCGCTGGATAACCCTGCCCTGCTGGACTTCGCGCAGCAGTACGCCTGCCAGAAAGGGTTAACCGCGACCTTACGAGGATAAACTTATGACCACCCTGAATCTCAACACCCTCAGCGAGCGCATTAAAGCGCATAAAATGGCCCTGGTGCATATTGTGAAGCCGCCGGTCTGTACTGAGCGCGCCCAGCATTACACCGAGATGTACCAGCAGCATATGGACAAACCGATCCCGGTGCGTCGCGCCCTGGCGCTGGCACATCACCTGGCTGAACGTACCATCTGGATCAAACACGATGAGCTGATCATCGGTAATCAGGCAAGCGAAGTGCGCGCCGCGCCGATCTTCCCGGAATATACAGTCTCCTGGATTGAAAAAGAGATCGACGATTTGGCAGACCGCCCGGGCGCGGGCTTTGCGGTAAGCGAAGAGAACAAGCGCGTGCTGCATGAGATCTGCCCATGGTGGCGCGGGCAGACAGTACAGGATCGCTGCTACGGTATGTTCACCGACGAACAGAAAGGCCTGCTGGAAACAGGCATTATCAAGGCGGAAGGCAACATGACTTCGGGTGATGCACACCTGGCTGTTAACTTCCCGCTGGTACTGGAGAAAGGTCTTGATGGTCTGCGTGCCAAAGTGGCTGAGCGCCGCTCGCGCATCAACCTGACGGTGCTGGAAGACCTGCACGGCGACCAGTTCCTGAAGGCGATTGATATCGTGCTGGAAGCGGTAAGCCTGCACATCAAACGCTTCGCCGATCTGGCGCGCGAGATGGCCTCTACCGAGACCCGCGAAAGCCGCCGCGACGAGCTGCTGGCGATGGCAGAAAACTGTGACGTGATTGCTCACGAGCCGCCAAAAACCTTCTGGCAGGCGCTGCAGCTGTGCTACTTCATTCAGTTGATCCTGCAGATTGAATCCAACGGTCACTCCGTCTCCTTTGCACGTATGGACCAGTATCTCTATCCGTACTACCGTCGCGACGTGGAGCTGGACCAGAGTCTTGACCGCGAACACGCCATCGAACTGCTGCACAGCTGCTGGCTGAAACTGCTGGAAGTGAACAAGATCCGCTCCGGCTCGCACTCTAAAGCCTCTGCCGGCAGCCCGCTGTACCAGAACGTCACTATCGGTGGTCAGAAACTGGTGAACGGCGAGCCAATGGATGCCGTGAACCCGCTCTCCTACGCCATTCTGGAATCCTGCGGTCGTCTGCGCTCAACCCAGCCAAACCTGAGCGTGCGTTACCACGCGGGTATGAGCAACGACTTCCTTGACGCCTGCGTACAGGTGATCCGCTGCGGCTTCGGTATGCCCGCGTTTAATAACGATGAAATCGTGATCCCGGAATTCATCAAGCTCGGTGTGGAAAAAGACGATGCGTATGACTATGCGGCAATCGGCTGTATCGAAACCGCGGTGGGCGGCAAGTGGGGTTATCGCTGCACCGGCATGAGTTTCATTAACTTTGCCCGCGTGATGCTCGCCGCGCTGGAAGGCGGTCGCGATGCCACCAGCGGCAAAGTCTTCCTGCCGCAGGAGAAAGCGCTCTCTGCCGGTAATTTCGATAACTTCGAAGAAGTGATGGCGGCCTGGGATAGCCAGATCCGCTACTACACCCGTAAATCTATTGAGATTGAGTATGTGGTGGATACGATGCTGGAAGAAAATGTTCATGACATTCTCTGCTCGGCTCTGGTGGACGACTGCATCGAGCGCGCGAAAAGCATCAAGCAAGGCGGTGCGAAGTATGACTGGGTTTCTGGTCTGCAGGTGGGGATCGCCAACCTCGGCAACAGCCTGGCGGCGGTGAAGAAGCTGGTCTTCGAGCAGGGTACGATTGGTCAGCAGCAGCTTGCCGCCGCCCTGGCAGATGATTTCGACGGGCTGACCCACGAGCAGCTGCGACAGCGTCTCATCAACGGTGCGCCGAAGTACGGCAACGACGACGACAGCGTGGACATGCTGCTGACGCGTGCCTATCAGACCTACATTGAAGAGCTGAAGCAGTACCACAACCCGCGCTATGGTCGCGGCCCGATTGGCGGTAATTACTACGCGGGTACATCATCCATCTCCGCAAACGTACCGTTTGGTGCGGCAACGATGGCGACCCCGGACGGACGTAAGGCGCACACCCCGCTGGCGGAAGGGGCAAGCCCGGCCTCCGGTACGGACCACCTTGGCCCGACGGCGGTGATCGGCTCTGTGGGTAAACTGCCGACGGAAGCGATTCTCGGTGGCGTGCTGTTAAACCAGAAGTTGAACCCATCGACGCTGGAAAACGACAGCGATCGCCAGAAGCTGATGGTGCTGCTGCGCACCTTCTTTGAGGTGCATAAAGGCTGGCATATTCAGTACAACATCGTCTCGCGTGAAACGCTGCTGGAAGCGAAGAAACATCCTGACCAGTATCGTGA
>JBCNNW010000224.1:0-3053 GCA_039594205.1 Pseudescherichia sp. | reverse complement strand
AATAGTAGTTTCTGCCTTCAGCGTCATGCCACGCACGTTGACACTTTTAGAGGCTTCATCAAGCCGCGCTATCGCTTTCAGCGGCGTCTGTCGCGAGACACCAGGGGGCGGCGCTGTCAGCTCAGATGCCGACATGACCCGCCAGCGGTTTTCATCCGTGAGAGGGAGTAGCGGGCCTGCACCGTCCGGCTGCACCTCTGCCCTTTCAGGCGACGTTGCGGCCAGCTGCCATATCGCACTGCGCCCCTCTTTGTCGACCACCATCAGCGCTCCGCTGGCACTGTTATGCAGTCGCGCTAAGGGGCCCAGTTGCGGAGGCAGCGTGACTGGCTGCCAGCGTGCATCCGGGCGGCTGCCAGGCGAGGCGCGCCAGTCCGCTTCCGGCATCGTCCAGAGCCTGCCCTGTAAGTCGAGGAGATAGAGACTGCGATTCTGATCGGTCGTGATATCGGTCAGCGTATTGCCTTCGCCGTTCGCGGGCAGCGTCGCGCGGGTGTGCGGCTGCGCGTTCGCAATGCCCGCCTTAGTCAGCGTTTGCATCATCCTGTGCGCCTGACGACGCCCGGCCTGGGTGCGGTGATATTGCAGGGTGTTGTTTTCACTGATTGCCGCACAGTTTTCGCCATCCAGTGGTGCAATGGCGCGTGCTTTATTGTTTTCGTCAAACCCTGGCAGAGGCAGCTCTACGCTCAGGCTGACGTTTAACTGCCGCAGGGCAAAACGGTGATGCGCGCCGTCAATCCGGTCACTCTTCTGGCTGATTTTTACCCGTGAAGGCAACCCGTCGCGGATCACCCAGCCATTTCCGTCCTGCGCCCGCTTCAGCGTGTCCGCCTTCTCCTGGCTCGCCTCCCAGCGCCCGGCATTTTTATCCCAGGCATACAGTTTGCCTTCATGAACCGTTAACTGTCCGGTGCGGCCCGTATCGACTCTCTCATGCGCCAGGGGATGCGGCTGCAATAATCCGTTGTGATGATCCAGTACCAGACTCTCGCTGAGATTCCAGCGCGCCTCAAACCGCTCCTGCGCATTCAGCACACAGAGATGTTTCTGGTCTGCCTCGCTTTTCACCACGGCCATCAGTTCGCCATCCCGGTGGGAAACCAGGCTGCTTATCATGGCCCCAGCCCCCAGCTGCTCTGAGAGGACTGTCTGATTCAGATCAGGCTGTAACACGATCTCGCTGCCCGGCTGCGCTGGCGGGAATGCTGCGCTCCAGAGCGTCCCCTCGCTGTTCAGCGCATAGAGACGTCTGTGATGCAGCGCCACACCGGTGGCGTGAAACGCCTGCCTGTCACCCGCCTGATTCCGGGCGCTGAGGGTTATTTTCTGCTGTTCCTCTTTTTTCGCGCTGAGGCGACTGAGCAACATAACCGACTGTCCGGCAGTTTTCTCATCACTGAGAAGCAGAAGTGCGGCACCGTGCGAGCCGACGCAGTAGGCGGTAATCTTATCGGATTTTGCCGACTTTTCGCCGCTGGAGAGATTGTGCAGGCTCTTCTTATCGTAAATGGCATACAGCATCCCATCAGGCTGCCTGCTTAACCGGCTGAAACTTTTTTCTTCCTCTTTATCGACCTGTTCCCAGCACATAGCGGCGTCGTTAAGCCGATAGAGCCGCCCGCCATGCTCCCGCCATTGCTCCGGCAGCGGCGCGCCTGACGGGGTCATCCCGGTTTCCTCGTCATCTGAGGGTTGAGGGGCGTGATGAAAGATGCCGGTCATCAGCGCAGAGACTGCCGCATCCGGTAGCGCCGCAAGCCGCTGCGGCGCGGTCAGCTCTGGCCAGGCAGGCATCGGACGGCTGCTGGTCAGACCGATAAACATCGTGGGCGACCCCTGTAGCGAAAAGAGCCTGCCGTCAGGGGCGATCAGGCCGTGCTGGCATTCGTCGTCGCTGGCCTGATGCGCCAGCCAGCGAAACTGCGGACTGGCCAGCGTTTCGCTGAGGAGAGCGGTAAGCGATTCCGACGCGCTCCGGATGACGTTTAACGTGCCATCCTCTGCCAGCGCCAGTCGGGCAGACTGCGGCTGCAGACCGCCCTGCCCGGTGGTCGCCTCCTCTTCGGCCGCACGGAACGCCTGCTGCTGCAGTGAATTGCGCTGGCTCTCCTGCAGCGCGCTGTAACGTTCTTCTGCAATGGGCGAAAGCAGATGGCGGCGGCGTGACGGCCAGGGTTCCGGCTCAGTCATCGGACGTAAGGGGGGGACCTCGGGCGCGGCGTCACTGTGACGCCTCTCCGCCGCCAGGTCGCGGCTGTTCAGCTCCGGCGGGCGGGTGCTCTCTGGCACATCGGGCGGGGGCTGGCGGCGGCACTTATCCCGCAGGCGGCTGAGGCTCTGGCGCAGGCTGCCTATGCGCTGGCGGGCATCCGCTGCCCGCTGGCGCAGGGCTGGCACGGGCTGACGGCTTACCTCCTGGTGTAGGGCGCCACCTGCGGTCTGCTGCGGGCGGCGGGAAAACTGACGTAGTGGAATAGCGTTATCGCTGCGGGCAGGCGACACAGATTGCGTCGCACGCAGGCTTCCCGAAAACGGGAGGTGAATCGCCATGGTTGATCCTCGCTCAAATACGGCCCCGGCGATCAACCGGGGTCTGAGACTACCGAATGCGGTCAGTTATCTACGGCTATCCGCGTAAAGTCATCCGGACCATTACGCAGTTGGGGTTGCCACCAGATGGTGAGGGTGTGCAGGTCGGATGAGGGGCGGCAGCTCACCTCGTTGCACCCGGCCTGTGGCCGTGCGCAGGCACTCAGCATCAGTGCGGCGGCGGCCAGCCCGATTGTTCTCAGTAACATGCTTTTTCCTTATCAGCTCAGAAGACGTTTTTGGCGGGTGCGCCGCCTGATGCAGAGAGCAGCGAAGCGCGCGACGGGCGGGCCGGCGCATGGCTGTCAAACGCCACAAACACCTCTGCCGATTCACCCGGCCGCAATTCCCCGCGTGGCCAGACCCCTACCGCCAGCGTGCGGTCACTGCGGCACACACTCTCATCAAACCGCTGCGTCTGACGCGTGTTATTGGTGATCACCCCGATGGTTATCTGTACG
>JBCNNW010000223.1:0-2998 GCA_039594205.1 Pseudescherichia sp. | reverse complement strand
TTTACCGTAGCGGCGGTCTGGATCGCCTGTCCGAACAGCAGCACCTTTTCAGTGATGGTGGTTTTACCGGCGTCCGGGTGAGAGATAATGGCAAAAGTACGGCGCTTGGCCACCTCTTGCAGATAAGGAGACAACGTCATAATCAAATCTTCTTATATAAACGCGGCACCAGGCCGCGCATCATGGAATTGGAGAATGCGGCTATTTTACCCGGCAATGGCAGGCAGACAATCAATGTTTACACAGGCGTTGCTCCAGTTCGCTCAATGAGGTCACGGTCCAGGTTGGATTGATTCCCTCCGGCAGCGCACGGTTGTGCGCATTGAGCCAGCAGGTGGCCAATCCGGCGTTCATGCCTCCCAGAATATCGGACTCGGCGGTATCACCCACCATCAGCACGCGAGAGCGATCCGGGTTGCCCGCCTGCTCCAGCGCATAGTCGAAGATACGCGGGTGCGGCTTGGCCACCCCAACCTGCTCGGAGATGACGATCAGATCAAAATGGTCGCGCAGGCCGGTACGCTCGAGGCGAATTTGCTGCAGTGCGGTAAAGCCGTTGGTAATAATGCCCATTTTGCATTTGCCCTGCAGGGCATTCAGCAGCGAGACTGCTCCCGGCAGCGGGGCGCAAATTTCGGCCATCGCATTGATAAAAGCGCTATTGAGATCGCCAGGCTGCACGCTGAGCCGGTCGGCCCAGCTCTGGAAGCGCTGATGCTGCAGCTGTAAAGAGGTAATGGCTCCGTTCTGGTAATCCACCCACAGCGGCTTATTGACCGCCTGGTAGTCCTGAAAATCTTCGGCGGTAAAGGTCACGCTGTAGTCAAGAAACATCCGCTGAAGTCCGCTGAATGAGTCGAAGGTAAACAGCGTTTCGTCGGCATCAAAGAAGATCCAGTCCCAGTTCATTACATCACCTTTTTTATTAAAGCGGCAAAGCCATAATTACGGCGTCTTCGCGCCCGTCAGCGGTTGGATAGTAGTTGCGGCGAATTGTCGCCTCGTTAAAGCCCAGGCTCTCATAGAGGGCGATAGCCGCCGCGTTAGAGGCTCTTACCTCCAGCCATAGCGTTAGCACGCCGCGTTTTTCCAGCTCGCTAATGAGATGTTCAAGCAGCGCGCGCCCCAGTCCCCGGCGCTGAAACGCGGGATCGACCGCGATATTAAACAGCGTGGCCTCATCAAGAACGACCTGGGTAATGGCAAATGCCGCCAGCGTCTCGTCAACCCTCAGGCCGAGGTTCAGGTAGCGTTCACCCTGATTGCTGGCAAAGGTCTTTTCGCTCCAGGGAAAAGCGTGGGCGCGTTGCTCAATGGCAAAAGCGTGCGTGAGGTCAGCCGTGCTGAGGGAAGAAATCGTGTTCATACTCGCAGATTTGTCGCCATAGGTCGGCTCGTGCCGCCGGGTTTGCCCGCAGTTCATCGAATGCGGGAGAGTGAACGCGCGCGCCTTCCAGCGTCAGCGCCTCGTCAGTGCCCAGCAGCCAGCTGTTACAGCGGCTCTCCGGGGGCAGCATCGCTACGCGGTCGGGGGTCAGCTGCAGCACCTGATCCGGAGTTATCGTCAGCGCCCGCAGGATATCGCCTACCAGCGGCTCGCTGAGCGGCGGAAGGGTGGTTGACACCATCACCAGACGGATATGCGCGGGCAGCGACACAGCGACTTCGCCCTGCAACGCAGCAGGCAGGCGCAAAGACCACTGGGTAATGCCCAGCTGCTGTAGCTGCCAGTCGCGTCGGGAAATCATAGCGGGTCACTCCTGTATGTCAGGCGCGCAAATATAGCAAATTCGTCGTATCTGCGCCAACAAACAACTATAATCCAGCGCTGAGTTTATTAAGGAGCTGTTTCATGTCTGCTTTAACCCCGGCAAGTGAAGTCTTGCTGCGTCACAGTGATGATTTCGAAGAGAGCCGCGTTCTGTTTGCCGGAGATATGCAGGACGACCTGCCCGCGCGTCTTGATACCGCCGAGAGCCGCGCCCATACCCAACAGTTTCACCACTGGCAGGTGCTGAGCCGCCAGCTGGGCGACAACGCCCGCTTTAGCCTGGTGGCCGAGCAGGCCGACGTGGGCGACAGCGATACGCTGATCTACTACTGGCCGAAGAACAAGCCGGAAGCCCTGTTCCAGCTGATGAACCTCCTCTCCCTGCTGCCGCTGGGTACGGATATTTTTGTGGTCGGCGAGAACCGCAGCGGCGTGCGCAGCGCCGAGCAGATGCTGGCGGATTTCTGCCCGCTGACCAAGGTCGACAGCGCTCGCCGCTGCGGCCTGTATCATGGTCGTCTTGAGAAGCAGCCTGCGTTCGATGCCGCCGCGTTTAACGACAGCTATACGCTGGACGGGCTGACCATCCACACCCTGCCTGGCGTCTTTAGCCGCGATGGCCTCGACAGCGGCAGTCAGCTGCTGCTCTCTACCCTGACGCCGCACACCAAAGGCAAGGTGCTGGATATCGGCTGCGGCGCGGGCGTGCTCTCTGCGGTGCTGGCCAGCCACTCTCCGAAGGTGCGCCTGACGCTCTGTGACGTCAGCGCGCCAGCGGTGGAAGCCAGCCGCGCGACCCTTGCAGCCAACGGCTTTGAGGGCGAGGTCTTTGCCAGCAACGTCTTCTCTGAGGTGACCGGGCGTTACGATATGATCATCTCTAACCCGCCGTTTCACGATGGTTTGCAGACCAGCCTGGAGGCAGCGCAGACGCTGATCCGCGGCGCGGTACGCCATCTGAACAGCGGCGGCGAGCTGCGTATTGTGGCCAACGCCTTCCTGCCCTACCCGCAGGTGCTGGACGAAACCTTTGGCTTCCATGAAGTGCTGGCCCAGACCGGACGCTTTAAGGTCTACCGCACGGTGATGACCCGCCAGGCGAAGCGCTAACCTTCAGTAACGCCGGATAAGCCGGCGTTTTTTGCAGCAGTTGCCCTGTCCGCCATAATTAACTGTTGACGAACGGTATAAAACATCTAGAATGCGCCTCCGTGGTTACGATACTTT
>JBCNNW010000222.1:0-3096 GCA_039594205.1 Pseudescherichia sp. | reverse complement strand
GGGCGCAACACAAGTTGAGCTTCCTGCATCACATCAGGTTGCTTCCGCTGTTTTCCTCCATTCTCGGCGGCATTATTTTGCTGTTTGCCCTGAGCTCAGGTCTGGCTGGTTATTTCCTGTTACAGGCAGATACCGACCAGCAGGACGTGACATCAGAAATCGAAGTGCGCACCGGGTTGTCGAACAGCTCGAACCATCTGCGCACCGCGCGTATTAATATGATCCACGCGGGTGCGGCCAGCCGTATCGCTGAAATGGAGGCGATGAAGCAAAACATCGCGGAAGCAGAGCGCCGTATTAAGCAGTCGCAAGATAGCTTTAAAATCTATATGAACCGTGCGGTGCGTACTCCTGCCGACCAGGCGCTGGATAACGACCTCAAAGCACGTTACGAGGCCTATATTAACGGCCTACAGCCGATGCTGAAATTTGCCAAAAATGGCATGTTTGAAGCCATCATCAATCATGAAAATGAGAGCGCCCGCCCGCTGGATGACGGGTACAACGAAATCTTGCTGAAAGCGATTAAAATCCGTACCGATCGCGCGAATCAGCTTGCCGAACAGGCGCATTCCCGTACGCAGCTCGGGCTGATGTTTATGGTGGGTGCCTTCGCGCTGGCGTTGATCTTAACCGCCATCACCTTCCTGGTGCTGCGCCGCACGGTAATCAATCCGCTGCAGCGCGCCGCTAATCGTATTGCGCATATCGCCAAAGGCGATCTGACGCTGGCCGACGACCTGACCGGGCGCAGCGAAATTGGTCGTCTGACGCAGGATCTGCAAACCATGCAGCACTCCCTGGTGAAAACCGTCGGCACCGTGCGTCAGGGGGCAGAAGAGATTTATCGCGGTACCAGCGAAATTTCCGCCGGCAATACCGATCTCTCCTCCCGTACTGAACAGCAGGCTGCGGCAATCGAAGAGACCGCCGCCAGCATGGAGCAACTGACCGCCACCGTGAAACAGAACGCGGACAACGCCCATCACGCCAGCAAACTGGCGGAAGATGCCTCAGGTAAAGCCAGCCGTGGCGGCCAGATGGTCTCCGGGGTGGTGAAAACCATGGGTAACATCTCCACCAGCTCGAAGAAAATCTCTGAGATCACCGCGGTGATTAACAGCATTGCCTTCCAGACCAACATCCTGGCGCTGAACGCGGCGGTAGAGGCGGCGCGTGCCGGTGAACAGGGGCGCGGCTTTGCCGTAGTAGCAAGCGAAGTCCGTACCCTGGCCAGCCGCAGCGCGAATGCGGCCAAAGAGATTGAAGGGCTGATTAACGAGTCCGTTACCCTGATCGATCAGGGCTCGGGTGAAGTCGTTGCTGCAGGTAACACCATGAATGAGATCGTTGAGGCGGTGAAACGCGTCACCGACATTATGCTGGAGATTGCTGCCGCATCCGATGAACAGAGCCGCGGCATTGTGCAGGTAAGCCAGGCCATTTCCGAGATGGATAAAGTCACCCAGCAGAACGCCTCGCTGGTGGAAGAGGCTTCTGCCGCCGCCGCCTCGCTGGAAGAGCAGGGCGCGCGTCTGACCGAAGCCGTAGGGGCATTCCGTCTTAACGGCGCGGCGCAAACGCGCAGCAGCGCGGCCTTCACCCCCAGCGCGCCATCGACGCCGTTACGCCCGGCGGCGGTGAACGCCACTTCCAGCGATAACTGGGAAACGTTCTAATCCCATCGCGGTAAGTCGCCAGAGGGTTCATGTGTCAGCATGAGCCCTTTTTTTTCGCCTGTGGTCAGCAACAGCTATGCTCTGTGTAAGAGATGATGAGGAGCGCAAAGATGCAGCTATCAACACAAATTATGCAGGTTGCCTGTATGGCACTGCTGGTGGGGGGCTGTTCGTCAGGAGGCAGCGTCGGGATCGGCGGCGTTGGCATTGGCGGCGGCAGTAGCGGGGTGGGCGTCGGGCTCTCGTTTCCGGTGGGCGGCAGTACGGCGGATAACGATGCCCTGGCAGATTGCGAGGGAGACGTTTACCGGATCACCCCACGCTATCCGCAGCAGGCCGCGGCGCAGCAGTTTTCGGGCCGGGTCACGGTGTCATTCAACGTCAAGCTGAACGGGCGAGCGGCAGACTACAACGCGGCAGGAGATAAGGCCTTCTTCGAGGAGACGAAACGCGCCGTGCTTCGCAGCTGCTGGCCAGAGGGGGTAAGGCAGAATCTGGTGGTGAGCTACAGCAATGGCAAAGAGGTCACCTGGCTGGAGAATTCGCTATAAAAAAAACCGGCCACAAAGGTGGCCGGTTGCGGGTTGAAACGGGTTACGACTTATCTGGCAGGGCGTAGGCGATGATGTAATCGCCGCGATCCGGAGACTGACGCGCGCCGCCTGCATTGATAATGATGTACTGTTTGCCGGTCTTCGGCGAAACGTAGGTCATCGGGCCGGACTGGCTGCCCACCGGCAGACGATCTTTCCAAATCTCCTTACCGGTGGCGGTATCAAACGCGCGCAGGTAGAAGTCCTGAGTGCCGGCAAAGAACAGCAGGCCAGACTGGGTTGAGAGCGATGCACCCAGGGTCGGCATCCCGATAGGGATGGGCATATGCATTCGGATACCCAGCGGACCGGTATCCTGCACCGTGCCGACCGGAACCTGCCACACCAGCTTGCCGGACTTCAGATCCACCGCCGACATGGTCCCGAAGGGCGGTTTTTGACACGGGATCCCCAGCGGCGAGAGGAAGCGTTCCCGCATCGCACCGAACGGGGTGCCATCCATCGGCACAATGCCCATCTCAATACCGCTGGCGTCCTTCGCAACGTTGGCGCGCGGCACCATGTAGTTGGCCAGCCCCAGACGCATATCATTCACAAACATCAGGCCGTTGTTCGGGTCAACCGACACGCTGCCCCAGTTCATGCCGCCGAGCGATCCCGGGAACTGTAGGGAGCGATCGAGGCCAGGCGGGGTGTAGACCCCCTGATGGCGCATCTCTTTGAACTGGATTCGGCATAGCAGCAAGTCAACCGGCGTTGCGCCCCACATGTCGGACTCGGTCAGGGTCTGGTTGCCAATCATCGGCATACCCACGGAGTACGGCTGGGTAGGTGAGTAACGCTCGCCTTCGACGTTGCCCGCC
>JBCNNW010000221.1:0-3149 GCA_039594205.1 Pseudescherichia sp. | reverse complement strand
CATGCCCCACACCGCGTCCACTCCGTCTGAATGCTGGCCCGACGGCGGCACTGAGGGCAGCGTCAGGCCTTTTTCATACCCCTGCTGACCGTCGTAAAACTCCACCACGTCGATGTTCAGACGCGTATCCGTGGTAAAGCGGAACCAGATACCCGCCTCACCCAGCAGGCGGGTAATGAAGCGCAGGTCATCCTCGCCGTACTGCATCACCTGCTCCCGGCGCGGGTACTCTTTTGAGAGCGAGAACAGAAAATCCTGACCGCGCAGGTTGTGACGCTCGCGCAGGATTTTTTCCACAATCTGCGGCACCGACATGTCCTGATAAATGGCGTTCTGGTGTGAACGGTCGAGCAGCGCCAGGCGTGGCTGCAGCGTCAGGGCATAATGAGTTTCATCTTTTGATGTACCGAGGCGTTCAAAGCCGCTCACCACGCCCTGAAGGGTGCGCACCGCCTGCTGCATTTTGATGCCGTAACCCTGGTCAACCGGGGCCTGCAGCGTCAGGGAGGCCGCTTTCATCAGCATCATCTCTTTGCTGATGGCATGGTCAGAGCTGGTGAATTCAATACGGTAGCTGAACGGCCGGCTGAGCGCCTCATCGCCGTCAAACGCCAGTACATCGAGCCCGGCTTCACATCCTTTCACCGACAACTGGTGATGGCTGTGGCTGAATCTGATCGGGAGACGGGAGTTCATGCGTTATCTCCTTCAGTCCGGTCAAACTCCAGCCCGATCCCCTCTTCCTCGCTCCAGCTCAGCCATAGCGACTGTGGTTTCTGTCTGGCGGCCATGTGGCTCAGCAGTTGCTGACTCAGCACCGGCAGAATCTGCTGATTGAGCAGGCTGTCAACGTTGCGCGCGCCGGTATCCGGCAGCAGGCAGGCGGCGGTCAGCGCGCCATACAGGCTCTCATCAATCTGCGTGGTCAAACCGTAGTGACGATGTAAGCGTTTGCTGACCTGTGACAGCTTCATTTCCACGATGGTGCGCATCGCCGCTTCTGCCAGCGGGCGGTAAATCACCGTCTGGAAGCGGGCCAGCAGCGCCGGCTGGAAGTGGTCGCGCAATATCGGGCGCAGCAGCTCGTGGAGATTGCCTTCGCTGGCCTCCGGCTGTTCGTCCAGCAACTGCATCAGATGGTCGCTGCCGAGGTTGGAGGTCATCAGGATCACGGTGTTGCGGAAATCGATTTCACGCCCTTCGCCGTCGCGCATAAAGCCGCGATCAAACACCTGGTAGAACAGGTTCATGACGTCGCGGTGCGCCTTTTCCACCTCATCGAGAAGTACCACGCTGTACGGGCGCTTGCGTACCGCTTCGGTGAGAATGCCACCCTGACCGTAACCCACGTAGCCCGGCGGTGAGCCTTTCAACTGGGAAACAGTGTGCGGCTCCTGGTACTCGGACAGGTTGATGGTAATCAGCGATTTTTCACCGCCGTACAGCACGTCCGCCAGCGCCAGCGCGGTTTCGGTTTTACCGACGCCACTCGGGCCGACCAGCAGGAACACGCCCTGCGGGCCGTTCTCTGACGTGAGTCCGGTCTTCGCCGCGCGCAGGCGCCGGGCGATGGCGGTCAGCGCCACTTCCTGCCCGACCACACGCTGGCCGATTTCGTTTTCCAGCATCAGCAGTTCGGTTTGCTCGTCTTTCATCAGCGAGGACAGCGGCACGCCGGTCCAGTCGGCAATTACATTCGCGACGGTGCGGGTGTCCACATCCACCTGAACCAGCACATCGCCCTGCTGCGCCTGTTCGAGCCGCTGTTGCAGGTCGGAAATCTCAGCCTGCTGGCTGATGTCCTGGCGGCTGGCCGTCAGTTGCTGTGCCAGCGCTTTTTCGTGGCTGAAACGTGCTTCCTGCTCTTCGATGCGCGTCTCCAGTTCAGTCCGCTGCTGCTCAATGGCCCCCAGGCGGTCATCATGGCGGTTGCTGCCGGCGGCGATATCTTCCCGCAGCGCCTGCGCTTCCAGTGCCAGTGCGGTCAGCTGTGCTTTCAGGCGCACAATTTGTTCTGGCACCGTGTCGAGACTCATCCGTACACGTGCGGCCGCGGTATCCAGCAGGTCAACCGCCTTGTCCGGCAGCTGGCGGCCCGTCAGATAGCGGCGGGAAAGCGTGACGGCTGCGCGTACAGCATCATCAGTGATATGCACGTTGTGGTGTTCGGCGTAGCGGGATTTGAGACCGCGCAGCATCAGGCAGGCGGTCTCGTCGTCCGGCTCGTCCACTTTCACCATCTGAAAGCGGCGCTCCAGCGCGGCATCGCGTTCGAAGTATTGCTTGTATTCAGACCAGGTAGTGGCGGCAATAGTACGCAGTTCGCCACGGGCGAGTGCCGGTTTCAGCAGATTGGCGGCATCCGCACCGCCGGCCTGGTTGCCGGCGCCAATAATGGTGTGCGCTTCATCGATAAACAACAGAATCGGTACCGGGGACTGCTGCACCGCATCAATGACGTTTTTCAGGCGCTGTTCGAATTCGCCCTTCACGCCTGCCCCCGCCTGCAACAGGCCGAGGTCGAGGGTGCGCAGAATAACCGGCTTCAGGCTTTCCGGAACGTTGCCTTCAGCGATACGTAAAGCCAGGCCTTCCACCAGCGCGGTTTTACCCACGCCCGGTTCGCCGACCAGAATCGGGTTGTTCTTGCGGCGACGCGAGAGAATATCCACCATCTGGCGGATCTCCGTATCGCGACCAAACACCGGGTCGATTTTGCCTTCTCTGGCTTTGGCAGTAACGTCGAGCGTGAATTTATCAAGTGCGTTCTGCAGCGCCGGATTGAGTTCGCCTTCTTTTATGGCCGCGCCGACCGGGCGCCCGACAAATTCCACCTCACCACCATGACTCTGCGCGAGTTCCGCTGCCTGTTGCCGTTCCGGGCGTTCCTCCGACTGCCCATCAAGCAGCGGGCGCAGACGTTCCAGCTGACTGTGGCCCAGCGTCAGCAGCGGCCACAGCCCGTCACAGCGCACCAGTTTCTGTTTATCAACCAGCGCCATCAGCAGATGGACGCTGCGGATCTGTTCCTCACCGTTAAGAGAAGCAATCAGCCAGGCTTCCTGCATCAGCGTCTCAAGAGTGTCAGATAACTGCGGACGCTGACGGACTGAACGTGGCAGTTTATCCAGCCAGGCAAGTAAATCCTG
>JBCNNW010000220.1:0-3150 GCA_039594205.1 Pseudescherichia sp. | reverse complement strand
CACTGCCGCCCTGGCGGGTGCCGTTGCGGTGAAAAGCTGGCTCGAGCAACACGGCGGCAGCGGTACCGTGCGCTTCTACGGCTGCCCTGGCGAAGAGGGTGGCTCCGGCAAAACCTTTATGGTACGCGAAGGGCTGTTCGATGATGTGGATGCCGCCGTCACCTGGCATCCGGAGGCTTTTGCTGGCATGTTCAACGTCAGCACCCTGGCAAATATCCAGGCCGCCTGGCGCTTCCAGGGTACAGCGGCGCATGCCGCCAACTCGCCTCATCTGGGTCGCAGCGCCCTTGATGCCGTGACGCTGATGACCACCGGCACAAACTTCCTTAATGAACACATTATCGAAAAAGCCCGCGTCCATTACGCTATTACCGATACCGGGGGTATCTCGCCGAACGTGGTACAGGCGCAGGCCGAAGTGCTCTATCTCATTCGCGCGCCGGAGATGGCCGATGCGCAGCAGATCTACCAGCGTATCGAGAAGATTGCGCAAGGCGCGGCGCTGATGACCGAAACCACCGTCGAGCAGCGCTTCGACAAAGCCTGCTCCAGCTACTTGCCTAATCGCACGCTGGAGGCCGCGATGTATTCTGCTCTCACCCATTACGGTACGCCCCAGTGGAGTGATGAAGAGCGGGCCTTCGCAGCGGAGATCCGCGCCACCCTTACCGATAACGATCTGCACAACAGTCTGAAAAATATAGCCGCCACCGGGGGTGAGGCCGGTAAAACCTTTGCCCGTCGACAGCAGCAGACCCTGCTGGTAGACGAGGTGGCCCCCTATGCCGTTACCGACAACGTCCTGGCGGGCTCGACCGATGTGGGCGACGTGAGCTGGAAGATGCCGGTGGCGCAGTGCTTCAGCCCCTGCTTTACCGTAGGCACCCCGTTGCACACCTGGCAGCTGGTGGCCCAGGGGCGCACCTCGATGGCACATAAGGGGATGCTGCTGGCTGCGAAAGTCATGGGTGCGACCGCGCTCTCCCTGTTGCAGGATCGTTCCCTGCTGCAGGCGTGCCGTGAGGAGTTCGAAAAAATGGTGGCCGACACACCGTATGTCTGCCCGATCCCACGCGGCGTGACACCGTCACCTTTAAAATAATAAACACAACACAACATCCAATACGTTCGAGGAACGCCCATGAGTATGTCTTCCATACCTTCGCATTCCCCATCCGGTAAGCTCTATGGTTGGGTCGAAAGAGTCGGCAACAAAGTGCCGCACCCTTTCCTGCTGTTCATCTACTTGATTGTGATTTTGATGGTGGCCACTGCCGCACTCTCCGCCTTTGGCGTCAGTGCCCGCAACCCGGCCGATGGCAGCATGGTGGCCGTAAAAAACCTGCTGAGCGTAGAGGGGCTGCACTGGTTTTTGCCCAATGTGATTAAAAACTTCAGCGGCTTTGCCCCGCTGGGGGCGATTCTGGCGCTGGTGCTGGGGGCCGGGCTGGCAGAGCGATCGGGGCTGCTGCCAGCGCTGATGGTAAAAATGGCGTCGCACGTCAGTGCACGTTACGCCAGCTATATGGTGTTGTTTATCGCCTTCTTTAGCCATATTTCCTCGGATGCCGCGCTGGTAATCATGCCGCCGATGGGGGCGCTGATCTTCCTGGCCGTCGGCCGTCATCCGGTGGCGGGGTTGCTGGCGGCTATCGCCGGCGTGGGCTGTGGCTTTACGGCTAATCTCTTGATCGTGACCACCGACGTCCTGCTCTCGGGCATCAGTACTGAAGCGGCCAAAACCCTGGACGCATCACTCCACGTCAGCGTGATCGACAACTGGTACTTTATGGCCAGCTCCGTCATCCTCCTTACCCTCGTGGGTGGGCTGATCACCGATAAAATTGTGGAGCCGCGCCTCGGTGAGTGGCAAGGCAGCAGCGAGGAGAAACTTGATACCTTATCGCCCGCGCAGCGTTTTGGTCTGCGGGTGGCTGGCGTAGTCTCACTGCTGTTTATTGGCCTGATTGCCCTGATGGTGGTACCCGAAAACGGCATTCTGCGTGACCCGGTACAGCATACCGTCCTGCCCTCACCCTTCATTAAGGGCATCGTGCCGCTGATCATTCTCTTCTTCTTTGTGGTCTCGCTGGCGTATGGCATTGCGGTGGGCAAAATCCGCCGTCAGGCCGACCTGCCGCAGTTGATGATCGAGCCCATGAAAGAGATGGCCGGTTTTATCGTGATGGTCTTCCCGCTGGCCCAGTTCGTTGCCATGTTCAACTGGAGCAACATGGGCAAATTTATGGCGGTAGGCCTGACCGATATTCTTGAATCCGCCGGTCTGAGCGGCGTCCCTGCCTTTGTCGGGCTGGCGCTTTTATCCTCTCTGCTCTGCATGTTTATCGCCAGCGGTTCGGCAATCTGGTCGATTCTGGCACCGATTTTTGTCCCGATGTTTATGCTGCTGGGCTTCCATCCGGCGTTTGCGCAGATTCTCTTCCGCGTGGCAGATTCGTCGGTGATCCCGCTGGCGCCTGTTTCACCCTTCGTGCCGCTGTTTTTAGGCTTCCTGCAACGGTATAAACCTGAGGCGAAATTGGGTACCTACTATTCGCTGGTATTACCCTATCCGCTTATCTTTTTAGGGGTATGGTTGCTGATGCTGGTGGCATGGTATCTTGTCGGCCTGCCCATTGGGCCGGGGGTTTACCCACGTCTGAACTAAGGAAAACAGGATGCTGAGATTACTCGAAGACAAAATTGCGACCCCGCTGGGGCCTCTGTGGATTCTGGCGGACGAGCAGGGTTGTCTTCGCGCCGTAGAGTGGGAAGAACACAGCGACCGCATGGTCGAACTGCTCAATATCCACTATCGCTCGCAAGGCTACGAGCGTATCGGCGCCAGCAATCCGGGCGGCCTGAGCGATAAGCTCACCGCCTGGTTTGAGGGTGAGCTCAGCATCATTGATGACCTGCCTACCGCCACTGCGGGTACGCCGTTCCAGCGCGAAGTCTGGAAAGCGCTACGGCAGATCCCCTGCGGCCAGGTAATGCATTATGGTCAGCTTGCTGCGCTGCTTGGACGCCCAGGCGCCGCCCGTGCGGTTGGCGCGGCCAACGGTTCAAACCCGGTCAGTATTGTGGTGCCGTGTCATCGCGTTATCGGGCGTAACGGCACCCTGACTGGCTATGCTGGCGGAGTGCAAC
>JBCNNW010000022.1:0-47797 GCA_039594205.1 Pseudescherichia sp. | reverse complement strand
GATCCCACCAACCGCAGCCCCTACTCCCAGGCAGAGATCTTCTCGCTGTTCGCGGAGAACAACATGGAGCTGACCGACAGCACCATGCTGACGCCAGCGCTGCGCTTCGATCATCACACCATTGTTGGCAATAACTGGAGTCCTTCACTGAACCTCTCCCAGGGGCTGACGGACGACATTACGCTGAAGATGGGCATCGCCCGCGCCTATAAAGCGCCGAGCCTTTACCAGACCAACCCGAATTACATTCTTTATAGCCGGGGTCAGGGCTGCTACGCCAGCACCGGGGCCTGTTACCTGATGGGTAATGACGATCTGAAAGCAGAGACCAGTATCAACAAAGAGGTGGGGCTGGAGTTCAAGCGCGACGGCTGGCTGGCTGGGGTCACCTGGTTCCGCAACGACTACCGCGACAAGATTGAAGCGGGCTATGCGCCGATCGGCAAAGCCTCTAAGGCCTCCACGGATATTTATCAGTGGGAGAACGTGCCGAAAGCGGTTGTGGAAGGGTTAGAAGGGACGGTCAACGTGCCGGTGACCGAGACGGTGAACTGGACCAACAACCTGACTTATATGCTGCAAAGCAAGAATAAGACCACCGGCGATCGTCTCTCTATCATTCCGGAGTATACGCTGAACTCGACGCTGAGCTGGCAGATCCGTCAGGACCTCTCCGTACAATCTACCTTCACCTGGTACGGTAAGCAGCAGCCCAAGATCTATAACTACAAAGGCAACCGCGCCACGGGCAGCGAAACCGATGAGGTAAGCCCGTACAGCATTGTGGGCCTGAGCGGCACGTGGGATGCCACCAAAAACGTCAGCCTGACGGCAGGCGTGGATAACCTCTTTGACAAACGTCAGTGGCGAGAGGGCAACGCCCAGACCACCGGCAACGACGCGACGAAGTCCTATATGTATGGCGCAGGTGCAGCGACCTATAACGAGCCGGGCCGCACCTGGTACATGAGTGTGAATACGCACTTCTGATAACACGCGGCACGCCATCATGCGCCATCTCAGATTGAGGCGGCGCATTTTTTCTTATTCTATTATTCCATCAACGCAGAAGAGAAACGATAACTTACAATTTAAGGAAATTCTTAGATTGCCGCGCTATTCTACTTTCGCTACATTGCCCTCATTTATAGTATTTACGTAGATCACGTTTTCACCCTTTAAAAATTAACTACTGATAAAATACTGGTATCGTTAGCATAATTGAATCAGAACATCCGTTTGTTAAATTATGTTATGGAATTGATAAAAGAAATATTATCCACAGCAGATCTTAAGTGCTGTTAACCTTTTTCTGTCTCTACATCACTCTATTTTGACTATGCATATGCTTATTAATAAATGGCGGCTTGATCCCTCGTTAAACGCGTTAATTCATACTGAAACTGGCGAGATCCAACGTTTGGGTGAGTTTCACTATATTCTGCTGGAGACCCTGGTAAGCCATGCAGGCGAGGTTTTATCTCGTACTTTTCTTATCAATGCAGTCTGGAAAAACCGTGTCGTGGGTAATAATAGCCTGCCGACGGCTATCTACGCCTTACGCGCCGCGCTGGGCGACGACGGCCGGCTACAGGAGATCATCAAAACGGTGCCTAAAAAAGGCTATGTTTTTAATAAGGATTTCATTAGCTACCCGGATAGCGCACTGCTGGAGGAGGCAACGTTAGAGGCAGGTAACCCGGCCCCGTCGCCAGCGTTATCCCATGCTCCGCCTGCAGGCAGCGTGTGGCGTGCCAGCAAATTTAAAAAGATTATCCTTTTTTCAACTCTTATTATCCTTTTGATATATTTATTAATAAGAATTTTTCCACACTATGCCGAGGGCAATCAAAGCATGCTCCCCCCTGCCAGCGGAGGTGAATTAACTTTGAAAAATGAAACCATTAAAGATTACTCACGTATTAGCATCTACCATCTGCACTCGGGTTACGAACAAGACCATGCGGAACAGTTAAAAGAGCATATGCCTGATGCCCTGCGCGCTATAAACCTTAAGCTGCAGGCGCAGAACATGCGTGCTGTTTTTTATTACAGCGAATCGGTTCCTAAACTCTCACTCAGTTTACTGATTCAGGATGATTGTCATCACCAATATCAATTGATGCTCGGCATTCAAAACTGGCAAAGCAATATAAAAAATCTCAATTCTTTTGTTTATCAAGCCGCTGAGAAAACGATTAATGAAATACCAGCATGTCCATAACTATTTTTGTCTTTTCATATTCACGTTATCAATATTTTTTTTGCCATTAACTGTCCAGGCTGCCATCGAGCATACCGAAATGGTCTTTTATGACCTGGCGACCGACAGTCAACGCAGCTATGCCGTCAACCTGCTTCCGACGGGAGAGGGAGCGCATCTCTCGTTGCATCGCAGTGATGGCGAACAGACGCTACTCATGGATATCAAATCCTGCTTTAGCAACTATCCGTCAGGTTCTGGCGGATACCTGAGGTTAAAAGAGGGAAAGAGTCAGCATACAGACCCGGATCTCGCGCCGTTTCTCAACTTTGTGCAAAACAATCGGCTACGTGTGGCCATGAAGCCGCTGACGGATACGCAGTCTGTATTACTGGATAAAGACACTCTCACCGTGATGGTTGTCGATCCGGCTTTAATGACGCTGGGCATAGCGGGCTGTCAGCGCTAGCCAAGCAGGATCTGCACGGTTAACGCTGGCAGGTTAGCCTGGCCGTTCAAAGCCTCAATAAGAGAACTGTAGTCGTGGCAGGCCCAGGCAAGGGTCTGCCCCAACGCCGCCGATGCGCGCGCCGCACTTTGCGCCTCCGGAAAACGCGCCATCACATCCATGCGCTGTCGCACGCTCTGCTGAGCCGACGCCAGCCGCTGGCGCTGCTCTCCCACCTGGTTAAGCACGTTTTGCACTATGCTCCGAAGGCCATCGCGCTGCCCCGCTGCCAGAGCGTCACTCAATGCGTCGGCTGGAGCAGACGTAGCATGCAGGCTCAGTCGTCGGGCGTGCTCCCCTTGTGCATCGGCGAGGGTAAAAGAGCGTTGTAGCTGCGACCAGCCTGTTTCAGCAGTAGAAAATGTCCATTGCCCCTCTCCGTAGTGCGGCATAACCCCTGTTCGTTGCAGAGCATTTTTTATCTGCATTGTGGGATTAAGCACATCCGCAGTATTAGCCAGCGATACCGCTGCCAGACGCCGACCGCGCCCCGCCTCTACGCTGAACGTCAGCGATACCGACTTCTCGTCACCGCTTAGCAACGCCGCCAACTCTGGAGAGTGAAACGTAACCTGCGCCTCCCCCTGCAATACCGGTAGCAGCTGCCTGTCGACCCGGCCCGCAGAGTAGTGCGTCCGGTTAGCCAGCAGCTCCGCCAGCGCGGCGCGCTCCTCTCCGCGTTGCCCGCCGCCGGATGAAGAGTGACGCTGATTCAGCAGCGTTTTTTCCAACCGGGAGAGGTAGCTGTCTGCCTGCTGAATAGTGGTAAGCTGATCGTTAAGCTGAACGCTGTAGCGCTGCGGGCGAAGGGCCAGCAGCGGCGAGGCGGGATACTCATCGCGCTCCTGGCGTCTGGCAATCGACTTTACCCGCGTAGCGTCTTTTACCGATGGCGGCGAGAGTTCACCGCCGGGCGTTCGCGTTGAGTTCTGTAAGCCAACCTGCATGGTCATTGTACTCAGCAGCATTAAAGTGCGTTAAACAGCGACAGCTCGCTGACCTTAGCGTAGGTTTTCATCGTCGCCTCCATGGCTACCTGCAGACCGGTAAAGGTCACCGTTGCCGGACCATAGTCGAGATCGCCAAGCTGGCCGATCAGTATGCTGTTGGTGTCGGCTACGCTGGTCTGCGCATCGCTCAACATGGTCAGGGTGTTCTGCCGCTCGCCGAGGCTGGCAATAGCAGCGTTGAGCGACGTCGATGCCGCATCGATTGTCTCTATAGCGTGGGTGATGTCGCTCTGCACCTGCGGATCCGCCGGATCGACGTCAGGGGCCTGTAGCTCGGTCGCCAGATCGCCCAGAGTGTTAAACACATTCAGATCCGTACCAAACATCTCGCTTGCCGTCACGTTAGTCTCCATCTCAATGCCGCTGGCGACGGTAGCAGTGCGGTGCTCGCCGTTACCGTGATAAATATACTCATCCGGCTCACCATCACCGTTAGTATCGTCGTAGCTAACGGGCGGGACGGCATTTTTTGTACCGCCAAAGAGATAGTGCCCCTGGCCGTCCTGATAGTTCAGCGAGGCCATCATCGACTGCGTCAGGGAGGCAATCTCCTGCCCAAGGCTTGCCAGCGTCTCTGGCGTGGTGGTGCCGTTCGCCGCCTGCAGGAGATCGTCGCGAATGGCCAGCATGCTGTTGTTTACGCCGTCGAGAATGCTCTCCTGCTGGCTTAGGGTGGCCGAAACCGCCTTAATATTGCTCTGATACTGCTCGATAGCGGACTGCTGGCTATTAAGCTGATTGATGCGCGTGGCGGCAACAGGATCGTCCGAAGGCAGGACCACCCGCTGGCCGGTGGCCATCTGGGTAATAACGTGCTCCAGCCTGGCGGAAAGCTCGGTAAAGCCGTTGGTCATCGAGGTATAAGATTGTTGGGTACTTACGCGCATAGAAGATGATTTCCCGCTGGATTAAAACATCTCCAGCACGGAGTCAAAAATCTCCGCGCCGGTTGAAATAACCTTAAGATTGGCCTGATAGATTTGGGTGTAGGTGATCAGGTTGACCGCCTCCTCGTCCATGCTGACGCCGCTCACGCTGCTTCGCTGGTTCTGCGCCTCGCTGTAGACGTTACCCGCCGACTCGGCCTCCGTCTGGTTCTGACGGCTGTAGATGCCTGTGTTGCTGATGATGCTGGTGCAGGCGCTACTGACGGTAACCGTGCCCAGGTTGGCAATCGTCAGCGGCTCGCTGGCAATCTGAATCAGCGCCTGTAGATTGTCACCGTTGCCGGAGGCATCCGGATCGCTGGAGAAGGCGAGCCGATCGGCAGTCATCTCCGGATTGACCATCAGCGGGCCGTCCGGGCTGTCGTCAGCGTAAATAAAGAGCGGCGCGCCGGGGTTGCCGTTAAGATCGTACCCTGCAGCCAGCTGATCGTTAACCGCCGTGGCAAACTGCTGAGCAATGCTATTGATGGTTTCCATGAGCGGATCGAGCACGTTATGCTGATAGTCAAAGAGCGCGCCCAGTGAGCCGCCGGTCTCCATCGTCATGTCGCAGGTGGTCCCGGCAAAATTTAGCGTCAGGCTCTGGCTGCTGTCGTCTCCGCTTTCCAGCTGGAGGGTAGCGCTCTCCTGCCCGCACACCAGCGGCTGGCCGTTTTGCAGCGTAACGTTGTAGTTACCCCTGTCATCAATAGTGACCTGAATATCCAGCATGCCGCTGAGCTGCTCGACCATCTGGTCGCGGGCGTCATACAGCGCCGACGCATTGTCACCGTTGGCTTCGGCCTCGGCAATCTGCTGGTTGTCGCTGGCGATGCCGGCTGTCAGGGTGTTGATCTGCGAAACGGTAGCCTGCTCCTGGCTGGCAATCTCGCTGCGTTGAGAGTCGATGTAGCGACAGGTGTTATTAAAGCGCAGCGCCAGCGCGTTCGCTTCGCTCAGCACCTGCTCGCGCAGGGCAGGATCGTCCGGCATGGTAGATGCCGCGTTCAGCGCCGCAAAGACGTTATCAAACCCGGCGCTGAGGCTGCTGCTATCGTCGCTCAGCACGCTCTCCAGCTGCGTCAGATACTGCTGCTGGGTGGTGTAGTAGCCATAGTCGGTGGCAGCGAACCATACCTGGTTAACCAGGTACGGGCTCGATACCCGGCAGATGCTGTCAACCTGCACGCCGTTGCCCGTGCTGTTTGATGCACCCGGGCTTGCCCCCAGGGTGCTGGTCTGCGCCACCTGACGCGTATAGCCTGGCGTCATGGCATTGGCCGTGTTCTGTGCGGTAACGTTGAGCTGCACCTGAGCCGCCGATGCGCCGCTGTAGCCAATGTTGATCATATCCATATCATTAATACTCTCTGCCAGGTTACCTGGATCCATAAAGCGGCGCCAGAGGCCGCTTCCTTAAACTGCCGACGCTAATTTTTATGCAGCGAAAGCTGTTTCACGATCAGCTCTGCAATACCCATACTCTGCTGCCTCGCCAGGCTCTCGCAGAGCGCATCATCGTATAAGCCCTGTATCATCCGTCCGGCATCGCTGTGCAAAGGGTTATCTTTAGAGTCGAGGATGGCATCTACCTTACGCATCTCCTTGAGCATCTGGCGCATAAAGATGGCCTCAAACTGCCGGGCCGCCTGCCGGAGATTATTCTCACGCACGGTCAAGTCGTCCGCGCGCGCTCCGATACTTTGCTGAACAGACGTTAAGGCATTCAGCGCATCCATTAGATCACCTCCAGATCGGCATCCAGCGCTCCGGCTTCATGCAGAGCCTGCAGGATCGACATGACGTCGTCCGGTGAAGCACCGAGATTGTTCAATACATTTACCAGCGTCTTCAGGCTGGTAGACTCCGGCAGCGTGACCATCTGCGCGCGTGGGGTATTTACATTGACGCTGCTTTGCGGTGTGACCGCCGTGCGACCACCGGCCAGGGCGTTAGGCTGGCTGACGCTGCGGCTCTCGGCAATCGAGACCGTCAGGCTGCCGTGGGATACCGCCGCGGCATGAACTTTAACCCCCTCGCCCATCACCACCGTTCCGGTGCGGGCGTTGAAGACCACCCGGGCGCGCACCCGCTCCGGCGTAATCTGCACGTCCTGCAGCTGCGACATAAAAGCGACCCGCGCGCCTGGGCTGGTGGGGGCCGTCACCTCTACGCTGGTGGCGCTCTTCGCCGTCGCCAGCCCGCCGCCGAAGGCGCTGTTGATGGCATTAGCAATGCTGTTAGCGTCCTTGAAACCGGGGCGTTTCAGGTTAAGCATGACGGTGTTGCCCATCTCAAAATCGCTGGGGATGGCCCGTTCCACGGTGGCTCCGTTGGGGATCAGACCGGCGGTGGGGGTATTGACCGTCACGCTGGAACCGCTGGCCCCGCTGGCGCTCATGCCACCCACCACCACGCTGCCCTGCGCCAGGGCATAGATCTCGCCATCTGCGCCGTGCAGCTGGGTCAGCAGCAGCGTACCGCCGCGCAGGCTTTTCGCATCGCCAATCGACGAGACCGTGACGTCGATGGTCTGTCCCCGCGCGTACATGGGAGGCAGCGTGGCGCTGACCGCCACGGCGGCAACGTTTTTTACCTTAGGATCGATCTTATTCGGCAGCTGAACGCCAAACTGGCGCAGCATGTTGGTAATGGTCTGGTTAGTAAATTTGACCTGGTTTTTATCGCCGGTACCGTCGAGTCCGACAACCAGGCTATAGCCAATCAGCTGGTTGCCGCGTACGCCCTGAATATCGACCAGCGCGGCCAGCGGCTGCGCCAGCCCCGGTGTAGCGCCGAGCAGCAGCATAAAGAGCGTGACGCTACGGGCGCATGCTGAAAAAAAGTGCATAACAACTCCAGAACTAAAGCGGGAACAGCGGATGGTTAAAGAGCCTGGTCAGCCAGCCTGCTGCATTGGCATCGCTAAGCGCACCGCGTCCGGCGTAGGAGATCCGGGCGTTGCCGATGCGTTGCGAAGAGACCGTATTGTCATTGCCGATGTCGTCAGCACGCACCAGCCCGCTGAGACGCAGGTACTCATCCCCCTGGTTAAGGGTCAGCCACTTCTCACCGCGGATCGCCATCACCCCGTTTGGCAGCACCTGATGAACGGAGACGGTGATCGAACCATGCAGGCTGTTCTGCTGCTGGGAGCTGGCGTTGCCGTCAAAATCCCGCGAGGCCTCGGCGCTGCTGGCCAGCTTGTCTTTGGTCTTGCCAAACACCGTCGGCACGCCCACGTCGAGAGTGCTCTCTTTGCCAAAGTTGGTTTTGGCCTGCTTGCTGGACTGAGTCGACTCTTCAAGGATCACCGTTAAAATGTCACCCACCCGGTAAGCACGTCGATCGGCAGTCAATGACCAGCTGTAACCGGTCTCAAAAACGCCTCCTGCCCGCCCCTCCGGCGTCGGCTGGGCCTCCATCTTCGGCGGGGCGTAGGCCAGATCGTCCTTTTCAACCAGCAGCGCCGGAGATTCACAGCCTGTCAGCCATGTAAGCAGCGTCATTAACCACAGATATCGTTTCACATGTGCGCTCACTACAGGTTCTGGTTGACGTACTGCAGCATCTCATCGGCGGCAGAGACCATTTTGGCGTTCATCTCATAGGCGCGCTGCACGGTGATCATCGCCACCATCTCGTTGACGATATCGACGTTGGAGCCTTCCAGCGCACCGCCTTTCAGCGTGCCTAACGCATCTTCACCCGGCGTCCCCTCCGTCGGCTGGCCGCTGGCCGCCGTTTCGAGATAGAGGTTATCCCCCTCCGCCAGCAGGCCCGCTGGATTGGTAAAGTTGACGAGCGTGATCTGACCCAGCTCGGTGGGATCGCTGTCGCCCGGCATCGTAGCCATCACCGTACCGTCCTCTCCAACGGAGATATTGGTGGCGTTGACGGGAACGTCAATCTCCGGCTGCAACGGTAACCCCTGGGCGTTGGTCAGCACGCCGTCGGCGTTTACCTGGAGGTTACCGTCGCGGGTGTAGGCAATGTCGCCGTTGGTCTTCTGCACCTGGAAAAAGCCCTGCCCCATGATGGCGACGTTGAGCGGGTTATCGGTGGTTTCGATATTGCCTTCGGTAAAGGTTTTCTGCGTTCCCACGATGCGAACGCCGCTGCCGTACTGAATGCCGGTAGGCGCAATGTTGTTTTGATCCAGCATGGCACCGGGCGCGCGCTGGTTCTGGTAGAAGAGATCCTGGAACATCACCCGGTCACGCTTGAAGCCGTTGGTATTGACGTTGGCGATGTTGTTGGCGATGGCGCTCATCTCGGCATCTTCTGCCGAGAGGCCGGTCTTACTGATCCAGAGTGCTGCGTTCATGCAAAATTATCCTTAGTAATAGCGTTCAGGCGCCACGGAGCAGACGGTTACCCGCCTCGCTCAGATCCTGGGCTGCCTTCATCATTTTGATTTGGGCTTCAAACTGACGGCTCAGTGAAATAGAGTCCAGCATCTCAGAGATCGCCGTAACGTTGCTGCCCTCCAGATAGCCCCCGCTGACGTTGATGTTCTCATCCGGCTGCGCCCTGCTGCCGTCGGCGGTGACGATCATCCCCTGGGCGTTTTTAGCGAGATTCTCCGGTGGAATAGTGACCAGCTTCAGGCGATCGATATCCATAGTGGCGGTAACGTCGCCATCGTCCGGGGTAATCGACAGCGTGCCGTCGCGGCCAAAGGAGGCGATAGCATTAGGCGGCAGCACGATGGGACCGTTATCCCCGAGAACCGGATAGCCGTTGATGGTCAGCTGGCCCGCATCGTTCTGCACCATGTTGCCGTTGCGGGTGTAGACCTCGCTGCCGTCGCTGCTCTGCACGGCGATATAGCCCTCCCCCTGAATCGCCACGTCCAGCGGCCGATCGGTTTTCTCAGCGGCAACGGTGCTGGCATTGACGCCGCTGGCCCGCTGCTGGGCCAGAAAGCGGGTGGCGAAACCCTCGCCTTTAATTGCCTCTCCCTGCGACAGGGCAATATCGCCGCGAAAGCCGATGGTATTGACATTTGCCAGGTTGTTGGCGCTGATCTGCTGTGCCATCAGGGCGTGGCTGGCTCCGCTGAGCGCGGTAAAAAGTAAACGATCCATGATTCGCCCTCCTCTGTTACATCGCCTGGAACAGCGCCTGATCCAACTCGCTGCTTGCGGAGATCACTTTGGTATTGGCCTGATAGTTACGCTGCGCGGTCATCAGATCCACCAGCTCGCTGGTGATGTCGACGTTGGAGCTTTCCAGCATCCCCGTGGAGAGCGCGCCGAAGGTGCCGCTGCCGGGTGCACCAAGAAGCGGCGTGCCGGACTCGCCGGTCTCCACCCACGCGGTGCCGCTGATGGCCTGCAGGCCGTTTTCATCCGGGAAAGTTGCCAGCACCAGCTGGCCCTGTAGCATCCGCTCGCCGTTGCTGTAGGTCGCATATACCTTGCCGTCGCCGTCTACCTGAACGCCGTTTTGCTGTGCGGAGGCGTAGCCGTCGGCGACGTTGGTCGTTACCGAAAAGGCAGAGCCGTACTGGGTGCAGGCGGCGTAGTCAAAGGTCATTTCGACAGGAGCCGCGCCCGGTACACTGAAGGTCATCGGTATCGCTGCCGTAGGGCTCACCAGCTTGCCCTGCTCGTCAAATGCCAGCGTCGTGGTCGCAGGCTGTGCAACGCCGTCGAAGGTATAGTGCACCTCCCAGCTGTTATCCGCCGTTTTGGTAAAGTACTGGCTGAGCGAATGCGCGTTGCCCAGCGAGTCATAAACCGGCGTGGTATAGGTGCTGTTATACGAGGCGGCGTTAGTGGGATCGAACGGCACCGCGCTGCTATCAATAGCCGGATCGGCGGCGTTAAAGTTTGCGCTAAAGGTGAGTGACGTTGTCGCCTGGGCGGGCAGCGATCCGGTCTTAATTTGCAGATCCGTTACCGTACCCGTTTGCAGCGCTCCGCTCTCATCCACCGGATAGCCCTGCAAATAGTCCCCTGAGGCATTGACGATATAGCCGTCCTTATCGATATTGAACGATCCGGCCCGGGTATAGGAAACGTTGCCCGCGCTGTCGCAAAGCATAAAGAAGCCGTCGTTGTTAATCGCCAGATCCAGGGCGTTACCGGTAGAGACCATGGAGCCGCCGCGTGAGATGCTCTGGGCGGTTCCGGCCACGCTCACCCCCATCGCCTGGGTGCCCGCGTACATAGCGGAGAAGTCGGTGGTCATGGACTTGTAGCCCACCGTCCCGGCATTAGCGATGTTATTACTGATGCCATCCAGCTGGTCGTTAACCGCGTTCAGGCCACTGGCTGCAATGCTGTAACTCATACTTACTGCTCCCTTAAAATAGTTAAACGACGCCCTGAACAGGCCTATCGTCCGGCACGCCAAACTGGCTGATCATGGTAAAAGGCACTTCGCCTACGCCGCTGACGTTAAGCACCGGTGTGCCGCCATCCAGCGGAATGCGCACGTCAGTCACCACGCCTGCCACCTCGACCGGCACCTCCTCTTCGCCGGTATCTGTGACTACCGACACGGTGTAGTCCCCGGGAGGAATGCCATAGTCCGCAGGATCGATGCTAAAGGTCACCGCACCCGGCCCAAATGAACTCCCGCTCAGCGGAATGTCATAGTCATTTCCCGCCTCGTCAGTGATATGGATGTCGATACGGGTACAGGCGTTATCCAGATCGATACGGCCCTGAATCGCACCCTCGTCAACCTCGAGGGTGGTGGTCTGGACCATGATCGGATCGCCTACCATCTTGCCCAGCGCCATCACCTGAAGATTGCTCATCAGAATGGCGTTGGTGTTCATCTCCGTCGCCACCTCCTCTGCCATCGCCACCTGCGCCATAGAGGAGAGCTGGGTGACATACTCGGTGGGATCGGTCGGGTCGGTGGGATCCTGGTTCTGGATCTCCGCAACCAGCAGCGTCAGGAACGTGTCGGCCATTGAGGTCGAGGTACTGGCGGTTGTGGTTGTGGCCACCGTGCTGTCTGTCGCCGAACCGGCATGCGCTGTGTTCAGCGATACAGAGGAACTCATAGGCTTTCTCCCAGCTTCAGCAGGCTCTGCTGCATGCTCTTCACGTTGTTCAGCACCTCAACATCGGTCGCAAAGTTTTGCGAGGCTGACATCATGTCAGCCATCTGCTCGACCACGTTGACGTCCGGATACCAGACATAGCCATCCCGGTCGGCCAGCGGATGGTGCGGCTCATAGCGGCGTACGGCGCTGCCGCTCTCGACAACATCCTGCACCCGCACGCTGGCTCCACTCAGGCCGCGATCTCCCGCCTGCAGCAGGCTGGTGTGATAGACCGACGCAAAAACCGGACTGCGTGCCTTGTAGGTTGCCGCCTCGCTCTGCGCAGGCGAATCCGCATTCGCCAGGTTGCTGGCGACGGTATTGAGCCGCACCGTCTGGGCGGTCATCGCCGAACCGGAGATCTGATAGATATCAGCAAACGACATGGTTACTTCCCTTCGATGGCCGTTCTCAGGCCGCTGATGGTCATATTTAAAAAGGTCAGGCTGCTCTGGTAATCAAGGCTATTTTGTGAAAAACGCGCCTGTTCGCTATGAAGCTCTACCGTGTTGCCATCCTGCGTTGGCTGCATGGGCAGGCGATACATCACCTGCGCGGCGGGCAGTTCGCCGCCATGACCTGCCCGTTGCATCTCCCGGGCGAAATCAATATCTTTAGCCTTGAAATTTGGCGTATCGATGTTTGCCAGATTGGCGGTAAGCAGTTCGGTCCTCGCAAGACGTAGCTTCACCGCCTGAGGGTGTACACCCAGTGCTTTCTGAAAGCCGATTCCCATAGTGCATTGCACTCCTTTCACATAACTGACGCGCACGCCTGTTAGGCAATAAGCGTGCCAATTTATAAGTTATTGAAAGGTATAAAATTATGAATTCCATCTGCGCTAAGCGGAAAACCAGTTTCCGCATTCTGGTGAATCTTCTCCTTGCCGCTCCCGTGCTCCTTTCCGCTCGCCCGGCCCTGTCCACCGATCGCCAGCAGATTCACGCCCATGCAGCTGAAGAGGCTGGTAAGCGCGACGTCTACCTGCCGGTGGCAATGGCCACCCGAGAAATTGCCCGCGGGGAGGTAGTGCCCCCCGATGCGCTGGTAATGAAGCGGTACAACGTCAGCACCCTGCGCGGTGAGCCGCTGTTGAGCCGTGAGGCGGCGGCAGGACTGATAGCGAAACGCACGCTGCGTCCGTGGCGACCTCTGTTGCGTGCGCAGCTTGAACAGCCGTTGCTGGTGAAGCGCGGGCAGACGGTGACCATCGTGTCGCAGACGGGAGATATTCGCGCCCAGACCGTCGGTGTGGCGTTAAAAGCAGGTCGTCTGCATGACACTATTCGGGTACAGAACAGCGGCAGCGAGCGGATCGTTGACGCCAGCGTTGCCGGTCCAGGAGAGGTGCACGTCGGCAGGCATTAATTTTTCGCTTGCCGCTTAAGATTTCCTTTTCCGTGGCCGCTTTTAACGCATGACCGTTGATAACGCCGCTGATGAGAAACCTATGGCTATTACGACTCCTGGAATGACAACCGGACAGCGTGCCTCCCACGATACCGTGGCGCTTGCGCCGTCGCCGCCGGAGGGGGTGAAAGCGACCGCGGTGGCCGCATCGCCACCCTGCGCCGCTGATATTACCCAGCAGGGCATACAGGCCGCACAGCGTAGCCTGACAGAAGAGCGTGCCGCTGACGTCGATGCAGAGAAGGTGAGCCAGATGCAGGCTCTGCTGGCGTCAACACACTTCACCATTGACGCCGACGCGCTGGCCGCGTCGATGCTGGATTACTTTCAAAGCCGGGGGGCATCGTGAGCAGCAAACTTGAACAGGTCAAACTCCTGCTGCACGGGATCCGTACCGATAACGAGCGCTATCACCAGCTGCATAATCTGCTGAAAGAGCAGCGTTTATGCATGATCCGCCGCACCAGCGATGCGCTTATCGCCGTCAACGCGCAAATCGACCTGCTCTATCCGGCGCTGAGCTTAAGCGCCCGCGCTCGCCGGGAGAGGCTGCTGCTGCTAGGCGTGACGCCGGACGGTGCTGGCATGGCCCAGGTCTTTAGCTGGCTGCCCGCTGTACAGAAAACGGCGGCCCGGCAGGTATGGCAACAGCTGGCGGAAAACATTGCGGCATGCAGGCGCTACAACGAGAAAAACGGTGAGCTGCTGATCCGACAGCATGCGTTTGTGCAGGCGTTTTTGGGTCTTGAACCCCACTTTATCTATCACCCCTAACCCGCCCCTTCCGCCGCGGAAAATGCGTTTCCGCCCACTATTCATCAAGAGAAACTTACGCGCCATGATTAAGCGTTACAGTCCAGAAAAACCCTTTGTTAGCGTAGTGACGCCAACCTGGCAGCGCGCCAACTTTTTACCCTGGCTGATCTATATGTTTCGCTATCAGGACTACCCGGCCGATCGGCGAGAGCTGATTATTCTGGATGATTCACCCGCCAGCAGCCTGGCGATCGTTAATGCACTGACCGGTGACCAGCCGGAGCGCTACAGCATCCGCTATATTCACCACCCCGAGCGGCTACGGCTTGGCAAAAAGCGCAATATGCTTAACGCGCTGGCGAAGGGGGAATACATCGTCTGCATGGACGATGACGACTTCTACCCCGCCGATAAACTCTCATACACTATTGAGATGATGCAGCGGCACGGAGCGCTGATCTCCGGCTCGGACCAGATCCCCGTCTGGTATAGCCATATCGATCGGGTATTTAAAACCCGCCGTTTCGGCAAGCAGCATATTCTGAACGGCACCTTCTGCTATCACCGTAACTACCTGAAAAAGCACAGCTACGACGACGCGTGCCAGCTCGGCGAGGAGCAGGCGTTTACCAGTAACTTTAGCGTAAGGCCGCTGCAGCTACCCGGCGAGCGCACCATTCTGTGCATCTCCCATAGCGATAACACATTTGATAAAGACTTCGTGCTCGGCAGCTGTGAACCCGCTGCCGTCACGCTGACCGATATCGTCCGCGATCCCACCCTGCTCGCCTGGTATCAGCGCCTGCATAACAACACCGGTCAACAGCCTGTTCAGTGGCAGCAGGTGGCAAAAGTGCTGGTTATCAATCTGGACAGCCGTTCCGACAGGTGGCAGCAGATGCAGCAGACCCTACGCCAGCTCGGCGTGCCGGAAGAGAAGGTTATTCGGGTAAGCGCCTGCGAGCATGAGGATCGTGCCCTGGGCCGCACGCTTTCCCATCTGCATGCGCTGACCCTGGCGCAGCAGCAGGGCTGGCGTAACTGCCTGATACTGGAAGATGACGCCCTGTTGCTCACCCAGGCGAAGCACGTTACCGCCCTCAACCGGCTGCTCGGGGCGTTAGATCATCTTCCCTGGGAGGTGGTCCTGCTCGGTGCGCAGGTCAGCGATGGCCAGCCGCTGAAGAGCCTGCCGGGGTTAATCCACGCCGTTGATTGTGAAAAAGCCTGTGCCTACCTGGTCAACGCCCGTTGCTATCCGGCGCTGATCCAGCAGATGCAGAGCGATCCGGCCAGCCTGCTGGAGTCGCGCTGGCGCGCCCTGCAGGCGCAGGGAAAGTGGCTCGCCTTCTACCCCTGCGTCAGCTATCAGCGGCCCGGCTTTAGCGATATTGAGCAGCAGGAGACCGACCATATCCGCTTCTATTTCAGCAAAATGTCCGTGAGCCACAGGCAAGCGCAGCAGCGGCAGGCGCAGCAGCCCGTGGCTAACCAGTTTGCGAACACGATAGGGTTTTATCTGGAGACGGCGTTTCACTATCAGTTCTACCAGCCGATCCTGTCCTGGCTGCTGGAGGCCGGTTACCGCTGCGATCTGCTCATCAGCGACGCCGTCCCGAAGGCGTTGAAGATGGAGATGAGCCAGCTACTGGCCGGAATTGACGACCCGAGGCTAAGCGGCACCCGCCTCAGCGAGGCCAAAAATCGTCGGCAGCGTTACGGCTGCTTAGTGAGTCCCTACTATACGCCCGCGCTCAACGGCCTTGCCCGAGTGCAGATCCGCGCCATGTACGGGCTGGCTAAAGCGTCGTGGAACCACGCCTGGTGGAACGCTTTTTACCATCATATTCTTTGTTACAGCCACTACAGTCAGCAGGCGCTGAACATCAACGGTAACGCCACGCTGGTAGGCAATCCTCGTTTTGATAAGTGGCACCGCCAGCAGGTTGATCTCTCCTCGCTAGCGTCGTTAAAGCTCGAGGCTAAAAAACCCACCCTGCTCTACGCTCCCACCTTTGGCGACCTCAGTTCGATTCCTGGCTGGGCTGCGCCGCTGTCGCGACTAAGCCGCGAGTACAACCTGGTTATTAAACTGCATCACGGAACCCAGCATCGTCCGGAAGAGGCCGCCATGCTGGCCGAGGTCCGGCGTCATTTCAGGAAGTGCGTTACCCGCCACGATATGTCGCTGCCGCTGCTGCATCAGGCCGACTATGTCCTGACGGATAACAGCGGCTTTATCTTCGATGCCATTCATGCTGGCAAACGGACAATCCTGCTGGAGTGGGAGGGGATGGCGACCCTGCTGGAGAACAACAAAACGTTCAGCACGCCCTCCAGCCCGGAGCAGCAGATACGCGGCACGCTTCCCGTGGTGCGTGATATGATCCAGCTACGCGACTGCCTCGCGGCGGACTATAACTGGCAGCGGGTCGAGGATAAGATGCCCGGGATCCGTCATCACTATTGCGATGCTTTCCAGGATGGCTTTGCCGGAAAACGTGCGGCCGAGTTGATTATCAACGCGCTGGATAATCCGGTTGATGCCGGAGCCAATACGCTGCTGCACAGTTTACAGAGCAAGCTGTTTTAAACAGAGCCGGACAGCGTACGCTGTCCGGCAATGGTTTCGATAAGCGCGGTAGTGGATATCGAGTGCGTGCGCGGGAAATAGACTACCTGACATAGCGATGAGAAGTGATCGAAGCGACCTTGCCAGTCGCTGCCCATCACCAGAATATCCGCCCTGTAACGTTTGATATAGTCTGCTTTAAGCGCCAGCGACGCCTCCAGAAATACCGAATCGACACACTTCAGGCTCTGAATAATCCTCATGCGTTCCGTTTGGGAGTAGAGTGGCAGGCGCCCTTTCTTATGGCCGTTAAGTCGATCGGAAGAGACACCCACGACCAGCCGCTCCCCAAGCTCGCTGGCACGGTTGAGAATATTCAGATGACCAATATGAAACAGGTCAAACGTGCCAAAGGTAATCACCGTTGTCATCTCCTACTCCTCCAGATGCTGGGTTCGCAGCCAGCATTGAGTGGCGATATCATCCACCTCTTTTTGTTCGCGGCTGGCCTGTCCGCGCGAGTTCTTCCCCTGCTGGTCATCAAGGGTTAACGCGACAATCTTCTCCTGACAGGCTGCCTGCATCAGGTTACGTTGCAACTGCTGCGCCTGAATATCTGCCAGCGCCTTCTCCTGCTCCTGCCACTTCACCACGCGCAGGAGATTATTTTTATAGCCTGCAATATTGCTCAGCGTCTGAGCGCAAAAATCGGGCAGCTCTTCGGTGCGGGTCCTCTGCACTAGCTGCCCCAGCGCCTGGATAGTGTTTTCGTATCGGGTAACCACCTGCTGCTGACGGGCCAGCGCCACCGTCGAGGCTTTCACGGTGCTTTCACGAAGGCGCTGAAGCTGAATAAGGGTCTGGATCGCCTGCTTCATGGTTCATCTCTTGCCGTCTGAAGCGCGGGAAACAGCGCCGCCATCTGTGCCTGCACCTGCGCCAGCTCAGCGGGTTCACCGACCTGCTGGCGCAAAAAACGCTCAATGCGCGGAAAACACTTCACGGCTTTATCGACCTGCGGATCGGCACCTTCGACGTAACCGCCAAGAGGAATAAGGGGTTTGATCTCCATGTAGGCGGCATAGTATCGCTTGAGCTGGCGGACGGCCTGCTGATGCCAGTCCGGCGTGATGTGCGCCATACAGCGGCTGATTGATTGACCAATATCAATGGCCGGATAGTGTCCGGCTTCGGCCAGCCTGCGGGTCAGGACGATATGGCCGTCCAGCACTGCCCGCGCACAGTCAACGATGGGATCCTGCTGATCGTCGCCCTCCGCCAGTACGGTATAGATGGCGGTCATAGACCCGCTGCTGTCGCTGTTGCCCGCGCTCTCCACCAGGCGAGGGATCATGCCGAACGCCGAGGGCGGATAGCCCCTGGTAGCCGGAGGCTCGCCTAACGAGAGGGCGATTTCGCGCTGGGCCATCGCGTAACGGGTTAATGAGTCTACCAGCAGCAGCACGTCAAAACCGCGATCGCGAAACCAGGCAGCAAGCGTATGGCATAGCTCGGTCGCCTTCAGACGCATCAGCGGCGACTCATCTGCCGGTGCGACCACGACAATGGACTTAGCCAGCCCCGCCTGACCTAACGACCGATCGATAAACTCTTTTACCTCCCGGCCTCGCTCACCAATTAGCCCCACCACCACCACCTGCGCGCGGGTCTGACGGGTAATCATGCCGAGCAGTACGCTCTTGCCGACGCCGCTGCCCGCCATCAGGCCAACCCGTTGCCCCTTGCCGATAGTCAGCACGCCGTTGATTGCCTTTACGCCCACGTCCAGCGGCTCTTCAACGGGACGCCGGGTCAATGGATTAACCGACGGTGCAACAGGAGGCAGCGTCTGTGTGCCGCCCAGCCTGCCTTTGCCGTCAATCGGCTCGCCCAGGCCATTAACCACCCGGCCGAGCCAGCTCTCTCCCACCAGCAGGTGTCGGGCTTTCCCCTGCGGAAAAACACGGGCGCCAGCCATCAGCCCGCCTGGCTGCCTGAACGGCATCAGATAGGTTATATCGCGGTTGAAGCCAACCGCCTGAGCATCAATAAAACCGCACTCCGCGCTTTCGATGCGGCAGAACTGCCCCGTCGCCAGCTGGCAGCCTACACTTTCCAGTAATACGCCGTTCATGCGCACCAGCCTGCCTGTGACCCGCGCTAAAGGGATCGACTCTATGGAGCGCAGCGCATCATCAAAGGGGTGAAGATTGTTCATCTGTTTCATCCGCAGCCAGCGTCTCTTTCAGGACCGTCATGCACTGCTCCAGCCGATGCCCGCAGCCAATATCCAGCTCGGATGTCTCAGTTACAATACGGCACTCGCCGGTAGAGAGCTCTGCCGAGGCGATCAGTCCCCACGCGGCAACCTTCTCCGGGGCCACGCTCTGAATGCGATTGAACTCCTCCATACTCAAACAGACCTTCAGCGGATCGGGCACGCGGGGCATGGCGGCGATCGCCTCCTCCACCAGCGCCAGCAGCTGAGTGGGCTGCAGCGCCAGTTCGCAACGGATCACCTGACGAGTCACTTTCTCTACCAGCTGCAAAAGCTCTTCACGCTGCTGACGTTGGATATGGGCAAGGTAGTCATTGAGCCTGTCAGCAATCGCCTCCAGCGGTTGCGCGGCCTGGGTAAACTGCGCCAGCCCAGCCTGCTGCCCCGCAAGGCTGCCCTCGGCGTAGCCTTGCCGGTAGCCCTCCGCCTGGCCTTTAGCCTGTCCCTCCTGAAAGCCGGTCTGCTGGCCTTCGCTGACGCCCTCGGCGAATCCTTTCTGTAAACCCTGCTGATAACCATCCATAAGCTGACGCTGAAAGTCAGCGCTTCCTGGGCTACTCTCCGACCGGGCGGCGTGGCGCGGTGGAAAGCGGTGGACCCGGTAACGTCCCCGTAGTGTCTGCATAGGTTAATCTCCTTACTCCGCCGTCTGCTCGGCGAAGAGCTGAAGCTGGATCTCACCTGCCTCTTCAAGCTCACGGGCAACGGCCATAATTTCCCGGCGGATCTGCTCAATACGGCTAACAGGAACGGGTCCCAGGCGTGCCGTGATAGACTCCAGCTGCTGCGCCTGACGTTTCGGCATTACCGCAAAAATGGCCCGCCGCAGCGACGGCTCGGTGCCCTTTAGCGCCACAGCCCACTCCTCCATGGGGATTTCGTCGAGCAGACGGCGACGTACCTCTTCGCTCTGTCGACTGAGAATAAAGAAGTCGTACATCTCATCCTGAAGCTGCTCCAGGACGGTCGCATCCAGCTCACGCAGCCGGTCGAGGATCTGCTGCTGGTTACCCTGAAAACGGTTAACGATATCCGCCGCCTGCTTGATGCCTTTGACTTTCGAACCGTGCTCTGAGAGCACCGACAGACCACGCTCTATAAGCCGATCCAGCTCGTCGACCACGTCACGATTGACATCGCTAAGCCTGGCGATACGGTAAAGAATTTCGTTCTGCACGGCATCGCTCATGTAGGTCAGCACCGTGGCGGCAATCTCCGGCGTCAAAAAAGCCAGAAACACGGCCTGCAGCTGAAGGTGCTCTTCGGCGATCAGCCCCGCTAGCTGACGCGGATCGACCCACTGCAGGCGGGCCATACGTGAACGGATCTCGTCCCCGTAGATGCCGTTTATCACGCTGCTGGCAATTTCGCCGCCGAGCGCCTTATTGAGGATCCCTTGTAGCATCATGCGCGATGCGCCGTTGATCCCGCTCTGCTCACGAAACTCATCAAAGAAGTTGTTGATCACCTTCCTCGCCTGGCTGGTTTTCACGCCGGAGAGGCGCGCCATATATTCACTCAGGCGCACGACCTCCTCCCGGCTCAGCTTCTGCATCACCGTTGCCGCCGCCTCCTCGCCAAGGCACAGCAGCAGAATCGCTGCCTGCTCAAGATAGCTGGCGCTGCCTGGGTTCTTATTTACTGTCAATTCGCTCATTGCTGGTAATCCACTGTCTGATCACTTCGGCGACGCGATCGGTATCGCTGATCGCCAGTTTTTTAAGGAACTCCAGCTTGGTTTCCAGCCCAGAGCTTTGGGCAGGTAGCGCGTCGTCGCCGGAGAATGAGGGCAACTCCACCCCTCTGCGCTCCTCGTCGTCCTGCGCCGCTGAGAGTGAGGATCCACCGCTGTCTGCCGCCGTTAGCGCTGCGGACTGCGCTTTACGCGTGGCGATAAAGTGTTTCACCAGCGGGCGCACAACCAGCAGCAGAGCCAGCAGCAGAAGCACGCCGATACCAGCGAGACGGCCCCACGCCAGAATGTCGCTGTTTTGCCACCACTTCACCGGCGGCGGCACGACTTTAGCTTCCGGCACGAAATGCATCAGCGAAAGTGTCAGCTTGTCGCCCCGCTGCTCATCGATACCGGCGGCATTGTTCAGCATGGCGGTCACCTGCGCCGTCTCTTCTGCTTTCCACCCCTTAACGGCAGCGGCATCCTGATTAAGCAGGACGGCAACGTTCAAGCGTTTAAGCTCAAAGCCAGGGTGCTGGATATGGGCAACGGTACGATCGTAGCTGTAGTCCCGCTGGCTCTCGGTATGTGTCGAGAGCGTGTCAGGTCGCTTCGGCGCGGGCGCGTCCGCCGCCTGTGCTGGCGCAGACTCTGGCGGTCGATTGCTGAGTGAGCCGGGAATGCCGATGGCAAGTCCATCGCTACTCTTATCCTCTGAGTTTTGTTCCCGGCTCACCTTCGGCGTATCGCCAAACCGCTCCCGGGTCTCCTCCACGAGGCTAAGATCCAGTTCGGGCATAACGCTGATGCGAAAATTATCTTTACCTACCAGCGTAGTCAGTACATTGGCCAGGTTAACGCGGGTTTTATCCTGAATACCGTTCAGCAGCGTCTGCTCCTGGCGGGTACCGGTGGCGGCGCGGGGCCCGTCTGCAATCCCTTCCGACAGCAGATCCCCGGCCTGATCAACAATGCTCACCTGCCCGGGAGCAAGCCCTGGTACGCTGCCGCTGACGAGGTGGATAATAGCGTTTACCTGCTCCTTGCTAAGCGTGCTGCCATAATGCAGGCGCACCATCACCGAGGCGCTGCTTTGCGGTTTATCATTGATAACAAACGCGCTATCTTCATCGAGAGCCAGATGCACACGTGCCGTTTCGACGCCGTCCAGAGACATAATGGTCTGCGCCATTTCGCCCTCCAGGCTGCGCTTATAGCGAATATTTTGCACAAACTGGCTGCTGCCCAGCACCTCGTCTTTGTCCATTAGCTCATAGCCCGCCGGGCTTATCGCCTGAACGCCCTTTCCTGCCAGCGTCATGCGGATGCGGGAGAGCTGTGACTCCGGAACCAGAATTTGTCCGCTGTCCGGGTCGATGCGGTATGCAATCTTTTCGCCGTCCAGTATGGTGATAACCTGGGCAAGCGGCAGATGCTCCTGCGAGCCAAACAGGGCGGTATAGCCGCCGCTCTGCCACAGACCGCCAACAATGGCGGCGGTGAGCAGCAGTGCGCCGCCTGCCAGGGCAATCCATTTTCGCTTCCCGGGCAGCAGGGACGACAGCGCAGCGAAAGCCGCGTTAGCAGAGGAGAGCAGTTTCTTTTTCATTGCTTATATGGACATGTTCATCAGATCGTTAACGCCGCTGGCCACTTTATTTCTCACCTGCACGAGCGCCGAAAACGATAGCGACGCCTGCTGGCTGGCCAGCATAGCCCCAATAAGATCGTCACTCTGACCGCTGCTGACCGCACTCTGCCGGGCGCTGGCGGCCTGCTGTATGCTGTCAACGTGCTCCAGCGCATTACGCATCACCTGATGGAAACTCACGCCGGAGAGTGGCGTACCGCTGAGGATGCTTTTAGCGGCAAGCGGGGACGTTGCTGCAATGTGTCTCACTCCGCCTGTCTCCTGCTGCAGAGAGAAGGAGGGGTTATTGATGGTGTTCATATCGTACTCATCGTTAAAAACAGAATTAATAAACTCAAAGAGTTATATCCATGCCATGCTTGCGCATAGAGGCGAGCCGGTAGCGCAGCGCGCGCGGCGTAATGCCTAAGCAATCTGCAATCTGCGAGCGGTTGCCCTGGTATTGGCGCATGAGATCGGCAATATAGTGATACTGCGCCACGCGTCCATGCCGCTGTAGATCTTCCCGGCTGCCTTTGGGCGCCGGGGCTAAACGGGTAGCCGCCGGGTCGTTAGCGGCCTCTGCCTCCTGTGCAAGGGGGATCCCCAGCGCGCTGGCGGGAATAACGCCCTCCTGGTTTAAAATCATGCCGCGTTGAATTACGTTTTCGAGCTGGCGTACGTTGCCGGGCCAGCGGTACTTCACCAGCGCGGCTTCTGCGCTTTCCGACAGACGGATATTTTTTCCGAGGGTGTGGGCATATTTTTTTAAAAAGGCCTCGGCCAGCGGCAAAATATCCTCAGGCCGCTCGCGTAGTGGCGAAACGGTAATAGGCATAACGGAGAGGCGATAAAAAAGATCTTCGCGAAAGCGCCCGGCAACCACCTCGGACTCAAGATGTTTATTGGTGCTGGCAATCAGGCGAAAGTTGAGCTTAATGGTGCGGTGGCTGCCGAGACGTTCGACCTGGCGCTCCTGCAACACGCGGAGCAGTTTGGCCTGCAGGGCCAGCGTCATATCGCCAATCTCATCCAGCAGCAGCGTGCCGTTGTTTGCCATCTCAAATTTCCCAGCAACGGCGTTAACCGCGCCGGTAAACGCCCCTTTCTCATAGCCAAAGAGGGTTGACTCCAGCATCGGCTCTGGAATAGCTGCACAGTTAATACCAATAAAAGGTGCGGTACGGTCCCCGTTAAATGCCGTTGCATGGATATATTTCGCCACGCACTCTTTTCCTGCCCCCGTCTCACCAAGCAGCAGCACAGGAATATTAAAACGGGCAACGCGCCTGCCTAAAGCGAAGGTTTTAATGCTGGCGGGCGCCTCGGCAATAAAGTTCAGCATGAGTCTCTCGCATTAAGGAATGTCATCTTCATGCGAATTTAACACCACGCTTAAATTTATTTACTAATAAATGAATTAAAAAAAATTAATTTATTAAAAATCAATGAGTTAAGGTGTTTTTATTTTGATATAAACAAACAATAAAAAATTACTTTAATTTTAAATTACTATTTAATAAGAGTTAATGCCGCAACGTCTATTGTATGATCGAACCATCTTCGCTTAAATGCCAGAACCTGTATTGCAGAGCTAAACAGCACGCCATCCAATTAAGAGATAGCGACAACCTTAGCGCATAACTTAATTAACAATGACTCTTTTTTGCCTGACTTATGCTCAATAACAGCAAAGTGGCCCGGCGGTCATTCGGTATTCACGACAGAGAGTAGTTTTCATGCTGAAGTACAGCCAAACCGCTGAAATAGCACATCTTGATAGCCACCGCCTTGGCCGTCCTTATCATCGCTTGCCCAACCTGTTTAAGAGCAAATTTGACATTCTGGAGTCGCGTATTGGTAACTATTTCTTAAAAAAACACCGCTCGAATTTCACGCTGAAAAAAATAGTGTGCGCTGTCGATATTAAAAACAAAAATGCTGACCTGCTGGCGTCACCTCTCGGCCATCTGGCTTTCGATATTGATCGTCCGCTTCTGCTCACCCTTCTCAATAATTTCTACGGTCTCGATAGCCAGGAAGCAGAAAACAGCCACGCTGGCCAGCCGCCAACCAAAACCGAGGCGCGTCTCCGTACCCGGCTGGCGCTCGACCTGTGCGATATCCTTTTTCATCAGGAGACATGGGGAGTACCGCTCAGCGTAAAGGCCGACAACAGCACCATTATTAGCCAGTGGGCCTATCAGATCACCTTTACGGCTGGCGACAGCATAGAGAGCGGCTTTCACATTTTGCTGGATAACGCCCATACCGACTGCTTTCTTAACATGCTGCGTCAAAAAGAGCGGCCTCAGAACGGTGCCACGTCTCTGGATCGAAAAAACAGAAACCGCGCGGTGGTGAGCAGGCTGATCGAGACCCTACCCCTGAGCCTCAACGTCAAAATTGCTGCGCTAAGCATGGACGTTGCTTCGCTGACCGCTATCAGACCCGGAGATATTTTCCCGCTTACGTTACCTGATGCTTTCCCGGTATTTATTGGGCAATCGCCGCTGTTCCAGGCGCTGATTGTAGAAGAGAACGACAGACTCTGTCTGTCTGACATTACCCCTACCGTTCCTGAGAAGTCCTATGAATAACCATGCCGATCCCCTTGACCAGGGCTTTGAACTTGCCGATGAGAGTGCCGCAACGCCCGCTGCGGCCCCCGCATCCAGTGCGATACCGTTAACCGACTCAATGGCGCTGCTCAAGCGTATTCCCGTCACGTTGACGCTGGAGGTCTCCTCCGTTGAGGTGATGCTTGCCGACCTGCTGAATATTGATGACGACACGGTCATTGAACTCAATAAGCTGGCAGGAGAGCCACTGGATATTAAGGTAAATAATATCCTGCTGGGCAAAGCCGAAGTGGTGGTGGTCAATGAGAAATATGGCCTGCGGGTGATTGAGTTCAATACCCGCGATATTAATGAACTGACGTCATGAAACGCTCTGCCTGCATGGTACTGGGTGTAAGTACGCTGCTGCTCCTCTCTCCTGCCGTTATGGCGCAGGGGGGCGACATCGCCCTGCTGCAGGTCGTCAATCACGGCAATACGCAGGAGTACAGCGTCAAGATCCAGATTTTGATCCTGATGACCCTGGTGGGACTGCTGCCTACGCTGCTGTTGATGATGACCTGCTTTACGCGGTTTATTATCGTGCTTTCACTGCTGCGTCAGGCGCTGGGGCTACAGCAGACGCCGCCGAACCGAATTTTAATTGGCATTGCGCTGGTGTTAACCATGCTGGTGATGCGGCCCATCTGGCTCACTATCTACGAACGTGCGGTCGTGCCCTTTGAACAGGATGCCATCACGCTGCCGCAGGCGCTGGAGAGCGCTAGCGTGCCGCTCAAGCGCTTTATGCTGGCGCAAACCAGCAAAAAGGCGATGGCGCAGATTATGACCATTGCCAACGCCGAGGGTGAGGCGCAGCAGCAGGATCTCTCTATTATCGTACCTGCCTATATGCTCAGCGAGCTTAAAACCGCCTTCCAGATTGGCTTTATGATCTACATTCCGTTCCTGGTTATCGACCTGATCGTTGCCAGCGTGCTGATGGCGATGGGGATGATGATGCTCTCGCCGCTGATCGTCTCGCTGCCGTTCAAGCTGATGGTGTTCGTCCTGATTGACGGCTGGTCGCTGACCGTCGGCACGCTGACGGACAGCATTCGTGGGCTGGGACTGGGATAATGCACGGGGTAACGCCATGCTAACCGTTGACGTTGCGGCCGACCTCGTCGCTAGCGGCATTAAGGTCGTGATTATGCTGGTCTGCGTGCTGGTGGTTCCCAGCCTGCTGGTGGGCCTGTGCGTCAGCATCTTCCAGGCCGTAACCCAGATTAACGAACAGACTCTCAGCTTTCTGCCGCGGCTTATCGTGACGCTGATTGTGCTCGGCGTCTGCGGGAAGTGGATGATTATGCAGCTTAACGATCTCTGCACCCACCTCTTCGCCCAGGCGGCGCTAATGGTGGGCTAAGATGAGCCAGCTTGACGTTATCCAGTTCAGCCACCTGGCGCTGGGGCTATGGTATCCCTTTGTGCGCATCATGGCCTTTTTTCAGTACGGGCCGATATTTGATAGTCGGGCCTTCAGCATGCGTATCCGCATCATCATTGCGCTGGCGTTAGCCCTCGTCCTGACTCCGCTGGTGCATCCCCCCGTGCCGCAGGGGTTGCTGAGCCTGCATACGATTATCCTCACCGGCGAGCAGATCCTGTGGGGGGCGCTGTTTGGGCTGATGATGCAGTTTATCTATCTTACGCTGCAACTCGCCGGTCAGATCCTCTCCTTCAATATGGGCATGAGCATGGCGGTGATGAACGATCCCAACAGCGGCGCGTCAACCACCGTGCTGGCAGAGTTTATCTATATCTATGCGGCTATCCTCTTCTTTGCCGTGGATGGACATCTGCTGCTGGTGAGCATTCTCTATAAAGGCTTTATCTACTGGCCGCCCGGCAGCGCGCTCCAGCCGCAAACGCTGCGCAGCGTCGCTCTTGCCCTGGGCTGGGTATTTGCCTCAGCGGTGCTGCTGGCGTTGCCGGCCACCTTCGTTATGCTGATCGTGCAGGGCGGATTTGGCCTGCTGAACCGTATCTCCCCGGCGCTCAACCTCTTTTCGCTGGGCTTTCCTGTCGCCATGCTGGCGGGGCTAATCTGCTTTGCCGCCCTGCTCTCCGCCCTGCCGGACCACTATCTACAGCTGGTCAACAGAGTGCTGGCGGAGTTTGACGCTCTGCGGGGGACGCATGGCTGACGCGGCAAATGAAGAGAAGACTGAGAAGCCCTCGGCGCAGAAGCGGCGTAAGGCACGGGAAGAGGGTCAGCTTCCACGCTCAAAGGATATGGGGCTGGCTGCCAGCCTGCTGGCCGCTTTTATCGTCGTCAGTAACAGCTTTCACTGGTATCGCGACTTTGTGTATGAAGCCTTTCTGACCGTGCACCAGTACGGAGAGAGAATCGGCGATCCGCATATACTGGGTCAGTTTCTCCAGCATAATTTGCTGATACTGCTCAAATTTACTGTCACGCTGACGCCTGTCCCGCTGGCGGCACTTTTCGCCTCATTGATACCTGGCGGCTGGATCTTGTCGCTGAAAAAGATCGCCCCCGATCTCAGTAAAATTAGCCCGTTGAAGGGGGTTGCCCGTCTTTTCTCCAGCGAGCAGGTTATCGACGTCGGCAAGATGATACTCAAAAGCCTGCTGGTTCTGCTGCTGCTGGCAATCAGTCTGCAACACCACTTCGCCGCTTTTCTCGATCTGCAAACGCGCTACTTTGCACCGGCGGTTAACGAGGGGCTGGCGCTCTATCAGGAGGTGATGCTGAACGTGGTGATGCTATTTATCCTGTTCGCACTGCTCGACGTGCCGCTGGCTAAATATATGTTTAGTAAAGGGTTACGAATGACCCGGCAGGAGGTGAAGGACGAGTACAAGAACCAGGAGGGCAGCCCGGAGATCAAGGCAAGGGTGCGTCGACTGCAGCGGCAGATGGCGCTTGGGCAGATCCGCCGCGTGGTCCCTCAGGCCGACGTGGTGATTGCCAACCCAACCCATTTTGCCGTGGCATTACAGTACGACCGGGCGCGGGCAGCGGCTCCCTTCGTGGTGGCGAAAGGCACCGATGAGGTGGCGCGCTACATTCGCGATGTGGCCCGCGAGCATCAGGTTGAGGTGGTGGAGTTTCCAAAACTTGCCCGCGCGGTCTACTACACCACCCAGGTTAATCAGCAGATCCCTTACCAGCTTTTCCGCGCGATCGCCCACGTTCTGACCTACGTCCTGCAGCTGCACTCCTGGCGGGCCGGCACCCAGGCGCGACCCACGCTTAACCGTCATATTTTCATTCCGCAAGAGGTCCTGAAACAGGATGCAGAAACAGATTAAATACGTCATGACGACGCTGCGCAGCAGCCGACCCGGCGTCCCGTTACTTTTACTGGCTATCCTGGCGATGGTAATCCTGCCCCTGCCCCCCATGCTGCTGGATGCGCTTTTTACCTTCAACATCGTGCTGGCGGTGCTGGTGCTGTTGGTCAGCGTCTCGACCACGCGACCGCTCGACTTTAGCCTCTTTCCGACGGTGCTGCTGATTACCACGCTGATGCGGTTAACCCTTAACGTCGCCTCAACCCGCGTGGTGCTGCTGTATGGCCACGAGGGGATCGGCGCGGCGGGCAAAGTGATCGAATCCTTTGGCCAGGTGGTCATCGGCGGCAACTTTGTGGTCGGATTCGTGGTGTTTATCATTCTGATGATCATCAACTTCATTGTGGTGACCAAAGGGGCGGAGCGTATATCTGAAGTATCGGCACGCTTTACGCTGGACGCCATGCCGGGTAAACAGATGGCGATTGATGCCGACCTCAACGCCGGGCTGATTAACCAGGCGCAGGCGCAGGCCCGGCGTAAAGAGGTCACCAGCGAGGCAGATTTCTATGGTGCGATGGACGGCGCATCAAAGTTCGTGCGCGGCGACGCCATCGCCGGGATGCTGATCCTGGCCATCAACCTGATTGGCGGCGTCTGCATCGGCATCTTTAAATACGATCTTAACGCCGAGGCCGCTTTCCAGCAGTATGTGCTGATGACCATTGGCGATGGGCTGGTTGCGCAGATCCCCTCCCTGCTGTTGTCAACGGCCGCAGCAATTATCGTCACCCGGGTGAGCGACAGCGGTGATATCTCCAGCGCGGTGAAAGCGCAGCTGCTGGCGTCACCGGCGACGATCTATACCGCAGGCGGGGTCATGTTCGTGCTGGCCATCGTGCCGGGGATGCCGCATCTCCCCTTCCTGCTCTTCAGCGCCCTGCTGGCCTTTACCGGCTGGCGGCAGAGCAAACGACCGCAGGCGGCGCAAACCGACGAGAAGAGTCTGGCCACGCTGAGTAAAGCGCTATCGGAAACCAGTGAGCAGCCGGTGAGCTGGGAGACAATTCCGTTGATTGAGCCGATTGGCCTGAGCCTCGGCTATCGTCTGATATCGCTGCTGGACAAGGGCCACGGTAGCCCGCTGACCCAGCGTATACGCGGCCTACGCCAGGCGATCTCAGAGAGCAATGGCCTGCTGCTGCCGGAGATCCATATCCGTGAGAACTTTCGCCTCAAGCCGACCCAGTATGCGATCTATATCAACGGCATTAAAGCCGACGGCGGCGATATCCCCGCGGAGAGGCTGATGGCGCTGCCGTCGGCAGAGACCTACGGTGAAATTGAGGGGATGCCGGGCAGCGATCCGGCCTACGGTATGCCCGTCACCTGGATTACGGCAGAGCAAAAAACCAAAGCGCTTAATCTGGGCTATCAGGTCATCGATTCGGCGAGCATCATCGCCACCCATCTCAATAAGGTCGTAACCCGCTTTATACCCGACCTGTTTAACTATGATGACGTGACGCAGTTGCACAACCGTCTCGCCTCGCTGGCCCCCAGGCTGGCGGAGGATTTAGCGAGCGCCCTGAACTACAGCCAGGCGTTGAAGGTCTATCGGGCGTTGCTGACCGAACGTGTCTCGCTGCGCGATATTGTGACTATCGCCACCGTGCTGGTTGCCAGCAGCGCGATCACTAAGGATCCGATTTTGCTGGTGGCGGACGTGCGCCTCGCGCTGCGCCGCAGTATCACCCACGGGCTGGTACGCAATGCGGAGCTGGCGGTCTATACGCTAAATAACGAGCTGGAGAACCTGCTTATCGGGGTAGTAAACCAGGCGCAGCAGAGTGGAAAGGTCATGCTCGACAGCGTGCCGCTCGATCCCAATATGCTAAGCCAGTTTCAGCAAAATATGCCTCAGGTCCATGAGCAGATGAAGGCCGCAGGCAGAGAGCCGGTGCTGCTGGTTGCGCCGCAGCTTCGCCCGCTGCTCGCCCGCTATGCGCGCCTTTTTGCCAGCGGTCTGCAGGTGCTCTCCTATAACGAGGTACCGGACGAACTGGAGATTAAAATTCTCGGTACGCTCAGCTAGCCAGGCGAGCGAACGGTGCTGCTCAGCAGGATCCGCTTTCCACCTAAAAAGCGCGCCTGCCAGAACGCATCCGACAGGTCGCTGATGCGGATCTGCTCGCCGGTGCGGGGCGATTCGATAAAGCGGTTGTTACCGAGATAGACACCGACATGATCGGCTCTATCACGAGAGTGAATAGCAAAGAAGAGCAGATCGCCACGCCTGAGATCGTTATCCGCTACGTCCCGCGCCCGCCGGTAGTGATACATCTCATTGGCGGTCCGCGGTAGCCCTGCCGCCAGCAGTGGGTTAAAGGCATAGAAGATCAGCCCACTGCAGTCAAAGCCCTCCTCCGGCGTCTCGCCTCCCCAGACGTAGGGCTTGCCTAGCTGCGCCTGTAAACGGCGTATCGCTTTTTCAATCACCGTCTGAAGATGCGGGCTGCCCGCCGAAAGCTGCGGGGCAAACCATTCAGGGTGACGCTGCAGAGTAGCGCGGTTTTGCGCTCGCAGCGCGGCTTTTGCCTCCCGGTTGCCGCGGATCACCGGCGCAGGGGGAGGCTGTTCTGACTGGACCTTTGCCAGCAAAAGACGATTCTGCATCCTCTGGCGGGCGGTGCTTTTGCCTGCTGCATCCACCGGAAAAAAAGCCGCGTAAACGGCGGCAATCGCCAGCCCGGCCAGCAGCGGCTTAGCGAGGCGCATCGGCTGCCTGGGGCGAAGGCACATGCTCCAGCCTGCTGACTAGCGGCTTAACGATCTTCTCGCCCTGTGCGCCAAAGAATTGATAGAGCGTGTCGGAGGCCGAGTGGGTTAAAACCATGATCTCAATACGCCGGTTGTTCGCCCCGGCTGGATTATCAGCATCCAGCAGCATGCGGTCGGCCATCGCGCTGACCTGCATCACCTTGTCACCCGGCATTCCCGCCTGCTCCATCACCCGCCGGGCAGAGAGGGCACGATCCCCGGAGAGGTTCCAGTTGTTATAACCCGCCCCCTTGTAGCGCATGGCATCGGTATGGCCAGTAATGATTAGCTTGTTATCCAGCGAGTTGAAGACAGGGGTTAGCTCAGTCAACAGCGTACGAAAAAAAGGCATAATCGTGGCGCTGCCGCGTTCAAACATGCTGCGCTTCTGATTATCCTTGATGAGAATACGCAGCCCCTGAGGAACGATCTCCATCTCAAGGTTGCTCTCCATATGGGCCTTCAGCGCAATCTCATTGATGCTATTGGCTAACTCTCCCAGTTCGCGCGCTGATTTTTGTTTCAGGCGCATCGCCGCGTTGCTGGCCTCCTGGGTCTTTTTCAGCTCCGCTTCCGTCTGGCGAACGCGCTGCGCCGGGCTGGCTGTCTTTGCCTGCTCGCTGATGCGGCTATTGCCGGGCGTCACCACCTTCTGCGGAAGATGGTTCAGCGGGGTTATTATTTCGCCGCCGAAAAAGATGGACTGTCCGTGCAGAGCAGCCACAATCTCCTGCCGATCGGACTGACTCACGCTGTTAACAATCCACAGGGTCATAAACAGCGCCATCATGGCAAGGGTAAAATCGGCAAAGGCCACTTTCCAGGCTCCACCGTGGTGTCCGGCGTGGCTCTTTTTAATCTGCCTGCGGATAATGGTGGTCTTCTTTCCCCGCTCGCGCCGGTTTGCGGACGCCATTACTCCTCCTCCTCCAACATGGCGTTGACCCAGGCATCCAGATTGGCAAAGGTCGGCTTGGACGCCAGATGCAGCAGCTTGCGCCCGGCATCCACGGCCAGCAGCGTGGGCTTGCCCCCGGCCTGAGCCACCAGCACGGTGCGTACGCATTCAAGCAGAGAGTGCTCGGCACGCGCCTGTTGCTCCATGGCATTCGCCAGCGGATCCATAAAGCAGTAACAAAAGAAGACGCCCAGAAAGGTGCCTACCAGCGCAGCCGCTACCTTCAGGCCGATCAGCGCAATCGAACCATCAATGGACTGCATAGTAATGATGATCCCCAGCACCGCCGCGCAGATACCAAATCCTGGCATCGCCTCTGCCGTCCGTTGCAGCGAGCGTGAGGGGGTGAGCAGCTCCTCCTCAATGGTCTCCAGCTCCTGATCGAGGATCCCCTCCAGCTCGTGGGCATCGATTTTTCCCATTGCCATCAGGCGAAAATTATCGGCAATAAACATTACCAGCCGCTTCTGTTTTAATACCAGCGGGAACTTCTGAAATATCGTGCTCTCTTCCGGCTGCTCAATATGCTGGTCCAGCATACGCAACCCGCCGGTTTGTACCATTTCCAGCAGCTCATACAGGCACATCAAAAGCTGGCGCTGGAACTCTGCACCGAGTTTTTTCTTGCTAATTACGCCCTTAATTTGATGGGCTATTTCGCGCAACACGTGTAGCGGGTTGGCAATGATCATCGAACCTATACCTGCTCCGATAATAATCATAATCTCTGCTGGCTGCCAGATTGCCACCAGCTGACCACCCTCGATAAAATAGCCACCAAAAACACAGCCTAATATAATTAACAATCCTAATATTTTTTGCATGAATATCTCGCAACGGTTAATGGCTGGTAAAATAGGCGCGTAGCTTCTGAGCTATATTTTTATTAATCTGGCAGATTCTGGCCTCGGTTAATTCCAGCACCTGGGCTATCTCTTTTAAATTCATATCCTGCTGATAATATAAATAGAGGATCTGCTGCTCTTTCGCGGACAGGGTTTGTAGCGCCCGGCTCAGCATATGCTGGGTAACGATCTGCTCTTCCAGATGGCGGCCCTGTAGCTGCAGTTCGTCAGGGCGATCGTTAAGCAGTGCGTCCAGGCTTTCAAGCGTATCGGCCCCCTCCAAAGCAAGATAGTGCTGATACTCTTCGGCACTGATGCCATCAGACTCCAGGTCGCCAGGCTCTGGCTCCCGGCCCAGCGCCCTACGCCGCTCGCGTATAAGATCTTTAATCTGGTAAAACTTTTGCCTGAGCTGGCGCGGTCGCCAGTCAAGGCGTCTCAGCGCATCCAGTACTGCTCCCCGAATACGCTGCATCGCATAGCCGCCAAAGCCTTTGTCAGGCTTGCCGTAGCGGCGTAGCGCATCCAGCAGACCGATAAGCGCAATCTGCTGCATATCCTCTCGCTCCATGACGCAGCTGCACTGCGGCGCAAGCTGCCTGACGACCTTACGGACCAACGGCAGATAGGCCTGCAGGTAGTGACTCTCCTGCTCCGGCGTCAATGGAGAGAGAGATTGAAACGCCTGCATCTCATAGGCGGCTGGCTCCTGCATCACTGGAAAACCAATTTATTAATTAAAATTTCGTTATAGGCGTTGGGAGTCGTCCGCTTTTTTAACTCACGACTCAGCGTCGTGCTCAGCAGCGATTTTATCTCCTCAACCTTAAGGGCGCGTACTCGCTCATACTTCATATCCGCCAGCGCGGCCAAAATAATGCTTTGATAGAGCGGCTCATCGGCGCGGATCTTTTTTTCAACCTCCTCACTGTCCGCTACCATTGTCACCTCCAGCAGCATATAGTGATCGCTTCCTTCGGCATCGCCGAGGGTGATAACTAACTCCTTTAATGGCACAAAAATATCATTGGCATGCTGCTTTTTCTTTTCCGCCGCCCTGGTTTGCAAAGGCGTTTCAACGGCGGATTTAGTCTTTTGCATATAATTAAAAACGAACCAGGCAGCACCCCCGCCGATAATAATGAATAGCGCCAGGCCTGCCAGGCTTGCAAAAACGATCTTTTTCATTTGCTTATCACACTTTAATTAATACAGCGTCTCTTGATGTCAAATTCACCTCTTCAGCGTCCAGCTCGACGGCGGTGCTTATCTGCGGGGAGGATTGCCGACCGTCGCGCTGCTGCCGGGAGTGGGATTGCGATTGCGACTGCCCGTCCGGGGAGACCTGAACCTCTACCTGCATAAAGTTTTGCTGGCTTAGCTGCGCCCGCAGCGCATCACCGCACTGCTGCAGGGCGCGACACACGTCCGCCTGCGACGCGCCGATATGCACAGTCAATTTGCCAGCGTCCAGCTGGATAGCGATCTCCAGCTTTCCCAGCGAGGGCGGGTCAAGGCGGATAGTTGAAATCTGCTGCTGCTGACCAAGCTGAAAATGAATGTTCTCTTTAAGCATGTGAACCAGCGCGTCACCCCACCGCGCGGCACGGGTATCCACGCTGACTACCCGTTCCGGCTGCATCTTCTCCGTTAATAATCGCGCATCGTCGGCCAAAAAGGTGGTATTCGATGCCAGCGAGACGGGTTCCGATCGCTCAGGGGATTGCTTGTCACGTACCGCATGACGCAGAGCTGCGGACCGCTCCGGCCGGGGAGAGTCAACCGGGCGACCTGGCGCGGCGATGTCGGGCAGAGTATCAGCGGCCAAACGGACCTGTTGTGCCAGCTGCCCCGGGGTTGCGCCTTCCGCCGGTAACCGCTGCATCATCTGCATCATCTGCGCTGGCGGTATAACATTCGCTATCCGCTCCGGCAGCGCTGCCTGTACCAGCGTCTCTACCGCCGCCGGTTTTTCAGGCATCAGCAGCACGGCCATTAGCGCCGCCAGAGGCGGGGGCACGGGTTCACTCTGCGGATCATGTTTAGCCTGCCGGACAGCGGGTAGGGAGTCGTCTGCAGCCTGGGCTGGCGTCTGCAGCCGCTGCTGGAGCGCATGCTGCACCGCTTCCGGCAGTGAAAAGGCGTTTGCCTGCTCGCTCCCTTCCCTCTGCGGCTGAACGGAGTTCGATGCAAGCTGCCGCACCCGCGCGCCGGTGATTAGCCCTGGCGTATTCATGGCTGCTCCGCCAGAATATTGACCAGCGAGTAAGCCAGCACGCCGTCCTGCTGCTGGCGATGTTTTTCCATCAAAGCCCGCAGCTGCGCGGCGCGTTCAGTGCGTCGGGCAATAATTTGGCCGTAGGCCTGACGCAGCTGCGCCTTGAGCGCCTCCAGCTCCTCTTTCGGCGGCTGGCTCGCGCACCAGGCGTTGAATAGCGTCATCAGACGAGTGTGCAGCGCGGGCATCCTGCGCCAGCGCTGTTTATCCAGCGCGTCGTTCATGGCATCCAGCAGCGCAGCAACCTGCCTGTTTACGGTTTGCGTTTCCATCTCTTAACCCAGCTTTTTCGCCAGCCCCTGCCAGCCTTCATGCAGGTTGCGCAAAATCAGCACAACCTCGTCTATTTTTTGCGTATCGAGTTCGCTGCTGGCTTCATACAGACGATAGACACAGTGGTCGTAGAGCCGCGCCAGGTTCAACACCAGTTCACCGCCGTTTTCAAACTCCAGCGAGCTGGTTAGCGCATTCAAAATGTCGATGCATTTGTTGATACTTTTGGCTTTCCGATCGTAGCGTTTATGCGCAATATGGCTCTTGCTGCGCTCCAGCTCCTCCAGCAGGCCTGCGTAGAGCACCAGCACCAGATCCAGCGGCGACGCCGAGGCCGTACGAGAGGCCAGATCAATCTCTTTATACTGGGCATAGCCGTTTTCAGATGCGTACATAGCGTTATCTCCTCTGCTTCCGTGTCAATCAGGCAAATGCCGCCATGCTGACCTGCATGGAGTAGAGTTCAACCATGGTGGAGGTGTACTCCTCCAGGTAGCGCTCGTAGGAGGCGTTATAGGTCTCTTTCACCTGGTCAACCTCGCGGGCTAGCTTGTCCTGATCTTCTTCAAGAGCATCCTGCTGCCGCGTAATGATCCCGCTGTTATCATCAAGCCAGGTCTCCAGCACGCTATCAAGCTGTGCCGTCATGCTGTTGTCGCCAACAAACAACGAGTTAAGCCCTTCCGGATTTTCTGCCATCGCCTCGCTAAACTGCCCGGAATCGATCTGCAGATGCCCCTCGGCATCTAACGCGATGCCGTAATCAAGCATTGAGACGCCGTTATAGGTGGCATGGGTAATGCTCTGCAGCTGCCGCTCCAGCGAGGAGACTCCCGCATCGCCAGCAAAGGGTCCCGCTGGCTGGCCGTTACTGCCAAAGGTAGTGAGCGAATCGAGAGTATCCACCAGCGTGTTATAGGCATCGACGAAGGTCTGCACCTTCTCCTGCGAGGCGGATGCATCGTCGGCCACGGTAAAGGTAATGGGACCATCCGCCTGTGAGGTTTCGGCAAAGGTGATCGAGACGCCGGGAATGAGGTTGGTGTAGCTGTTGGTGCTGCTGACGATCTGCACCCCCTCTTCCGGCGAGCTGCCGAGATAAATGACCGAGTCCTGGGAGGCTGAGAGATCCTTCTGTGCGTTCAGATCGGCAGCAAAGGCCGAGCTGGGATCGATACCGCTGGTAGAGACCGTGAAAGCATGCTCTTGCCCGCTCTCATCGGCGGTGAGCATCAGAGTCGTCGACTCCCCGGTGTTAACCAGCGCGGCGGTGACGCCGGGGTTATCCTCTGAACTATTAATGGCATCGCACAGCTCGCTTACCGATACGCTGCCGTCGGCGTTACCGTCGGCCTGCGCAAGATCGATATCCATCTCGCTGTCGCCCATGGTAATGGTGAACGTGCCGTTATCGGGAATATCACCATTAGCAATACTGAAGGTGCTCTGCTGGGCAGTCGCCATCTGCTGCACGTAGAAGGTGTAGGTCCCCGCCTGCGCTTCGGAATTTGCCGTAACGGTGGCGGAGTCGTTATTGGCCGAGACCGTGTTCACTACCGGGCCGCTGGTGTCGCTGTTCAGCGCATCCACCGCCGACTGAAACGATGTCAGAGCGCTATCCAGCGTCGACAGCGCTGAGCTTTCAGTATCGATATCAGTTTGCTGGCGTTGCAGCTGGCTTGCCCGCGTGGAGATATCCATCAGGGCAAATTTTTTAGCCATTACTTGCGGGTTTATCATCATCGCTCCGTTAAGTTACACATAGCTTTAGCAATAACGATGCCAATATTTATCAATTGAAATTCAAAAGGTTAAATTGATTCAGAGGAAATAATTTTTCCATTGACGGGGAAAGCGCTTTTCCCCGATGGCTATCGCAGGCAAAACAGCCACACCGCCAGAAAACGGTGTGGCTGACAGAATACGTGGAGCTATTGCAGCAGGCTGGAGACCATCCCGGACATGCTGTTGGCCTGCTTCAGCATGGTGATCCCGGTCTGCATCAGCACCTGTTGTTTCGACATGTTTGAGGCCTCAGTGGCATAGTCGGTATCCATAATGTTACCGATCGCCACCTCCGTGTTGTCCTGCATGCTTTGCAGGTTAGTGGCCGTGCTGCTCAGGCGGTTCATGGTGGCACCGAGGGTAGACTGAATGCTGCCGACTTCATCCATCACGTTCTGAACCGCGCTGATGGTGGTGTTTGCTGAGTCGAGCGTTAACAGTTCACTGCCGCTGGCTGCGGTGCCGCCTGAACCGTCCGTACCGTAGTCGCCGCTAAAGGCTGCGCTCAGCGTCCCGAGATCCGTTGCCAGCTGGGTAACCTGAGTGGAGATGTTGATGGTGATCTGATCGGTAGATTGTGAACCCACCTGGAAGGTGACGCCGGAGGCGCTGGTAAACAGGCCGTTTTCAGAGGTATTGAACAGGTTGGTACCGCCGTTGGTGGTATTCTGCAGCATGTCGGACATCTCCTGTCCCAGCTCGTCGAACTCTGACTGCATTGCCGCCCGGTCGTCATCGCTGTACGTTCCGTTAGCCGCCTGGGTAGCGAGTTCGTCCATGCGCCCCAGAATATCGTTCATCTCGTCAAACATGCCGTCTGCGGTTTGCAGCATGGCGGTGGCATCCGCAATGTTGCGCTGAGCCATGGCCATGCCGTCAGACTGGGTCTGCATCCGGTTAGCAATCTGCTTACCGGCGGCGTCGTCCGCTGAGGAGTTGATACGCTTACCGGTTGCCAGGCGCTCCATGGACTGGCTCAGTGAGGCGTTGCTTTTATTGATAGCGTTGACCGCTGCCATCGAGGCGGCATTGGTATTAATGGATAACATTGTTCTGCTCCTTGAATGAGTAAATCTCAGCTGAGGTACAGAACTAATGCGGCGCATCTTTGGAAAAAATTAAACAGGCGCTAAAAATTATTTTCATCAGCAGCTCAAGCCGCTTTTAACCTATGGCTATACATTATGCATTTATCGCATAAGCTAAGTTGAATTAAGACTTTCGGCAAAACGCTAACCGCCGCTAACGTAGCGGGATAACGCCTTTCGTGACATTACTTTACAGGGATTGCCGATGACCAAAAAATTGCTGCCGTTATTGGTGCTGGCCGCGCTGTCTGCGACCAGTCAAGCCGCTACACCGCCGGATACCCTTGTGGTAGCCCAGGGCCTGGACGATATCGTGAGTCTTGACCCTGCCGAGGCCAACGAGCTATCCAGCATCCAGACGGTGCCCAGCCTCTATCAACGGCTGGTCCAGCCCGATCGCGACAATCCTGAAAAGGTCAATCCTGTCCTGGCAGAGAGCTGGAAAGCCGATCCGGGCGCTAAAACCCTGACCGTCACCCTGAAGCACGATGCCAAATTTGCCTCCGGCAACCCGCTGCGCCCGGAAGACGTGATCTTCTCCTATAAGCGTGCGGTGACGATGAACAAATCGCCGGCCTTTATCCTTAACGTGCTCGGCTGGCAGCCGGATAACATCGACAGCCAGCTGAAAAAAGTCGATGACCATACCCTTGAGCTAAAGTGGACGGCTGACGTCAGCCCGGCGGTGGCGCTGAATATTCTCTCAACGCCTATCGCCTCTATCGTTGATGAAAAGCTGGTCGCTGCCAACGTGAAAGGCGATGACTTCGGTAACGGCTGGCTGAAACTGCACTCTGCCGGCAGCGGCGCGTTTAAGATGCGCGTCTATCAGCCGCACCAGGCTATCGTGCTGGACGCCAATCCCACCTCCCCCGGCGGCGCACCGAAGCTTAAAAACATCATCATTAAAAACGTGCCGGACCCCGCCTCCCGCCGCCTGCTGATCCAGCAGGGCGACGCCGACGTGGCGCGCGATCTCGGCGCGGATCAGATCGCCGCCCTGCAGGGGAAAAAAGGCGTTGAGGTGCTGAGCATACCTTCTGCGGAACAGAACTATCTGGTGTTTAACGCCGGCAACAGCGCTAACCCGCTGCTGAACAATCCGGCATTCTGGGAAGCGGCCCGCTGGCTGGTGGATTACGAGGGCATCACCCGCGATCTGCTGAAGGGCCAGTACTTTATCCACCAGAGCTTCCTGCCGGTCGGCCTGCCGGGCGCGCTGGAAGATAACCCGTTCAAATTCGATCCGGAAAAGGCGAAGGCCATTCTGGCAAAAGCCGGTATTAAAGATGCGCACTTCACGCTGGACGTGGAGAACAAACCGCCGTTTATCACTCTTGCCCAGTCTATGCAGGCCAGCTTTGCCCAGGGCGGCGTGAAGGTGGATCTGCTTCCGGCGGCGGGCAGCCAGGTTTATGCCCGCGTGCGCGCTAAACAGCACCAGGCGGCGATTCGCCTGTGGATCCCGGACTATTTTGACGCCCACTCTAACGCCAGCGCCTTTGCCTATAACGATGGCAAAGCCAGCACGGTAGCGGGCCTGAACGGCTGGAAAATCCCTGAGCTAAGCCAGCAGACGCTGGCGGCCGTGGCCGAGCCGGATGCGGCTAAACGTCTGGATCTGTATAAGAAAATGCAGGAGACCCTCCAGCACAACTCCCCGTATATCTTTGTCGATCAGGGTAAAACGCAGATTGTGGTACGCGACAACGTAAAAGGCTACCAGCAGGGATTGAATGCGGATATGGTCTGGTATGACCGCGTAACCAAATAACCTTCAAGGTATTAACGCCTGTGTTTTTACAAAACAGCGCAGAGCGGCGTTTGTCGCGCCCTCTGCTTACCCTCTTGCAGGGACTCTTTACCCTCGCCCTCACGCTCCTCGGCCTGCTGCTGGTCACCTTCGCTCTGTCAGCGCTGTCGCCGGTTGATCGGGTGCTGCAGATCGTGGGGGATCACGCCAGCCAGTCAACCTACGATCAGGTGCGCCACCAGCTCGGGCTGGATCAGCCTCTGCCGATGCAGTTCTGGCACTACGTGGTCAATCTGGCCCATGGCGATCTCGGCGTCGCCAGCGCCACCGGTCAGCCGGTTCTCCAGGATCTGCTCGCGGCGTTTCCCGCTACCCTCGAGCTGGCTACCCTCGCGTTGATTATTGGCGCGCTGCTGGGCGTTATCGCTGGCGTGCTGTGCGCCCGCTACGCCGGTACGCCGTGGGACCTGCTGGTGCGCACGTTTACGCTGCTGGGAAATTCGGTGCCCATCTTCTGGCTCGGCCTGCTGCTGCTGGCTCTGTTCTATGCCAGGCTGCAGTGGAGCGCCGGGCCAGGCAGGCTGGATGATATCTACCAGTACACCGTGACGCCGCAGACCGGCTTTGTGCTGATCGATACCTGGCTCTCGGGCGATCCGCAGGCGTTTAAAAACGCCATCAGCCATCTGGTGCTGCCGGTGCTGCTGCTGGCCTACTACTCCCTCGCCAGCATTACCCGGCTGACCCGCTCCGCCTGCCTGAGCGAGATGAATAAAGAGTATATTTTGCTGGCACGGGCGAAGGGCGCGGGTGAGATGACGATCCTGCTGCGCCACGTGCTGCCCAATATCCGCGGCACCCTGCTGACGGTGATTGCCCTCGCCTACACCAGCATGCTGGAGGGGGCGGTGCTGACAGAGACCGTCTTCTCATGGCCGGGGATCGGGCGCTACCTCACTACCGCACTGTTCGCAGGTGACACCACGGCAATCATGGGGGGCACCCTGCTGATCGGCGTGAGCTTTGTGGTCATCAATAACCTCACCGACCTGCTGGTTCGCGTGACCGATCCGAGGGTGCGCTAAATGCCGGCTTATCTTTTTTTACAGCGATTACGTCGCTCCCCCGCCGCATTTAGCGGGCTGCTGATGGTCATGATGCTCTTGCTGATGGCGCTGTTTGCCCCCTGGCTCGCGCCGCTCGATCCAAACTGGCAGGACGCCGCGGCTCGCCTGCAGGCGCCCAACAGCGCGCACTGGCTTGGCACGGACAGCTATGGCCGCGACCTGCTCTCCCGGCTGATCTACGGCACGCGCCCGGCGCTCGGTCTGGTGGCGCTGGTCACCGTCATCACCCTCCCTGCCGGACTGCTGATCGGCATTCTCAGCGGCTACTACGGCGGCTGGCTGGAGCGGGTGCTGATGCGTTTTACCGACGTGGTGATGTCGATGCCGCGTCTGATCCTCGCCTTCGCCTTTGTCGCCATGCTGGGGCCAGGGCTGGTCAACGGCGCGCTGGCGCTGGCGCTCACCACCTGGCCCGCCTATGCACGCCAGGCGCGCAGCGAGATCCAGCGCCTGCGCCACAGCGACTATCTGGCCGCGGCGGAGATGATGGGCATTCGCGGCTGGCGGCTGCTGTTTGGCCATATTCTCCCCCTGTGCCTGCCGTCAGCGATTGTGCGTCTGGCGCTGGACCTGGCGGGCATTATTCTGGCCGCTGCCGGGCTGGGCTTTCTCGGTCTTGGGGCGAGGCCGCCGATGGCGGAGTGGGGAGCGATGATTGCCGACGGCATGCAGGTCATTTTTGACCAGTGGTGGATTGCCGCCGCGCCCGGCAGCATTATCCTTCTCGCCAGCCTGGCGTTTAACCTGCTGGGCGACGGCCTGCGCGATGTACTGGAGCCACACCATGACTGATACTGCGATTGCCGTCGAGGCACTCAATATTGACTACCCCGGCGCGCGGGTGGTGAACAATCTCAGCTTCCGGCTGGGCAACGAGCGCCTGGCGCTGGTGGGCGAGTCTGGCTCTGGCAAATCGATGACCGCCCGTGCCTTGATGGGGCTGGTGCGCAAGCCGGGCGTCGTTAGCGCGGCCAGGCTGGACGTGCTGGGCAACGACGCGTTGACCCTGAACAGCCGGGGCTGGCAGCGGCTGCGCGGCAGCAAGATCGCCATGGTCCTGCAGGATCCGCGCTACGCCCTCAATCCGGTGAAAAGCATTTACGCCCAGCTGGAGGAGGCGCTGACTTTGCACCAGCGGGTTGGACGCAGGGAGCGCACAGAGCGCATTCGCGATGTGATTGCGGCCGTGGGGCTACAGGATACGGTGCTAACCCGCTACCCCGGTGAGCTGTCTGGCGGCATGGGACAGCGGGTGATGATTGCCATTGCGCTGATCAATAACCCCCGGGTGCTGATTGCCGATGAACCTACCTCGGCACTGGATGCCCGCCTGCGTAACCAGATCCTTGAGCTGCTGGTCGCCCAGTGCGAGCAGCGCAGCATGGCCATGCTGCTGATTAGCCACGATCTCCCCCTGGTGGCCCAGCACTGCCACCGGGTGCTGGTGATGTATCAGGGAGAAAAGGTCGATGAGATGCCCGCCCATGCCCTGCCGCAGGCAACGCACCCCTATACCCGTACGCTCTGGACCTGCCGCCCGAACGCCGCGACCTGGGGCCAGATGCTGCCGGTGCTGGATCGTAGCCAGACGTATCAGGGAGGTGCAGCGTGAGCATCATTGATATCAATCACCTTCGCGTGAGCTTTGGCAGCAAAACCGCCGTTGCCGCCGCCAGCTTTGACGTGGCGGCCGGGGAGACCTTTAGTCTGATTGGCGAGTCCGGCTGCGGCAAGTCGACCATTCTGCGCGTGCTGGCGGGCCTGCAACGCGACTGGCAGGGCAGCGTCAGCCTGCTTGGCAATACCATTACGCCGGGCATGCGCTATCAGGGAGCGCTGCGGCGCAACGTGCAGATGGTATTTCAGGATCCCTACGCCTCGCTGCACCCGAACCACACGGTATGGCGCACGCTGTGCGAGCCGCTGAAGATCCATGGTGCAAGCCAGATCGCGGAGCGGGTCACGGAAGCGCTGGAGCAGGTTGGTCTCTCTGCCGAGGCCGGAAAGCGCTACCCGCACCAGCTCTCCGGCGGCCAGCGCCAGCGCGTGGCTATTGCCCGGGCGCTGCTGCTGCGCCCGCAGATCCTGCTGCTGGATGAGCCTACCTCAGCGCTGGATATGTCCGTTCAGGCGGAGATCCTCAACCTGCTAAACCGGTTGAAGCGCGACCATCAGATGACCTACCTGCTGGTCAGTCATGATGCAGATGTGATCGCCCACATGTCGGATCGGGCGGCGTTTATGGCCGACGGCGCGATACAGCACTTTTACGACCGCGCTGCGCTGGCGCGAGGCGAACATATGGCGTCCACCGGGTTACTTGCATGATTATTAACCAGTTGCCCGGCTGCCGCCGCGGTTGGGCATAAACTCGCTCTATACTTAGTAAAAACAGACAACAGCGAGTTTTCCTATGCCCCTACCCGACTTTCATCGTTCCGACGCTTTTACCCTGGGGATTGAGCTGGAGTTACAGGTGGTTAACCCACCGGGATACGATCTCAGCCAGGACTCCTCCACGCTGATTGATGCCGTTAAGGCTGAGGTCAAAGGGGGTGAGGTGAAGCACGACATCACCGAAAGCATGCTGGAGATCGCCACCGGCGTCTGCGGGGATATTCACCAGGCCGCCGGGCAGTTCTCCGCCATGCAGCAGATCATCCTGCGCGCCGCCGGGGAACACCACCTGCAAATATGCGGCGGCGGCACGCACCCGTTCCAGACGTGGCAACGTCAGGAGGTGTGCGATGACGAACGCTACGCGCGTACGCTGGAGATGTTTGGCTATCTGGTGCAGCAGGCGACGGTGTTCGGTCAGCACGTTCACGTGGGCTGCCCGAGCGGGGATGACGCCATCTATCTCATGCACGGCCTGTCGCGCTTCGTACCGCACTTTATCGCCCTTGGCGCTGCCTCGCCCTATATTCAGGGGACTGATACCCACTTTGCCTCATCACGGCTTAACATCTTCTCGGCGTTTCCGGATAACGGTCACGCTCCCTGGGTCAGCAACTGGTCGGAATTCGAGGGGCTGTTCCGCCGGCTGAGCTATACCAGCATGATCGACAGCATCAAGGATCTGCACTGGGATATTCGTCCCAGCCCGCACTTTGGTACGGTTGAGGTGCGGGTCATGGATACCCCGCTGACGCTTGGCCACGCGGTGAATATTGCCGGGTTTATTCAGGCGATTTCCCACTGGCTGCTGGCCGAGCGGCCGTTCAAAATGCAGGAGCGTGACTATCTCCTCTACAAGTTCAACCGCTTCCAGGCCTGCCGCTACGGCTTTGCCGGAGTGCTGACCGATGTGCATACCGGTGACCAGGTCACTATTGCCGAGGATATCCAACGCCTGCTGGATAAAATTGCCCCCTACGCCGACAAGCTGAACGGCAGCAGCGCCCTGGAAGCCGTGGCGCAGTTTGTGCGACGTGGTAAGAGCGAAGACCAGCTGATGCGCGACTTCGTCGCCGACGGCGGCTCGCTGATTGGGCTGGTGCAGAAGCACACGGAGATCTGGGCGGCACAATAGCGCCGGTCTGGTTGCGCCAGGGTGGCAAATGGCTGACAATATCGTTTTAACTGACGATTAACATCACCATGACGCACCCGCTTGAATCCCTGATGACGGCCGCAGGTATTTTACTGCTTGCCTTCCTCTCCTGCCTGCTGCTGCCCGTTCCTTCACCGGGCAGCGCGCTAACGCAGCAGCTCATCGCTACTTTCCATCTGGTCGATGCAGGCCAGCTCTATACCCTGCTGTTTTGCGCCTGGTTTCTGCTGCTCGGAACCATTGAGTACTACCTGCTGCGCTTTATCTGGCGGCGCTGGTTCTCGCTCAACCACTCGTCCCGGTAATCGTTAACCAAGCTTAGTGCCGCGCCTGGCCGTGGTTCTCTTTACGGTAGGCTCCCGGCGGCTGGTTAAAAGTGCGGGTAAAGATTCGCGTAAAGGTCTGCTGGGAATCAAAGCCATACTTAACGCAGATATCAAATACCTTCTGATCGGTATCACGCAGCTCCTGGGCCGCCAGCCGCAGCTTGCGCTCGCGGATATAGCGCCCCAGACTCTCGCCTTTATACTGCATAAACAGCCGTTGCAGATGCCATTTTGAATAGCCCGCGTGGCGCGCAATGTCATCAATGCGCAGCGGCTGGTGCAAATTGTCGTCGATCCAATCGACAATCGTATCGATAACCTGAGCGGAAATGTTCATACCGGGCTCCTCTCTGCTCTTTAATGCGCTGAAGCTTGATTATGAGTGAGTAAGCACTCATTATAGAAAGAGGCAGAAAGTCGTCAAGATGATTTTCGATCTTTGACATAGCCCGTTGCGAAGCGGCAGATGTCATGTTTCAATCAGGGTTTAACCGTGTATGAGGTAAAGTGTAGTGGCTCGTCCGAAGAGTGAAGATAAAAAACAGGCGTTACTGGAAGCGGCAACCGAGGCATTTGCCCAGTCAGGGATCACCGCTTCCACCGCTCTGATAGCCCGTAATGCGGGCGTTGCGGAAGGCACGCTGTTTCGCTACTTCGCCACCAAAGACGATCTACTTAATGCGGTTTATCTCGCCCTGAAAACCGACCTCTGCCACGCCATGCTCGACGGCCTCGATCGTTCCGTCAGCGAAGCCAAGGCGCTGACCCGCTATATCTGGAACAGCTATATCGACTGGGGCATTTTGCATCCCGTTGGCCATCGGGCGATCCGTCAGCTGGCTGTATCGGGCAAGATCACCTGCGCCACCCAGCAAAATGTGGATGAGCTGTTCCCGGATCTCCATACCCTCTGCCGCCGATCGGTATTGCCCATTTTCCTGACCGAGGCCTTCCACGCCTTTGGCGATGCGCTGTTCCTCTCTCTTGCCGAAACCACTATTGAGTTCGCCAGCCGCGAACCGGAGAAGGCGGACGACTTCAAAGCCCACGGCTTCGAAGCGATGTGGCGCGCCCTGGCGGACAGCAGTAGCAGCAGCTAAAGCGCACGATTTTCACTTATTTTTTCTTCGCTGAATCGTTACGCTACAGCGCAGCCTAACTTATCCCAAAAAAATATCAGGAGTGTTTATGGATATCGTTTCCATCGCCTTGCAGCGCTACTCAACCAAGGCGTTTGACGCCAGCAAAAAACTGACCGCTGACGAAGCGGAGAAGATCAAATCGCTGCTGCGCTATAGCCCGTCGAGCACCAACTCACAGCCGTGGCACTTTATCGTCGCCAGCAGTGAAGAGGGCAAAGCGCGGGTAGCAAAATCCGCGGCGGGCGGCTACGTGTTTAACGAACGCAAAATGCTGGATGCCTCTCACGTTGTGGTGTTCTGCGCGAAAACCGCCATGGACGACGCCTGGCTGGAGAAGGTTGTGGATCAGGAAGACGCCGACGGTCGCTTCGCCACGCCGGAAGCAAAAGCCGCTAACCATAAAGGCCGCACCTTCTTCGCCGACCTGCACCGCAAAGATCGCCAGGATGATCATGAGTGGATGGCGCGTCAGGTCTACCTGAACGTCGGTAACTTCCTGCTGGGCGTTGGCGCAATGGGCCTCGACGCGGTGCCGATCGAAGGGTTTGACGCTGACGTGCTGGATGCCGAATTTGGCCTGAAAGAGAAGGGCTTCACCAGCCTGGTGGTCGTTCCGGTGGGCCACCACAGCGTGGAAGATTTCAACAAGGCCCTGCCGAAATCCCGCCTGCCAGAAGAGACCGTGGTTACTGAGATCTAATTCGATTTCAGTATCCTACCCGGCGGCGCTGCGCTTGCACGGGCCTACAGTTTTGCATTTTTTGTAGGCTGGGCAAGCGCAGCGCCGCCCGGCATAAATAAAAACGTCACGTTACAGCCTTGCCAGCACCTGCTCGCCTGCGTCATCGATCGGCAGATAGACCAGCAGCCGCGAACCGTTACGCGGTGCGGAGTACCAGTACATCTGCTGAAGCTGGAATTCGCCCAAAGCAGGGTGATGAAAGGTTTTAATCTGGTTTTCGACGCCGCGCACCTCATAGCGCTGGTGCCAGAGCGCCTCAAACTCCTCCGAGGCGGCAAAAAAGCGCGCCAGCTTGTTCTCCCATGCCGCTTCCCCCCGATGCTCCGCCATCGCCGCGCGGAAATAGGAGACAAAGGTTGGCAGCACATCGCGGTTTGCCAGGCGGCTACGCCAGCCGGGATGGGTCAGATAGAGATAGATACAGTTGCGATCGTCTTCCGGCAGCGTCGCAAAATCGATGCCCATTAGCCGACAGAAGGCGTCGTTCCACGCTACGATATCGAAATTAGGTTTCTGAATGCTGGCCGGCTGCGGCAGCAGGCTGTCCAGCATCCGTCGCGCACCAGGGCTGATCCCTTCGCATGGCGTCAGGTTGGCCGACTCCACCGGCGGCAGGCCCGCCAGCACGAAAAGATGCCGCGTCTCCAGCGGGCTGCACTGCAGCGCATCGGCTACCGCCTGCATGACCACAGCCGACGGATTGACCTCCCTGCCCTGCTCAAGCCAGGTATACCAGGTCACGCCAACGTCCGCCAGCATCGCTACCTCCTCCCGACGCAGGCCCGGCGTGCGACGCCGCCCGCTGCGCGGAAGTCCCAGCCGCTGCGGATCCAGGCTCTCCCGTCGCGCACGCAGAAAAGCGCCCAGCTGTTTACGGCGATCGTCCTGGCGCGTCTGCGCAACGTCCAGCTCGCTGTGGCTCATCAGGCTCATCGTCTCTCCTGCCTCTCTTCAGCATGGTAGTTCCAGTACCAGTATAATCAGGAACTGGTACCCGTTTATTCAATCAGCGATGCTACGTCCATTCGCTGATTGACGCAATGGAGCTACCATGAAAACGTCACCTGTTTCACCCGGCCGCGGAGGGCTATTCCTGCTGCTGATTGGCCAGATGCTGCCCCTGATTGACACCTCGATCACCAACGTCGCCCTTGACTCAATTACCGCATCGCTGCACGCCAGCGCCAC
>JBCNNW010000219.1:0-3243 GCA_039594205.1 Pseudescherichia sp. | reverse complement strand
CATCATCCAGCGTGCGCTTGCCGTCATCCACGACCGCATAGGCGGCTTTGGTTTCAGCCATATTGGGTTCGCGATCTTTGTAGATAACCCCTTTTGAGTCGCAGACCACAATATTGTGCTTCTGCATGCCCAGCGCCACCAGCAGGTTCATACAGGCGATGGCTGCCGCACCGGCACCGGATACCACCATACGCACGTCAGAGATGTTTTTCTCTACCACCCGCAGGCCGTTCAGAATGGCGGCTGTACTGATAATGGCGGTGCCATGCTGGTCGTCATGGAACACCGGAATATTCATGCGTTCGCGCAGTTTTTGCTCAATATAGAAACACTCTGGCGCTTTGATATCTTCGAGGTTGATACCGCCGAAGGTTGGCTCCAGCGCGGCCACCACGTTGATAAACTTATCGGGATCGAGCTCATCGACCTCGATATCAAACACGTCGATACCGGCGAATTTCTTGAACAGAACGCCCTTCCCTTCCATCACCGGCTTGCCCGCCAGCGCACCGATATTGCCCAGGCCCAGCACCGCGGTACCGTTAGAAATCACCGCCACCAGATTGCCGCGCGCGGTGTATTTGTAGGCAGCGAGCGGATCTTTCTCAATTTCAAGGCAAGGGGCGGCAACGCCCGGCGAGTAGGCTAGCGCCAGGTCACGTTGCGTGGCGAGAGGTTTGGTGGGGGAAACCTGGATTTTACCGGGAACCGGGAATTCATGAAAATCGAGGGCACTCTGTTTCAACTGATCGTCCATCTTATCCTTCCTTTAACGTATCGTTCAAAATGGGTGCTGTTTTTCTGTCCTGAGGCACACCCTGGCGTGCCGCATAGTATCGCCGCTGGCTGCGGTTCAAACTTTGAAGGCTGCCAAACTCTGACCAACAAACAACAAAATTTGTTATCAATTTATAACAAGCCTGTTACCCACCCGCCAAAGCAAGACCCTCCTCGTCTGCTATGCTTTTTTGTTAAGCACGTCGCGAATTTTCCAGAAGTGTGATCCAACGCACTCGACTAACTCTTTTGATTTCAAGGAGTCATACTTTATGAACCAACTAGACGGCATCAAACAATTTACCACCGTCGTTGCCGACAGCGGTGATATTGAATCTATCCGTAGCTACCAGCCGGAAGATGCGACCACCAACCCTTCGCTGCTGTTAAAGGCGGCGGGATTGACTCATTTCAGCCATCTCATTGACGACGCCATCGCCTATGGTAAGCAGCGCGGTAAAACGCAAGAGCAACAAGTAGCAGAGGCCAGCGACAAACTGGCGGTAAATATTGGTGCGGAAATTCTGAAAAGTATTCCCGGCCGTGTTTCAACCGAGGTTGACGCCCGCCTCTCCTTCGATAAAGAGAAGAGCATTAACAAGGCCCGTCGTCTGGTTGAGCTTTATCAGGACCAGGGCATCGATAAGTCACGCATTTTGATCAAGCTGGCCTCGACCTGGGAGGGGATCCGGGCGGCGGAACAGCTGGAAAAAGAGGGGATCAACTGTAACCTGACGCTACTGTTCTCATTTGCTCAGGCCCGTGCCTGCGCTGAGGCTGGCGTCTATCTTGTCTCCCCGTTTGTTGGCCGCATCTATGACTGGTATCAGGCAAAAGAGCCGATGGACCCCTACGTGGTCGAGCAAGACCCCGGCGTGAAATCCGTACGTAATATCTACGATTATTACAAGCAGCACCGCTACGAAACCATCGTGATGGGTGCCAGCTTCCGCCGCACTGAACAGATCCTCGCCCTGGCCGGCTGCGACCGCCTGACCATCTCCCCGGATCTGCTGAAAAAGCTGCAGGACAAAGACGAGACCGTCATGCGTAAGCTGATCCCTACCTCAACCGTGCTGCCGAAGCCGAAAGCGATGACCGAAGCCGAATTCCGCTGGGAGCATAACCAGGATGCAATGGCCGTCGAAAAACTGGCAGACGGCATTCGTCAGTTTGCCGTTGACCAGCGCAAGCTTGAAGATCTGCTCGCCGCCAAACTTTAAATCAGCCATGGAGTGAACTATGTCCCGTAAAGAGTTAGCCAACGCCATACGCGCCCTAAGCATGGATGCCGTGCAAAAAGCCAATTCCGGCCATCCGGGGGCACCGATGGGCATGGCCGATATCGCCGAAGTGCTGTGGAACGACTTTCTGAAGCACAATCCTAACGACCCGGCCTGGTACGACCGCGATCGCTTCATTTTGTCTAACGGCCACGCCTCCATGCTGCTCTATAGCCTGCTGCACCTCTCTGGCTACGACCTGCCGCTGGAAGAGTTGAAAAACTTCCGTCAGCTGCACTCCAAAACGCCAGGCCACCCGGAGCTGGGCTACACGCCGGGCGTTGAAACCACCACCGGGCCGCTGGGCCAGGGGCTGGCCAATGCCGTGGGGTTGGCCATCGCTGAACGCACCCTGGCGGCGCAATTTAATCAGCCGGGCCATGACATTGTCGATCACTTTACCTACGTCTTTATGGGCGACGGCTGTCTGATGGAGGGGATCTCGCACGAAGTCTGCTCCCTGGCCGGTACCCTGGGGCTTGGTAAACTGATCGGTTTTTACGATCACAACGGCATCTCCATTGATGGCGAAACCGAAGGCTGGTTCACCGACGATACGGCCAAACGCTTCGAGGCGTACCACTGGCACGTTGTTCACGAAATTGACGGCCACGATCCTGAGGCGGTGAAAAAAGCGATTCAGGAAGCGCAGAGCGTGAAGGACAAACCGTCCCTGATTATCTGCCGGACCACCATCGGCTTCGGTTCGCCGAACAAAGCGGGCAAGGAAGAGTCGCACGGCGCGGCGCTGGGTGAAGAAGAGGTGGCGCTGACCCGCCAGAAACTGGGCTGGAAATATCCCGCCTTTGAGATCCCGAAAGAGATCTATAGCGCCTGGGATGCCCGCGACAAGGGGAGTAAAATCCAGGCCTCGTGGAATGAGAAATTTGCCGCGTATAAAAACGCGCATCCGGAGCTGGCCGCCGAGTTTACCCGCCGGATGAGCGGCGGTATGCCAGAAGCCTGGGAAGAGAAGACCCAGGCACTGATTGAGGAGCTGCAAGCTAATCCAGCGAAAATCGCTACCCGCAAGGCGTCGCAAAACACCCTTAACGCACTGGGGCCGATTCTGCCCGAGCTGCTTGGCGGTTCCGCAGACCTGGCGCCCAGCAACCTCACCATCTGGTCGGGGTCGACATCGATTAAAGAGGACCAGGCCGGTAACTACATCCACTACGGTGTA
>JBCNNW010000218.1:0-2684 GCA_039594205.1 Pseudescherichia sp. | reverse complement strand
TGTTTCTACGCTGGGAGAATAAGCTCGTCGTAGCCCTTTTGCAGGGTATAGTCCATCACTTCAGTCACCCTATTACCGGCCAGTGCTATCGCCTCAGCTACCGGCTTGCCTCGTACGATACCGCTTACCAACTCTGAGCAGAACAGATCGCCCGTCCCTTTCAGATCGGCCTGCACGCGCGGATGCGCGCTCACGCTAACGCCCCCGGCCGTCACCAGCACCACGTGAATGTGGTCGGGATCCGCCGCAACGGGTGCGCTGGTGATGGCGACCCACTTCAGCGTCTCGCTGAGCAGACTTTTCGCCGCCGCAATTGCGCTCTCCGGCGTACGACAGGACTGGCCGCTCAGCACTTCCAGTTCGAAAACGTTGGGCGTAATCCCCTGCGCTAACGGCAGCAGATACTGGCGGTAGGCTTCAGGGATCTCGGGCTTAACGTACATCCCGCTATCCACATCGCCGATCACCGGATCGACCAGCACCAGCAGTTCGGGATGGCTGGCTTTAATCGCACTCAGCCATTTGGCCAACAGCGCAATCTGGCTGGCGCTCCCCATATAGCCCGTGGTCACTGCCTTCAGTTCACGCAGGACGTCACGCTCTTCCAGCGCCTGCAGATAGCCGACAAACCACTCGTCAGGAATGACGCCGCCGTAGAAGGTGTCATAGTGTGGCGTATTACTGAAAAGCACCGTAGGAACGGCGGTGACGGTAAGCTGATGGCGGCGAATGTTTGGCACCGCAACGCTGTTACCCACGCTGCCATAAACGACCTGAGACTGTACCGCCACGATATCGCTCTGCTGCGCCCGGGTTTTATCCCGAAATAAAATCATCTCCATGAGGCTTAAATCCCCGCACCCTGCGAATAACTCTCTTCACCAAAGACGCCCGTAGAAAGATAACGATCGCCACGATCGCAGATAATCGCCACTACGACCGCGCCCGGATGTTGCGCGGCGACACGCAACGCACCGGCTACTGCGCCACCCGAACTGACGCCACAGAAGATACCTTCGCGCATGGCCAGCTCACGCATTGTATTTTCCGCCTCGCGCTGATGAATATCCAGTACCTGATCCACCAGTTGTGCATTATAAATGCCCGGCATATATGCCTGCGGCCAGCGACGAATGCCCGGGATACTGCTCCCCTCTTCCGGCTGTAAGCCAACTATCGTGACCGCGCTGGGCTGCTCGCGCAGAAAGCGCGACACGCCGGTAATGGTTCCGGTGGTGCCCATACTGGAGACAAAATGGGTGATCCGCCCCCCGGTCTGCTGCCAGATTTCCGGCCCAGTGGTGGTGTAATGCGCATACGGGTTATCCGGATTATTGAATTGATCCAGCAGCTTACCCTCGCCCCGACTGGCCATCTCAAGGGCCAGGTCGCGTGCCCCTTCCATCCCCTGTTCCTTCGTGACCAGAATGAGCTCGGCGCCGTAGGCCCGCATGGCAGCCCGTCGCTCCTGGCTCATGTTGTCGGGCATCAGCAGTTTCATGCGATAGCCTTTCAGGGCGGCGATCATCGCCAGCGCAATGCCGGTGTTGCCGCTGGTCGCTTCAATCAGCACGTCGCCGGGCTTAATCTCGCCTCGCAACTCGGCCTGCACAATCATCGACAGCGCAGCTCTGTCTTTCACCGAACCCGCAGGATTGTTGCCTTCCAGTTTGACCCAGACTTCGCTGCCATTGGCTGGCCCCATGCGCTGAAGCCTGACCAGAGGAGTGTTGCCGATGGTTTGCTCTAATGTGTTCACGATTTTTGCTCAATAAAAAGCCCGGCTAGCGCAGCGCCACCGGGCGATAAACATACTGATTAACCTATCAGGCTGATTCGGCCAGAGCAAGATCCCCACGCGTTTCGATACGCGCTTTCCCATGATAGATACGGGCATGCTGTAGCCCGACAAATAAGCGCTCACCGCGGTGTGGCGGGGTTTCATCGCGCATTACTACCGTCAGGGGATCGGTGTACCAGCCCAGCGGTTGTACCACCAGCTGGGTATAGTGTCCTTTCGGGCTGGCCTCCAGTACCTGCACCGGCAGCGGGGAGTCGAGGCTGGTACGGCGACTGACATCCACTTCCCACGGACGCAGGAACAGATCCACCGGCCCCTGGTGCGCGGGGGTATAACCCAGCGGCCAGCGGTGTGCGCCGACGTGAAACTGCCCGCCGCGCACGGTGCCATGCAGGCGGTTGACTTCGCCCATAAACTCCAGCACGAAACGGGTCGCCGGTTCACGCCAGAGCTGCTCTGGTTCGTCTACCTGTTCAATGTTCCCCTGGCTCATCACCACCACCCGGTCGGCCACTTCCATCGCCTCTTCCTGATCGTGGGTAACGAAAACGCTGGTGAACTGCAGCTCTTCATGCAGTTGACGCAGCCAGCGACGCAGCTCTTTACGCACCTGTGCGTCCAGTGCACCAAAGGGTTCATCCAGCAGCAGGATTTGCGGTTCAACGGCCAGCGCACGCGCCAGGGCGACACGCTGCTTCTGCCCGCCGGAAAGCTGAGCGGGAAAACGATCCGCCAGATGGGCGAGCTGCACCATCTCCAGCAGTTTGGTTACTTTCGCTTTGATGGCTGCCGCATTGGGACGTTCGCGGCGCGGCAGCACGGTCAGGCCGAAGGCGATGTTATCGAACACCGTCATATGGCGGAACAGCGCATAGTGCTGGAA
>JBCNNW010000217.1:0-3340 GCA_039594205.1 Pseudescherichia sp. | reverse complement strand
TAAAGTTGACCAGCTGAGCAACGACGTGAACGCAATCCGTTCTGACGTTCAGGCTGCTAAAGACGACGCAGCTCGCGCTAACCAGCGTCTGGACAACCAGGCTCACTCTTACCGTAAGTAAGAGTTCCTGTAATAAAATGGCGCACACTGTGCGCCATTTTTTTTGCCTCTTATTTACCCCGCTCCAGGCTATTGCGTCATCGTGATGCCCGCACCCTCACCCTCTGCTCCGGCTGCCATTGATGAAGAGTTGTTGTGCGCCGACAGCACCGCCGCCGGACCCGACTCCCCCTTTGCTAGCGGAACGCTTACCGGATACCCTGCTCGTCGCAGCATCGCCTTATCAATAGTCGATTGATCGCCGCCCGCCTGACGAATAGCGTCGCTAAAAGTCGCTGTCAGGGTGATCGGCACGGTTTGCGTGTTCTCCTCCGGCTGCTGCGAGAGCGGGCGGTGTACCTCGATATACTGCCTGCCGTCAGGCTCCACGGAGTACTTCACGGGTTCGTTGATGATGCGCACCGGCATTCCCGTCGAGGCCTGGGAGAAGAGCGCCTGAATATCAGGTGCAGCCATACGGATACAGCCAGAGCTAACCCGCAGCCCGACGCTGTCAGGCGCGCTGGTACCATGGATCAGGTACTCACCCCTTCCTTCGGCCAAACGCAGCGCAAAGCGCCCCAGCGGGTTATTTGGCCCGGCTGGCACTACGGCAGGTAGCGTGATGCCTTTGGCAAGCGAGCGTGCCCGTATGCCCGCAGGTGGCGTCCAGGTAGGGTTAGGTATCTTCTGGCTTATCCTGGTCAAGGTTACGGGCGTTTCCAGCCCCTGCTGACCAATACCGATAGGGTAAACCTGGACGCTGTTTTCACCCGGCGGATAGAAATAGAGCCGTAGCTCGGCCAGATTGACTACTATCCCCTCCCGAGGCGTATCGGGCAGCAGCATCTGCGTAGGGATGGTCATCACCGTACCAGGCCTTGGCACAGGCGCAATGGTATTGTTGGCTTCTATAAGCAACATCGCAGGCGTGTCGAAGTGACGACCGATCGCCTGAAGGTTACGATCCTGAGGCTGCACGGTATAGGTCTGGTTTTGACCAATAAGACGACTGCCTGGCGGCGGCAGTAAGTAATCCGCTGCATAGGCAGCTTGAATAGCGCCAAAGGCGCCGATAAGGCTGACTGTTATTAGAGACGCGCGTTTCATACTGAAGTTCCCGTATTCACTGGCCCAGCGCCAGAAAGCTGAAAATTACGCGAGACGGAAAGCCATCTCGCGTAACAGGATGAAAGCTATATAAACAGTTTAGCTAATGTTGGAAGCTTTGTTACGAATTGCACGGATCATGGCTTCCAGTCCCTGGGAGCGCGAAGGGGTTAAATGCTGGGCGAGCGCCATTTTCTCAAACCAGGGGCGGACATCAAAAGCGACAATATCCTGAGCCGTCATCTGCTGGTACAGAATAAAGACCACCGCGATAAGTCCTTTAACAATGGCCGCATCGCTGTCGCCCTGCAACTCAATAATGCCGTTCTCGTTTTGCTGCATCACGATCCATACCTGGCTCTGACAACCCTGAATGGTATTTTCAGCGCTATGCGCCTGCTCACTCAACGCCGGCAGACGCTGGCCCAGCTCGATGATGTAGAGATATTTCTCTTCCCAGTTCGCGCAGCGCGTAAAGTTACGCAGCAGTCGCTCTTTATCGGGTAATTCAGCCATAACCGCTCCTTTGTTAGCCCAGCAGCTGATGAATACGTTTCAGCCCGGCTACCAGACGATCCACCTCTTCCTGGGTGTTGTAAATAGCCAGCGATGCACGACACATTGCCGGAACGTTATAAAATGCCATTAGCGGCATCGCACAGTGGTGACCGGTACGTACCGCTACGCCGTAATTATCAAGGAAGCTTCCGACGTCATAGGCGTGATGCTTGCCTAAATTGAACGCGATGACGCCCTGACGCTGCGCGGGGCCGTACAGAGTGATATCCGGCACGGTGGCCATCTCAGCCAGCGCATACGTCATTAGAGATTGCTCGTAAGCCTGGATGTTATCGAGACCCAGCGTGCTGACGTACTCAATGGCTGCACCGAGAGCGATAATACCCCCGGTATTCGGCGTACCGGCCTCAAAGCGCCATGGCGCACGGGCATAGGTGGTGCCGTCGGTCAGGCTGACAGTGGCGATCATTGACCCGCCCCCTTCCCATGGCGGCATGGCCTGAAGGATATCCTCTTTGACATAGAGAATGCCAATACCGGTAGGCCCATAGAGCTTGTGCGCGGAAAAGGCATAGAAGTCGCAGTCCAGCGCCTGGACATCAACGGTATGGTGAATGACCGCCTGAGCACCGTCCACCAGCACCTTAGCACCATGCTGGTGAGCAAGCGCCGTCATCTCGGCGATGGGGTTTTCTGTGCCCAGCACGTTAGACACATGGGTAATTGCCAGCAGGCGGGTGCGATCGTCAAGCAGCTCGCGCCAGACGTCCAGCTGCAGTGTGCCGTCCGGGTTAAGCGGAATGACCCGCAGCTCCGCACCGGTACGCTCGCAGAGCATCTGCCATGGCACGATATTGGCATGGTGCTCCATCATCGTAATGATGATGTTGTCCCCGGCGCGGATCTGGCTGCTGCCCCAGCTATTAGCAACAAGGTTAATCGCTTCGGTGGTGCCGCGGACAAAGACGAGCTCCTCCGCTGACCGGGCATTGAGGAAACCGGCCGCCTGCGTGCGTACGTTTTCCATCCGCTGCGTTGCCTCAGCGCTAAGGGTATGGATACCCCGATGCACGGCCGCATAGCCGTGGCGATAGAACTCGGCCTCGGCGTCGATAACCTGATTGGGTTTCTGCGCGCTGGCGGCACTGTCGAGATATGCCAGCGGCACGCCGTTAACTTCACGCCCCAGAACGGGAAAATCTGCCCGTACGTCGCTTACGGAATAACTCATGCGTTGCCCCTTGCCAGGCGCTGGCCAATACGACTCAGCACCTGCTGCTTTAACGCCTCGTCACTGATGGCTTCCGTCAGTTCAGCGGCAAAGGCATAGATAATCATCTGCTGTGCAGCCTGTTGTTCGATACCGCGCGAGCGCAGGTAAAACATCTGCTCATCATCAATGCGGCCAACGGTAGCCCCGTGACTGCATTTCACATCGTCGGCATAGATTTCAAGCTGCGGCTTGGTATCTACCTCCGCCAGTCGGCCCAGCAGCAGATTGTTGTTGGTCATCTGCCCATCCGTTTTGATGGCGTGCTGAGCCACGTTAATCATGCCGTTAAATACCGCGCGCCCCTTGTCGCTGACGATAGTCTTATGCAGCTGGCGGCTA
>JBCNNW010000216.1:0-3342 GCA_039594205.1 Pseudescherichia sp. | reverse complement strand
TCCTGCTGATGGCGCGTAATGAGCAAGATGATCCGCTCGATCTGAAAGGTTCGTTTGCCGGTGCGATGGGTTATGGCCAGTTTATGCCGTCCTCCTATAAACAGTATGCCGTCGACTTTAACGGCGATGGTCACATCAACCTGTGGGATCCGGTGGATGCCATTGGCAGCGTGGCGAACTACTTCAAAGCGCATGGCTGGACGGCAGGCGGCCAGGTGGCGGTGCAGGCCAACGGCCAGGCACCTGGGCTGGAAAACGGTTTTAAAACCAATTACAGCATTTCGCAGCTGGCAGCAGCAGGCTTAACGCCAACGCAACCGCTGGGCAATGCGCAACAGGCAAGCCTGCTGCGTCTGGATATCGGTACCGGTTATCAGTACTGGTACGGTCTGCCGAACTTCTACACCATCACCCGTTATAACCACAGCACCCACTATGCGATGGCCGTGTGGCAACTGGGGCTGGCGGTATCGCAGGCGCGTGTGCCAGCCGCCTCGCCGTTTAGTCAGTAACTCGTCTTATTCAGCCCTCTCCCTGGTGGAGAGGGCTGAAGATGGTCCCCTATTTTTCGCTGAAACATTTCGCCACACTCCCTTTTCAAACACGCCATTTACAACGTCAATACCTTTCATTATTGTTATGTTATAACATTATTTTTGGTGTCGAGATGTCAATTTCCCTTTTTTCGCTCTCTGCGCCAGTTCGCCTTCTGTTGGCGCTGGCCATTATTGTGTTTCTCAGCCTGGCGGTGAGCTGGGCGGTAGCGCTGCCATGATCGTAATGAATGAACTGACCGCAGGTTATGAACGTCAGCCCGTCACGCGGCCGTTATCCGGCGTCATTGAACGCGGGAGTATGACCGCAATCGTGGGCGCCAACGGCTGCGGGAAATCGACGCTCCTGAAAACGCTCGCAGGGTTTATCGCTCCCGTGGGCGGCAGTTTGCGCTGGCAGGGAAAGCGTCCGGTAATTGGCTGGCTGGCACAACGCCACGCGCTGGAGGCGCAATTTCCGTTGACCGTGCAGGACGTCGTCAGTATGGGGTGCTGGCCGGGCATTTCGCTTTTATCCGGCTTTCGTCGTGAAACACGCTTGCGGATTGCCGGTGCGATTGAGCGTGTAGGGCTGGAATCCATGGCGCTATCCACCATCGATGAGCTCTCCGGCGGTCAGTTTCAGCGCATGCTCTTTGCCCGTGTCCTGGTACAGCAGGCGCCACTGGTGATGCTTGACGAGCCCTTTACCGGCGTCGATGAAGCCACCTGCAACGTGCTGATGGATTTGATGCTGGAGATGTATATGCAGGGACAAACGCTACTCGCGGTATTGCACGATAGTGAGCGCGTCTCGCGCCACTTCCCGCAGACATTACGGCTTGATGCCGATATTCCCCAATGGAAAACCGAGCGGGTGAGGGTGGCATGATCTGGCAACTCTTTTTCCAGCCGTTTATCGAGTACGGCTTTATGCGGCGCGCACTGGTGGTTTGCCTGGCGCTGTCGGTCAGCACCACGGCGCTCGGGGTTTTTCTTCAGCTACGCAGGATGAGCCTGATGGGGGATGCTCTTTCTCACGCCATTTTGCCGGGTGTCGCAGTGGGATATTTGCTCAGCGGAATGTCGTTGCTGGCGATGAGCATCGGCGGTTTTATCGCTGGGATTGCTGTTGCGCTGGTGGCCGGGCTGGTCAGTCGCCGCACGCCTCTCAAAGAAGATGCTAGTTTTGCCGGATTCTATCTGGGATCGCTGGCATTAGGCGTCACGCTGGTGTCGCTGCGTGGGTCGAGTGTTGATCTGCTGCACCTGCTGTTTGGCTCTATTCTCGCCGTGGACAACGATGCCGCGCTGTTTGTGGCTGGGATTTGTATCTTCACGTTAATCGTACTGGCTATTTTTTATCGCGGGCTGGTGACAGAGGCGTTTGATACGGCGTGGCTGCAGGTGAATGCCCGTTGGTTACCCGGTCTGTTGCATGGTCTGTTTCTGGCGCTGCTGGTGCTTAACCTGGTGGCGGGCTTTCAGGTGCTTGGCACGCTGATGGCCGTCGGGTTGATGATGTTACCCGCCGTGGCCGCGCGATGCTGGGTACGTACCCTACCTGGATTACTTCTCATGGCAGGGATGAGCGGTATTTTCTGTGCATGGTTCGGGTTAAGCCTTTCCTGGGCTGTGAGCCTGCCTGCGGGGCCGTCTATTGTGCTCACCGCCAGCGCACTTTTCTTTATTTCTATTTTATTTGGCACGCGAAGCCAGCTTGCTGGCAGCCTGCGTGCGTTTTTTTAACGCAAGGGGAAACGATGAAACGTACAGGATTAGCAGTGGCGCTCGCGCTAGGGATGATGTCGCACGGCGTGATGGCGAAAACACTTAATGTGGTCACGAGTTTTTCCATATTGGGGGATATCACCCAGGAGGTCGGCGGCGATCATTTGAAGGTGACGACGCTGGTGGGGCCGGACGGCGATCCGCATACATTCGAGCCGTCGCCGAAAGACAGCGCGGCGCTCAGCAAGGCCGATGTGGTGGTGGTGAACGGCCTGGGGCTGGAGGGCTGGCTTGACCGTCTGGTGAAAGCCTCCGGATTTAAAGGCCAACTGGTCGTCGCTTCAACCGGGGTGAAAACCCACACGCTTGAGGAAGATGGAAAGACCGTGACCGATCCGCACGCGTGGAATAGCGCGGCGAACGGGGCGCTGTATGCACAAAATATTCTGAACGGGCTGGTAAAAGCCGATCCAGAAGACAAAGCAGCACTGGAGGCCTCAGGGAAGCCGTATATCGTGCAACTGACCCAACTGGATAACTGGGCCAAGACCCGCTTTAGCCAGATCCCGCAGGCGAAGCGTAACGTACTGACCAGTCATGACGCTTTCGGTTATTTCGGCCGGGCCTATGGCGTCACGTTTATGGCGCCGCAGGGGCTGTCGTCAGAGAGCGAAGCCAGTGCGGCGCAGGTTGCTGAGATTATCAATCAGATTAAAGCGGATGGCGTGAAAACCTGGTTTATGGAAAACCAACTCGACCCGCGTCTGGTTAAACAGATTGCGTCAGCCACGGGCGCTCAGCCGGGTGGTGAACTTTATCCGGAAGCTCTGTCGGCAAAAGGCGGAGTGGCAGACACCTACGTGAAGGCGTTTCGTCATAATGTGAATACCCTTGCCGACAGCATGAAATAACATTCTCCAATGGCCGGTGCGTCCGCATCGGCTTTTTTCTGAAGACCCCTCGTAAAACCTGAAGCGTATCCCCATATCTGACGAGAAAGTGCTATCTTGTGCTGCACGTTTTTCTGATGCCTGGAGCGAGAATGACTGACCATGAATTGATGCAGCTTAGCGAGATA
>JBCNNW010000215.1:0-3410 GCA_039594205.1 Pseudescherichia sp. | reverse complement strand
GCGCCAGGCGGGCCGCTATCTCCCGGAATACAAAGCCACCCGCGCGCAAGCGGGCGATTTCATGTCGCTGTGTAAAAATGCCGAGCTGGCCTGCGAAGTAACGCTACAGCCGCTGCGCCGTTACCCGCTGGATGCGGCGATCCTCTTTTCGGACATCCTGACGATTCCGGATGCGATGGGGCTGGGGCTGTACTTTGAAGCTGGCGAAGGCCCGCGCTTCACCTCGCCGGTGAAATGCAAAGCCGACGTCGACAAACTGCCGGTGCCGGACCCGGAACAAGAATTAGGCTACGTGATGAACGCCGTGCGCACCATTCGCCGTGAACTGAAAGGCGAAGTACCGCTGATTGGTTTTTCCGGCAGCCCGTGGACGCTGGCGACCTATATGGTCGAAGGCGGCAGCAGCAAAGCCTTTACCGTCATCAAAAAGATGATGTACGCCGAACCGCAGGCGCTGCACGCGCTGCTGGATAAGCTGGCGAAAAGCGTCACCCTGTATCTGAACGCGCAGATCAAAGCGGGCGCGCAGTCGGTGATGATTTTCGACACCTGGGGCGGCGTGTTGACCGGCCGCGACTATCAGCAGTTCTCGCTCTACTACATGCATAAAATCGTCGATGGCCTGCTGCGGGAAAACGAAGGCCGTCGCGTACCGGTAACGCTGTTCACCAAAGGCGGCGGACAATGGCTGGAAGCGATGGCGGAGACCGGCTGCGATGCGCTGGGTCTCGACTGGACCACCGATATTGCCGATGCTCGCCGTCGCGTAGGCCACAAAGTGGCGCTGCAGGGCAATATGGACCCGTCGATGCTTTATGCCCCTGCCGCCCGCATTGAAGACGAAGTGGCGAACATTCTCGCCGGCTTCGGCCAGGGCGAAGGCCATGTCTTTAACCTTGGCCACGGCATCCATCAGGACGTCGACCCACAGCATGCAGGAGTCTTTGTTGAGGCGGTGCATCGTCTCTCCGCGCAATATCACCAATAGGAGATAAGCATGATGGATTTAGCTGCGCTACGGACCCAACAGCAATCTTTAGCCGCGTCGGTAGAACGTGCGGACCGATTGGATCGCGACCCGCCGGTGCTGATCGGCGGCGCCGATGTGGGGTTTGAGCAGGAGGGGGAAATTACCCGAGCTGCTATGGTGCTGCTAACTTATCCGGGGCTTGAGCTGGTGGAATATCAGGTGGCGCGCGTCGCCACCACGATGCCGTACATCCCCGGCTTCCTCTCCTTTCGCGAGACCCCCGCGCTGCTGGCGGCGTGGCAACAGCTATCGCAAAAGCCCGATCTGTTGTTCGTCGACGGGCACGGTATTTCACATCCCCGGCGGCTTGGCGTCGCCAGCCATTTTGGCCTGATGGTTGATGTGCCAACGATTGGCGTAGCGAAAAAACGTTTATGCGGCAAGTTTGAACCGCTTGGCGCCGAGCCCGGCGCGCTGGCGCCATTAATCGACAAAGGCGATCAGCTGGCCTGGGTCTGGCGCAGCAAAGCACGCTGCAACCCGCTGTTTATCAGTACCGGCCACCGCGTGGGTATCGATAGCGCGTTAATGTGGGTGGAACGTTGTATGCAGGGCTATCGTCTACCCGAGCCGACGCGCTGGGCCGATGCCGTGGCATCCCGTCGGCCTTCCTTTGTGCGTTGGCAAGCAAATCACGGCTGATTCAGGTACACTGCGCCTAATTTCTGACTTCGAGAATTCATCATGTTACAAAACCCGATTCACCTGCGCCTGGAGAAACTGGAGAGCTGGCAGCACGTCACCTTTATGGCCTGCCTGTGCGAGCGTATGTACCCCAACTACGCCATGTTCTGCAAGCAAACCGAGTTCGGCGACGGCCAGTTATATCGTCGTATCCTTGACCTGATCTGGGAAACGCTGACGGTAAAAGATGCGAAGGTGAATTTCGACAGTCAGCTGGAAAAGCTGGAAGAGGCGATTCCGTCCGCGGATGACTACGACATGTACGGCGTCTATCCGGCTATCGATGCCTGCGTCGCGCTGAGCGAATTAATCCACTCACGCCTGAGCGGTGAAACGCTGGAACATGCTATCGAGGTCAGTAAGACTTCCATTACTACCGTCGCGATGCTGGAAATGACTCAGGAAGGTCGCGAAATGACCGATGAAGAGCTCAGAGCCAACCCGGCGGTTGAACAAGAATGGGACATTCAGTGGGAGATTTTCCGCCTGTTGGCCGACTGCGAAGAACGCGATATTGAACTGATTAAAGGGCTGCGTGCAGACCTGCGAGAGGCCGGCGAGAGCAATATTGGTATAAATTTTCAGCAATGAGACCACAAAACGTGATTTACCGCCTGAATTGTAGCGTCTGAAGACTTCCATTCCGCCCCCTGTCTGGTCTACATTTGGGGGGCGAAAAAAAGTGGCTATCGGTGCGTGTATGCAGGAGAGTGCTTTTCTGGCATTTCCGTCGCACTCGATGCTTAGCAAGCGATAAACACATTGTAAGGATAACTTATGAACAAGACTCAACTGATTGATGTAATTGCGGACAAAGCTGACCTGTCTAAAGCACAGGCAAAAGCTGCCCTGGAATCCACCCTGGCTGCAATTACCGAGTCTCTGAAAGAAGGTGATGCTGTTCAACTGGTTGGTTTCGGTACCTTCAAAGTGAACCACCGTGCTGAGCGTACTGGCCGCAACCCGCAGACCGGTAAAGAAATCAAAATCGCTGCAGCTAACGTGCCAGCATTTGTTTCTGGCAAAGCGCTGAAAGACGCAGTCAAGTAAGACCGCGTGGCAGTGTCCAGTTTTAACGAAGGGGCTTTTAAGCCCCTTTTGTCTAACTGGCGTCGCACGCTGACGCTGGCAGGGGCGCTATTGCTCACTGCCTGCAGCCACGATTCCTCACTTCCTCCTTTCACCGCCAGCGGCTACGCCGATAACCAGGGCGCGATGCGCATCTGGCGTAAAGATGCCGGCGATGAAGTGCACCTGCTTGCCGCCTTTAGTCCGTGGCACCGCGGCGACACCTCAACCAGCGAGTACCGCTGGCAGGATGGCCAACTAACGCTTATTGAACTCAATGTATACGGTAAACCGCCGGAACATATTCGCGCCCGCTTTGACGCCCAGGGCGAGCTGAGCTTTATGCAGCGGGAAGTCGACGGGCAGAAGCAGCAGCTTTCCAGCGACCAGGTTGCGCTGTACCGCTACCGCGCACAGCAAATCCGTGAAACCAGCGATGCATTGCGTCAGGGACGGGTAGTTTTACGCCAGGGGCGCTGGCATGCCGATCGTACCGTGACTACCTGTGAAGGCCAGACCGTGAAGCCTGACCTTGATGAGCGGGCATTAGCGCATATTGAACGCCGCCAGAATCACTCCTCCGTAGAAGTGAGCGTGGCGTGGCTGGAAGCACCGGAAGGCTCGCAAC
>JBCNNW010000214.1:0-3483 GCA_039594205.1 Pseudescherichia sp. | reverse complement strand
AGTCGAAGCAGTCGGGTGCAATCCATCCGGCCGCCGACAACAACTGGCGCCTGGCTCCGATTCACAGCGATGTGAAGCTGGATATTCGCTTTGAAACCTCACCGTCGGAGAAAGCGGCGGCATTCATCAAAGAGAAAGCCCAGTATCCGATGCATAAAGTCGGCAATGACGAGATCGGCTTTGCCCTCTATCAGTTGGATTTAGGTAAGTAATGCCCTGTCCCGGCAGCATTATGCTGCCGGGGTTCAGGCTGCGCGCCCTTCCCGGTTGCCGATCACCTCTGGGGTATGCAGCTCAATCCAGTCGGCCAGTGCGGCCACCTTCTCACTCACCTCACTCCCCAGGGGGGTCAGGCTGTACTCCACATGCGGAGGCACTACCGGAAACGACACCCGATTGAGAAAGCCGTCCTGCTCCAGCGCCTGCAGTGACTGCGAGAGCATCTTTTCGCTGACGCCCCCCATTTTGCGTCGTAGATCGCTAAAACGGTGGGTCCCTTCACGCAGCGCCACCAGAATCAGAACACCCCAGCGGCTGGTAACGTGCTTAAGCACCTCTCGCGACGGACACTGTTCGGCAAACAGATTGCCATCACGCATTTGCTCGGTGAGCGTTTGTTGACCCATTTGATACTTACCTTTTTGTACGTACTTACTAAAAGTTAGCGTTGGTGCTAGTGTGCCATAACACTCTCCTGAAACGAAGGATCTTCATCGTGATCGCAATTACCGGTGCTACCGGCCAGCTTGGCCACCATGTTATCGAGCAGCTGTTGAAAACCGTTCCAGCCAGTCAAATTGTGGCGATTGTGCGTAATCCGGCGAAAGCTGGGGCCCTGAGCCAGCAAGGCCTTGACGTGCGTCAGGCGGATTACGCCGACCAGGCGGCGTTCACCTCCGCGCTGCAGGGCGTAGAGAAGCTGCTGCTGATCTCCTCCAGCGAAGTGGGCCAGCGCGCACCACAGCACCAGAACGTCATTAACGCCGCCAAAGCGGCGGGCGTGAAATTTATTGCCTATACCAGTCTGCTGCATGCTGACACCTCCCCACTGGGCCTGCACGTTGAGCACGTCGCCACCGAAAAAGCGCTGGCCGAATCGGGTATTCCGTTCACCCTGCTGCGTAACGGCTGGTATACCGAAAACTATCTTGCCAGCGCGCCGCCTGCCCTGGAGCATGGCGTGTTTATTGGCTCAGCGGGCGATGGCAAAATCGCCTCTGCCACCCGCGCAGATTACGCAGCGGCCGCAGCCAAAGTGATCGCCGAAGAGGGCCATGCCGGAAAAGTCTACGAACTGGCGGGTGATAACGCCTGGACCCTGAACGAACTGGCGGCCGAACTGAGCAAACAGAGCGGGAAGAGCGTGAAGTACCAGAATCTTAGCGAAGCCGATTTTTCTGCCGCGCTGAAGAGCGTGGGCCTGCCGGCCGGGCTGGCGGAGATGCTGGCAGACTCTGACACAGGCGCTTCAAAAGGGGGCCTATTTGACGACAGCCATACCCTGAGTGCGCTGATTGGCCGCCCGACCACGCCGCTGGCGGAGAGCGTCAAAGCGATTCTGTAATTGTTAAAGACAGGTTATTTTTTGTAGCATCCCCACGGGTCATCTCTGATAATGAAAGGATGACCCGTGAGGAGTGTGGCTGTGCAAGGCGTACCTGAACAGTTTATTGATGAGAGAGACAGCGCCCGCTTTCGCCATCTGGCGCAGCTACCTGGCGTGGAGCTTTACCATGCCCATATCTCCCGCTATGCCTTTGAACCCCATACCCATGAAGCCTTTGGTATCGGCACTATCGAAACCGGTGCCGAGCGCTTTCGTTATCGCGGCTCCCACTACCTCGCCCCTGAGAAATCTGTCGTCACCATGAACCCGGATGAGATCCATACCGGCGAGTCCGCGACCGATGGCGGCTGGCGTTACCGTATGGTTTATCTTGAACCCGACCTGCTGGAAGAGGTAACCGGCGTACGTCACTGGTGGTTTAGCGATGTTACCCGTTACGATCCGCTACGCTCCCGGCAAATCGGCCAGCTTATCTACGCCCTGTGGCATACCGACGATCCGCTGGCTCAGAAAGGGTTGCTGCTGGATTTGATTGAGACTTTCCAGCCGCTGGCACGCCATGCACCGCAGATTCAGGAGGGGGCGCACCGATTTGAGCGAGTGCGTGACTATCTGCACGACAACTATATGCACGCCCTGACCCTGGACGAACTGGCGCAGGTGGTGGCGCTCAGCCCGTATCATTTCCAGCGCCAGTTTAAGGCCCATTTTCACGTCACCCCGCACCAGATGCTGATGGCCATTCGCCTGTGGCGCGCCAAGGCTTTTCTTACCCACGGCATGCCCGCCGCCGAAGTAGCCGCCGCCACCGGTTTAACCGATCAATCGCACCTGACCCGGGCCTTTACCCGCCGTTATGGCATCACCCCGGTTCGCTATCAGAAGCAGGTGGCGAGGCGCTAATGCGCAACCTCGTACAATACTCTCCGCGCCTCCCTTTCTACACTTACCGCAGGTTTCTAAGATGTGGATAACAAAATGATTAGCGGTGTGTTGTATGCCCTGCTTGCAGGCTTGATGTGGGGGCTGATTTTTGTCGGCCCGTTAATCGTACCCGAATACCCGGCGATGCTGCAGTCGATGGGGCGTTACCTGGCGCTGGGGTTAATCGCCCTACCGCTCGCCTGGCTGGGACGCGCCCGCCTGCGCCAACTTACCCGCCGGGACTGGCTCACCGCCCTCGCTCTCACCATGATGGGCAACCTGATCTATTACCTCTGCCTGGCAAGCGCCATTCAGCGCACCGGGGCACCGGTCTCGACCATGATCATTGGCACCTTGCCGGTGGTGATCCCGGTCTTCGCCAATCTTCTATATAGCCAGCGCGATGGCAAACTGGCATGGTCGAAAATGGTCCCGGCGCTGATCTGTATTGCGCTGGGGCTGGTGTGTGTCAACGTCGCCGAGCTGGGACATGGTCTGGTAAACGCCAGCGGTTGGCGTTACGTCTCTGGCATCATCCTGGCGTTTTTGTCGGTAGTCTGTTGGGCGTGGTATGCCCTGCGCAATGCCCGCTGGCTGCGGGAGAACCCGGATAAACATCCGATGATGTGGGCCACCGCGCAGGCGCTGGTGACGCTACCGGTCTCATTGCTGGGCTATATCGCGGCTTGCCTGTGGCTGAATGTCGAACTGCCGGCGTTTGACCTGCCGTTTGGACCCCGACCGGGGCTATTTGTGGGGCTGATGGTGGCGATTGCGGTGCTTTGTTCCTGGGTCGGTGCGCTGTGCTGGAACGTCGCCAGCCAGAAGTTGCCGACGGTGATCCTCGGCCCGTTAATCGTTTTTGAAACGCTGGCGGGGTTACTCTATACCTTCCTGATGCGCCAGAGTTTGCCGCCATTATTGACGCTGGGCGGGATCGCGCTGCTGGTGGTGGGCGTGGTGGTTGCGGTAAGCGCGAAACCGGAAAAACC
>JBCNNW010000213.1:0-3499 GCA_039594205.1 Pseudescherichia sp. | reverse complement strand
GCTGAACGCTACCTCGATGGACTGGCTGAACAAGGTAAATAATCTTTACAAGTCAGTAACAAACGTAAATAAAGGCGGCGATAAGTCGCCTTTATTGTCTCACCGTTGTAACATTGCGCTGCCCAATTTCTAATAACGTCACCTGCAAAGTACGCAATGGAAAAAACCCGTCAACAAGAGTTAACACGCTGGCTGAAACAGCAAAGCGTTCTTTCCCGCCGCTGGCTTACGATCTCCCGTATTCTGGGGTTCGTCAGTGGTCTGTTGATTGTTGCCCAGGCATGGCTGCTGGCCCGCATTCTTAATCACATGATCATGGAGAACATTCCACGCGAGGCACTCCTGCTGCCCTTTATTGTTCTGATCCTGATTTTTATCCTGCGAGCCTGGGTGGTATGGCTACGTGAGCGTGTCGGGTTTCACGCCGGACAGCATATCCGCTATGAGATCCGCCGTCAGGTGCTTGACCGTCTTCAGGAAGCCGGACCCGCGTGGATCCAGGGAAAACCCGCCGGAAGCTGGGCGACACTGATCCTCGAGCAGATTGACGATATGCACGACTACTATGCTCGCTACCTGCCGCAAATGGCTCTTGCCGTCTTTGTTCCGCTGCTTATTGTGCTCGCCGTCTTCCCGGTCAACTGGATGGCTGCGTTGATATTGATGGGCACAGCTCCGCTGATCCCGCTGTTTATGGCGCTGGTCGGCATGGGGGCTGCTGACGCTAACCGTCGTAACTTCCTTGCATTAGGTCGCTTAAGCGGCCATTTTCTCGACCGTCTGCGCGGCATGGAGACGTTACGCATTTTTGGTCGCGGTGAAGCGGAAACCGAAAACATTCGCCAGGCATCGCAAGACTTCCGTCAGCGCACCATGGAAGTGTTACGCCTCGCCTTCTTGTCTTCCGGCGTACTGGAATTCTTTACCTCCCTTTCGATTGCCCTCGTGGCGGTCTACTTCGGCTTCTCCTACCTCGGCGCGCTGGATTTTGGCCATTACGGCACGGCAGTGACCCTTTCCGCCGGGTTCCTGGCGCTGATCCTGGCCCCGGAGTTTTTCCAGCCGCTTCGTGATCTGGGGACCTTCTATCACGCTAAAGCACAGGCGGTTGGCGCGGCCGACAGCCTTAAAACATTCCTGGAAACGCCGCTGGCGCACCCGGAACGGGGTGACATTACACTGAATGCTAAAGATCCCGTGACCATTGAGGCGCAGGACTTTTCCATTCTGTCACCCGAAGGCAAAGTGCTCGCAGGTCCGCTGAACTTTACCTTACCTGCCGGACAACGCGTAGTGCTCGTCGGCACCAGCGGTTCCGGGAAAAGTTCGCTGCTGAATGCGCTATCCGGTTTTATGGCCTACACAGGTTCACTGCGGATCAACAAAACGGAACTGCGCAACCTCGATCCTGACGCCTGGCGTAAACAACTCAGTTGGGTAGGCCAAAACCCGCAGCTTCCAGCCTCTACGCTGCGTGAAAACGTGCTGCTGGCGCGCCCGGATGCCCGAGAAGACGAACTGCAATCCGTCCTTGACCGCGCCTGGGTCAGTGAATTCCTGCCGCAACTTCCGCAAGGAATTGATACCGTGGTCGGCGACCAGTCTGCTGGACTGTCGGTCGGACAGGCGCAGCGTGTGGCGGTTGCCCGTGCGCTGCTTAACCCATGCCAGCTGATGCTGCTGGATGAACCCGCAGCCAGCCTGGATGCGCACAGCGAGCAGCGTGTAATGGATGCCCTGAATGACGCCTCTCTGCGGCAAACCACCCTGATGGTCACCCATCAGTTGGAAGGCATTGCCGATTGGGACCAGATCTGGGTCATGGAGAACGGCCGTATTGTTGAGCAAGGCGATTACGCCTCTCTCGTTACCGCGCAGGGACCGTTTGCCGCCCTGCTGGCGAATCGTCAGGAGGACATCTGATGCGTGCTCTGCTGCCTTATCTTGCGCTCTATAAACGCCACAAATGGATGCTGACGCTGGGCATTGTGCTGGCGATTGTCACGCTACTCGCCAGTATCGGCCTGCTCACCCTTTCCGGTTGGTTCCTGTCGGCCTCTGCCGTTGCGGGCGTTGCCGGGTTGTACAGCTTCAACTACATGCTTCCGGCGGCCGGTGTCCGCGGTACCGCCATCACCCGTACTGCCGGACGCTATTTCGAGCGGCTGGTCAGCCACGACGCCACTTTTCGCGTGCTGCAGCACCTGCGTATCTACACCTTCAGCAAACTACTGCCCCTCTCCCCTGCCGGGCTGGCGCGTTTTCGTCAGGGTGAGTTACTTAACCGTGTCGTAGCGGATGTCGACACGCTGGATCACCTGTACCTGCGCGTGATCTCACCGATCGTGGGCGCATTTGTGGTGATTGTAGTGGTCACGCTGGGACTGTCCGTTCTGGATGTTCCCGTTGCGCTGACGCTGGGTGGGATCATGTTGCTCACGCTCATTATTCTGCCACCGCTGTTTTATCGCGCCGGGAAATCTACCGGGGAAAACCTGACGCGTCTGCGTGGAGATTACCGCCAGCAACTGACCTCCTGGCTTCAGGGGCAGGCAGAACTGACGATTTTTGGTGCCAGCAAGCGCTACCGCGCCCGAATGGAAAGTACGGAACTGAACTGGCATGAGGCCCAGCGCCGCCAGTCGGAACTGACGGCCTTCTCTCAGGCGCTGATGATGTTAATCGGCGGAATTGCAGTCATCGCGATGCTGTGGCTGGCATCAGGTGGTATCGGCGGTAATACGCAGCCAGGTCCGCTGATCGCCCTCTTCGTGTTCTGTGCTCTGGCCGCATTTGAAGCACTGGCACCGGTGACAGGCGCTTTCCAGCATCTGGGACAGGTGATCGCCTCTGCCCTGCGCATCACCCAGATTGCCGAGCAAGAGCCTGAAGTCACGTTCAGTGCCGCGCAGACCACAGTGCCAGAGAACGTTGCGCTTACGCTTGATAATGTCACTTTTGCCTACGACAAACAGGTGCAGAACGCACTGGAAGGTGTGAATCTCGCGGTAAATGCTGGCCAGCGCATTGCCATACTCGGCCGTACCGGCTGTGGCAAATCGACGTTGTTACAGTTGCTGACCCGCGCCTGGGACCCGCAGCGCGGTCAGATTCGTTTCAATGATACGTTGCTGACAGATTTCAGCGAACAGGCTCTGCGCAAAACTGTCAGCGTGGTTCCGCAGCGCGTGCATCTGTTTAGCGCCACACTGCGCGATAACCTGCTGCTGGCAGCACCAGAGGCCTCTGATGATGAACTGAGCGCCATGCTGGAACAGGTTGGACTGCATAAGTTGCTTGAAGATGCAGGGCTAAACAGCTGGCTGGGTGAAGGTGGCCGTCAACTCTCAGGTGGTGAACTGCGCCGTCTGGCGATTGCCCGCGCGCTGCTGCACGATGCGCAGCTGATGTTGCTCGACGAACCGACGGAAGGTCTGGACGCCACAACCGAGAGCCAAATACTTGATTTACTGACCACTGTAATGACCGGTAAAACCGT
>JBCNNW010000212.1:0-3529 GCA_039594205.1 Pseudescherichia sp. | reverse complement strand
TATATCGATCCGACGCATCGCGGGCAGCACCTGGGAAATCGATTGCTGGCGGCGCTGGAGGATGAAGCCCTGAGCCGCGGCTGCCATACTCTCCGCCTTGAGACGGGCATTAAGCAGGATGCCGCCATTCGTCTTTATGCCCAGCAGGGATATCAGCTCTGCGAGGCTTTTCCGCCTTACGCCGCCGATCCGCTAAGCCATTTTATGGAGAAGGCGCTGGTGGCTGATGTTCGTTTAGCAGCGCTATAAAAGCCTCCAGTTGCCGGGTCATTGCTCCCCGGCGCCAAACCAGCCAGGTGGTGAGCCAGCGCCAGTTTTCGGCCAACGGCCAGGCCTCGACCTGATGATGTCCGGGCATACTTTCCAGCATCGAGCGCGGCATCAGGGCAATACCCGCCCCGGCAATCACGCAGGCCAGCATGCCGTGATAAGACTCCATCTCGTGAATCCGACCGGGCGTGGCCCGGTCGGCATGGAACCAGCTTTCTAAATGGCGGCGATAAGAGCAGTTTGCGCGAAACGCGTAAACGTCCTGACCACTTACCTCGGCGGCGCGCGCCACCTTCGCATGACCCGCCGGCACCACCAGCATCATCTCTTCCCGGTAGACCGGCATCCCTTCCAGCTCCGGATGCGTTAATGGCCCGTCAACGAAGGCCGCGCTGAGTGTCCCCTCCAGTACGCCGTCGATCATGGTGCCGGAGGGGCCGGTCGCCAGAGCGAATTGTATGCGCGGATAGCGCTGGTTGAATTGCGCCAGCGAGGCGGGAATGCGCACCGCAGCGGTACTCTCCAGCGCACCCAGAGAGAAAAGTCCCTGAGGTTCATCGCCAGCCACCACCATCCGCGCCTCATCCACCAGGGCGAGGATCTGCCTGCTGTAACGTAAAAAATTATGCCCGGCAGGAGAAAGCCGCAGGCGCTGGTTTTCGCGGATAAAGAGCGCCACGCCCAGGTCGGCCTCCAGCTGTTTAATACGGGTGGTGAGGTTAGAAGGGACGCGGTGCACTTTCTGCGCCGCCAGGGTGATGCTCCCCGTCTGAGCTACGGCGTTAAACATTTCCAGCTGCGTTAAATCCATACCATTCTCGATTCGTGAAAAAGGTGGTCAATATTATTCATTTTTCAGAAATAGCAGACCAGGCCACACTTAGGCAACTGTTATTCACTGGAGCACAAGATGAACTACTCCTCAGCTACTCATGCTTTTTCGGTCAATCCGACGACCGGTGAAACCCTTGCCCGCTGGCCGTGGGCCACGGCGTCTGATGTTGAGACGGCGATCGCCAATGCTGATGCGGGCTACCGCCAGTGGCGTACCGTACCGCTGGCCAATCGCGCGCAGCTTCTGCGGGATCTCGGCGCGGCACTGCGCCAGCACGGCGAAGAGATGGCCCAGACCATTGTCCGTGAGATGGGCAAACCTCTTGTTCAGGCGCGGGGCGAAGTGGCGAAATCTGCCAGCCTATGCGACTGGTATGCCGATCACGGTCCGGCGATGCTGAGCCCTGAAGCCACGCAGGTCGAAAAAGCGGTCATTGAGTACCGTCCCCTGGGGCCGATTCTGGCGGTGATGCCGTGGAACTTCCCGCTGTGGCAGGTATTACGCGGCGCGGTACCGATTATTCTTGCCGGTAACAGCTATCTGTTGAAACATGCGCCCAACGTGCTGGGATGCGCGGATCTGATCGCCCGGATATTTACCGCCGCCGGCTTCCCGCAGGGGGTATTCGCCCAGATCAACGCCACCAACGAAGGGGTAAGCCAGGCGATTAACGATCGACGTATCGCCGCCGTGACCGTCACCGGTAGCGTACGCGCCGGGGCCGCTATCGGCGCCCAGGCCGGTGCGGCGCTGAAAAAATGCGTGCTGGAGCTGGGCGGTTCCGATCCCTTTATCGTGCTTAACGATGCCGATCTGGATCTGGCGGTCAAAGCGGCGGTCGCGGGGCGTTATCAGAACACCGGGCAGGTCTGCGCCGCCGCCAAGCGATTTATTGTGGAAGCAGGCATTGCCGGGGCCTTTACCGAGCGCTTCGTCGCCGCTACCGCCGCACTGAAGATGGGCGCGCCGGAGCAGGAAGAGACCTTTATCGGACCGATGGCGCGTTATGATCTGCGCGATGAACTGCATCAGCAGGTTCAGGCCTCCCTGGCCGAAGGGGCGACGCTGCTGCTGGGCGGCGAGAAAATAGCGGGCGAGGGCAACTACTATGCGCCAACCGTACTGGGTAACGTTACGCCTGCAATGACCGCGTTTCGCCAGGAGCTGTTCGGGCCGGTTGCGGCCATCACCGTGGCGAACGATGCCGCCCACGCCCTGGCGCTGGCTAACGACAGTGATTTTGGCTTGTCGGCAACGGTCTTCACCACCAGCGATACCACTGCGCAGCAGTTTGCGGATGGGCTGGAGTGCGGCGGGGTGTTTATCAACGGCTTTAGCGCCAGCGATGCCCGCGTAGCGTTCGGTGGGGTGAAAAAGAGCGGTTTCGGTCGCGAGCTGTCCCACTTTGGTCTGCATGAGTTCTGTAACGTGCAGACAGTGTGGAGAGATCGTCTGTAACAAAACCCGGTAAAGGCCTGCGGATCGCAGGCCTTTGTCATGCTGCTGAAATAGTTCTGTCATTTATAAACCGTAGACTCGCTGGCGTCTAACGTCTTGTTACAGAACACAAATATGAACCTAACGCAAATTTTTCGTCCCCTTGTTCAGCGACTCAGGCCACGGCAGTTTGGCCTGCTGGCGGGGATCTTCTGTATTATTGCGCTTTTCTCCGCACTGCAAATCTCCTCCTCCGTGCTGCTTACGTTCTCGCTGAGCGACGCCCAGCGCAACGATCAACGAAATCAACTCGCCCTGACCCAGCAGGAAAAGCTCGACGAGGCGCGTATCGCTCTGCTGTCGGCAAGCGATCTGCTCAACCGTGCCGGGGTCTACTTTATGCAGGACAAAGAGACAGGTTCTGAAGGGAGCTGGCAAAGCCTGATGGACGAGGCACGGAGCGCCCTGGCGGCTTCGGGAAAGGCCTGGGCGAGCTGGCAGGCAATGCAGCCGCGACAGGACGACGCGCTGGTGAGCAGCTATAAACTCTTCTTCGGTGCGATTCAGGAGCAGGCGGAAGGGCTCGTGAAAACGCAGTCCATTGACGCCTTCTTCGCTGTACCGGCCCAGGCATTCCAGGCCGATTTTAACGACAACTATGCGCGCTATCAGCAGACCAGTAGCCAGCTTGCCGCCGAGGGGCGCCAGCGTCTGACCAGTAGCCTGTCGAATCTGCAGACGCTGTTTATGCTGGCTCCGCTACTGCTGGTGGCCATTGCCGTACTGGTCTGGTTTGGCATGTCGCGCTGGGTCATTACACCGCTGCGCGGCCTGATTGGCTGGATCAATCAGCTGGCCGCGGGGGATCTTTCAGGTACGCCGCCTGCGATAAAACAGGTCAACCGGGAGATTTCGCAGCTGGATGACAGCATTCATACCTTGCAGTGCGGCCTGCAGCAGCTGGTGAGACAGGTGAGCGACGCCACC
>JBCNNW010000211.1:0-3559 GCA_039594205.1 Pseudescherichia sp. | reverse complement strand
GCGGCGATGATTATTCCGGCTACCCTCGCCGGGATCCGCACGCTCTTTACCGAGGCGCGTCAACGCAACATTGCCCTCGGCGTCTGGGCCGCGGTAGGGTCAGGCGGCGCAGCCTTCGGGCCGCTGATTGGTGGGGCCTTGCTGGAACACTTTTACTGGGGATCGGTCTTTCTCATTAACGTTCCTATCGTGGCGATTGTGGTGGCCCTGACGGCGCGTCTGGTGCCGCCGCAGCAGGGGCGCCCGGAGCAGCCGCTCAATATTAGCCACGCCATTATGTTGATAGTGGCAATCCTGTTGCTGGTGTTTAGCGCCAAAACCGCGCTGAAAGGGGCGCTCTCGCCCTGGCTGGTCGCCACTACGCTGTTTATCGGGGCGATGCTGCTGTTTATGTTTGTCCGCATCCAGCTGCGCGCCGCGATCCCCATGATCGATATGCGACTTTTCGGCCACCGCATCATCCTGAGCGGGGTGGTGATGGCCATGACGGCGATGATTGCGCTGGTGGGATTTGAGCTATTAATGGCGCAGGAACTTCAGTTCGTGCATGGCTTTACCCCCTTCGACGCAGGCATGTTTATGCTGCCGGTGATGGTGGCCAGCGGATTTAGTGGGCCGATTGCGGGTGTGCTGGTGAGTAAGCTGGGGCTACGCATCGTTGCGGCCGGGGGAATGGGACTGAGCGCGCTCAGCTTTATCGGCCTGTCGATGCTGGATTTCAGTACTCAGCAGTGGCTGGCCTGGGGCTTAATGGTATTGCTCGGGTTCAGCGCGGCCAGCGCCTTGCTGGCATCGACCTCGGCCATTATGGCCGCCGCACCGAAGGAGAAGGCAGCGGCCGCAGGCGCCATCGAGACCATGTCCTACGAACTGGGTGCCGGTCTGGGCATTGCTCTGTTTGGCTTGCTGCTTACCCGCAGTTTCTCCGCCGCGATTGCCTTACCGCAGGGGCTGGAGAGTAGGGTGGCAGAACAGGCCTCCTCGTCGATTGGCGAGGCGGTAAAAGTGGCGCAGGAGTTGCCACCGGCCCTGGCGGAGTCGGTCATCCAGGCGGCGAAAACGGCGTTTATCAGCTCCCATAGTGTGGCGCTGGGGAGTGCTGGCGGAATGTTGCTGTTACTTGCTATTGGCATCTGGTTTAGCCTGGCAAAGGTACCGCGTTCGGCATAACTTATTAGTTACAACATACTATTAGCTTTTATTTTAATAAGGTTCCCCGGCCTGTGGCCGGGGAACGTGCAAAACTAACACTCCTGTGCCGCACCCAACAGGCTATGCAGCAACACATTGGCCCCTTTCTCAGACCACGCCGCTAAAATCCGCTCCTCCTCGTTATGACTAATGCCCTTAACGCAGGGGATAAAGATCATACTCGCCGGGGCGATTTTGCTGATGTAACAGGTATCGTGACCGGCACCGGAAACCATCGGTTTTGCCGTATACCCCAGCGCTGTGACCGCCGCTTCACTGCGTGCCAGACAGTCGGCGTCAAAGGTAATAGGGGCGTAGTCAAAAATGCGTTCTACATCAGCCTGCACGCCGCGGGCTGACAGCCCCTCAGCGGCCTGACGCAGCGACGCTTCCATTGCCGCCAGTGCTTCACTGTCGGGATGACGAAACTCCACGCTGCACACTACGCGGGAAGGGACCACGTTTCGGGAGTTAGGGGTGACCTGCGCCATGCCGATAGTCGCTCGTCCATCCGGCGCATGCTGAAAACCAATCGCCTCCACCTGCAGCGCCAGCTCCGCAAACGCGGTGAGGGCATCCCGACGGCTGTGCATCGGTGTCGTACCCGCATGTGCGGCAAAACCTTCGAGGGTGATCGTAAACCAGCGCTGACCCATCGCCGCGCGAACCAGCCCGATATCTATGCCTTCATCTTCCAGGATCGGTCCCTGCTCAATATGCAGCTCATAGCAGGCGTGAACCGGAAACGCGCGGGCGGGCAGTTCGCCCCGGTAACCGATAGCTTCCAGCGCCTCGCGGACGGTGATTTTTGCGCTGTCGCTCCGCGCGTAAGCGAACTCTTGCGTAAGTTGTCCGGACCAGACGCCAGAGGCCAGCATTGCCGGGGCAAAGCGGGCGCCTTCTTCATTGGTCCAGTTCACCAGTACGATATCGCGTTCCGTTTCAGTCTGGTTGTCATTCAGCGTACGTAGCACCTCCAGCCCGGCGAGAACGCCGTAAATGCCGTCGTAATTGCCTCCCAGCGGCTGTGAATCCACGTGCGAACCGGTCATCACCGGCGGGAGCGCGCGGTTTTTGCCCGCGCGGCGGATAAACATGTTGCCCATGCTATCCACATCGCAGCTGAATCCGGCCTCCAGAGCCCAGTCGCGCAGAAGGGTGCGCGCCATGCGATCCTCTTCGCTCAGGGCCAGACGGGTAACGCCGCCGGCAGGGGTTCCACCGATGTGTGCCATCGTTTCAAGCGTGGACCAGAGTCGCGCCGCATCGATGCGTATCATGCGTTGTCCTTTTTCTGGCTGCGGTAACGGAAGTCACAGCATTTGCCGCCCTGCATGATGGTGGTAGTGCGGGTCAGCTTCACGTCAGGTGCATAGCCGACGATAAATTTCTCATCGCGGGCGCACGACAGCAGATGACCAATCTCTCCCAGCCCCATCTCGTGATACATCTCTGCGTAGCGGCAGCGGGTGACGTCGTAGTTGTACTGCTGGTCATCGGCGTCGATGACTTTTACCTCCAGCGCATTATCTTTTTCCCAAAGATACTGCAGGGCGATAAAGCTCTTAACATCCGCACCGTTCGGCTCTTTACTGGCAAACGACTTTCCCGCATCGATCGCGGCCTGCTCAATGGCCTCGCCGATCACCGCCTGTGCGCGCGTTTTGCCTATCTCACGCACCAGGATTTCGTAAATAGGTTTAATAATTTCTGCTTCAATTTTGCGGCGGGCGAGAATACCCAGCTCATTATTATTGCTCATCACATTGCCTCACTACGTTACTTCGTTTTTGCGCCACCCAGCACGGTTTGCGGTTGCCATTTCCCGTCCACCACTTTGTAAACGGTAAATGACGGCGCCTTCAGATTGCCCTGACCGTCAAAGGCGATCCGACCGGTGACGCCAGAGTAGTTAATCGCGCGCAGGGCAGGCAGATAGTCAGCGGGATCGACAGAGTCGGCTTTTTCCATGGCAGCAACCAGCACTCGGGTGGCGTCATAGGCGAACGGGGCGTGCAGTTCGATATGGGTGTGATAGCGAGACTGATACGCCTGTTCAAAGGCTTTACCGCCAGGCATCTGATCAACCGGCAGGCCTGGCTCCAGGGCAACAACGCCGTCACCCTCTTTTTGCGCCAGCTGCAGGAAGGTCTGGCTAACAAAACCGCCGGCGCCCATCAGGGTCGCTTTCATCCCGAGTTGTTTGATACGGCGCGCCAGCGGCGCGGCCTGGCTGTCTACGCCGCCAAAGAAGATCAGATCGGCGTTTTTACTGCGAATGGCGGTCAGCACGGCGCTGAAATCGACGGTTTTATCATCCACATACTGGCGATCGACAATTTTTACCCCCTGCGCCTCGAGCGATTTG
>JBCNNW010000210.1:0-3567 GCA_039594205.1 Pseudescherichia sp. | reverse complement strand
TAACTCTTTAGGTATTCCTTCGAACAAGAAGCCAGAAAGTACAGAAAATGACAGCCCTTCTACGAGTGATTAGCCTGGTCGTGATTAGCGTGGTGGTGATTATTATCCCACCGTGCGGGGCTGCACTTGGACGAGGAAAGGCTTAAAAAACAAGCCTTAACGAACTAAGACCCCCGCACCGAAAGGTCCGGGGGTTTTTTTATGGCCTTAAAACAACAGCGAGGAGCAAAGAATGCGTTGTAGCACAAAATTCTGTTTCTCACGATTTACGACGGGGAACTGACTATGAATGGGGCACAATGGGTTGTACATGCATTGCGAGCGCAGGGGGTCGAAACGGTCTTCGGTTACCCAGGCGGCGCAATTATGCCGGTTTACGATGCGTTGTATGACGGCGGCGTGGAACATCTGCTGTGTCGCCACGAGCAGGGCGCGGCCATGGCGGCCATCGGCTACGCCCGCGCTACCGGCAAAACCGGCGTCTGTATCGCCACGTCAGGTCCCGGTGCCACCAACCTGATCACCGGCCTTGCCGATGCGCTGCTCGACTCCGTTCCCGTTGTGGCCATCACCGGCCAGGTTGCCTCGCCGTTTATTGGCACCGACGCATTTCAGGAAGTGGACGTCCTTGGTTTGTCGCTGGCCTGCACCAAACATAGCTTCCTGGTGCAGTCGCTGGAGGAGCTGCCGCGCGTCATGGCGGAGGCGTTTCAGGTGGCAAACTCAGGCCGTCCTGGGCCGGTACTGGTTGATATCCCTAAAGATATCCAGGTTGCCGTGGGCGAGCTGGAGCCGCATTTTACTACCGTTGACGACGATGATGCCTTCCCGCATACCGATGCTGCTGCGGCTCGCCAGATGCTGGCCCAGGCGCAGAAGCCGATGCTGTACGTGGGCGGCGGCGTAGGTATGGCACAGGCCGTTCCGGCGCTGCGGGAATTTATCGCCGCGACGCAGATCCCTGCTACCTGTACGCTGAAAGGGCTGGGGGCGGTTGAGGCTGATTACCCGTACTACTTAGGCATGCTGGGGATGCACGGCACCAAAGCTGCCAACCTGGCGGTACAGGAGTGCGATCTGCTTATCGCCGTAGGCGCACGCTTCGACGACCGGGTGACCGGCAAGCTGAACACCTTTGCGCCGCACGCCAGCGTGATCCATATGGATATCGACCCGGCAGAGATGAACAAACTGCGTCAGGCACACGTTGCGCTGCAGGGCGATCTTAATGCGCTGCTGCCCGCGCTGCAGCAGCCGTTAGCGGTTGATGCATGGCGCCAGCACGCGGCAGAGATGCGCCGTGAATATGCGTGGCGTTACGATCACCCCGGCGACGCCATCTATGCACCGCTGCTGTTAAAGCAGCTCTCCGACCGCAAGCCGCAGGATAGCGTTGTCACTACCGACGTGGGCCAGCATCAGATGTGGTCCGCGCAGCATATGACCTATAGCCGTCCGGAAAATTTTATTACCTCCAGCGGTTTAGGCACGATGGGCTTTGGCCTGCCGGCCGCCGTTGGCGCACAGGTGGCACGCCCGGAGGATACGGTAATCTGTATCTCCGGTGACGGCTCCTTCATGATGAACGTGCAGGAGCTGGGCACCGTGAAGCGAAAGCAGCTGCCGCTGAAGATCGTCCTGCTGGATAACCAACGCTTAGGCATGGTTCGCCAGTGGCAGCAGCTCTTCTTCCAGGAGCGCTATAGCGAAACCACCCTCACCGATAACCCCGATTTCCTGATGCTGGCCAGCGCCTTCGGCATTCCCGGCCAGCACATCACCCGTAAAGACCAGGTTGAAGCGGCACTTGACGCCATGCTCGCAAGCGAGGGGCCTTACCTGCTTCATGTCTCAATCGATGAGCTTGAGAACGTCTGGCCCCTGGTGCCACCCGGTGCAAGCAACGCACAAATGCTGGAGAAATTATCATGATGCAACATCAGGTCGCCGTTCAGGCCCGCTTCAATCCGGAAACGTTAGAGCGTGTTTTACGCGTGGTTCGCCACCGTGGCTTTCAGATTTGCGCCATGAATATGGAAACCGCCACCGATGCGCAGAGCATAAATATTGAATTGACCGTTGCCAGCCCGCGCTCTGTCGAATTACTGTTTAGCCAGTTGAGCAAACTGGTCGACGTGGCGCGCGTCGAGATCCAACAACGTTCAACCCCAACACAACAAATCCGCGCCTGAGCGCAAAAGGAAGAAAAATGACGACGAAGAAAGCTGACTACATTTGGTTCAATGGCGAGATGGTTCCGTGGGGTGAAGCGAAGGTACACGTGATGTCCCATGCCTTGCACTACGGTACCTCCGTATTTGAAGGCATCCGCTGCTACGACTCGCACAAAGGGCCAGTGGTGTTCCGCCATCGCGAACACATGCAGCGTCTGCGTGATTCAGCAAAAATCTATCGTTTCCCGGTTTCACAAAGCGTTGATGAACTGATGGAAGCCTGCCGGGCGGTGATCCGCAAAAATAACCTGACCAGCGCCTATATTCGTCCGCTGGTCTTCGTGGGTGACGTGGGCATGGGCGTGAATCCGCCAGAGGGTTACGGTACCGATGTGATCATCGCCGCCTTCCCATGGGGTGCATACCTCGGCGCGGAAGCGCTGGATCAGGGTATCGATGCGATGGTCTCCTCCTGGAACCGCGTTGCGCCAAACACCATCCCGACCGCGGCGAAAGCGGGCGGTAACTACCTCTCCTCCCTGCTGGTGGGCAGCGAAGCACGCCGCCACGGCTACCAGGAAGGGATTGCGCTGGACGTTAACGGCTACATCTCTGAAGGCGCTGGCGAGAACCTGTTTGAAGTGAAAGACGGCATTCTGTTCACCCCGCCATTCACCTCTTCCGCGCTGCCGGGCATCACCCGCGACGCAATCATCAAGCTGGCGAAGGATCTGGGTATCGAAGTGCGCGAGCAGGTGCTCTCCCGCGAATCTCTCTATCTGGCCGATGAAGTGTTCATGTCCGGTACCGCCGCCGAGATCACCCCGGTGCGCAGCGTAGACGGTATCCAGGTGGGTGAGGGCCGCTGTGGCCCGGTCACCAAGCGCATCCAGCAAGCGTTCTTCGGCCTGTTCACCGGCGAAACAGAAGATAAGTACGGCTGGTTGGATCAGGTTAACCAATAAGCATAAATATGGGACGGCACGCACCGTCCCATTTATTAAATAGAGTTGGGAGTAAAGCATGCCTAAGTACCGTTCCGCTACCACCACCCACGGCCGTAACATGGCAGGTGCCCGCGCGCTGTGGCGCGCAACCGGGATGACCGACGCCGATTTCGGCAAGCCGATTATCGCCGTGGTGAACTCATTTACTCAGTTTGTGCCGGGCCACGTGCACCTGCGCGACCTGGGCAAGCTGGTGGCCGAGCAGATTGAAGCCTCCGGCGGCGTGGCAAAAGAGTTCAATACCATTGCGGTCGATGACGGCATCGCGATGGGTCACGGAGGCATGCTCTATTCACTGCCGTCTCGCGAGCTGATCGCCGACTCGGTGGAGTATATGGTCAACGCCCACTGCGCGGACGCCATGGTCTGTATCTCCAACTGCGACA
>JBCNNW010000021.1:0-49630 GCA_039594205.1 Pseudescherichia sp. | reverse complement strand
TGCTAAACGCTTCTTCCTGCTGGGCACCGACTACGTCTACCCGCGCACCACCAATAAGATCCTGCGTGCTTTCCTGCACAGCAAAGGCGTGCAGGATAAAGATATCGAAGAGGTCTACACCCCGTTCGGCCACAGCGACTACCAGACCATCGTCGCCAACATCAAGAAGTTCGCCGCCGGGGGCAAAACCGCCGTGGTCTCCACCATCAACGGCGACTCCAACGTGCCGTTCTATAAGGAGCTGGCTAACCAGAGCATCAAAGCCACCGACGTGCCGGTAGTGGCCTTCTCGGTGGGCGAAGAGGAGCTGCGCGGGATAGACACCAGGCCGCTGGTGGGCCATCTGGCGGCGTGGAACTACTTTGAGTCCGTCGATAACCCAACTAACGCTAAATTTGTGGCTGACTACAAGGCCTACGCCAAAGCGCATAACCTGCCGAACGCCGATACCGTAGTGACTAACGATCCAATGGAGGCCACCTACGTCGGGCTGCACATGTGGGCCCAGGCGGTAGAGAAAGCGGGCACTACCGACGTGGATAAGGTGCGCGCGGCGATGGCCGGACAGACCTATAAAGCGCCAGACGGCTTCACCCTGACCATGGATAAAACCAACCATCACCTGCACAAACCGGTGATGATCGGCGAGATCGAAGATAACGGCCAGTTCAACGTCGTCTGGCAGACCGAACAGCCGGTTCGCGCCCAGCCGTGGAGCCCGTTTATCGCCGGTAACGATAAGAAGCCGGATACGCCGATGAAATCCACCGGGCAGTAACCCAGACGCCCGGCGGCATGGGCTGCCGGGCAATGACTCCATCAGCGGAATAAGCGACCATGAAAATAGCCACGCGCTTCGGCCTCTTCTTTGCCTGCTGCCTGCTGTTTATCGGCACGGCCTCTGCCGGACCGGCAAGCGAGTACGGCGCTGCCAGCCGCACCCAGCAGGCGCAGCTTTTACAAACCTGGTCCGCTGCGCCGGATGCGTCACGTCTGCCCCTGCTTCAGGCGCTGCGCCAGGAGAACGTAGTTGTCGATAAACGCGGCCAGCTCTTTACCCAGTTGGGAGAGAGCCTGACGCCGCTGGAGGGCACCACGCCTCCCGAAGGGAACCCGCGCAAGCTGTTTATGAACAACCGCATCCGTACCCTGGTGGCTAATGCCCTTGCCGCCCACCAGCTGGTCAGTGACGATCGCGCGCTGCGTCTCGCCGCCGCGCAAAATCTGCAAAACGACGCTACGACGGAGCAGCTTCCCCTTATTCAACAGCGCCTGGCCCAGGAGCAGGATGACGAGGTCAAAGCGGCTCTGCAGTTCGCCCTCGCCAATTTACAGCTCGCGGATGCCAGCCCGCAGGTGCGCCTGCAGGCGGTAAAGCTGCTGGCTGAGAGCAGCGCCCCGCCGATCCAGGCCAGCCTTCAGCGGCTGACCCAGCCGCAAAACGAGCCGGACGCCAGCGTGCGCGCCGCCGCCGCCGACAGCCTGAAGCAGATCCAGCAGCGTCTGCGCTGGGGTGACTGGCTGGGGCAGGCCTTCAGCGGCCTGTCGCTGGGATCGATCCTGCTGCTGGCCGCCCTCGGCCTGGCCATTACCTACGGCCTGCTGGGGGTGATCAACATGGCCCACGGCGAAATGCTGATGCTCGGAGCCTATGCCACCTGGCTGGTGCAGGATCTCTTTGCCCGCCTCGCTCCGCAGTGGCTGGACCTCTATCCCATTGTTGCCCTGCCGGTGGCCTTTTTTATTACCGCCGCGATGGGCATGGCGCTGGAGCGGCTGATCATTCGCCATCTCTATGGCCGTCCGCTGGAGACCCTGCTGGCAACCTGGGGCATCAGCCTGATGCTGATCCAGCTGGTGCGCCTGCTCTTCGGAGCGCAGAACCTGGAGGTAGCTAACCCCGGCTGGCTCTCCGGCGGTTGGGCGGTGCTGCCGAACCTGATCCTGCCGTACAACCGCATCGCGGTGATCGTCTTTGTTCTGCTGGTGCTGGCTCTCACCTGGCTGCTGCTCAACAAGACCCGGCTGGGGATGAACGTGCGGGCTGTCACCCAGAACCGACGGATGGCCGACTGCTGCGGCGTACCCACCGGGCGGGTCGATATGCTGGCCTTCGGGCTGGGCTCCGGCATCGCCGGGCTGGGGGGCGTGGCGCTGTCGCAGTTGGGCAACGTCGGCCCCGAGCTGGGCCAGGGCTATATCATCGACTCATTTTTAGTGGTGGTACTGGGTGGCGTTGGCCAACTGGCAGGCACGGTGGTGGCGGCCTTTGGCCTCGGTATCATCAACAAGCTGCTGGAGCCGCAGATTGGCGCGGTGCTGGGCAAAATCGCCATTCTGGTACTGATCGTGCTGTTTATTCAGAAACGGCCGCAGGGGCTGTTCGCATTTAAGGGGCGAGTGATCGACTGATGAGCCAACCTATAACCCTGACGCTGGCGCAGCGTGCGCCCCGTCTGACGCGCACCCTGACGCTGGGCATTATCGTCCTGCTGCTGGCCCTGCCTTTTTTGGCCCTGCTGCCGCAGGATCATCCCCTGGCGATGTCCGCCTACACCCTGACGCTGGTTGGCAAGATCCTCTGCTACGCCATCGTTGCCGTGGCGCTGGATCTGGTCTGGGGCTACGCTGGCCTGCTGTCGCTGGGGCACGGGCTGTTCTTTGCGCTAGGGGGCTACGCGATGGGCATGTACCTGATGCGCCAGGCAGCGGGCGACGGCCTCCCGGCCTTTATGACCTTTCTCTCGTGGAGTGAGATGCCGTGGTTCTGGACCGGTACCCAGCACTTTGCCTGGGCGCTGTGCCTGATTGTCCTGCTGCCTGGACTGCTGGCACTGCTGTTTGGCTTCTTCGCCTTCCGCTCGCGGATCAAAGATGTCTACTTCTCGATCATGACCCAGGCGCTAACCTATGCCGGGATGCTGCTCTTCTTCCGCAATGAAACCGGCTTCGGGGGTAACAACGGCTTCACCGGCTTTACCACTCTGCTCGGCTTCCCGGTTACCGCTACCGGGACGCGGATTGGCCTGTTTATCGCTACCGTACTGCTGCTGATCGCCGCGCTGGGTATCGGCATGGCGCTGGCGCGCAGCAAGTTTGGCCGGGTGCTCACGGCGGTGCGCGATGCCGAGAACCGGCTGATGTTTTGCGGTTACGATCCGCAGGGCTTTAAGCTCTTCGTCTGGACGCTCTCCGCCGTGCTCTGCGGTCTTGCCGGGGCGCTTTACGTGCCGCAGGTAGGCATCATCAACCCGAGCGAGATGTCGCCCACCAACTCCATCGAAGCCGCCATCTGGGTAGCGCTGGGCGGGCGCGGCACGCTGATCGGGCCGCTGCTGGGCGCGGGCATCGTCAACGGAGCGAAGAGCTTCTTCACCGTCGCCTTCCCGGAGTACTGGCTCTTTTTCCTGGGCCTGATGTTTATCCTCGTCACGCTGTTTTTACCGCGCGGCGTCATTGGCCTGCTGAAGCGGAGAAAGCATGACTGATACCCTTTTTACCCAGCCGCTGCCGCAGGATCGCTACCGGCAGACCACCGACCCGGTACTGTTGCTGGAGAAGATCAACGTCTCCTTCGACAGCTTCCGCGCCCTCACCGACCTGACGCTGGCGATTGGCGTCGGTGAGCTGCGCTGCATCATCGGACCCAACGGCGCAGGCAAAACCACGCTGATGGATGTGATCACCGGCAAGACCCGCCCGGACAGCGGCAGCGTGGTTTACGACCAGAATATCGATCTGACCCAGCTCTCTTCGGTGGAGATTGCCCGGGCGGGCATCGGACGCAAGTTTCAGAAGCCGACGGTATTTGAGGCGCTGACGGTAGCGGAGAATCTGGAGATTGCCCTGAAAACCGACAAGTCAGTGTGGGCCAGCCTGCGGGCGACGCTCAGCGGCGAGCAGCGGGATCGCATCGATGAGACCCTTGAGCTGCTGCGGCTGGCAAATCAGAGTCAGCGTCAGGCGGGGCTGCTCTCCCACGGCCAGAAGCAGTTTCTGGAGATCGGCATGCTGCTGGTACAGGAGCCACATCTGCTGCTGCTCGACGAGCCAGCCGCCGGGCTGACGGACGCCGAGACCGAGTATATCGCCGAGCTGTTTCGTACCCTGGCAGGCAAGCACTCCCTGATGGTAGTGGAGCACGATATGGGCTTTGTCGACACCATTGCCGATCACGTTACGGTGCTGCACCAGGGTCAGGTGCTGGCCGAGGGTTCCCTGCGCGAGGTGCAGGCGAATGAACAGGTTATCGACGTTTATCTGGGGCGCTAACATGCTGGAAGTGAATGAACTGCATCAATACTACGGCGGAAGCCATATCCTGCGCGGACTCTCGTTTGCGACGCATCCTGGCGAGGTGACCTGTCTGCTGGGACGCAACGGCGTGGGGAAAACCACCCTGCTGAAGTGTCTGATGGGACTGATCCCGGCGAAGTCCGGGACCATTAGCTGGCAGGGTAAGCCCATCAATCAGCAGAAGCCGCACCAGCGGGTACGCAGCGGCATGGCCTATGTGCCGCAGGGGCGGGAGATCTTTCCCCGGCTGACGGTTGAGGAAAATCTGCTGATGGGGCTGGCGCGCTTTACCGGCTCGCAGTCCAGGCGGGTTCCTGAAGAGATCTACGACCTGTTCCCGGTGCTGCGGGAGATGAAGCAGCGTCGCGGGGGCGATCTCTCCGGCGGCCAACAGCAGCAGTTAGCCATTGGCCGGGCGCTGGCCTGTCAGCCCCAGCTGCTGATCCTTGATGAACCAACGGAGGGGATCCAGCCCTCGGTGATCAAAGAGATTGGCATGGTAATTAAAACCCTGGCCGCGCGCGGCGACATGGCAATCCTGTTGGTTGAGCAGTTTTATGACTTTGCCGCCGAACTGGCGGACAATTATCTGGTGATGTCCCGGGGAGCGATTGTCCAGCGCGGCAGAGGCGAAGAGATGGAGAGCCACGGCGTACGCAATCTGGTAGCGATTTAACCGAAGCTGGCAGCCTGCGGCTGCCGTGCAAGCCGCAGGCTGTCAATCAGGCCAGCACGCGATCGGCGATCAGCGTCCGGGTCAGCAGGGTGACGTCTATATAGTGGGCCAGCTCGCGCTGCTCGGCGCGCGGTAGATAGGGAAGCTCGCCAATCAGCGGTGCGGGGATCTTTTTGCTCAGAACGCTGATGATCTCGGCATAGTGCGCAAGACCCGGGTTAATGCGGTTAGCGACCCAGCCGATCAGCGGCAGGCCGTCGCTGGCAATGGCCTGGGCGGTCAGCAGTGCGTGGTTGATACACCCCTCCTGGATCCCCACCACCATGATCACCGGGAGCTGCTCCTGTACCACCCAGTCGGAGAGCGGACGTAGATCGTTCATCAGGCTGCGCCAGCCACCGGTGCCTTCGACCACCACATGTTCGACGCGATCGTTAAGATGAGCCAGCCCCTTCGAGAGCAGACCATAATTGATAGGACAGCTATGGGCGACGCTGCTCTCCTCTTCACTCAGCGCGATGGGGTTCACCGCCTCGTAAGGTAGCGCCAGCGTCGAGACGCTTTGCAGCACCAGCGCGTCTCTGTTGCGCAGGCCCTCTGGTGTCTCTTTACTCCCCTTCGCCACTGGCTTGTAGCCGGCTACGCTTCTGCCGCTGGCCGCCAGGGCCTGCAGGAGTGCGCGGGAGACCACTGTCTTCCCGACAGCCGTATCGGTACCCGTAATAAAGAAACGCTTAAGCATCACTCACTCCACCGTTTTGCCGCGAAAATATACACCAGGAAAATAATTCAGAGGAGAAAGTCTAAGTTAAGTCGCCAGGACCCAATTTGAGGTAGCGCAATTTTTCCTACAACTGTGAAAATTTGTTACCCCTGCAACAGTCGAATCAGCAACGAACCGTTATACATCGCGTCTTTTACCAGCGCTGCGCCCGCCATGGTGCCCTGGTTTGAGAACTGCGTGCTCTCAACGGCGATGTGTCGACTGTAGGCGGGCAGCGACTGCTGGCGAATGCAGTTGCTGATGGCCGGGAAGAGAATATCGGCGGCCTGGCTCAGGGGAGAGCCAATTAGGATTTTTTGCGGATTAAACAGGTTAACCATGATCGCCAGGATGCGTCCGACGTTAGTGCCTACGCCGGTGATGATATCCGTCGCCAGCCGATCTCCCTCCTGCGCCGCCTGGCAGAGCGAGGCCACGGTAAGCGGCTGGTCGTGCAGCTGCGAGCTCATTGACTGGTTCATGCGCTGCTGCGCCAGCTCCAGCACGCTCTCTACGCTGGCGATGGTTTCCAGACAGCCGTGGTTGCCGCAGTAGCAGCGTTTGCCGTAGGGATCGACCTGGGTGTGGCCTATCTCAACCAGGCTGCTGCTGCCCGCGTGTAGCAGACGTCCGTCGGTGATCACTCCTGCACCGACGTTATGGTCGATCACCACCTGAATCACGTCCCGCGCGCCGCGGGATGCGCCAAACAGCGCCTCTGCCATGGTCCAGGCGCTGATATCATGCTGAATATAGACTGGCACGCCGGTATGGCGCTCAAGGGCCTCCCCCAGCGCCATGTCCTTAACATCCTCATAAAACGGCATCCGGTGCACGATACCGTTCTCGGTATCAATAATACCCGGTAAGGTGATGGCGATGGCGGTCAACCGTTCGAGCTTGTTCTGGTGGCGAATAAAGAACTGGTCGATGTGCTGAATAATGCGGCTGGCGAAGGGCGTATCGGCGTGTAAAGGCAGCTCAAGCTGCTCTTCGACCACTAGCTTGCTGCTGAGGTCGCGCAGGGCGAGATGGATCTCCCCCCGGCTGATGCGCAACGAGAGATAGTGCCAGGCTTCGGTTTCTACCATTAACCCCACCGCAGGACGCCCACGGCTGCCCGGCTCCTGGATCTCCGTCTCCTGCACCAGGTGCGCTTCTAGCATTTCACGGACAATCTTGGTAATGCTGGCGGGGGCAAGCTGCGCCAGACGCGACAGATCGATACGTGAAACCGGGCCTAGCTGATCGATAAGCCGGTAAACGGCTCCTGCATTGGTCTGCTTAATCTGATCGATATGGCCGGGCGTACTATCAGCAACCACCTCGTGCTCCCTTTATTTTCGCGCTTCGAAATAAACTTCAGGCTATGGTGAAGCAGTTCCTTAAAGCCGTCAAATTTTTGATTAGCCTTGTGATTTACTGCACAATTTCACCCGCTATGGGACAAAATCTGCTCGCTTTTAACGCTCTTCAGCAGTTGTTGCCTGAAGTGCAGCGCCGTCGCACCCTGCTCATGGTGCTTCGACCAGACCAGCCACATCTGCGAGACCGCGTCGGCTTCGGCAATCGGCAGCCAGCGCATCTCACTAAGCTGTACCCGGCAAAATGAGGCGGGCAGAATCGATACCCCCAGTCCTGCCGCCACCAACCCAATAATGGTCATCGCCTCGCCCACCTCCTGAGCGATACGCGGCACCAGACCGTAGCGGCGCAGCAGGCCAAGAATATCGTCGTACAGTCCGGTTCCGACATGCGGGTCGAAGAAGACAAACGGCTCCTTTGCCAATTCGCTCAGCGTGACTCTGGGCTGTGCCGCCAGAGGGTGATCGCGCGGGACCATCGCCAGCAGCGGCTCGCGCAGGATCACCTCCCACGCCAGGGTCTCCGGCAGCGCGGTATTACGCATCAGGCCCAGATCCAGGCTTCCCTCGTGCAGAGGGGCGATCTGCTCCCGGGTATTGATCTCCCGGGTTTGCAGATGCACGTCCGGGTAGCGCCGTCGGAAGGTTGATAGGGTATCCGAGACTGCTTTAATAAAGGGCGCGGACGAGGTAAAGCCGACCCGCAGCTCACCTGTTTGCCCCTGATGCAGGCGGGCAGCGCGGGCAGCAGCGTCATCGACCTGGGTAAGGATCTGCCTGCTGTCGAGCAGAAACTGTCTGCCTGCCGGTGTCAGGGCCACGCTGCGGTTGGTCCGGGCCAGCAGGCGAGCGCCAACCTGCTGCTCCAGCAGCTGGATCTGCTGGCTGAGCGGCGGCTGAGAAATGTTCAGCCGGGCCGCCGCATGACCAAAATGCAGCTCTTCCGCTACGGCCACGAAGTAGCGCAGATGACGCAGTTCGATATTCATATGTTTTATATATCATTTGAGATTATTAATATATTAGACAGAATATTTACATTTTCCTACCCTTGTCGGTAATCGCTTTATTACAGCAAAATACCACTAAGGATCCTCCGTGAGCCGTACAACCGTCGTTGACATCGCCCCGGCGAGCGATGCCGACGTGCAGACCACCGCTATTCCCGCCACGCCCTGGATTAAACGCGGCACGCCGCAGTTTATGCGCGTCACGCTGGCGCTCTTCTCTGCCGGACTGGCCACCTTCGCCCTGCTCTACTGCGTGCAGCCGATCCTGCCGGTACTCTCCCAGGAGTTTGGCGTTTCACCGGCCAGCAGCAGTATCTCGCTCTCTATCTCTACCGCCATGCTGGCCATTGGGCTGCTGTTCACCGGCCCGCTCTCGGATGCCATCGGCCGCAAGCCGGTGATGGTTACCGCTCTGCTGCTTGCCTCCTGCTGTACGCTGCTCTCGACGATGATGACCAGCTGGCACGGCATTTTGATCATGCGCGCGCTGATAGGGCTGTCGTTGAGCGGCGTGGCGGCGGTCGGGATGACCTACCTGAGCGAGGAGATCCACCCCAGCGTGGTGGCCTTTTCGATGGGGCTGTATATCAGCGGTAACTCGATCGGCGGCATGAGCGGACGCCTGCTCAGCGGCGTATTTACCGACTTCTTTAGCTGGCGCATCGCGCTGGCGGTTATCGGCTGCTTTGCCCTCGCGTCGGCGCTGATGTTCTGGAAAATTCTTCCGGAGTCGCGTCATTTTCGTCCTGCCTCGCTGCGCCCCCGGTCGCTGATGATCAACTTTCGCCTGCACTGGCGCGATCGCGGCCTGCCGCTGCTGTTTTTAACCGGCTTCCTGCTGATGGGATCCTTTGTCACTCTGTTTAACTACATTGGCTATCGCCTGATGCAAACCCCGTGGCAGCTTAGTCAGGCAGTAGTAGGCCTGCTTTCGGTGGCGTACCTGACCGGAACCTGGAGCTCGCCCAAAGCCGGGGCGATGACCGCACGCTTTGGCCGCGGGCCGGTGATGCTGGTTTCAACGGGGATTATGCTGGGCGGCGTGCTGCTGACGCTCTTCTCGTCGCTGGGGCTGATTTTTGCCGGCATGCTGCTCTTCTCTGCTGGCTTCTTCGCCGCCCACTCGGTCGCCAGCAGCTGGATTGGGCCGCGAGCGCGCCGGGCTAAAGGCCAGGCCTCATCGCTCTATCTGTTTAGCTACTACCTGGGATCGAGCATGGCCGGGACGCTGGGGGGTCTGTTCTGGCACAGCTATGGCTGGAACGGCGTCGGCGGTTTTATTGCCATGATGCTGCTGGCCGCGCTGCTGGTGGGCCGGACCCTGCACCGCCGTCTCTCTGCGTAGCTAAACGTACTCTGTCTAAATATGCCGGGCGGCGCTACGCTTGCCCAGCCTACATACAGCGCCTTACCGTAGGCCCGTGCAAGCGTAGCGCCGCCGGGCAATATGAGCGATAAAGCACCGAGATAAATGATGATAACTAACTATCTGGATCACCTAATGGGAGCCTACTTTAATCAGGACTATGACCTGTTTGGCGAGACCATCGAAGAGGTTATGAATGAATACCTGAAATGTGAAGGACCAGAACATGCCAAAGGGTTGATTGCCGATTGTCATCACTTTCTCCAGAGAAGTGATGATATAGAGACGGCGTTTCTCGACCTGTACGGGTTTGACTTTGATCCAGCCTTATGGGGTATGACTGCCAGACAATTTCTCACGGTGGTATCCGCGCAAGCGTCCTGTTATCTTGAAATGTAAGCAAATAAAATCAGCACAACACGAGGCATAATGGACACCAGCAACTACCAGCAACTCACCCGTACCTTCCAACGTCTTTACCGCTTCTCCCACCTTTCCTCCATCGCCGGCTGGGACATGATGACCATGATGCCCTCTGCCGGGAGCGCCGCTCGGGGCGAAGGGTTGGCGGAGATCAGCGTCCTGAAACACCAGATCCTGACGGATAAAAAGGTGGCTCAGTGGCTTGAAGCGGCCGCGCAGGAGGATCTTAATGACGTTGAGCAGGCCAACCTGCGGGAGATGACCCGCCACTATCAGCAGGCGGCGGTACTCCCTGAGTCGCTGGTAGAGGCGAAATCGCTGGCGGGCAGCCGCTGCGAGCACGCCTGGCGTAGCCAGCGCCCGGCGAATGACTGGGAAGGTTTTTCCGCCAATCTCAAAGAGGTGGTGAAGCTTAGTCGTGAAGAGGCGAAGCTGCGTGCGGCCGTAAAAGGCTGCACCCCCTACGACGCGCTGTTGGATCTCTACGAGCCGGACATGACCGCCGCGAAGCTCGACGTGCTGTTTGCCGATCTCAAATCCTGGCTGCCGGATCTGCTTAATCAGGCGGTAGCGAAGCAGGCCCAGCGCCAGCTTATCGCGCCGGTCGGGCCGTTCCCGGTGGAGAAGCAGCGCGAGCTGGGTCTGACGGCAATGCATACCCTGGGCTTTGATTTTGACGCAGGCCGTCTGGATATCAGCGCCCACCCCTTCTGCGGCGGCGTACCGGAGGACGTGCGCATCACCACGCGCTACGACGAGAACGATCTGTTGGGTGCTCTCTTTGGCGTGGTGCATGAAACCGGCCACGCTCGCTACGAGCAGAACCTGCCCCGCACCTGGCTGGGGCAGCCGGTCGCCGAGGCTCGCTCGATGGCTATCCACGAATCCCAGAGTCTGTTCTTTGAGATGCAGCTTGGCCGCAGCAAGGCGTTTTTACAGCGTCTCCTGCCAGCGGTCATCGACCGTTTTGGCGCGCAGCCCGCCTTTAGCGAAGAGAATTTCATCGCCTGGAACCAGCAGGTGCAGCCTGGCCTCATCCGCGTGGATGCTGACGAAGTGAGCTACCCCGCGCATGTGATCCTGCGCTATGAGATTGAGCGAGCGCTGATCAACGGTGAGATTGAGGTAGAGGACATTCCGGCCCTGTGGGATGAGAAGATGCAGCACTGGCTGGGCATCTCGACCGTGGGCAACTACCGCGACGGCTGCATGCAGGATATCCACTGGACCGACGGCGGCTTTGGCTATTTCCCATCCTATACCCTTGGCGCTATGTACGCCGCGCAGCTGTTCCACGCTGCACGCACCGCGCTGCCTAACCTCGATGCCGCCATCGCAGAAGGGGATTTCAGCGCCCTGTTCGAGTGGCTGCGGCAGAATATCTGGCAGCACGGCAGCCGCTTTACGACCGCTAAACTAATTGAATCCGCCACCGGCGAAGCGCTGAACAGCCGCTACTTCCGCCAGCATCTTACCGCCCGCTATCTGTAACTTTTCAGGCCGGGAGCATTATTCCCGGCCTCTCTCTGCGCCTTGTACATTACGTTACACGCCGATACCAATCACTCACTGAAGCCCCGCATTGAGAAGCCTATAGTCTCTTCAACGGCCCCGCAGTGGGGTTAAATGATGAAACCAATTCGAGGATATCAGAATGAAAAAAGTATTAGCTCTGGTTGTTGCCGCTGCTATGGGTCTCTCTTCTGCTGCGTTTGCTGCTGACACTGCTGCGACCACCGCTGCACCAGCAGCAACCGCTCAGACTCAGAGCGCTGCTCCGGCTGCCAAAACAACCCATCACAAAAAACACCAGAAAGCTGCCGCTACCCAGAAAGCCCAGGCTGCTAAAAAGCACCACAAAAAAGCCGCTAAACCGGCCGCTGACCAGAACGCAGCCAAACCTGCTGCAGACCAGAAAGCCCAGGCTGCTAAAAAACACCACAAAAAAGCAGTAAAACACACCGCTGCTAAACCGGCTGCCCAGCCAGCTGCTTAAGTTTTTGCTTGCCACAGCGCCCGCCCCCGGGCGCTGTTTTCAGGAGGAACCATGCTACACCGCTACCGTTTCGAGCTGATTTTACTTATGCTGATCGTCTGCGCGCTGGTGTCACTCCGCTTCTATCTTTCATGAATGTAGCACGCTGATTTTACTCCCCCTTTCCTCCCGTCCCGTCTATAGTTGTTGCTTAGGGTTTGAATAATCATTAATGCCCCACCAGAGTGTGATATGCATAAATTCGGTATTCTGCTATTGGGTTCGCTTTGCTCATTTTCTTTTTACAGCCATGCCGATGATGATGCCGCCGCTGCCGCTGAGATCAAGACGCTGTTTTTCAATCATGACGATCGGGTCCGGGTCAGTAATCCAACCCAGTCGCCGTGGGATGCCATCGGCCAGCTGGAGACCGCCAGCGGCAATCTCTGCACCGCAACGCTGATTTCGCCCCGCGTAGCGTTGACTGCAGGGCACTGCCTGCTGACGCCACCCCGTGGCAAGGCCGATAAAGCGGTTGCGCTGCGTTTTGTGGCGCAGAACGGCAGCTGGCGTTACGAAATACACGGTATTGAGGGGCGTGTAGAGCCAACGCTTGGCAAACGCCTGAAGCCCGACGGTGAGGGGTGGATTGTTCCGCCTGCCGCCGCCCCCTGGGATTTTGGCCTGATTGTACTGCGCTACCCGCCGTCGGGGATCACGCCTCTGCCGCTCTTTGAAGGCGATCGCGACGCGCTCACCGCCGCACTCAAAGTTGCCGATCGCAAGGTGACGCAGTCCGGCTATCCACAGGATCATCTGGACAACCTCTATAGCCATCAAAACTGTGTGGTGACCGGCTGGGCGCAGGATAGCGTGCTCTCTCACCAGTGCGATACGCTACCTGGCGATAGCGGCTCTCCGCTAATGCTCAAGACCGACGACGGCTGGCGGCTGATCGCCGTGCAAAGCTCCGCGCCGGGGGCCAAAGATCGCTGGCGCGCCGATAACCGGGCGATTGCTATCACCGGCTTTCGCGATCGGCTCGATGCCCTGGCCCAGCAGCAGTAGTTAACCCTGACGGCGCTGACGGTGCTGCCGCAGCGCATCAATGGGCATCGGGGCGCTAAAGAAGAACCCCTGCAGCCGATCGCAACCGGCAAGGCGCAACAGTTTCATCTGTTTTTCGTTCTCTACCCCTTCAGCAATCACCGTCATACCCAGCGCGCTGGCGATCTGGATCGTACCGCCCACCAGCGCCGCTGCCTGTTCGTCATTATCTATCAGCCCTGCCAGCGACTTATCGATTTTGATAGTGTCGAAATTAAAGCGTCGGAGATAGCCAATGCTGGAGTAGCCGGTACCAAAGTCATCCAGTGCGATAGCGGTGCCCAGCGCCTTCAGGTTACCGAGCGCCGCACAGGCACGGTCGGGATTCTCCAGAACATAGGTTTCTGTCACCTCCAGCTGCAGGCGGTGCGCGGGAAAATGGCTGTCTCTTAGCACCCCGGCTACTTTTTCCTCAAACGCCGGATCGCGAAACTGCGCCGGGGAGATATTCACCGACAGTTTGAGATCGCTAAGGGGTTGCAGATCAACACAGGCACGGCGCAGAACGAACTGGCCCAGGGCGTGAATAAGGCCGCTGGTCTCGGCAATGGTGACAAACTGATCCGGCGGGAGGGTTCCTGCAGGACGCCGGGGCCAGCGTACCAGCGCCTCAACACCAACCATTTGCTGGCTGCGGGCGTCAACAATCGGCTGATACCAGACGTCAAACTCATTGCGCATCAACCCGTCGCGGATATCATTTTCTATGGTGAGCTGACGTTCGCGGGCGGTATTAAGCGCCGCATCATAGTGGCTAATCCGCCCTTTACCATTCATCTTTGAGTGGTACATGGCGATATCTGCCCGGCGGAATAGCTCTGTGCTGGTACACTCCAGCAGCGTGCCGCAGGCGATACCAATGCTGGCCCCGATATAGATGGTACGCTCGCCAAGGCGAACCGGCAGAGCCAGCCCCGCCAGTACCTGCTCTGCAAAGCGGCTGGCCGTCTCGCTGGCCTGCCTGCCACCAATCATCATTGCAAACTCATCTCCGCCCATTCGCGCTAGCATGCCGCTGGCCGGCACCTTGTCACGCAGGCTTTTGGCAATCTCGACAATAAGGCGGTCTCCCACATTATGCCCGTATATATCGTTGACGTCCTTGAAACCGTCGAGATCGATAAATACCACGCAGATAGCCTCGTTGGGATCCTCAAGACTCAGTGTTTCCAGCTGCGCCAGCAGCGCCCGGCGGTTCGGCAGGCGGCTTAGCCAGTCGGTCATCGCGGTGCTGCGGGCCAGCTTCTCCCCCTTTGCCAGCTTGTAGAGACCGGCACTGCTCAACAGAATGAACAGTAAAATCAGACCCGCTACCAGAATAATAATCTGACGGATCTCCCTGGCCGCTGCATGAGCCGCTTTTGCACCGGGAAGCTGCGGCTCCCAGCTTAAATAACCCAGCAGATCGCCTGCCGAACTTCTCAGCGGCACGCTGAAGTCATGCGTTTTGTCCAGGCTAAAGCGCAGATTATCAATCTGGAAGGTATCCCCCAGCGCCCTGAGATTCTCGGTATCAATATGACGAGTAATAACCAGATACCGACGAACGTTGCCAACCGCTGACAAAGAGCCTACAGCAGGACGGATCAGACCAATACCAATGAAGGCAATACCGTGACGGGTTCGGGTGATCCCGGCATAGATATTTTGCTGGCCAGGCAGAGCATAGCGGTGCTGATCTATAAGCGCCTTAAAGCCTGCGCCAAAAAAATCGAGGTTATGCTCGGCAAAGCGCGCGTTGCGAAACGAACCCCACAGCACGGAGTAGTGTTCATCAAGAATAAAAGTACCGTCGTAGAGGTTATTAATTTTATACTCAGCGCCCCAGGTGTTACTGAGCCACTGGGTATCGAGCTTTGGGCGATATACCTCACGCACCGCATCATCCCAGACCGCGTTATCAATCACCAGCGACCAGACGCGATTGATTGAAGTCTGTATGGCGCCCTGTACCGACAGAGCAGAACGATGCTCATCGATTTCATTCGTTTTGCTGCTGACCAGATGCAGGGAGAGATAAAGTAAAGCCACGACAGAAACTATCAGTCCAATGCCAGCAATAAATATCAATACTGAAAGGGTTCTTGCTGTAGGAATATTTCGCCAGCTTAACGGTTTAAACATTCACCGCCCTCTTATCCGCGTGAACGGCCATCATCTTTTCGTTAGTATTCTTATCTAATCCTAATACAGAGAGACGATTTCGCTGCCCGTTAATCGCGAATGCTGACAGCGATCACAGCGGCAGCGAAAAGGCGCTGAGGCAGCGATAGGGGGTGATGTTAGCTGGCTTTGAACGGATCTTTACGATCGTCCTGACTGTCATCACGCTTACGAGGAAGTTCGCCCTGCTTAGCGGGATTGTCCTTGACCGGCTTGGTCTCTTCAGCTTTGAGGGGGGAATCAGAGTGGTTGGTCATTATGGTCTCCTGTTATTGCCACCCTTAAAGTTTAGTCAACGATTCATCAACCGGGTAACAGAATCCAGGATTACCATAAAGTACGCCCCGGAGCCGCACCCCGCACAGGGCGAATGAGAGCATAGCCCAGCGCGATAAATTCACGGTTATCGATAGGCCTTGTATCCTGCCGTTGTCCTTGCCAGAGTCCGGTTAATGCATTAAACGCAAGCTGCGTCTCGCCCTGCGGCGTATTGATAATGTATTTTCCGCTCGGAAGGTAACCACAGGAGTAGTTTATTCTACGTGCAGGCGGCGCATTCATGACATATTCAATTTTGCGAAAGCCAGTGGAGGCAGTAAAGAAGAGATAAAACGGCAGGCTGGTTATTTTTAAATCACCCACGTCGGCAATAATTTCCCCATCACGTAGCAGCTTTAAGGCTTTCAAGACCAGATTAACTGAATGAGAGCCCGGGTAGCTGGGGTATTCTGCTTTAAAATAGACAAAATTCATGTGTGCCTCTACGATCAATCCTGGCTGCTGCGTTAATGCAAGATTAGCAATGAAAATGCAGCCGTTGCTATTTTTATTCAACAGGAGAGATCGTCAGGCGGGAATTTCCGCAGCAGCCAGAAAAATATGTGCTACTGCGGCAGGAAAGTGGCGCAGGCTCAGGCAACGTGTTCCGCTACTGGACTTTCACACTGGCGCAGGCTGAGCTGCAGATCGTAAATCAGACTTTTTACCATTTCAGGCGAAAGCTGAAAAAACTGAGAATCAAAAGTGCTGGCTCCCACAGTATGGGGAGAGGTACTAAAGCCGAACTGAACCACTACACCGTTATGATCCTCCACCGGGCCTACCTGCCAGCCAATGACTGGAAATGCAGGAAATACGGGCTCTTTGCTCATCCTAAATCTCCTTATAAACGTGATGCATAATGTAATATTTGCAGCCGATCTCGTTAGCAGGGTTTAAGATTACTCTCAAACTCACCAACGGAATTTTCAGTTTAGCTTAACGTCAGGCAGACACAAGCTGGCCCTAAGAATTAAGAGCTATAACTTTGTAACTAAGAGCATTCTGAACCATTTCCTGCGTCACGTTAACAGTACTTTTGTATGATTTGCACTTTCCTGATTTTTATTTAGCACAGGCTTTACTTAATTCCAGCAAATTACACTAAAAAGTCACATTTCAATCAGGTAGCATAATTTCAACGTAAAATTAACTTGTCAGGTAAAGTTTTTAAAGTATGAGCATAATTTTTAAAAAAAATAGCGAATCGGCGTATTGCTGTCTACGTTTATTACTGGTTCATTTAAACGAGACGGATAATTATGACGACACAAGACAACAACCTGCCACACTATCCACGCCCTCCTTTTGTAGAGCAAACTCAAAAAGTGCCGGGGCTTGCGTCAGAGATGAAGCCGATCCCCGATCATGGTGAAACCAGCTATACCGGTTCGGGCCGGCTGGCTGGGAAAAAAGCGCTTATTACCGGCGGTGACTCCGGTATTGGTCGCGCTGTGGCCATTGCTTATGCCCGAGAAGGCGCGGACGTAGCGATTAACTACCTGCCGGAAGAGGAGTCTGATGCTGAAGCGGTAATTGCCTTAATTAAGGCAGAAGGCCGCAACGCCGTCGCGCTGCCTGGCGATATTCGCTCAGAAACCTTCTGTCAGCAGCTGGTTGTTGAAGCGATCAACAAGCTTGGCGGGCTGGATATTCTGGTTAATAACGCTGGTCACCAGCAGTTCTGTGAATCTATTGAGACGCTGACCACTGAAGCCTTTGATGAGACCTTCAAGACCAACGTCTATGCGCCATTCTGGATCACTAAGGCAGCGGTGCCGCACCTGAAAGAGGGCGCGGTGATCATCAATACCTCCTCCGTTCAGGCGTTCCAGCCGAGTGATATTCTGCTGGATTATGCCCAGACTAAAGCCTGTAACGTGGCGTTTACTAAAGCGCTAGCTAAGCAGCTGGGTCCGAAAGGTATTCGCGTTAATGCCGTTGCCCCTGGCCCATACTGGACACCCCTGCAGGTATGTGGCGGACAGCCACAGGAGAAGGTAAAAGCCTTTGGTGAAACGGCTCCGCTTGCCCGTCCAGGCCAGCCAGTTGAGATTGCCCCGCTGTATGTGCTGTTTGCCTCTGACGAAAGCTCCTTCTCATCTGGCCAGGTTTGGTGCTCAGACGGCGGTACCGGTACCGTGTAATGCGCAGGCAGGCCCCGCCTGCCTTGTCGAGTTTTGCAGGATAAGTATTAATGAAGAATCAGTCTTTACCCCGGAACGAGCGTACCGATGGCTATGCGGGCCTTGGCGACTATGCCGCTATTGGCGATGGGCGTTCGGTTGCCCTGATTGCGCCTGATGGTGCCATTGACTGGTGGTGCGCGCCGAACATGGACTCACCGCCGCTGTTCGATCGCATCCTTGATGCCCAATTTGGCGGGTATTTTCAGATCGAACCGGTCGATGACTACTGCATGCAGCGCCAGTATCGGGAAAACAGCAACGTGCTGGAGACCTGTTATACCACCAGCACGGGTAAAGTCAGATTTACCGAATCCCTGAACAGTAATAATGCGGGCCGTCTGCCCTGGTGTGAGCTGGCCCGTCGCATAGAGGGATTAGAAGGCGAGGTCACGCTAAGGCTGGTGTTTGTGCCTGGCACCGCTGCCTATACACGCTCCTCGTGGATAGCTGAATCATCTCGCGGTCTGATTGTGCACGTGGGCGATCTGATGGCGATGCTGCGTACCACCTCCGACATTGAGATTACGCTGGTCGATGACAAAGCGATCGAAGGTACCTTTACCGCCAGGGCAGGCTCGCGCTCGCTCGTGGCCCTGCTGGTTAGCGACAATGAACCACTGGCGGTGCCGCCGCTGGAAAAAATCGACGAGCGTATCGACGTCAGTGATAAGAACTGGGCGTCATGGGCGGAACATCTTAGCTACGAGGGCGTGCATAAGCAGCACGTTGTTCGCTCGGCGCTGGCGCTGAAGTTTTTGCTCTACTCCCCTACCGGCGCGCTGGCTGCGGCTCCAACTACGTCACTGCCGGAGGGTATCGGTGGTGAAAAGAACTATGACTACCGCTACGCCTGGATCCGCGATGCCTGCCTGATCATTCGTGCCTTTGCTTTTATCGGCGCGCTTGAGGAGTGTAAAGCGGCTTTCTCATGGCTGACACACACTATCGTGCGTCATGAAGGGAAGCTGCGAGCCTGCTATACCCTGGACGGCGACGTGGTGCCGGATGAAACCTATTTGCCGCTTGAGGGCTACAAAGGTTCAAAACCCGTACGCGTCGGTAACAACGCACAGAGCCAGCAGCAGCTCAGCATGTATGGCGATATGTTAGACACTGCCCTGCTCTTTGTGCATGCAGGACATGTTCTGGATCTGACTACCGCCCGTCTGCTGGCCTCGCTGGCAAATGAGTGTGCAGATACCTGGCGTCAGGACGACTGCGGCATCTGGGAGCTTCCCGAACGCCGTCACTACACCCACTCTAAAATGGCCTGCTGGGTTACGCTGGATATCGCGGTCCGTCTGGCAGAAGACGGTCATATTGAAAAAACCTGGGTTAGCCGCTGGTCGCGCGAGCGGGATCGGGTCAGCGACTGGATTGAAACTCACTGCTGGTCTGAACGCAAGCAAGCCTACACCTTTTATGCGGGCACTGACCATCTCGATGCTGCGATGGGCCTGGCATGGTACTACGGCAAGAAGGTTAACCCGGATCGTATGAAATCGACCTATAAAGCCATATTCAGCGAGCTGGGACATAATTCACCGATGCTCTATCGCTACAGCGAAGTCGAGAAAGAGGAGAGCACCTTTGTGGCCTGCTCGTTCTGGCTGGTTGAGGCATGGGCACGACTGGGCGACACGGAAAGGGCCTCAGAGTACATGGAGACGATCCTTGATAGCCTGTGTGACAAAGGCAACGTCGAGAACTTTAACGAGATGTTTGACGTGCGCACGGGTGAGTGGCGCGGCAATGTCCCGCAGGGACTAAGCCATCTGTCACTGATCTGCGCTGCCGACGCGCTATCGCGCTTCCGCGACGGCGAAAAGCAGTGGCACGTCTGACGAAGTCAGGCAGGGCTTCTATACTTCAGAGCGTAAGTGCTCTGTTAATTTCACAGAAGAGAGCAATAAATTACTGGATCTTACGAGGAGTGATTAACGATGACGACTAACTATACCGAACACTATCATGACTGGTTACGCGATGCCCATGCGATGGAAAAACAGGCCGAGTCCATGCTGGAAAAAATGGCAGATCGTCTGGAGCACTACCCCGATCTGCGCGCGCGTATTGTGCAGCACATTGAAGAGACCCGCCAGCAGCAAAAGCTGGTCGATCAGGTGCTTGCCCGCAATAACATCTCTACCTCAACGCTGAAAGATGCGATGGGTAAACTGTCCGCGATGGGTCAGGCCATCGGCGGTATGATGACGCCTGATGAAGTGGTTAAGGGTGCAATCAGCGGCTACGTCTTTGAGCACTTTGAAATTGCCTGCTACACCTCGCTAATCAGCGCAGCTGAGATGGCCGGTGACCATGAAGGCGCAGCTATTTTCAAACAGATCCGTGAGCAAGAGATTGCAATGGCCGACTGGTGTCAGACCCACCTGCCTGACGTGACTCAGCAGTTCCTTTCACGTTCAGCCCAGCCGCATACTGAGGCAAAACGCTAAACCTGCACGCCCCCTGCCCGTTTCGCTCTGAAACGGGCACTCTTTCTCTGCTTTAAACGTCTTCTACTTCTACCGCCTGGCGAGTATATAAAATATAATACAACCGTATTAGTAAAGCTGCGTAATTAATTAAATCGCTTGTATTTTAGCGCGTGCAAAAATAGATGATAAAGCGACGTCAATATTTCTTCGGACTTAACGACTACGTTTGGCATGCCGCTCCCAATTATCCTGTTTTGCCTGAGCAGATTTGCGCAGCGCAATATAACAGGCTCCGCTTCCGCCATAATGCGGCAGCGCCTGACAAAAAGCCTGCACATCCTCAAACTCGGGTAACCAACGGGCAAGATAACTACGCACAATATTAGCGTGCGATTTATCTTCGCGCCCTTTACCATGGATAATAAGTAGATTGCGCAGGTTATCCTGCTTAGCCTGATGCAGGAAACTAAACAGCAGCTGGCGGCATTGCTCTACCGGCTGCTTTAACAAATTCAGGCTTGCCTGCTGGCTGTACTTACCGAGTCGTAGCTTATCAAGCACGCCGCTCTGTAACCCCTCACGACGAAACGCCAGCGGTTCGGCCAGGGGCACCACCTCCAGAAAATCGGTGGTCAGGAAATTCTCCTGCTGTAACAGATCGATACGCGGCGGCGTACGCGTATTACGGCTGGGCTGCCAGTGTACATCGGCACAGCGTTTCAGGGGTTGGACATCCTCCATGGCGTCAAGAAATAACGATTTGTCGTCAAGGTTCATGCTCGCTCCTCGTGTAACGTTTGACAGCACTGGCGCTACTATAGCTACCTGCGCAACAGGTCTCAACGGTGATGATTAATTTCCTGAACATTCCTGAAAGGAGATTTAATCGGCAAAATGCATCGGGTTTAATAGATTAACTGCCACTTAACTAATACCACAACAACAGTAAAGTAAATGCTTTAACGTAAACCATTGACAAATTCATTACCGATTTTTACTGGAATTAGTATTAAAGGCGATTATACTAAAATAAACCCGCGCAAGGATTGGTCGCGTAAAATAAGGTATGGATGCACTGCTGTGTGTACTGTAGAGTCTGGCGGATGTCGACAGGCTCTATTTTTTTGTGCCAAAAACGGTAAGATAATATCCTATATTGCTACGCTGCATATTCAGGATCCGCCATGTTAACCCTACTGGAAGACAAAATTGATACGCCTCTTGGCCCGCTTTGGGTCATGTGCGATGAGCAGTACCGGCTGCGTGCCGTGGAGTGGGAAGAGCACGCCGACCGTATGGTATTGCTGCTCAACGTTCACTATCGAAAACCCGGCTATCGCCGGGTCGCAGCAGCGAACCCTGGCGGGTTAAGCGATAAGCTCCGCGACTACTTTGCTGGCAACCTCAGCATTATTGACGACCTGGCTACCGAAACGGCGGGTACCCCCTTTCAACGCGAGGTGTGGAAAGCGCTGCGTGAGATCCCCTGTGGTCAGGTTATTCACTACGGCCTGCTGGCAGAACGGCTAGGGCGGGCGGGTGCAGCGCGCGCAGTCGGCGCAGCAAATGGGTCTAATCCGGTAAGCATTGTTGTCCCCTGCCATCGGGTCATCGGGCGCAACGGCACCCTGACCGGCTATGCCGGTGGCGTGCAGCGAAAAGAGTGGCTACTGCGCCATGAGGGTTACCTTTTATTGTGAAAACAGGGACCTTTTTGTGCCTTTTTACGGGCGTTTAATCAATAAGCCCCCAATCAAAGCAAGGAATTTCAATGAGTTAAACTCATTGATTTTTCTATGGTTCCAATAATCACTGTTTGACGTTTAACCAGGCTTACGTGCTCAGTAAAAAGATGTTAAAATTGACCAATATCAATTACGGCCTGAGCAGACTTATGATCCCGGAAAAGCGAATTATACGACGCATTCAATCTGGCGGTTGTGCTATCCATTGCCAGGATTGCAGCATCAGCCAGCTTTGTATCCCGTTTACTCTTAATGAACACGAGCTGGACCAGCTTGATAACATCATCGAGCGCAAAAAGCCGATTCAGAAAGGGCAAACGCTGTTTAAAGCGGGCGACGAACTGAAATCGCTCTATGCGATCCGCTCCGGTACTATTAAGAGCTACACCATTACCGAACAGGGCGATGAGCAGATCACCGGTTTTCATCTGGCCGGTGACCTGGTTGGTTTTGACGCTATTGGTACCGGCCATCATCCAAGCTTTGCTCAGGCGCTTGAGACCTCAATGGTTTGTGAAATCCCGTTTGAGACGCTGGACGATCTCTCCGGTAAGATGCCCAATCTGCGCCAGCAGATGATGCGTTTGATGAGCGGCGAAATCAAAGGCGATCAGGATATGATCCTGCTGCTCTCCAAGAAAAACGCCGAAGAGCGCCTGGCGGCCTTTATCTATAACCTCTCTCGCCGTTTTGCCCAGCGCGGTTTCTCACCTCGTGAGTTCCGTCTGACTATGACCCGGGGCGATATTGGTAACTATCTTGGCCTGACGGTAGAGACCATCAGCCGTCTGCTGGGACGTTTCCAGAAAAGCGGCATGCTGGCAGTTAAAGGCAAGTACATCACCATCGAAAACGGCGATATTCTTGCCGAGCTTGCTGGCCACGCACGTAACGTCGCCTGATACGCCTGCGCTAAATTTACCTCTTGCCAGACAGCAAAATAGTCCGATTTGTTGATCTGGCAAAGGTTCGCCTCTGTTTCATTCTGCACATATAGGTTACTCTTTTAATTACAGACTGCGGTGACAGATGTAAGGAGACCCTGTATGGCCATGTATCAAAATATGCTGGTTGCCATCGATCCCAATCAGGATGACCAGCCAGCGCTACGGCGTGCTGTATATTTGCATCAGAAAATTGGCGGCCGCATCAAAGCCTTTCTGCCGATCTATGACTTCTCATATGAGATGACCACTCTTCTGTCGCCTGACGAACGTACCGCCATGCGTCAGGGCGTCATCAGCCAGCGGACCGCCTGGATCCGCGAACAGGCAAAATACTACATTGATGCCGGGGTGCCCATTGATATCAAGGTCATCTGGCACAACCGCCCTTTCGAAGCCATCATTCAGGAAGTGTTAACCGGACATCACGATCTGGTACTGAAGATGGCCCATCAGCATGACAAGCTTGAATCGGTGATCTTTACCCCGACGGACTGGCATCTGCTGCGTAAGTGCCCCTGCCCGGTGTGGATGGTAAAAGACCAGCCGTGGCCTGAAGGCGGCAAAGCGCTGGTGGCAGTGAATCTGGCCAGTGAGGAGCCGTACCATAACGCGCTCAACGAGAAGCTGATACGGGAAACCATTCAGCTCGCCGAGCAGGTGAACCATACGGAAGTGCATCTGATTGGTGCTTACCCTGTCACCCCAATCAATATTGCTATTGAACTGCCGGAGTTTGATCCTACTGTCTATAACGACGCTATTCGCGGCCAGCATCTGCTGGCCATGAAAGCCCTGCGCCAGAAGTTTGGCATCTCTGAGAAACTCACCCATGTGGAAAAAGGGCTGCCTGAAGAGGTGATCCCGGATCTGACCGAGCATCTGCAGGCTGGGGTGGTGGTGCTGGGCACGGTGGGTCGTACCGGCCTCTCCGCGGCGTTTTTAGGCAACACCGCCGAGCAGGTCATCGACCATCTGCGCTGCGATCTGCTGGTGATTAAGCCCGATGACTACCGCTCGCCGGTTGAGATCGATGACGACGAAGACGATTGAACCGTTAATCGTTAATGTCATAAAAAAACCGCCATTACGGCGGTTTTTTATTTTATGCGTCTCTTACAACGCCTTGAGGATCGCGTCCACGCTCTGTTTAGCATCGCCAAACAGCATCTGGGTGTTCTCTTTAAAGAACAGCGGGTTCTGCACGCCAGCATAGCCGGTGTTCATCGACCGCTTAAATACGATCACGTTCTGCGCCTTCCACACTTCCAGAACCGGCATCCCGGCTATCGGGCTACGCGGATCGTCCAGCGCCGCCGGGTTGACGGTATCGTTCGCGCCAATGACCAGCACCGTATCGGTATCCGCGAAGTCATCGTTGATCTCATCCATCTCCAGTACGATGTCGTATGGCACTTTGGCTTCGGCCAGCAGCACGTTCATATGGCCCGGCAGACGCCCGGCGACCGGGTGAATACCGAAGCGCACCTTGATGCCGCGGGCACGCAGCCTCTCCGTGATCTCTGCTACCGGATACTGCGCCTGGGCTACCGCCATGCCGTAGCCCGGGGTAATGATGACCGAGTGCGAATTTTTCAGCAGATCGGCGGTCTCTTCCGCGCTGATTTCTCGGTGCTCGCCAACCTCTTCGTCTTCACCGGTTGATGAGCCGTCAGTGCCGAAGCCGCCGGCGATTACGCTAATAAACGACCGGTTCATCGCCTTACACATAATGTAGGAGAGGATCGCACCGGACGAGCCTACCAGCGCACCGGTCACGATCAGCAGATCGTTGCTGAGCATAAAGCCCGCCGCCGCCGCTGCCCACCCGGAGTAGGAGTTGAGCATCGATACCACCACCGGCATATCTGCCCCGCCGATCGACGCCACCAGATGCCAGCCAAAGGCCAGCGCAATGATGGTCATCAGCAGCAGCGCCAGCACCTGCAGCCCTACGCTTTCGGTGCGGACGAACACCAGCAGCAGCAGGAACGAAACCACCAGCGCCGCGAGGTTCATCTTGTGGCGGTTTGGCAGCATCAGCGGCTTAGAGGAGATCTTGCCGCGCAGCTTGCCGAACGCCACAATAGAGCCGGTAAAGGTCACCGCCCCGATAAAGATGCCGAGGAACACCTCCGTCAGGTGGATATTGACCAGAATCGGCTCCAGTCCCGGCTCGTGGTACAGGTAGCTGTTAAAGCCCACCAGCACCGCGGCCAGACCTACGAAGCTGTGCAGGATCGCTACCAGCTCCGGCATCTCGGTCATCTCAACTTTTTTCGCCAGATGTATACCAATCGCGCCACCGATAATCATCGCGACGATGATCCAGGCGACGTTGCCGGTCTCCGGCCCAAAGATAGTGGCGATCAGCGCAATCGCCATCCCGGCCATGCCAAAGCGGTTACCCTGCTGAGAGGTCTCATGCTTTGATAGCCCGGCCAGGCTGAAAATAAACAGGATCGCGGCAACAATGTATGCAGCTGTAACTAATCCTCCAGACATGTGCTACCCCTTAGTTCTTCCGGAACATTTTCAGCATGCGCTGAGTGACGGTGAAACCACCGAAAATATTGATACTGGCAATCAGAACGGCAATAAAGCTCAGGAAGCTAATCCAGCCGCCATGACCAATCTGCAGCAGCGCGCCGACAACGATGATGCCCGAAATAGCGTTCGTTACCGACATCAGCGGCGTATGCAACGCATGGGAGACGTTCCATACCACGTAGTAACCCACCACGCAGGCCAGCGCAAAGACGGTAAAGTGGCCCAGGAACTCTTTCGGGGCGACATCCGCCAGCCAGCCAAAGAGGATAATCACTAACGCCATCAGGGCGTATTTGCGCCACGGCGAGGCGGGAGACTTAGGTTCGTCCAGCACCGGGGCAGCTTTCGCGGCGGCCTGCGGCTGGGCAGAGACCTGAATCGGCGGCGCAGGCCAGGTGGTTTCGCCGTCGCGGATCACCGTAACGCCGCGCACCACCACATCGTCAAAGTCGACGATAACGTTGCCATCTTTCTCTTTGCAGAGCAGCTTCAGCAGGTTAACCAGGTTGGTCCCGTAGAGCTGAGAGGACTGGGTAGGCAGACGGCCCGGCAGATCGGTATAGCCGATCACCTTCACGCCATTGGCGGTGGTGAATACCTCGTTAGGCACGGTGTATTCGCAGTTGCCGCCGTTCTGCGCCGCCAGGTCGACAATTACGCTGCCCGGCTTCATGGAGTCTACCATTTCACGGGTGATCAGCGTCGGGGCCGGTTTGCCTGGGATCAGCGCGGTGGTCACGATAATGTCCACCTCTTTTGCCTGAGCGGCAAACAGCGCCATCTCGGCCTTGATGAAGGCCTCAGACATCACTTTGGCATAGCCATCGCCGCTGCCGGCCTCTTCTTTAAAATCCAGCTCCAGGAACTCAGCGCCCATGCTCTGGACCTGCTCCTTCACTTCCGGACGGGTATCAAAGGCGCGCACAATCGCGCCGAGGCTGTTGGCCGCGCCAATGGCGGCAAGCCCGGCGACGCCTGCGCCAATGACCATTACTTTGGCAGGCGGCACTTTCCCTGCGGCGGTGATCTGCCCGGTGAAGAAGCGACCGAACTCGTGGGCAGCCTCAACAATGGCACGGTAACCGGCAATGTTGGCCATCGAGCTAAGCGCATCGAGGGACTGGGCACGGGAGATACGCGGCACGGAGTCCATCGCCATAACGGTGACGTTACGCGCAGCCAGCTTCTCAAGCAGCTGAGGGTTCTGCGCCGGCCAGATAAAGCTCACCAGCGTCGTGCCTGGATTAAGACGTTCAATTTCATCGTCGCCAGGCGCATTCACCTTGAGGATGATATCTGATTGCCAGACCGCATTGCCATCGACAACCTCGGCACCCGCCTCGGTAAAGGCAGCGTCATCGAAGCTTGCCAGCTTGCCCGCGCCGCTTTCGACCGCGACGGTGAAACCCAGTTTTAGCAGCTGCTCGACCGTTTTCGGTGTCGCTGCCACGCGAGTTTCATTGGCCAACCGCTCTTTTGGTATACCAATACGCATAGTTTTCCCTTCCATCGGTTTTGAATGAGGGTTTGTCAGTTTCTTCACCAATATCAAAAATAAAACCGTAACAAACTTTCTATAACCTACTGAAAATTACGCTTGTGATCTACCGCAACAATTCAGAAATTAAGGTTTTATGAGGTAAAATTGAGCCAGCACGGGTATAAACAGCCCAATTTAACTTTAAATAATAGCGACAGCCCCATATTCCGCTTATACGAGGCGGCAAAACATGATTTATCTCCGGGTCAGATCGCTAATTTAACATGGTATTAACTTAAAAAAGTCATATGGTTAACCGCTTTTACTGGTCAAGCGTCTGTTTTTTCAACATATCGTATTTTGTTATGTCAGCCTCTCCCCCGGTAGCACAGGCGGTGAAAAATCTCGCAGACAGTTGCAAGATTAAAATGCAATAATCATCCACGTTTTCAAGACATCTCTAATACCAGTATCTGGTTTGCGCAAGGCGAAGGACTATTTTTATGAAGCTTAAGAACACCCTCCTGGCAACCGCACTCCTGTCGGCAACGGCCTTGTCGGCGCAGGCCGCGACCGAGTTGACGCCGGAGCAAGCGGAAGCGGTAAAACCTTATGACCGTATCGTGGTTACCGGCCGCTTTAACGCTATCGGTGACGCTGTCACCGCCGTCTCTAACCGTGCTGATAAAGTTGGCGCAGATGCCTTCTTCGTTGTCGATACCTCTGATTTAGGCAATAGCGGCAACTGGCGCGTTACGGCCGATCTCTATAAGAAAGACGCGCCTAAAGCACAGGCATCGCAAAATCGGGTTATTAACGGCGTGATGGAGTTGCCAAAAGACGAAGCTATCCAGCTCGAGCCGTTTGATACTGTAACCGTGCAGGGTTTCTACCGCAGCCAGCCTGAAGTGAACAGCGCTATCACCAAAGCGGCGAAAGCCAAAGGTGCGGCCTCGTTCTACATCGTGCGCCAGGTTGACGCTAACGATGGTGGTAACCAGCGTATCACCGCCTATATCTATAAAGCCGACGCGAAAAAACGCGTCCTGCAGAGTCCGGACGCTATCCCGGCTGACTCTGAAGCCGGGCGCGCTGCGCTGGCGAAAGGTGGCGAAGAGGCGAAGAAAGTTGAGATCCCAGGCGTGGCCACCAGCGCCGCACCGAGCGCCGAAGTTGGTCGCTTCTTTGAGACCCAATCCTCTAAAGGCGGACGTTACACTGTCACCCTGCCGGATGGTACAAAAATTGAAGAGGTGAATAAAATCACGGCAGCGCAGATGGTGCCGTTCGATAGTGTTCAGTTCACCGGTAACTATGGCAACATGACCGAGATCTCCTACCAGGTAGCGAAACGCGCCGCGAAGAAAGGCGCGAAGTACTACCACATTACGCGTCAGTGGCAGGAGCGTGGTAATAACATTACCATCAGCGCCGACCTCTACAGATAATTCTCCAAAAGGCGGCCTGAGCCGCCTTTTTCTCCCATTTCTGCAAATTTATGCCATACATCATTGCATGCGCATCTTCCACTACGTAAAATCCCGCGCCTTAGTATGATCCACGCTATTTATGCGCTCCGGCGAAATAATTATTCTGGATTTGTTGTTTTTTTAACAGGATGCCAATGGAAAAGAAACTTGGCCTGAGCGCGCTGACTGCGCTTGTTTTAAGCTCAATGCTGGGCGCGGGCGTATTCAGCCTGCCGCAAAATATGGCGGCTGTTGCCAGTCCCGCCGCGCTGATGATCGGCTGGGCTATTACCGGGGTCGGCATTCTGCTGCTGGCCTTTGCCATGCTGCTGCTCACCCGCCTTCGTCCCGAACTCGATGGTGGGATCTTCACCTATGCCCGGGAGGGTTTCGGAGAGCTGATTGGCTTCTGCTCTGCCTGGGGATATTGGCTCTGCGCGGTGATTGCTAACGTCTCCTACCTGGTGATTGTCTTCTCAGCGCTGAGTTTCTTTACCGATACGCCAGCGCTACGCCTGTTTGGCGATGGTAATACATGGCAATCCATCGTTGGCGCGTCATGCCTGCTGTGGATCGTTCACTGGCTGGTGCTGCGCGGCGTGCAAACCGCGGCGAGCATTAATCTGGCAGCTACGCTGGCGAAGCTGGTGCCGCTGGGCCTGTTTATTGTGCTGGCCGGTCTGGCCTTCAACGCTGACAGATTCAGCCTCGATTTTACCGGGGTAGAGCTTGGTGTACCGGTCTGGGAGCAGGTAAAAAATACCATGCTTATTACGCTGTGGGTCTTTATCGGCGTCGAAGGCGCGGTGGTGGTATCCGCCCGAGCGCGCAACAAGCAGGACGTAGGTCGGGCCACGCTGATGGCGGTGATTGCCGCTCTGACGGTCTATTTGCTGGTCACCCTGCTGTCGCTGGGGGTAGTACCGCGTCCGCAACTGGCGGAGATGCGTAACCCCTCAATGGCCGGGCTGATGGTAGACATGATGGGATCCTGGGGGGAAGTGATCATTGCCGCCGGGCTGATCGTCTCTGTTTGTGGGGCCTACCTGAGCTGGACCATCATGGCGGCGGAGGTGCCGCTGCTGGCGGCCAACTATAAAGCCTTCCCGCGTATTTTTGCCCGTCAGAACGAAAACAATGCGCCGTCGGCATCGCTCTGGCTCACCAACGCCAGCGTACAGATCTGCCTGATTCTGATCTGGCTCACAGGTTCAGATTACAATACACTTTTAACCATCGCATCCGAGATGATTCTGGTACCTTACTTTCTGGTAGGTGCCTATCTGTTGAAAGTGGCCCAGCGTCCGCTGCATCAGGTAACCGGTATAGGTGCCTGTATCTATGGCCTGTGGTTACTCTATGCATCCGGGCCAATGCATCTGCTGCTGTCGGTGGTGCTCTATGCGCCAGGCCTGCTGGTCTTTCTCTATGCACGCCGCACCCATCCACAGAGCGAAGTGTTACAACGTCACGAAAAGGTGCTGATGGGGTTGCTGCTCGTTGCTGCTCTTCCGGCGACCTGGATATTGATGGGGCAGTAACGCTGCTCCGCGCTGTAAACCAAGGAGATTACGATGGGAAGACACGACCCCTGCCCGATTCTGATCACCGGCGGCGGCCGCCGTATTGGCCTTGCCATCGCCCACCATTTTCTCAACCAGCAGCAGCCGGTTATCGTCAGCTATCGCACCCACTATCCGGCGATAGACGGTCTTAAAGAGGCGGGCGCGGTCTGTATCCAGGCTGACTTCTGTCATGATGAGGGTATCCTCGCGTTTGCCGAAGAGGTGAAATCCATTACCTCTGGTTTGCGCGGCATTATTCATAATGCTGGCTCCTGGGTGCCGGAAAAAGCAGGAACCCCCATCGCTGACGTACTCTGCGCAATGATGCAGATCCACGTCCATGCCCCCTATTTGCTGAATCATGCCCTGGAAAATTTGCTACGCGGCCACGGTCATGCTGGCGGAGACATTATTCACTTTACCGACTACGTGGTTGAGCGCGGCAGCGATAAGCATATCGCCTATGCGGCCAGCAAGGCGGCGCTGGATAATATGACTCGTTCGTTTGCCCGCAAGCTGGCACCGGAGATTAAAGTGAACGCCATCGCCCCATCGCTGATCCTGTTCAACGAAGGGGATGATGCTGAGTATCGACAGAAGGCTCTGAATAAGTCGCTGATGAAAATCGCCCCCGGCGAGAAAGAGGTGATCGATCTGATTGACTACCTGCTCACCAGCCGGTTTGTGACCGGCCGCAGCTTTGCTCTCGACGGAGGTCGCCCGCTGCGCTAGTGGAAGCGGCTCCAGCAGAAGATAAGTAACCAGGCGCTGAGGCTCCAGCAGAGTACCGCCCCGCCCAGCGCCAACGGCAGCCGCATTGCGGCGGTGAAATACCAGAGCGACAGCAGATAGACAAAGTAGGGAATAATAGCCCACATGCCAAACACGATGGTGGTACGCAGCGCCTCAATACCCCGCTCGGAAGCCACGATGTAGTGGGCGATCAGCGCAAAGGTAGGAAACAGCGGAATTAGCCCGGCGATATAGTAATTTTTTGTTTTTGCTAATACGCCAATCAGCAAGACCACCAGTGCGCCAATCGCCGCCTTAACTACCAACCCCATGATTTTCCCCTGACTCTCTGCAAAAAGAAGCGACCAGCATAGCGGAAGCGTCGTCGTTTATGAAAGATTAATGGAAGCTTCCGGCCAGGCGGTGTATGTTGGCGTTTTTGCTCCCTGTTAAGACCTATGAATAAGATCGTTTTTGTAGAAGACGACCCGGACGTGGGTGCGTTGATTGCTGCCTATCTGGGCAAACATGATATTGACGTGGTGCTGGAGACGCGCGGCGATCGCGCTGAAGAGACCATTCTGCGTGAGGGTCCGGAGCTGGTGCTGCTTGACATCATGCTCCCCGGTAAGGATGGGATGACGCTCTGCCGCGATCTGCGCGGTCAGTGGCAGGGTCCTGTCGTGCTCCTGACCTCTCTTGATAGCGATATGAACCATATTCTCGCTCTTGAGATGGGCGCCAGCGACTACATCCTTAAAACTACCCCGCCTGCGGTGCTGCTGGCACGCCTGCGTCTCCATCTGCGCCAGAGCAGCGTAGCCACGCGCCCTGCTGCGGCCGTATCGCTAACCCCACACAATACCCTGCGTTTTGGTACCCTGGCTATTGACCCCGTCAACCGCCAGGTGCTGTTAGCCAATGAGCAGGTGGCCCTCTCCACCGCCGATTTTGATCTGCTCTGGGAGCTGGCTACCCATGCCGGACAGATTATGGATCGCGATGCACTGCTGAAAAATCTGCGCGGGGTAAGCTACGACGGTCTGGATCGCAGCGTTGACGTGGCAATATCGCGCCTGCGTAAAAAGCTGCTGGATAGCGCAACCGAGCCTTACCGCATCAAAACCGTGCGTAATAAAGGCTACCTGTTTGCTCCGCACGCGTGGGATAACGCGCAATGAAAAAGCTGTTCGTCCAGTTCTATCTGCTGCTGTTTGTCTGCTTTCTGGTGATGACCATGCTGGTCGGACTGGTATACAAATTCACCGCCGAACGCGCAGGCAGACAGTCGCTGGACGACCTGATGAAAAGCTCTCTCTATTTGATACGCAGCGAGCTACGGGAGATCCCGCCCCATGAGTGGAGCAAAACCCTGAAGGAGATGGATCTTAACCTCTCTTTCGATATGCGTATTGAGCCGCTGAGTAAGTTTCACCTTAACGCAGCCACCACCCAGCGGCTGCGCGAGGGGGACATTGTTGCGCTGGACGAAGAGTATACCTTCATCCAGCGTATACCCCGCAGCCACTACGTGCTGGCGGTAGGACCGATCCCCTATCTCTTCTATCTGCATGAGATGCGTCTCTTTGACATCCTGCTGATGGTGTTTATTGCCACCTCCCTCGCCTTCCCGGTCTTTATCTGGATGCGTCCGCACTGGCAGGAGATGCTGCGGCTGGAGTCTGCCGCCCAGCGCTTTGGCAGCGGGCACCTCAATGAACGGATCCATTTTGACAATGGTTCCAGCTTCGAGCGACTTGGCATTGCTTTTAACCAGATGGCGGATAACATCAACGCGCTGATTGCCAGTAAGAAGCAGCTGATCGACGGCGTTGCCCATGAGCTGCGCACCCCGCTGGTACGCCTGCGCTACCGCCTTGAGATGAGCGATAACCTGACGGAGACAGAAAGGCTGGCGCTGAACCGCGATATTGGACAGCTGGAGGCGCTCATTGAGGAGCTGCTAACCTATGCCCGACTCGATCGTCCGCAAAACGAGCTGCAACTCTCTAAACCGGACCTACCCCGCTGGGTTGCGAGCTATGTGGATGATGTGAATAGCATCAGCCCTACCCGTACACTGCTGCTGACGGTTGACTCAGAGGCGGACTACGGTGCGCTGGATATGCGCCTGATGGAGCGGGTGCTCGACAATCTGGTCAATAACGCCCTGCGCTATAGCGACAGCACCGTGCAGATTGCCCTGCAACATGCCGGTAAACGGGCCAGCCTGATTGTCGAGGATGATGGTCCGGGCATCGAACCGGATGCGTGGGAGCGTGTATTTGAGCCGTTTGTCCGGCTCGACCCGAGCCGGGACCGGGCCACCGGCGGCTGTGGCCTGGGGTTGGCGATTGTACGCTCTATCGCTCAGGCTATGGGCGGAGAGGTGGTGTGTGATGCCGGGGAATTAGGCGGGGCACGCTTTACCTTTAGCTGGCCGATATATCATCTGGTCTCTGTACCTGCCGACATCACCGCAGCATAACGCCGGATGGCGGCGGACGCCTTATCCGGCCTACAAGACTTATTGGCATCGTAGCCTGACCGTGAACCCTGTGCTATCATAATAGTATGTTGTAACTAATGGGATAGCCTATGGCCAGCTACGACCTGATTGAGCGTTTAAATAGTACCTTCCGCCAGATTGAGTACGAACTTGCAGCGCTAAAGAGCGAGCTGAGCGAAAACCGGCTGCTGGCCGGACGCGTATTTGAGCTGCCGGAGGTGACCAAAGAGGCTGAGCATGCGCCGTTGACTACCATTCAGGTCAAGCAGCACGTTGGCAAGCGCGCCGCCGAGCGCGCCCTGCACCACTTCTCACACCTTTTTATCCAGCAGCAGTCAGAGAACCGCAGCAGCAAGGCGGCCGTGCGCCTGCCGGGGGTGATCTGCTACCAGACTACTATGGCGTCGCGCGACAGTCTTGAGACGCGTATAGAGCTGATTAACAGCCTGAAAACGGCCTTTGAGCGTATCGTTACTGTGGAATCTGGCCTGCCCTCCGCGGCCCGGTTTGACTGGGTACATCACCATCTGCCAGGCCTGATTACCCTGAATGCCTATCGAACGCTGACCGTGCTGCGCGATCCGGCGACGCTGCGCTTTGGATGGGCAAACAAGCATATCATCAAGAATTTCACCCGTGATGAGGTGCTAACCCAGCTGGAGAAGAGTTTGAAAGCGCCGCGGGCGGTGGGTGGCTGGACGCGAGAGCAGTGGCAGGCCCGACTGGAGCAGGAGTATAACGACATCGCTGCCCTGCCGCAGAAGGCACGGCTGAAGATCAAGCGTCCGGTAAAGGTGCAGCCCATAGCCCGAGTCTGGTATGCCGGCTCGCAAAAGCAGGTGCAGCACGCATGTCCAACGCCGATTATTGCGCTCATTGCCGAGGAGAACGGTGGCCGGGTGCCCGACATTGGCGAGCTATTAAACTATGATGCCGACAACGTCCAGCATCGCTACAAGCCTGAGGCGCAGCCGCTGACGCTAATCATTCCCCGGCTGCACCTTTATGTGGCGAACTAGCTGGCGGACGGCAGGCTGCCCACCATGGTTTCCGGTCGCACCCAGGTGTCAAACTGCTCCTCGGTCAGGTAGCCCAGCGCCAGCGCCGAGGCCTTAAGGGTTAGCCCCTCTTTGTGCGCCTTCTTGGCGATTTCGGCAGCCTTATCATAGCCGATGTGGGTATTCAGGGCCGTCACCAGCATTAGCGACTCGTTGAGGAGCTGATCGATACGCGCCCTGTCCGGCTCAATGCCGATGGCACAGTGCTCGTTGAAGCTCTCCATTCCGTCGGCCAGCAGGCGCACCGACTGCAGGAAGTTGTGGATAATCATCGGGCGGAAGACGTTCAGCTCAAAGTTGCCCGACGCACCGCCCATATTGATTGCGACGTCGTTACCCATCACCTGACAGCAGAGCATGGTCAGGGCCTCGCACTGGGTCGGGTTGACCTTACCCGGCATGATGGAACTTCCCGGTTCGTTTTCCGGGATCGCCAGCTCGCCGATGCCGCAGCGCGGGCCTGAGGCCAGCCAGCGAACATCGTTAGCGATTTTCATCAGCGAGGCCGCCAGTCCTTTCAGCGCACCATGGGCATGCACCAGCGCATCGCAGGTTGCCAGTGCCTCGAACTTATTCGGTGCGGTGACAAATCCCTGACCGGTGATGGCGGCCAGCTCATCGGCCACGCGATGGGCATATTCAGGATGGGTATTCAGTCCGGTTCCCACTGCCGTGCCGCCGAGCGCCAGCTCTGACAGGTGCGGCAGGCTATTTTCGATATGCTTCAGGTTATGCTGCAACATTGCTACCCAGCCGGAGATCTCCTGGCCCAGCGTCAGCGGCGTGGCATCCTGCAGATGGGTACGGCCAATTTTAACAACATCGGCATAGGCGCGGGATTTTTCCGCCAGGGTGCGGGTCAGCTCCAGCAGCGAGGGGATCAGATCCTCCCGCACGGCGATAACTGAGGCTACGTGCATGGCGGTAGGAAAGACGTCGTTTGAGCTTTGGCTTTTGTTGACGTCGTCGTTGGGATGCACCTTACGCGCCATCCCACGTTCGCCGCCCAGCAGTTCGCTGGCGCGGTTCGCCAGCACCTCGTTCATGTTCATGTTGCTTTGGGTGCCGGAGCCGGTCTGCCAGATCACCAGCGGGAACTCATCCGGATGCTCGCCCTTAAGCACCTCATCCGCCGCGCTGATAATGGCCTGCGCCTTCTCAGTGGCCAGCAGGCCCAGATCCTGATTCACTTTTGCCGCTGCCCGCTTGGTTAAGGCCAGCGCACGAAGGAGTGAGGTCGGCATTTTCTCGGTCGAAATACGAAAATGCTCAAGCGATCGCTGGGTTTGCGCGCCCCATAGCTTGTCTGCCGGGACGTCAATAGCGCCCATTGAATCTTTCTCACTGCGATGCAAAGTCATACACGCTCCTTGAATAGGTTGTGACGTAGGTAACAACATGCTCACTTGCCCAAAGAGTTATAAGTATTGATGATTTTCAGACGCCGGCAGCAAAAAAAACCGCCCTTTCGGGCGGTCTTGTTTACTTCACGCAGCGGGCACAGGCCGAGGCGTGGATCTGCTGGAAGAAGTCGTTGCCCTTATCATCCACCAGGATAAAGGCCGGGAAATCGACCACTTCAATTTTCCAGATGGCTTCCATACCCAGCTCCGGGTACTCGACGCACTCAAGGCTGCGGATGCTGCCCTGGGCCAGCACCGCCGCCGGTCCGCCAATGCTGCCAAGGTAGAAACCGCCGTGCTTGTGGCAGGCATCGGTCACCTGCTGGCTACGGTTACCTTTCGCCAGCATGATCATGCTTCCGCCCTCGGACTGAAGCTGATCGACGTAAGAGTCCATCCGTCCTGCAGTGGTCGGCCCGAGAGATCCAGAGGCGTAACCTTCGGGGGTTTTCGCCGGTCCGGCGTAGTAGATCGGATGATCTTTAACGTACTGCGGCAGACCTTCGCCACGGTCCATGCGCTCTTTCAGCTTAGCGTGAGCGATGTCGCGGGCGACGATGATGGTGCCGCTCAGGGAGAGGCGGGTCGAGACCGGGTACTGAGAGAGCTGCTGCAAAATGTCATGCATCGGACGGTTGAGATCGATGCGCACCGCTTCACCCTCGCCCGCCTGGCGCAGCGACTCAGGAATGTATTTGCCCGGATTCTGCTCCAGCTTCTCAATCCAGATCCCGTCGCGGTTGATTTTGGCTTTGATATTGCGGTCCGCCGAACAGGAGACGCCCATGCCCACCGGGCAGGATGCGCCGTGGCGCGGCAGGCGGATCACCCGCACGTCATGGGCAAAGTATTTGCCGCCGAACTGCGCCCCGAGGCCGAGATCCTGTGCGGCACGCAGCAGTTCGTTCTCCAGCGCCACGTCGCGAAAGGCCTGACCGTGCTCATTGCCTTCGGTAGGCAGGCCATCGTAATACTTGGTTGAGGCGAGCTTCACCGTCTTCAGGGTCGCCTCCGCTGAGGTGCCGCCGATCACGAAGGCAATATGGTAAGGCGGGCATGCCGCGGTCCCCAGGGTGCGCATCTTATCGACCAGGTAATCCTTCAGCTTGCCGGGCGTCAGCAGCGCCTTGGTCTCCTGATAGAGATAGGTCTTATTGGCCGAGCCGCCGCCTTTGGCGATGCAGAGGAACTTATACTCGTCGCCGTCGACGCTGTAGAGATCGATCTGTGCTGGCAGGTTGGTACCGGTATTGACCTCACGGTACATATCCAGCGCGGCGTTCTGCGAGTAGCGCAGGTTATCTTCGATATAGGTGTTATAGACCCCACGTGCCAGAGCCGCCTCATCGCCGCCCCCGGTCCACACCCGCTGCCCTTTCTTGCCGCTGATAATGGCCGTGCCGGTATCCTGGCAGGTTGGCAGGATGCCCTTGGCGGCAATATCAGAGTTGCGTAAAAATTGCAGCGCCACGTAGCGATCGTTCTCGCTGGCTTCCGGGTCGGCGAGGATATCCGCCACCTGCTGCTGGTGCGCAGGGCGCAGCATAAACGACGCGTCGTGAAAAGCCTGCTGCGCCAGCAGGGTCAGCGCCTGTGGTTCTACTTTGAGGATCTCATGACCTTCGAACTCTGTTACGGAGACGTGATCACGGGTAAGCAGATAGTATTCGGTATCATCCTTTTTGAGGGGAAAAGGATCCTGATAGTGAAAAGGTTTTGTCGACATTATGCTCTCACTTACTGCCCGGTCTGGTTATTGTCTGGGCAAACGTTCCGTTGCCCTGCTTAAAAGCGAGTCTGCTTATCCTACACAATTTTTTAACAAAAACTGAGATAAGGACGACTTTTTAAGTCCGCTAATTACTTACTCGGGGTTTATTGGTTTAATAGACGCATAATCCTCAACGTAATACAGGGCTTGATAATGCAAAAACTCATTAACTCAGTGCAGAACTATGCCTGGGGAAGTAAAAGTGCGTTAACGGAACTCTACGGTATTGCCAATCCCGACGGCCAGCCGATGGCCGAGCTGTGGATGGGCGCACACCCCAGGAGCAGCTCAAAAATCGAAAACGCAGCGGGTCAGCCGCAGTCGCTGCGAGAAGTGATTGAACAGGATAAAACGGCTCTGCTGGGCCAGGCGGTCGCGGAGCGTTTTGGCGAGCTGCCGTTCCTGTTTAAAGTGCTATGCGCCGATCAGCCGCTCTCGATTCAGGTTCATCCTAATAAGCAGGCCTCAGAGAGGGGCTTTGCCAAAGAGAACGCGGCGGATATTCCGCTGGATGCGGCTGAGCGTAACTATAAAGATCCTAACCATAAACCCGAGTTGGTGTTTGCCCTTACGCCATTTCTGGCGATGAATGCGTTTCGTGAATTTAGCGATATCATCTCTCTGCTGCAACCGGTGGCGGGTGCGCATCAGGCCATTGCCCACTTCCTGGCGCAGCCGGATGCCGATAGCCTAAGCCAGCTTTTTGCCAGCCTGCTCAATATGCAGGGCGAGGAAAAATCACATGCGCTGGCGGTGCTGAAGGCTACGCTGGCAAGCAAGCAGGGCGAGCCATGGGAGACGATTCGCTTTATCTCTGAGTTCTACCCGGACGACAGCGGCCTGTTCTCTCCTCTACTACTTAATGTTGTTAAGCTTAATCCCGGCGAGGCGATGTTCCTGTTTGCCGAGACGCCGCATGCCTACCTGAAAGGTGTGGCGCTTGAGGTCATGGCTAACTCCGATAACGTCCTGCGTGCTGGCCTGACGCCGAAATACATCGATATCCCCGAGCTGGTTGCTAACGTTAAGTTTGTGCCGAAGCCAGCGAATGAGCTGCTGACCACGCCAGATCAAAACGGCGCGGAGCTGGACTTCCCGATTCCTGTTGCCGACTTTGCATTCTCCTTGCACGATCTCTCAACGCAGGCATCAACGCTTGCACAGCAGAGCGCGGCAATCCTCTTCTGCGTCGAGGGCGAGGCCGTTCTGAGTAAAGGCGAACAGCAGCTTGTGCTCAGACCGGGCGAGTCAGCCTTTATCAGCGCCGCGGAATCGCCAGTGGAGGCCAGCGGCGTTGGCCGCCTGGCCCGTGTATACAATAAAGTGAACTAACTACTGACCTTTTTGCACCTTATTGCTAAGCTTAGCAAGACCTTACGACTCTCCAGGCGGCCTTTCCGCCTGGTTTCATTTTTAGGGATAATCGCTATGAAGAAAACGCTTGTCGCTGCGGGCATTATTGTTGCACTGGGCGTCGTCTGGACGGGAACCGCCTGGTACACGGGTAAACAGCTGGAAAAACACCTGGCCGAGATGGTCGAGCAGGCCAACGCCGAGCTTAAGCGCAGCGCGCCGGGAGCAAACCTGGAAGTGGCCGCGCAAAATTATGAGCGTGGCATCTTCAAAAGCCATCTGCAACTGCTGGTCAAACCGGTTGCCGGTGACGAGAACGCCTGGCTGAAGCCTGGGCAGAGCGTGGTGTTGAACGAGACGGTGGATCATGGCCCATTCCCGTTTGCGCAGCTTAAAAAATTTAATCTGATCCCGGCGATGGCGTCGGTGAAAAGCACCCTGGTGAATAATGATGTCTCTAAGCCGCTGTTCGATATGGCTAAAGGCGAATCGCCGGTAGAGGTTAATACCCGCATCGGCTACAGCGGTGATACTGGCTCCCACATCCAGTTTAAACCGTTAAGCTATGAGAACGAGGGTGAAAAGGTTGCGTTTAGCGGCGGTGAGTTCCAGCTTGATGCCGATAAAGACGGCAACGCCATCTCCCTGAAGGGCGAGGCGCAGAGCGGTCTGGTCAATACCGTGAACGAGTATGGTCAGCATGTTCAGGTCACCTTCAACAATCTGAAAACCGACGGTGACAGCAAGCGCGCACAGTTTGATGAGCATCTGGGCAACCAGAAGCTAAGCGTGGAGAAACTGGCGATTGCTGTGGAAAACAAAGAGATCGCGGTAATGGAAGGCACGGAGCTGACCGTTAAAAACGATCTCGTCAACGACGACAAAAATATTAACAGCCAGATCGACTACTCGGTTAATAGCCTTAAGATCCAGAGCCAGGATATGGGCAGCGGCAAGCTGACGATGAAAATCGCTCAGATTGACGGCCAGGCGTGGCATCAGTTCCGCCAGCAGTACAATGCGCAAAATCAGGCCCTGCTCTCTCAGCCTGAAGTAATGAAAGACCCGGCCCTCTATCAGCAAAAATCTACCGAGGCGTTCTTTGGCGCCCTGCCGATACTGTTAAAAGGCGAGCCGGTGATCACCGTTGCCCCGCTGAGCTGGAAAAACAGCAAAGGCGAGACGACGTTTAACCTGTCGCTGTTCATGAAGGATCCGGCGGCTACTCCTGCCACCCCTGCCCCGCAAACCCTTGCGCAAGAGGTCGATCGCAGCGTGAAGTCGCTGGAGAGCAAGCTGACCATTCCGATGGATATGGCAACCGAGTTTATGACCCAGGTGGCTAAACTGCAGGGTTACCAGCAGGGCGATGCTGAAAAGCTGGCAAACCAGCAGGTGAAAGGTCTGGCGGCGATGGGCCAGATGTTCCGTATTACTACCGTTGCGGATAACGCCATCAGCACCAGCCTGCAATACGCTAACGGCCAGGTGGTGCTGAACGGGCAGAAAATGAGCCTCGATGAGTTTGTGGGCATGTTTGGTATGCCTCAGCTTGGGGTTCCCGGAATGGAGCCAGCGCCAGCCCCAGCTCCGGCCCCGCAGGCAGCACCGGAAGCGGCCCCAGCTCCGGCCCCGCAGGCAGCTCCGGAAGCGGCTCCTGCTCCAGCTCCGCAGGCAGCACCGGAAGCGGCTCCTGCTCCAGCTCCGCAGGCAGCTCCGGAAGCGGCTCCTGCTCCGGCTCCGCAGACTGCACCGGAAGCCACCACCCCGCCAGCGGCAGTGCCACAGCAGTAATCCCCAGGCCCCTCTTCGGAGGGGCTATTTTTTGACGATGAGCCGGGCCTTAAGCGTCTGGCTGCGGGCAGGGCTATCCTCTTTCGCAATACGCTGCATGATCCGTTCTGCGAGCGTATACCCTATCTCCCGGGCAGGCGTCGTTACCCAGACAATCGGCAGCTCGTCCAGCGCGCTCTCGGCGACATCGGCAAAGGCCGCCAGCGTCACCTGCTGCTCAAAGTAGCTGTCCATCCCTGCCTCACCGCTCTGCCGACCTGCCCGCATTAAGCCGAACCAGGCCCCCCGGGCGATGATGTCGTTGTAACAGACCACTGCGCTGATGGTAGGATTATGCCGTAGCAGCGCAGCGACTGCCTCAGCGCTCTGCTTCTGGCTGGTGTCGCACTCCACGACCCAGTCGCTGTGAAAAGGTAAGCCATATTTCAACAGGGTGGCGCAGTAGCCACCTACTCTCTCTGCCCGCGTCAGCGAGGCGCTGTTACCCCCCAGCCAGGCAATACGCTGATGACCGCGTTGAATCAGATACTCGGTGAGCATCTGAGCCGCCTGCATGTTATCCGGCCTGACGCAGTCAGCATCATCAAGATAGCTGGCGCGAGAAGCAAACACGAGTGGAATGCCCTGCTCTGCGGCACACGCCTGCAGTTCACCGCTTACCCCCGCGCCGCCGGCGATAACGACGCCGTCCACCCCCTGTGCCAACAGGGTGTTAAAGCGCTGGAGGAGTTGTTCGCCGCCGTCGCCACCGTGCAGGAGAAACACCATCCGCCCCTGGGCTTCAAGCGCCTCCGTAAGCCCTGCCGTAAGTTCGGCATAAAAAGGTGCAGCGAGGTTACGCACAATCAGACCAATCACCCCGCTCTGCCCGCCACGCAGGGCGGAAGCCTGACGGTTACGGACAAAGCCGAGTCGTTCGATGGCCTGATTAACGCGATCCCCGGTCGCTGTAGAGATACGACCCTTGCCGCTGAGTACCAGCGAGACGGTGCTGACGGAGACCCCAGCCGCTACTGCAACATCATTAATGGTTATTTTTTTTAGTGTGGCCATAAAAGCGTAAATCCCTGGTACTGGCTCAGATAAAACGTTTTATCTATACGGCTAATTTATACTCTATTTTATTACTCAGTAGTGTGATTTGTAGCGCATAAAATTTAGGTAAAACGTTTTATCTTTCCTCTCCACAACAATCTCATCTGCACCTCTTTTTTCGACAAGGAGTCGTTTATGACGACGAAAACTGTACAGAAAATCACGCTGTGGGAGTTTTTTCAGCAGCTGGGCAAAACCTTTATGCTGCCCGTCGCGCTGCTCTCCTTTTGCGGGATCATGTTAGGTATCGGTAGCTCATTAAGCAGCCGTGATGTGATGACGCTCATCCCCGCGCTGGGCAATCCGGTGCTGCAGGCTGTCTTTATCTGGATGGGTAAAATCGGCTCCTTTGCCTTCAGTTTTCTGCCGGTGATGTTCTGCATTGCCATTCCGCTGGGGCTGGCGCGCGAGAATAAAGGCATTGCCGCCTTTGCTGGCTTTGTCGGCTACACGGTGATGAACCTGGCCGTAAATTTTTGGCTGACGGCAAAAGGCATCCTGCCGACTACTGATGCGGCGCTGCTGAAGGCCTACAACATTCAGAACGTGCTGGGTATTCAGTCCATTGATACCGGGATCCTTGGCGCAGTTATCGCCGGGGTTATTGTCTGGCTGCTGCATGAACGTTTCCACACTATCAGGCTGCCTGACGCGCTCGCATTTTTTGGCGGCACCCGCTTCGTGCCAATTATTACCACCGTGGCGATGGGGCTGGTTGGCCTGGTGATCCCACTTATCTGGCCCGTCTTCGCCATGGGGATCCGTGGCCTGGGGCAGATTATTAATAGCGCGGGTGATTTTGGACCAATGATCTTCGGCACCGGCGAGCGTCTGCTGCTGCCGTTTGGCTTACAGCATATTCTGGTCGCCCTGATCCGGTTCACCGACGCAGGCGGTACCCAGGAGGTATGCGGTCATACCGTCAGCGGCGCGCTGACCATCTTCCAGGCTCAGCTAAGCTGCCCGACCACGCACGGTTTTTCTGAAAGCGCCACGCGTTTTCTCTCTCAGGGAAAAATGCCCGCCTTCCTGGGTGGCCTGCCCGGCGCGGCGCTGGCGATGTACCACTGCGCCCGCCCGGAGAACCGTCATAAAATTAAGGGACTGCTGATTTCCGGCCTGATCGCCTGCGTGGTCGGCGGCACCACGGAGCCGCTGGAGTTCCTGTTCCTGTTCGTCGCCCCGGTGCTGTACCTTATTCACGCCCTGCTCACCGGCCTCGGCTTTACGGTCATGGCCGTGCTTGGCGTCACCATCGGCAACACCGACGGCAACGTGATTGATTTTGTAGTCTTTGGCATTCTGCATGGCCTGGCGACCAAGTGGTATCTCGTGCCGGTAGTGGCCGCCGTCTGGTTTGCGGTGTACTACATCATCTTCCGCTTCGCTATCCTGCATTTTAATTTGAAAACGCCGGGTCGGGATATCGAAACGGCCAGCACCGTGGAGAAGACGATGGCAGGCGCGCTGGGGCGCTCGGGCTATAACGTTCCGGCCATCCTCGCCGCGCTGGGCGGCAGTGAAAATATTGTCAGCCTTGATAACTGCATCACCCGCCTGCGGCTGTCCGTTAATGATATGTCGCAGGTGAATGTGCAGGCGTTGAAGGATAATCGCGCCATCGGCGTGGTCCAGCTTAACCAGCACAACTTACAGGTGGTGATTGGGCCGCAGGTCCAGTCGGTAAAAGATGAGATGGAAGCCCTGATGAACTCGGTGCAGGCATAAAGGATAAGGCTATGTTTGATTTTTCAACGGCGATCGATCGGCATGGAACATGGTGTACGCAGTGGGACTACGTGGCGGATCGCTTTGGCGTGGCCGACCTGCTGCCCTTCACCATTTCAGATATGGATTTTGCGACCGCCCCCTGCATTCTGGACGCCATCCAGCGGCGGCTGGCGCACGGGGTGCTGGGCTACAGCCGCTGGAAGAATGACGATTTCCTTGGGGCGGTGTGCCACTGGTACGGAACCCGCTTTGCCACTGAGATCGATCCCGAGACTATTGTCTACGGGCCGTCGGTGATCTACATGGCCTCGGAGCTGATCCGCCAGTGGTCCGCGCCGGGAGACGCTGTCGCCATCCACACCCCGGCCTACGATGCGTTTTACAAAGCCATTGAGGGAAACCAGCGTCGCGTTGTGAGCGTGCCGATGGAAAAAACCGCTACCGGCTGGGTCAGCGACGTAGCGGCCCTGGAGGCCGTACTTGCTCTGCCGGACACGAAAATTCTGCTACTGTGCAGCCCGCATAATCCTACGGGTAAAGTGTGGACGCGGGAAGAGCTGGAGGCGATGTCCATGCTCTGCGAACGGCATGGCGTCCGGGTGATTAGCGATGAGATCCATATGGATATGGTGTGGGGCGAGAAGAAACACACGCCCTGGTATCAGATAGGGCGAGGCGAATGGGCGCTGCTCACCTCCGGGTCAAAAAGCTTCAATATTCCGGCCCTGACCGGCGCGTATGGCATCATCAGCGACGCGCGCCGCCGTGACGACTACCTTGCCGCGCTCAAGGGGCGAGACGGCCTCTCCTCCCCGGCGGTGCTTTCGCTTTGCGCGCATATCACCGCCTACCGGGAGGGCGCGCCCTGGCTGGATGCCCTTCGCACCTACCTGCAGGGTAATATGGCGACCATCGCCAGCCAGCTAAATCAGGCGTTTCCGCAACTTCACTGGCAGCCGCCTGAGGCAAGCTATCTGGCATGGATCGATTTGCGCCCGCTTAACCTCGACGATCGTGCGTTGCAGGATGTCCTTATCCACCAGCAGAAAGTAGCGATTATGCCCGGATACACCTACGGCCCGGAAGGCAGTGGGTTTGTCCGCCTGAATGCAGGCTGCCCGAGGGAGAAGCTGGACCAGGGCATTGGTAGATTGATTGCAGGGATCCATGCCTTGCTATAGCTGATATCGCGCAAGTGGATTTACTTGCGCATTAAAGCTTTCATGATCGGCCAAGTTGATCGTTGCAATCAAGTTCACGTCTAAACGCGCGCGGCCCGTATTGATGTCCGCTTTGTGCCAGGAGCGGACATTGCTGCATTGTGCAATAATCATTCTCAAGCTAATGAGAATGGGTATATTTAATTTTTACATCTAGAAATATTATACTTCTCAATTTTTAACTGCTTGCGCCATATCCGATTATGTAACACCAAGGCTATGGACCGGTAAAAAAATGAAGAATTCATCCATATTACATTGAGGAAGAAAAACCCCAACCCTAAAAGAGAAGTCATTTGTGGCGTGTAATTATTAACGGAATGGAATATAAATAGAGACCAAGTATAGATAAAATAAGTAGCAGCTACTACTCCTGTTAGAGCAATAACGGCAAGATATGATTTATACCCAATTAAAGAGCCGCGCGCTGCCAGTAGCATTGTGCTCATAATGAGCACACAATATATAACCGCCCCAACAAACACTCCCAGCAATACCTTATATTCGGGTAGATTTAACCACTGAAATAGCAACATCCAGACAGAAACCTGCGGCATAGCATAGCAAAAGATTGCAAGTATCGTACTGATACCTAATGCAATTCCGGACATGTGCATTCCTATAGGCGCACCTAGCTGGCTTTTTAATCGCTCTTTTAGCAATTCAAGCTGTTGTGGCTCGTTAGTCGCCATTTTCTTTGTTACAACAGTAACTAATGCAAGGCTCTTTTTGATATAATTCATCATGACCTGGTCACTAACTTCCTATAAGTGAGAACGACTGAATTAAACCAAAAATGTATTTCCCGGATTGAGGGACGTTCTGCGGATTCCTGATATTACCTGAAATTGCACTGCCGACAAATGCGGAAGAGTTAGCAACAGCATTCATCAACTCACGTTGTAAAAGTAATTGTAATCCTTCCGAAGGATAGCGCTTAGGATAAATACCAGATTTCATTGCCGCTTTAATGCCTGCATTAGAGATTCCAGGATTTTGGATACGAATGATTTCCTCTGTCATGCGTGTGCGATCGGCTCTGCTCATTTTTTGTAATAAAGAAAGTACACTTTCAGATGTTGAACGGTTAAGCAAGCGGTAGGTTAATGAAGCACTTTTTAAACCTGCAGCCGCCCCGGCAAGTGAAATTGCATCAAGGGCAGTATTGGTTGCCGTGTACCATTCTTGAGAATCCATCCAAGCGACATAGTCATCATGATTCATGGCAATTAGTGAAAGCCGACCAAGCCCATTAGCACATTGAATTCCTGTCGCTATACCACCAGCGATAATCACAGCGGCAACGGTAGAGGAAGTACCAGCAGTTACAGGAATAGCCATACCTGCCCCTGCAGCAAGCACGACAGTGAGAATCGCGGCCCCGCAGGAAATCGCCGTAGAACCAATTTCAGTTGCTAATGAAGGCGACTGAATTGTATTAGTTGTCGCCTGAACTGTATTATGTGATGAGGCATTGACTTTTGTTACTACCACATGGCTTACCGTGCTTTCATTTGGTGTCGCGAGCCGCCTTGATGGCCTTACTAGCCACTGCCGTGCACCGTCTGAATAAATAATCCCGACCCGACTAAAGTTTCGGTTACAGTCCAACTGATTGGCGAGGGCTGTGAAATCAATATCGCTGCCAGAGGCTAAACCAAGACTTCGGGCAAGCCCGTAATTAGGAAGATCTTTTGAGAGCTGTTCTGTGAGTGTCATCTTATCTCTCTGAACGTGTAAATTATTATATCGTTGAGATATCAAGAGTAAATGCTATAGAATATTAAAAAATTAAGAACATTCCGAATAATATTTACTTATGCCATATAGAAGGAAAAGTGTGAAAGATATTATATCTCCCCGCTTGGTGCCTTGATTAATTGCTGGCATTGCTATCGACAACTGGGGACCCTGGCCTAAGTATGACTTACAATAAACGTATACCCTTCGCTCCAAACTATCGCCAAACATACGCGACTCAATTACGAACGTCTGCTTCTCGCTCACAGCGGACCTTCAGCCAGCAAACTCGTCCGCTTTGTGCCATAAGCGGACTTTATTATCCAAAAGGGGGCTAGATTTCAGCCCGGATTACTTCAGTTATCTTCTGGCAGACAGCAGTCTGAACTGCCAGCGTCCCTCTGTGTCCAGTAAAACCGTACCGGCCTGAGAAATCCGCCCCAGCGTAATTCCCCCGCACAGTGACAGTGCTACCGGGAGCCACTTATCCTCACCGAAAACGGCAATGGCGGCAGATGCGGCAAAAATCATCGGGACGCTTGATATCAGCCCCTTTGCGAAAAAGGTGAAATGAATGGTGCAGATCACCGTTGTAATGACGAAAACCGGTAACGTTGCGGCAACGAGCCCGGCAAGGCCTGCCGTATGGAGCACGGCAGTTGCGGTGTTATACAGGCAGCCCCACGCCACGCCCGCAAGCGCGCTTGAGATATAGTGCCAGTAGCCGCTGCGCGGCGCGCCCATGGTAAAATAAACCGGCATAGCATAAACGAGGCTGCCATAACGCCGCTGCTGTATAGCGGGCTGAGCATATAGCCGGTGACGTAAAGGGCGCAGGCGGCTGAAATCCAGAGGCTCCAGTTAAAGGCATAGCGTAAAGACATTATTTCTCCCGGCAGGCAAGAAGCCGCCTTTTAAAATTGGTGTATGCAGGAACAACGGCGTGACCGGTAAAACCACCTTAACGCCTGTTTACGGTCAGGGTTTTCATCAAAACAAGCAGCACGGCGCAGGCGACTATCCACGGCACGAGCATCAGGTTCATACGCTCCCATCCTGCGGTGCTCAGGAGACGACCCGCCGCAAGCGAACAGAGCAGAACGCAGACCGCCACGCTCATATCGTTAAACGCCTGACCAAACCCCTTTTCAGGCTCGCTTATCGCCATGGACAGCAGGGTGGTACCGCCGATATAGAGAAAATTCCAGCCGATACCGACAGAGATAAGTGCAGCGGTAAATATGCCGTACCCCTGACCCGAGACGGAAAGCACGGCGTACAGCAGCAGGAATCCCGTACCGGCCAGCATGACGTTCAGCACGCCAGTTCGCGCTATCAGCCTGCCGGTAATGAAGGACGGCAGAAACATACCCAGTACGTGCAGCTGGATCACCGTGGTGCTCTGCATCAGGGTGTAACCATGGTGCTGCATGGCAAGCGGCGTGGCCGTCATTGCCAACACCATGATGCCGAAGCCGGTGGCGGCGGAGAACAGCGCAGTCAGGTAAGCCGGCCGCGCTATAATCCGGTACCAGGCCTGGCGGGCCTTTTTATCCCGTACCCTGCGCGTACCTGATGGAACGGTCAGGCCTGACATCAGAAGCAGGCCCGCGAGCGCCACCATGCCAAGAAGCAAAAAAGAACCCATGAACGGGACCGTAAACAGTGCGCTTCCTGCCCGCGCCAGCCAGGGTCCCGCCACGCCAGCCACAACGCCGCCGGCCAGCACCAGCGAAATGGCCGCTGAACCGGCGCTACTGCCGGCCACTTCCACGGCGGCGAAGCGGTAATACTGCGCAAAGGCCTGATAGAGGCCGATGAGAAAAGTGGCCGCACAGAGCAGCGTAAAGGAGTGCAGGTACAGGCCTGCTGTCGCTGCGATGCCAGCAACAACTCCCGCCGCCGTGCCTGTAAGAAAACCGGCCCGGCGTCCGGCGCGGCTCATCCACAGCGAGGCAGGGAAAATTGCCAGAAGCGTTCCCAGCCCCGCCGCCGCGATTGGCAGTGTGGCCAGTTCCGACGAGGGAGCGAGCATCTGACCGGCAAGACCGCCGACCGTCATCATCATGATCGATACGGTCTGAAAAAGTGCCTGAGAGCCCGACAGGATATACACCTGCACCGGCATACGTTTCATGTCTGTGTCCTGAATGATGCACGCAGCAACCCGGCCTGGTTCAGCGAAGCAGGCTGATGCGAGAGTATTAATAAAGTGATAATCAGCCGGAAGCGGTGCGCTGCAATCCCGGCTTCTGGCCAGGGTCTATATCAGACCGGGGCCACGGAAGGTCCGGCGCCACTCGCTGGGGCTGACGTTAAATCGCGCCTTGAAGCTCTGCCGGAACGAGACCGGTGACTGGTATCCCGCCAGCGACGATACGGTTTCAATGCTGTGATCGGTGGTTTCCAGCAGCTCCTGGCTGCGCTGCAAACGCTGTGCGCTGAGCCAGTCACCCACCGTCATGCCGGTGGCCTTGATGAAGTGCCGCGTCAGCGTGCGCCGGCTCATGCCTGCGAAGCCCGCAACGGAGTCAATATCGTGCCGCTTATCGAGATTGCGCCGCAGGTAGTCGATAATGTCGTTTATCTGTTCATCTCGCGTCGTCTCCGGCACCGCATGCTCAATAAACTGCGCCTGCCCGCCCTCCCGGTACGGGGGGATCACCATTCGCCGGGCGACGCGGTTAGCCAGCGCACTTCCGTAATGTTCGCGAACGATGTTCAGGCAGCAGTCGATACCTGCCGCCGTTCCGGCCGACGTAATAAGTCGCTCATCGCTGGTATAGAGCGCATTACTGTCAAGCCGTACCTCGGGAAAGCGGGCGGCAAAATCCCGCTCAAATTCCCAATGGGTGGATGCCCTGCGGTTGTTCAGCAGTCCGGCGTAGGCAAGGACATAGGCCCCGAGGCACAGCCCCACAACTTCCGCTCCGCGCTGCCAGGCGCTGCGCAGCGCCTCCAGCAGCGTCGCATCTGGCTGCGTTTCGGGGTGCTCCCAGAACGGTACAATGATAATGTCCGCCGTATTAAGCCGCTCAAGCCCGTGCTCCACGTTGATGGAAATACCGATATCGGACGCCACGATGCCGGGCTGTTCTGCACAGATATCCACGCTGAACAGGCCCGGCTCCGGCATCGCCTTGTCGAAGACCATGGACGGCACGGAAAAGTGAAACGGGCTGAAGCCCGGCGTGGCGATAACGACAACGTGCAGCCTGGACATAACTCTGTACCCTTCCTGATTTAAACCGTGATGTTTATCCTGCTTTTTTTCGGCCTGCCGCCCGGGCGCGCTTTTGCGTCAGAAGGTCAGCGTCTCGCCGTCTTCCGGCACCCGCACCCGGTCCTGAATGCCGTTTTCTGCTGCAAAGGCGCGCAGTTCG